>CAVPCF010000079.1:0-55944 GCA_963702275.1 Candidatus Melainabacteria bacterium
CGCCGAACAAGGGTTTCGTGGCAGGCCCGATGGTCGGCAGCGTTCACGGGGTGCCGGTGTGGTCGAACTGGCCGACCCAGAATCGGGTGCGGTCCAGGTAGGTGGTCTGGGAGGCGGTGCCGGTCGTGCCGTAGGCGCCGGAGTAGGTCTGGTAGCCGATGCCGGCCGGCGGGTTGGCCGTGGCAGGCTCGATCTGGGTGCCCTCGTGCCATTCGTTGAACGACGTGACGGTGACCCAGTTCGGTGCGCCGCCGATGCTCGGCGTCATGGCGTTGTGCCATTCCTGGTCGTAGGTGGCGCCGTTGGCGCGGTCCAGGGTCGGCGTGGTGGTGCCGGGCACGGCGCGGTCGTTGATGAAGCCCGGTCCGACCGACGGTGCCCAGACCAGCCCGTGTGCCTGGCAGTACGCGCCGACACCTGCCCAGCCGATCGCGTTGACGGCGGCGAGGACGTCGTAGGTGTACATCCCGTTGAAGTGCGCGACCTTCGACGTGTCGGTGGTCTGCGCGAACACGATGTTGGCGCCGGTCACCGCGTCCAGCGCGGACCAGTCGGTGACGTTCAGGCTGTCGAAGACGTAGAACGCCGCCTTGTCGCCGTGCGCGGAGTCGCGGAAGAACGCCGGGCTGGCGCCGTACTTTCCGTTGATGTAGTTGATGTCCGAGACCACGGACGCGGCGGTCCGTCCGCCGTAGGGCTCGATGTGCCAGGCCACCTTGATACCGAACTTCGCCGCCTCGCTCAGGACGCCCGCCGCCAGGCCGTCCTCGTAGGAACCCTGGCCCCACCAGCTGTAGATGAGCACGCCGACGCCGGCCCGCTGGATCCACGCCAGCTGCTGGGCGACGGCGCCGGTCAGGTCGTTCGAGTCGTACGCGCCGTTGACCGGGTAGTAGTTCGAGCCGATGTCGGCGGGCGGGTTGTGACCGCCCTGCTGCCAGTGCCGCCACGCGCCGGACACCGTCGGGTTGCCGTACCACGGGTAGTAGAAGAACTGCACGTCGGACGACAGCGCCGCGCTCGCGTGCGGGGCCGGTCCGTTGGTGGCGGTGGCGGGGATGGTCAGGCCGAGCGCCGCGATCGCGGCGATGAGTGCGCTGCGCCAGATCCGCATGCTGGGGTCGCTCCTCGCTGAGTACCCGAAATCGGCTGTATCGCGAACATACATATTAGTGACAACCAGCCGCAATAGTCCGACTGAGTCTTGCAACTTGTTGACACTTGCCGCCGCCACTGACCCGCGATGTCTTGCCGGACAGCAACATTGGCTCACGACCAGCACGCAAGCCGCTCGCTGCGCTACGCAAGTCTTGCGTAGCCACATGTCCGAACTGTCGACAAAACGTGAAACTTATTTGTGAATGGTCAAGCCTTGATGTGAAAGATACTCAGAAGTAACACTGGGGCTGAGTCCGCGGCTCGCCGGAAAAATCCGCTTGATCCGATGATCCGTTGAGGTGAACGACGATGAAGTCCCAGTTCCGTCGTGTCGGGGCCCGACTGATCGGTGTCACTGCCCTGGCACTACTGCCCGTGTTCGGCGCCACCATCGCGGCGCACGCAGCCACCCAGACCGTCACCTACGACATCCAGTCCACCGCGGCCGGCCAGACCGTCGACTCGACGCTGTCCGTCGGCGTCGACACGACCGCGCCGGCAAGCGTCGCGCCCGGTGGCCCGGTCACCGACGTCCTCGCTCCGCAGCCGGTCACCGTGCCGACCAGCGCGGGCGGCCACACGATCAACCAGATCCAGAACATCGCGCTGAAGCTGCCGGTACCGGCCAACTCCAGTTTCGTGTCGGCCGCACTGTCCGGCGGCGCGGGCCTCGGCAGCGCAGCGCCGACGGTGGCCGAGAGCGGCAACGTCATCACAGTCACCGTGCCGGGCCCGATCGCCGGTGGCGCGACGTTCACACTGCCCACGCTCACCCTCGGCCTCACCGCGGGCAGCTCAGGCACCATCCAGGCCCAACTCGCCGGCACCAGCTTCAGCGACCCCGGCCTGACGTTCACCGCGGTGGTCTCGGTGCTCGGCTTCCCGGTCAACGCACCGACCGTCGGCTTCCCCAACCCCAACCCGGTCCTGGCCACCACCACGATCGGCTGACCCACAGCGACCGCGGATACCTTGCCCGGCAAGGTATCCGCGGTCGGTGGCCGGAAAGTGGTTCGACGGCTGTGCGGAGTCCTGACACAGTGGCGCACCATGACGAACGCCGAGCTGATGACCGCCGAGGACGTGCGGCTCATGCAGGGTCTGGCGCAGCGTGTCACCGCCACCTGGCCGGAGCTGATCAACGCCGACGCGTCGTTCGGCGAGTTGGCCTGGAACTGGGGCAAGGGGCACGCCAGCGACGGCGCACACTGGCCGCGACGGCTGTGGTTCTCCGGCGGGGAGCTGGTCGCGTGGGGCTGGGCCCAGCTGCCGCGTCAGGTGCGGCGGAGTGACGGGTCGGTAACGGACGTCACCAGCGCCTATCTGGCGTATCAAGTCCATCCCGACCATGCCGGGCTGGTGGACGAGGTGATCGACTGGTACGACGCCACGGCCGCGAACCTCGAACGTACGGTGCTGCCCGGCGCCGCCGACGAGTTCGCCCTGACGCGATGGGCGGCGCACGGCTACGAGACCGACCCGGCCTCGCGCGGCGACTCCGGGTACTGGACCCAGCTCAACGAGCGCGACCTCATCGAGGTCGAGGAGCCGGTGCTGCCAGCGGGATTCCGGTTCCGCACCGCCGAGGAGGCCGGACCGGCGGCAGCATTCCAGGCCCATGTGGACGCCTGGGCGCCCTCGACGTATTCGGCCGAGGCCTACCAGGGCGTCCGGCAGACGGCGACGTATCGCGGCGACCTGCACATCCTGGTGCAGGCGCCGGACGGCACGATGGCGTCCTCGACGATCATGTGGCTCGACGAGGCCAACAAGACCGCCGAGTTCGAGCCGGTCGGGACGCATCCGAACTACCGGCGTCAAGGGCTGGGCAGGGCGATGCTGCTGCACGGGATGCAGCTGGCGCGGGCGGCCGGGGCCGCGCATATGACGGTCGTCTGCCTGGGTGCGCCGGGGCATCCTCGGGCGCGCGGGCTCTACTACAGCGTCGGGTTCCGGGAGTTGTCGCGGGACGCGCCGCTCATCAAGACCGCGACCGCGGGCGGGCCGGCGACTTGAGGCCGGTGGGAGAGTATGAGTATGGACCGCGACGAGATCGATGACGACGTCCTCGAACAGCTGGACTCCGCGGACACCCTGGACAACACCGGTGTCGCCGACCCCCTCGACGAGGGTTACTCCCCCGCCGAACGGCCGTGGGCCGTCGACGACTGGGGGACGACGGCCCGCGAGGAGGCTGCCGGCGAGAGCCTGGCGGGCCGGCTGGCCCGCGAACTGCCGGACGTCGGGTACGTCGACCCACTCGACGAGGGCGACGGACTCGGCGACGCCACGGATTCCGACGGCGAGCTGATCGACGACGAGGTCGGCGCGACCCGATCCGGCCGGCTGGTCAGCGAGTCCTACGTCGCCGACGACGCGGCCAGCGTCGGCGGGCCGGAGTGGGATGCCGACCTGCTGGCGGTGGACGTCGGCGTCGACGGCGCAGGCGCGTCGGCGGAGGAGGCGGCCGTGCACATCGTGGCTGATCCCGGCGACGCCTAGGAGTTCACGCGCGGCGGTACTGCCGCGCGGCGGGTGGCCGGTGGCGTCAGCAGTGCGAACAGCGTGCCCAGGTACTCCCGCCAGTGCGCTTCGGTGTCCGCCGGCAGGACCGCCGCGCGCAGCGCTGCCAACTGCCCCGGCCGGTACAGCCGCTGGATGGCACGGGTGAGGTCGTCGACGTCGTCCGGTTCGCACAGCAGGCCGTCGACGCCGTCGGTGACCATGTCGGGGAAGTTCCCGACCCGGGTGGCGATGACCGGCACGCCGTGCTGGTGCGCGAGGGCAACGTGCTGCGACGCGGTCGCGGCTCGGTAGGGCAGCACGACCGCGTCGGCGGTGGCGAACAGGTCGGCGATCTGGCCTGCTGGCAGGTAACCCGGCCGTAGGGTGACGCGATCGGTCAATCCGAGTCGCGCGATCAGCTCGCGAACCGAGTCGGACCCGTCGCGGAACTCCCCGACCACGGACAGCCGGACATCCGGGACGCGGGCCAGCGCGTGCAGCAGGACGTCGAGTCCCTTGTAGTGGCGGATCGTGCCGAAGAACACCAGTCCGTGCGCGGCTGTTCGGGGTTCGGTTCTGGGTCCGGTCGTGGGCAGGTGCGGTGGCAGCGCGGCCACGGTCGCTGGGCGGTTGGTCAACGCGGTCAGGGTGGCGTGCTGCTGGTTGCTGTGCACCAGCACTCCATCTGTCGTCCGCAGCAGCAGGGTGGTCAGCCACCGGTCGGCGGGGTGGCGCTCGTGCGGCAGGACGTTGTGGCACACCGCGATCACCCGGGCGCCGCGGCGCGCGACCGCGCCGACGAGGCCGAGCGCCGGTGCCTGCACGGTGGTGTAGCTGACCAGGACGACCACGTCGGACTGCCGGGCCAGCCTGCGGCCGACCCACCACCAGCTCAGCGGGCTGCGCCAGTCCAGCGGGTAGGTGCTGGCCGGGTAGGGCGGCGCCTCCGGTGTGGCGAGCCGGTCGCGCTGGGTGGGCAGCCACCGGGCCGGGCCCTGCGAGCGCCACGAGCAGATCCGCACGTCATGGCCGACCGCGGCGAGGCGGTGCGCCAGTTCGGCGGTGTGCAACGGAATCCCGCCGCGCCACGGATGGGCCGGACCAACCAACGCGATACGCATCGGCCACCGCACCTCATCTCCCACGACGTGGCGGGAGCGTAGGACGGCGATGATTCCTGGAAATGACGGTCACGTGACCAGCGCGAGTCACGGCACGGCAACGGTGCCGGGGACCCGTACGTCCCCGGCACCGGATGCGGTTCTCAGCCGATGCGGAAGAGTTGGCCGCGGACGACGCCGGCCGGGAAGGCGGCGGTGTGCATGTTGAAGTAGAACGCCTTCGGGTTCTGTCGGATCTGGGTCAGCACGGTGGGATCAGCCGTCACCGAGCCGGCGATGCCGGTGATCGTCGGCGGCAGTCCGGCCGTGGTCGCGGTGGCGAAGAACGGGACCACCACCGGTCCGTTGGTGCCGGCCGCGCCGCTGTGGATGTGCGCGGCGAACGGCTGTTCCACGATGTTGTGCCACGAGAACGCGAAGTGCATCGTGTCGGTGCCGACGCGGAAGAACGCGAACGACGTGCCGTTGGGGACGGTGGGTGGCGTCACGTTGGCGCTGCGCGCGAACGCCGCGAAGTTCGAGCCCTCCAGGGCGCTGTCCATATCGAACGACCCGTGCAGCACGCGGAGTTGGCCGCGTCCCGCGCCCGCCGGGAACAGCGGGGTGTGGATGTTGGCGTAGAAAGCGGACGGGTTGGCCTTGATCGCGGCCAGCGTCGCCGCGGTGGACGTGGTGCAGCCGGTGATCGCGTTGATGCTGGTCGGCACGGCGCCGGCGAACAACGGGACCACGACCGGGCCGGCGACGCCGGCCGCACCGGAGTGGATGTGCGACGCGGTCGGGCCGGTCAGGTGCGACCAGTTCTCCGCGAAGCAGACCTGCGTGCCGGTGACACGGATGACCGCCCTGGCCTGGTCGGCCGGATCCGCTGCCGGCACCTCGTTCGCCCCGGCCAGGGTCGCGACGTAGAAGGTCGTCTGGCTGTGTTCATGCGCAGGGTTGACCTGCGCGGCGGCGACACCGCCTGCGGTGAGCGTGATACCGACTGCCAGTGACAGCGTGCTCAGTAGTGCGCGCTTGAACATGGACCGGTTTCCTCCACCCTTCGCGGCGGCATCGGTGCCGCCGACAGCCCACATACGGATGATCCGAGCGAAGGGTTCAAAATTATCTTGATTAACAGTTGCCTCATGTCGGCCATATCGCCTAATCCAGGGTGACAGCGTTGGGACTCCCGTCCGGATCTGTTGTGATGGAGATCCGCCGTTCCGACGCCGCACAGGAGAACACCGTGACCACCCAGTCCCGGCCCACCAGGGTCGACTTCTACTTCGACCCGATCTGCCCGTTCGCGTGGATCACGTCGCGCTGGATCCTCGAGGTCGAGCAGCACCGCGACCTGGACCTGCGGTTCCGCATCATGAGCCTGACGGTGCTCAACACCGGCCGGGACAACCTGCCCGAGGACTACAAGGCCAGGCTCGAGTCGGGATGGGGGCCGGTCCGGGTGGCGGCCGCGCTCGCGCAGCGGGACGGCGAAGCCGCGCTGCGCCAGTACTACACCGAGTTCGGTGTCCGCTATCACAACCAGGACAACAAGGATCGCAGGGCCGTGATCGAGGCGGCGCTCGCCGCCATGGGCGCTCCCGCGGAGCTGATCGAGGCGGCGGACTCGACCGAGTACGACGAAGCGGTGCGCAAGAGCCACCACGAGGGCATGGACCCGGTCGGTATGGACGTCGGCACGCCGACCATCCACGTCGACGGCGTCGCGTTCTTCGGGCCGGTACTCAACTCGGTCCCGCGCGGTGACGACGCGCTGCGGGTGTTCGACGGTGCCGTCGCACTCGCGAGCTACCCGGACTTCTTCGAACTCAAGCGCACCCGCGTCGGCGACCTCAAGTTCACCTGAAACACGTTCCTGCTACCCTTCGAGTTAACGGCGTTCACTACGCGTGGTCACGTTTCGAGGGGTCGGGATTGTCCACTTCACCGGTGCAGGCATTCGCGGAGATCAGCGCGGCGCGGCAACAGGAATCGGCCACCGTCCTCATGCGGCGGGCGGTCGTGCTCGGCGCGAGCATGGCGGGCCTGATGGCCGCGCGGGTGCTCAGCGAGCACGCGGAGCAGGTCATCATCATCGAGCGTGACGACTCCGACGCGGATGCCGGCGCGCGGCCTGGGGTGCCGCAGGGCACCCAGGTGCACGCGCTGCTGCCGGCCGGCGCGGTCCAGTTGGAGCGCTGGTTTCCCGGCTTCAACGCGGCCGCATTCGAGGCGGGGGCCGTGATGCCGCCGGCAGACGGCTCGCGGGCCCAGTTCTTCATGAACGGTGACCTGCGCGTCGCGGCGCCGTTCATCGCGGACTGGCCGGTGCTGATCAGCAGCCGCCCGTTCCTCGAAGCGCTGGTCCGGCGGCGAGTGTTGGCCATCGACAACATCAAGCTGGTGACCGGCCGCGCCGACGGTCTCGTCTTCGACGGCGACCGGGTGACCGGTGCCCGTTACGTGCCGGCCGACTCGCCGGACGTGGTGACCGAGCAGGCCGACCTCGTCGTCGACGCGACCGGCCGGTCCAGCCGGCTCGGTGACTGGCTCGAGGAGAACGGCTGGCAGCGCCCGCCGATGCGCCGTATGCCGATCAAACTGAACTACGCGACCGCGATGTTCTCCTATGACGAGCAGGTCAGCGACGTGTGGTCGGCCATCTCCCAGTCCAGCGCCGACCCAGACACCGGCAGGCCGGCCCGGATCGGCGGCTTCCTCAAGGTCGAGGGCGACCGCTGGATCCTGCTGATCTCCGGCTACGGCGACGACCGCCCGAGCAAGGACACCCAGGACTTCATCACGCGGTGCCGCAAGGACTTCCCCGAGGTGTTCGGCGACATCGCCGAGCGCGCCACGATGGTCCGTGAGGTCGTCACCTACCACCAGGCCGACAGCCGACGACGCGACTTCCATGAGCTGGAGCGGTTTCCCGCCGGGCTGATCGCGGCGGGCGACGCGGTCGCGTCGTTCAATCCGGTTTACGGCCAGGGCATGACGTCGGCGACGCTGCACGCGTCGTGCCTGTCGCAGTACCTGCGTTCGCAGCCGTCGCTGCGCGAGCCCGCGATGCCGTACTTCGACCTGGTGCGGGTCGTGGTGGACGTCGCGTGGCAGGTCTCCACGTTCGCCGACCTGGAGCTGCCGCACGTCGACGGCCCGTATCCCCGTGGTTATCGGCTGATCCGGTGGTTCAGCGGCCAGCTGTTCAAGGCGTCGATGACGGACTCGGTGACGAACGAGCGGCTGGCCAGGGTCACCACGATGCTGGCGCACCCGAACTCCCTGGCCAAGCTCAGCACGCTGCTGCGCGCCTTATGGCTCAACCTGCGATCTGGCCTGACTTCACGGCGGTCACGAGCGCGGTGATCTCGACGCTCAGCACGGGCCCATCAGGGTTCTTGCTGTCCCGCACCGCACCCTGCGACGCCAACTCGACGCAGTCGCCGCCTTCAGATCCGCCGGTGTAGGTCGACTTCCGCCAAGTCAGATCGCTCATCGGCCCCTCACTCCCGCTTGAACTGCCTTTCCATGGTAGCAATGAGGTCCGCGGACCGGACAGGGTTCAGCGCTACCTGGCCCAGCCTCGCCGTGTAACGTTGGTAGAAGTCGATCATCTCCTTGTCCTCGATGTAAACGGACGATGCCTTGCTCTCCAGGTGGACGACGGTGTCGGCGCGCGGGAAGCCGATCACATAGGCCGGCCAAAAGAACCCGGCATCCGTACTCGCCGTGGTGGGCACGACCCACAGCCGCATGTTCGGTCGATCCGCGACTTCCAGCAGAGCACGCAACTGCCGCGCCATGACCGCGCTACCGCCCAGTGGTCGATGCAACACGCTCTCGTCCAGGATGATGTCGAACTTGGGCGGCTTGGCCTTGGTCAGCACAAGTTGCCTCTCGATCCTCGTCGCAAGCCGTGATTCGACCAGTTCGGGTGCCACACCGTCGGCCATCATCACCGCACGGGCGTAGTCGGGCGTCTGGAGCAGCCCGGGTACCAGGAGCGGCTGGGCATTGACCAACGAGATGGCCTCCGCCTCAAGCTGCATCAGCGTGGCGGACGTTGGCGTCAAAGGGGAATGGAGTATCCAGCGGCCCGGCTCGTCCTGTCGCTCCACAAGGTGCAGGAGCCCTGCGCGCTCGCGGCCCGTTACCTTGTAGATCACCAGCAGCGAAGCCAGGTCAGCGGCCGAGATGCACTGCTGACCACGCTCCATCCGCGACAATTTGGACTGTTGCCAGCCGAGTTGCTCGCAGACAGCCTCAAGGCTGAGGCCGCAGTCGTCGCGGATGTGCCGGACCTCCGCTGCCAATCCACTCCACACCACGGTCACCAGCTTCTGCGGGCCAGTGCTGCCCATGCGTCCTCCCGAACTCGGCTGATCAATTGTCTCCAAGACAATCAGATCCAGCCGAATTCCGCATTCACCCGATAGACTGTTGCCGCTACCGCATATTCCCTACGCTCACCGGATCGGCCGCCACGGCACCCCGACAGGCCGTCGCGGATTCTCCGCGAACTCATGCACAGCACGCCGTACGACATCGGCGGGTATCTCACAGTCCGCCGGCATCTCAGTATCGGAGTTGCCGATCATGTAGTCGATCGGCTCACCATCGATCGGAGCGTCGCCATGGCTGCAACTTCCCCGCAGATTGTCCGGCCCGGAATACCACAACATCCCCCGGTCGACATGCAGGCCAACACCCAACATCGGTGCGCGAATATCATCGACATCAGCCTGCGTGACCTCGGCCAACACCGGCCAGTCCTCCCGCGACATGCCAGCCAGCGTGTCGAGCATGGAATCGACCTCGGCGGATGTGCGAGTCACATGGCCTTCCTGTTGGCTGTTCGAGTACCACCACTCCAGCGCGATCACAGCTTCAGTCCTCCGGTGAACGTGCGCCGGTAGTTCGGCGCATGGATAGTCAGTGAACACCCTTCCGGCAACATCACTGGCAGCAGCCTCGCGCAGCCGAGTCCGTTCCCGACACGGCTCGAAGTTCAGCACGACCGTAGCGTGCTGTGGCTGCCCGGTCCGTTCGACCTCGGCGCGTAGCTGCGCCCCGACCTTCATCTCGGCATGGCGGGTGACCCAGAGCGGAGCAATGTTCATTCGGTCGAACACTTTGTCGCCATATTCCGACCACTCATCTACACCGCTCACGACTTGGTGCACCACTCCATCGCCGGCGAACCAGCGGCCGTGGGTCTTGCGGCCGGTGCCGCTTTCGGCGGCTGTGATCGGTGGTGGTAGCTCGCGGCGTAGGCGGTCGACCTGGTCCTTGCTTGGTCGGGGCTCGGCCGGTGGCGCTGGGCCGACGATTGTTGCGAGGTAGCGCTCGGCTGCGGTGGTTGCCTGATCGAGGGTGGCGACCACCTGTCGGACCTGATCGGTCGCGCGGTGGGCTTCTACCGCTGCGGCCGGCAGGTCCGGTTGGGAGCTGCCGTCGCCGAGTCGGGCGTATGCCTCGCCTACTGCCTGGAGCTGGGTGAGCGTGGCCGTCAACTGGGCGCGTGCTGCCGCGACCTTCTCCAGCGCAGCGCGCACGCCTGCCGCGATCTCCCCGATCGATGCCACATCTGCGAGCCTGTCGGCCGGCCGCGACCATTCCGGCCAAAACCACCCGTATGGATTACTGCAACGGTTTCGTCGGCAACTGCACCACGTGCTGGGCCGTGAAGCCCAGTAGTTGGGCGGCGGGGGCCAGGTCCATGGGCGCCGTTCGATCGGGCAGCGGGACGCGGATCTCGCTGTCCGAGTGGTACGCGCGGATCAGGTCCTCGGTCGGGTAGGGCGCCAGAGTCTGTGGCGCGGCAAGGAATACTGGTTGCGCGCCGGTCAGCGGCGCGGTCAGCGACAGTACCGCGGCCTCGGCCGCGTCCCGGACGTCCAAGTAGGTCCAGCATTCGCGGGCGGCGTCGGCGGGGTCTGCGGTGACCATCTCGATACGTTGCGCGATTCGTTCTGCGGTGGCCACGAACGGGAAACGCAGCGCCACCACGGTCATTCCGTACCGCCGGGCGGCCATGTGTGCCGTTGCCTCGTCGACCTGTTTGGACAGCGCGTAGCAGTCCTCGACCTGTAGCGGGGTGTTTTCGTCGATGGGGAAGTAGGGCGGGTGCAGCAGTCGCTCGGCGAACGGGAGGCCGAGCGCCGAGTAACTGCTGGCTATCACCGCCCTGCGGATACCGGCCTTGCCCGCCTCGTCCAGGACCGCGAAGGTGGCTCTGGTGTTGCCGGCGAACACGTCGACCGCGGTGCCGTGCCGCGGCGAGGCCAGGGCGGCCAGGTGCACCACGGCGTCCACGTCCGCCAGTGCCGACCGGACCAGGTCGACGTCGCCTGCGTCGCCGACGAACGACCTGTCCACACCCGGCGGCAGCGTGTCGGGGGCGACATTGGACAGGGCGGTCACCGCGATGCCGTTGGCGCGCAGCACCTCCAGTGTCGCGCTGCCGATCAGGCCGAACGCGCCGGTGAGCAGGACCCTGGTCGGCACGACTGATCTCGTCACGGGCACTCCACTCGCCGGGGATCAAGGTCACCATCCTGCCAGTCGAGTTTCCGCCTGTCAGTCGGGTATCGGCACGATCTCGTCGCGCAGGCCGTGCCAGATGGTTTCCGCGGCCGCCTGGAGCACCAGGATGGCGGCCGCTGCCGCCGCGGTCGCGGCGGGGCCTGCTCGGCCCGCGGCCAGCGCGACGACCACGACGAGCAACGCCGAGGACAGCCGGGCCGCGGTCAGGTACCACGCGGAACCGACCGACAGCGACCGGATGTAGGCCATCGCCGCGATGCACACCGCGGTCGGCAGGCCCATCGCCAACTGGTCGGCGAGGCCGAACCGGTGGTGTTCGTACGCCACGACGGCGACCTTGGCGCCCGCGCCCATCGCGCCGATCGAGGCGAACACCAGGAGGTGGCCGTAGCCCCAGCCGAAGGCGGCCCGACTGCTCGACATCAGCGCGCGGCCGTCGACGAAGTCGAAGTACAGCCACCACACGGCGAACGCGGAGACCAGTGCGGCGCTGCCGATCACCAGCATGCCGGCGGTGATCCCGTTGCTGAACGACCCCTGTAGCGCGACCGTGGCCGACAGGATCGACTCGCCCAGCACCATCAGGGTGAACAGGCCGTATCGCTCCGTGATGTGGCCGACATGGAAACTCTGCCGCTGGGCGGCCGCCGTCGCCCAGCGCGGGACGGACAGTTCCAGGATCAGCACGATCACGTAGCCGACGAACCGCGGCGGAATCGGCACCGCGAGCAGCGCCAGCCACAGCACGGTGCACCCGACCATGCCCCCGGCGTAGCGCAGCGGGAAGGCCCGGTCGGCCGGGTTGTGCCACGCGCCACGCAGCCAGCACGCCACCAACGGCAGCCGGGCTGCGGTGAAAGCCCAGGTCAGCGGCGTGTAGTCGCCGCGGACGGCGGACGGCATGCTGGCCGCGATGCCCAGCGCGCCCGCCATCTGGGCCAGCGTCGTCAACCGGTACGGGACGTCGTCGTTGTCGAACGCGCTGGCGAACCAGGAGAACAGCATCCAGGTCCACCAGACCGGTATGAACAGCAGCAGATAGCGGACGCCACCGGCAAGGCCATGTCCGTCCACAACGGACTGGGACAGCTGGGTGCCGAGAATGGACACCGACACCACGAAACACAGGTCGAACAGACACTCCAGTGGCGTGCTCGCCCGATGCGGTACGGCGTGGTCACGCAGCGGCATCGGTCGAGTCCACCGGCGGACACGAAGCTCCGGCGCAAGGCGTGTCAT
Source organism: Candidatus Melainabacteria bacterium (assembly GCA_963702275.1). Lineage (GTDB taxonomy): Bacteria > Actinomycetota > Actinomycetes > Mycobacteriales > Pseudonocardiaceae > DATEPR01. The sequence continues at coordinate 12,558 of CAVPCF010000079.1, forward strand.
CCGTCTCCCGTGCTATCCGGCGTTGCGCGCGCGGAGCACCGCGCCGGCGAACGCCCGTTCGGCCATCCTGCTCGTCATCGCCCTGCGATAGGCGGCGGATGCCAACCGGTCGCCGACGAACAGCCTGCCGGCCTGTGGCGGCACCAGCACCGGCGGTGTCGTGCCGATCAGACTGGCCTCCAGTTCGTTCAGTCGCCGCGGGTGGCGCATCGAACCGGTGGCCGCGATCCGGCAGCGGCTCACCGTGCCGTCCGCGCCCAGTGCCACCGTGACGGCCACACCGCACAGGGCGTGCAGGGTCGCGCGGTCGGCGAGGCGGTTGTAGGCGCTGCCGGGCTCGGCGGGGCTGAGGTCCACGGCGGTGATCAGCTCACCAGGGCCCAGTTGCGCGCTGCCGTCCAGGAGCGCGGCCACCTGGACGACCCGGCTGCCGTTGATCCCCATCACGTCCGCGGTCGCGTCCAGCACCAACAGCGCCGCGGACAGGTCGCTGCCCGGTGCGGCCGACGCCAGCGTGCCGCCGATGGTGGCGCGGTTGCGGGCCTGCACGTCACCGGCCGCGGCCAGCGCGTCGCCGAGCACACCCGGCAGGTGCGCGGCCTGGACCCGCGGATCGTCCACCAGTTCGGTGAGCGTGGTCAGCGCGCCGACCCGTAACCGGCCCTCCGCGGTGAACGCGAGCCCGCGCAGCACGTCCAGCCTGCGCAGGTCCACCACGGTGGTCGGCTTCAGCTCGCCCCGCTTGAGCAGGGTGAGCAGGCCGTTCCCGCCGGCCAGCGGCACGTTGGCCGGGTCGGCGCCCAGAATCTCGATCGCCTCGGCGAGTGATGCCGGCGCCACGTACTCGAAGATGTCCGGAATCATGGTCATGATCTTCTTCTTTCCTGCAACGCGCGCCAGACCTTCTCCGGCGTGATGGGCATGGGGATGTCGCGGACGCCGAGCGCGTCGCAGACGGCGTTGCTGATCGCCGCGGCGGCCGGCACGGTCGCGGTCTCACCGGATCCCTTGGCGCCCATCGGGTTGTGCGGCGTCGGGGTGACCGTCCGGTCCAGGTCGATGAACGGCATGTCGGTCGCCCTCGGCAGGGCGTAGCTGCGCAGGTCGTCGGTCAGCAGTTGGCCGTCCGCGTCGAACCGGGCGGCTTCCAGCAGCGCCTGGCCGAGGCCGTGCACGATGCTGCCCTCGACCTGTCCCTGCACGACCAGTGGGTTGCCGACCGTGCCGCAGTCGTCGACGGCGACGTACTCGACCACCTCGATCTCGCCGGTGTCCTCGTCGATCTCGACGACCGCGATGTGGCTGCCGAACGGGTAGTTGAAGTCCGGCGGGTCGAAGTACACCGTCTCGTCCAGCATGGGTGCCATGCCGGGCTTGAGACTCCAGCCGTACCACAGCGTCATCGCCACTTCGGCGAACGTCTTGGTCAGCTCAGGCTGGTCCGGTACCGAGAACACGCCGCCCAGATAGTCCACATCGGACTCGTCCACCTCGAAGCAGTGCGCGGCCGCCTCGCGCATCTTGTCCAGGATCCGCATCGCCGCCAGGTGCACGGCCGGGCCGCCGACGCTGTAGGACCGGCTGCCGTAGGTGCCCTGGCCGTAGGGCGCCTTGTGGGTGTCCGACCGGTACACCACGATCGAGTCCATGCCCACCTGCAGCACGTCCGCGGCGATCTGCGCGAACACCGTCTCGTGGCTCTGCCCGGTGGACTGGGAGCCGATGGTGAGCGCGATCTCGCCGGTCGGGTGCACCCGGATGTTGGCGCTCTCCCAGGTGCCGCCGAGCATGCCCTCCCTGGACATCCGGGTGGACGGGCCGACACCGGAGACGGCGACGTACGAGGAGATGCCGACGCCCAGGAGCTTGCCGCGCGACCTTGCCTCGGTTCGCCGGGCCTCGATGTCCTCGTAGCGAACGTGTGTCAGCGCCAGCCGCAGTGCCGTCGGATAGTCACCTGAGTCGTAGTGCCAGCCCAACCCGTTGTCGTACGGGAACTTCTCCTTGGGCACCATGTTCTGCAACCGGATCGCGGCCGGGTCCCCGCCGATCTCCGCCGCGTAGCGGTCGACCAGCCGTTCCATCAGGTACGTCGCCTCGGCCCGGCCGGAACCGCGTTGCGCGCCCAGCGGTACGACGTTGGTGAACACCGCGTACACCTCGGCGAACGCGTGCGGGATCGCGTAGGGCCCCGGGATGCTGCGGCCCATCAGCGAGGTCGCCACGCCGGGACCGATGGTCGACGGGTACGCGCCGAGATTGGACCAGCTGGTGCACCGCACCGCGGTGATCTGGCCGTCGCGGGTGCCGGCGAGCACCGCCTTCTGGGTGTGGTCGCGGCCCTGCACCGTGGAGCGCATCAGCCCGTTGCGGGTGTCGACCCACTTCACCGGCTGGCCGAGCTTCTTGGCCAGGTACAACACCAGCGGCATGTCCGGGTACAGGTAGCCCTTGGAGCCGAAGCTGCCGCCGATGTTCGTCGCGACCAGCCGCAGCTTGTTGAACGGGATACCCAGCACCAGCGCCGACAGCAGGAACTTGTGGTTGTGCGGGGACTGGGACGTGACGTGCAGGGTGTAGTCGCCGGTGGCCGCGTCGTACTCGCCGACCGCGGCTCTCGGCTCGATCGGGCTGTTGATCGTGCGCTGGTTGACGATGTCGAGTTCGACGACCACCTCGGCGGCCGCGATGGCCGCGTCGGTGCCGTCCTTGTCGCCGCAGGTCCAGTGCGCGTTGAGGTTGCCGGGGACGGCGTCGTGCAACTGGGGCGCGGTGTTGGTGAGTGCCTCGCGCGGATCGACGACCGCGGGCAGCGGGTCGTAGTCGATCCGGAGCTCGTTGATCGCGTCGTGGGCCTGGTAGGGCGTGTCGGCGACGACGGCGACCACCGGCTCACCGATGAACCGGACCCGCTCCTGGGCCAGCACGAAGCAGCCGCCGGGCATGCCGTAGGGGTGCGGCGGGAAATGGCTCTCCACGCCGCCGGGAACCCAGACACACGGCAGCGGCATCAGCTTGTCCGCGATGTCCGCGCCGGTGAGCACTGCGCGGACACCGGGCATCGCGGCGGCGCGGGCGGTGTCGATCCGCACGATGCGGGCGTGGCCGTGCGCGCTGCGCAACAGCGCCATGTGCAGCGTGCCGGGCGGGGTGTGGTCGGCGGTGAACCTGGCCTCACCGCGCAGGAAACCCACGTCCTCACGCGGCGGCAGCGGCGCGCCCAGCGTGCGTTGTTGTTGTGCCGTCGTCGTTTCGGTCACTGGGACACCGCCCCGGCCCGCTCGTCGGCCTCGGCCGCCACGCGCAGCACGGCGCGTACCACGCTGTGGTATCCGGTGCACCGGCACAGGTTGCCGGTCAGCCAGGTGCGGATCTCGTGCTCGGTCGGCCGGGGTGTCCGCCGCAGCAGTTCGGTCAGGGACAGCACCATGCCGGGCGTGCAGAAGCCGCACTGCGTGCCGTGGACGGCGTGCAGCGCGGCCTGCAGCGGGTTGAGTTCGCCGGGGGGGCCGTTGATCCCCTCGATCGTGGTCACCTCGGTGCCGTCGGCCTGCACGGCCAGGATCGCGCAGCTCTTCGCCGACACGCCGTTCACGTGCACGACGCAGGTGCCGCACTGGCCGGTGTCACAACCGACCTTGGTACCGGTGAGACCCAGTGCGTCCCGGAGCAGGTCGACCAGCAACACCCGTGGTTCGACGTCCGCTTCCGCGGGTAATCCGTTGACCGTCAGGCGCGTTCGCATGAGCGGCTCCTTTGTCCCGGCATTCCCAGTGGCAGATTACTCGACAATCATCCGGGATTATCGGACCTGACAGACCGCGGCCGAATACTTCGTCAAGTCGTCTGGAATTTACGCTAGTCCGTAATTATTTGCTCGAAAGACGCTCGATCAGTGTATCGGCCAACGCGGCCGACGAGTACGGGTTCTCGCCTGTGATGAGGTTGCCGTCCACGACGATGTGCGAACCCCACATCACGTCCGCGTGGCTGTACTCGGCGCCGAGGCGTTCCAGTTCGCGCTGCAGCACGAAGGGCAGTTGGCCCGCCATGTCGGTGACGAGTTCCTCGTCGTGCGAGAAGGCGGTCATCCTGCGGCCTGCCAGCGGCCACTGACCGACCGAGTCGCGCAGCGGCAGCAGCGCGGACTGGCCGTGGCAGACGACGGCCAACGGCAGGTCGAGCTCGATGGTCCACCGGACGACGCGGGTCATCTCCGCGCTGTGCGGCATGTCCTCCATCGCTCCGTGGCCACCGCTGATGTAGACGGCGGTGTACTCGGCCAACTGCTCGCGGGTGATGTCGCCGACGTTCCCGGGGTGCTTGAGCGCGTCCAGCGTGTCGATGGCATCGCGGTAGTGCGCGATGTTCTCCTCGTCGTGGTCGGGCGAGCCGACCGGCCGGGTGGCCGCGACGATGTAGTTCGTCATGCTGCCCTCGTCCACCGTGGGCGCCTCGCCGCCGATGGTGGCGACGTCGACCTGGTAGCCCTCCTTCACGAACCGCTCGTACGGTACGACGAACTCCTCCGCCCAGAAGCCGGACGCGTGTTCGCGGCCGTCCAGCAGACCGAGAGTCTTCGCCTTGGTCACGAGAATCAGAATCCTGGCCATAGCGGAAGGCCTTTCTCAATGTGGGTCGGCGGACGGGACGTGGGTCCCCGGGATGTCATGTTGCCCTAGTCAAGATTGCTGTCAAGGAGCGATGTCACGTAGTACGTCCGATTATTCGCGCGAATATCGATCTACCCCCGCGACACCGCGCCGGCCCGACGGTGAGCCGGGCACAGTGGTATCCGCGCCGGTGTGTACGTTTTACGCTGCGCGGACGGAGGAGTTCAGATATTGTTACCAGGCTGGGAGTCGGACGCGCAGCGCCACCGCTACGTAGCCAGGTACTCACGAGGAGGACAGCCCATGTCGCTCGATGCCGGTCCGACCGCACCGTCGTCGGAGCAGGTAGCCGGAGTTCTCGCGGAAGCCGCGGCACTGGCGTCGTGGTGGAAGGACGGCGCGCAGCGGCTTGGCGCCAGCGTGATCCGGCCGCTGGCCGAGCTGCTCGGGAACCCGGAGATACCCGACCCACCTGAGCAGAACGCGGTCGAGAAGGCCGCCAACGACTGGTGGACCCCACTGTGGTCGCTGACCACCTCGGTCACCAAACTGACCGCGGCGCCGCACGTGCCGTCCCAGGTCGTCGAGGCGGCCGCGGCGCTCCAGGACCTCGAACTGCGCGCGGTCCGGCAGCGGACCCCGAAGGAACACGCGGAGGTGGCGGTCGCCGAACGCATCGCGGAACTGGCCGCGCTGCAGGCCGGTGCCACCAACGGCATCCGGGTCGCGCACAACGGCCCGTACCTGCTCACCGGCGCGGAGCGGCTGCGCACCTACCTCGGCGAGACCATCGAGCCCCGTCCCCAGCTGGCACTGTGCCGCTGCGGCAAGTCGGCCATGAAGCCACTCTGCGACGGCACCCACGCCGTGACCGGGTTCACCGGCGACAAGGACCCCAAGCGGATACCCGACCGGCGGGACACCTACGACGGCGCGTCGGTCACCGTGTACGACAACCGTGGCCTCTGCCAGCACTCCGGCTTCTGCACCGACCGGCTGAACACCGTGTTCCACAGCGGTTCCGAGCCGTTCGTGACGCCGAGCGGCGGCCGGATGGACGACATCGTCGGCGCGGTACGGGCCTGCCCGTCCGGCGCGCTGAGCTTCGGGATCGACGGCCGTGAGGCGCGCGAGGCGGTCGACCAGACCAACCGGCCAGAACAGGTCGAGGTCTCCAAGGACGGCCCGTACCGGATCACCGGCGGCATCCCGCTCGTCGAGGACGACGGCAGCAGCCCGGTGCACCGGCCGGCGGGCGCGTCGACCGAGCACTACGCGCTGTGCCGCTGCGGGCAGTCGCAGAACAAGCCGTTCTGTTCCGGCATGCACTGGTACGTCGACTTCATCGACCCGCCCGCGGTCGACGAGCCGACGGTGTTCCAGTGGGCAGGCGGCTTTCCCGCGCTGCTCAAGGTCACCACGCTGTTCTACGCGAAGTACGTCCCGGAGGACCCGCTGCTGTCCCCGTTGTTCGCGAAGATGTTGCCCGACCACCCGGAGCGGGTGGCGAGCTGGCTGTCCGAGGTGTTCGGCGGTCCCTCGCTCTACAGCGGCAAGTTCGGCGACTACAACCGGATGCTCAGCCAGCACATCGGCAAGCGCCTCACCGAGGAACAGCGTGGCCGGTGGGTCAACCTGATGGTCGCGGCGGCCAACGAGGCGCTGCTGGCCAACGACGCGGACTTCCGCGCCGCGTTCCTCTCCTACATCGAGTGGGGCACCCGCCTCGCGGTGGAGAACTCGCAGTCGGACTCGAAGCCGCCGCTGAACATGCCGATGCCGCACTGGTGGTGGGTGTGTGACGCGACACCATGGTCCCGTGTCTCGGCCCTGGCGCCCGAGGAGGCGGAGGACGAGAAACCCACCCTGCCCGCCGAGGGCGACCAGCTGACCTTCGAGAACGTGAAGACCCTGTTCCGCACCAAGGACCGCAACTCGATGAAGTTCATCTTCGATCTGCACTCCTACGCGGACGTGAGCAAGCACGCCGACGATATTCTGACCCGGGTGCGCAACGGCACGATGCCCTGTGACGGGGCATGGCCGGCGGAATACACGGCCACGTTCCAACGGTGGATCGAGGCCGGTAAGCCCGAATAATCCGCAAACAAAACAATCGAACATCGAGCGACGCGGTCACCCACGGTGGTCGCGTCGCTACGTATTCGGCAAGTGTGCACACTTGCCAACCGCTCACCCGTTCGGCGGCGCGCAACTCGCGCTGTGCTGGCATTCCGTGAAATCCGGCAGAATACGGCCGAAGACTTGACGGAGTTAGCGCACCGATCAGACGAGGCATTCGCCTGATGCCCGCAGGGGTTGTCGGTCGGCACGCCGGCAGGCGACAGTAATCCTCAGCCGGCACGCGATCCGGTTCGCCAGGTACATGAAGGTCAAATACCTTCCTGCGCAACCCAAACCCTGGAGTCGCCGTGAGTAAGAAGATATTAGTCCTCCTGTCCGAATACGGTTATTGGGGCGAAGAGCTCATCGGCCCCCTGGCGAAATTCGACGAGCGGGGCTACGCCGTCGATTTCGCGACCCCGACCGGACGGAAGCCACGACCCCTGCCGCCGAGCATGGATCCCGACTTCATCGACCCGCCGCTGGGCAAGTCGGTGACCTCGGCCGAGACCGCGGAGCTGACCAGGAAGATCGACGAGTCCGACCGGCTGGACCACCCCCGCAGCCTGAAGGAATGGCTGCCGGAACGGCCCTACACGGTCGACAGCAACTACCTCCGCAAGCTGGAGGCGTGGAACAACGAACTGGACCGCATCCGCAACGAGGACATCGCGGAATACGACACGATGCTGATCGTCGGCGGCAGCGGCCCGATCGTGGACATGGCCAACAACGAGCGGGTGCACGGCCTGATCCTGGCGTTCCTCAAGTCCGGCAAGCCGGTCGCCGCCGAGTGCTACGGCGTGGCCTGCCTCGCGTTCGCCCGTGACTGGGAGGACCGCAAGAGCATCATCTGGGGCAAGCAGGTCACCGGGCACTGCAAGGAATACGACTACAAGGACGGCACCGGCTTCGTCGGCAGCGACATCAACATGGGCCCGCCGCCGTACCCGCTGGAGTACATCCTGCGCGACGCCACCGGACCGAACGGCCGCTACCACAGCGGTTTCGGCCACGAGCTGTCCGTCATCGTCGACTACCCCTTCATCACGGGCCGTTCGACGCACGACTCCTACCTGACCGGCCAGAAGATCGTCGAGGTCCTCGACAACGGCCTCACCCGATTCGGCTGGTAGCGGCGCAACCCGACTGCGAAGGAGAGATCACGTGGGCACGAGGCCGGGCAAGGTCGCGGTCTGCGAGCAACTGCTCGCGGACGGGATCACGCACATCTTCGGGAACCCCGGCACGGTCGAACAGGGCCTGCTGGACGAGCTGGAGGCCTACGGTGGCTTCCAGTACATCCTGACCTTGCAGGAGACCGTCGCCGCGGGCATCGCCGACGGCTACGCCAGGGCGACGCAGCAGCCCACGCTGCTGCAGTTGCACAGCGGTGTCGGTCTCGGCAACGGGATCGGCATGCTGTACCAGGCGATGCGGGGCCACGCGCCGATCATCTGCATCGCGGGCGAGTCCGGGGTGTGCTACGAGTCCATGGACGCGCAGATGGCGTCGGACCTGGTCGCCATGGCCAGGCCGGTGACCAAGTGGGCGGCACGCGTGACCCACCCGTCCTCCGTCCTGCGGATGCTGCGCAGGGCGATCAAGATCGCCATGACCGAGCCGCGTGGGCCGGTCTTCCTGTCCCTGCCGATGGACGTCCTCGACGCCGACACCGCGGAAGCGGTCGTGCCGACGGTCGTCCCGGCCACCAGGACGGTGGCCACCCCCGATCTGATCGGCCAAGCGGCAGCTCTGCTCAACGGCGCGCGACGGCCGCTGGTGCTGCTCGGCGACGGGGTGGCCACCGCGGGGGCACACAAGGAGGTCACCGCGGTGGCCGAGCGCCTCGGCGCCGACGTGTGGCTGGTCGACTCGTCCGAGCCGAACATGTCCGCGGACCACCCGCTGGTGCACGGCAACATCGGGCACATGTTCGGTCCGGTCAGCACGGCCGCGGTCAAGGACGCGGACGCGGTGCTGGTCGTCGGGACCTACCTGTTCCCCGAGGTGTTCCCCTCACTGGAGAATCCGTTCGCGGACGACGCGAAGATCGTGCACGTCGACCTGAACGCCTACGAGATCGCCAAGAACCACCCGGTGACGCTGGGCATCGTGGCGGACCCGAAACCGACGATGGCCGCGCTGGCCGACGCGCTGGACGCGATCAGCACGCCCGCGCAGCGGACCGAGGCACAGGACCGGATCGCCACGGCAGCCGCCAAGGCGGCCCAGCGGCCGGCGCCGCACGGCATGGACTCGGTGATGGCCGCGTTCCTGCGGGAAGTGGCCGCACGGGTGCCAGAGGACGTGATGGTCTTCGACGAGGCGCTCACCGCGTCGCCGCTGATCAGCCACTTCCTGCCGCCCCGGTTGCCGGGACACAACTTCATCACCCGAGGCGGGTCGCTCGGCGTCGGCTTCCCCGGCACGATCGGCCTGAAGGTCGCGCATCCCGACCGGACCGTGATCGGCTTCAGTGGCGACGGCGGCTCTATGTACACGATCCAGTCGATGTGGACCGCGGCGCGGTACGACATCGGCGCGAAGTTCGTCGTCTGCAACAACCGCAAGTACGAACTGCTCAACGACAACATCGACGAGTACTGGCGGGAACAGCACATCGCACCGCACAAGCACCCGACCGCGTTCGACATCGGTTTCCCCGAGACGGACTTCGTCGGCCTGGCCAGGTCGCTCAGCGTGCCCGGCGCCCGGCTGGAGAAGGTCGTGGACGCCGAGCAGGTCGTCGAGCGGATGTTCGCCACCCAGGGACCGTTCCTGGTCGAGGTGGCCACAGAGGACCTCATTCGTCGATAAATCCGCAAGCGATCACAGGAGCACACCATGGTAACGGCAACCCCGCGCACGCTCAACGACAAGGCGATCCACCAGTTCACGGTCGCCTGGTACGAGGCGCTGGACCGGCACGACTCCTTACCGGACGTGCTGACGATGCTCGTCGACGACGGGCTGGAGATGCGGTTCCCCGAGGTGACGTCATACGGCCACAAGGGTTTCACCGAGTGGTACGACGCGGTCACGACCCGGTTCTTCGACGAGGTCCACACCGTCCGCTCGGTGGACGTGCTGTCCGACGACGGGTCAACGGCCGAGGTGAAGGTCGTCGTGAACTGGCAGGCCAAGGCGCACGACGGCACGGACGCCAAGAGCAAGTGGCTGGGCTTCGACGCCTACCAGACCTGGACGGTCGCCGCGGGCCCGAACGGCCCGCAGATTCAGATCTACACAGTGGACCGCATGCAGCCGATGCCCGGTTCCGCGGCGCTCTGAGCTCGCCCAACCGATCCTTCAGCGGAGGAAGACAACGATGAACGTCGCCGAAATCGTGACACGGTACTACGAACTGGCCAACCAGGGCGCCTGGGACGCGTGGGCCGACCTGTTCGCGCCCGACCAGGTCATGGACGAGCAGTTGGCAGGCCACATCGAGGGCCGGGAGACCCTGCGCGCGATGATGCGCGGTTTCCCGGACATGTACGCCCGGTTCCGCAACGTCCCCCAGCACTTCGTGGTGGACGACGGCAAGGCCGCGGTCGTCTCGCAGATCAACGCGGTGACGAAGGACGGCGCGACCATCAAGGCGAACGTGTCCAACTACTTCGAGATCACCGACGGCCTGATCAGCTACATGGCCAACTTCCACGACACCGTGCCGTTCTCGCCGGTGCTGGCCAAGTAGGGGTGCGTGATGCAGGAGTTCGACTACGTCATCGTCGGGGCGGGGGCAGGCGGCTGTACCCTGGCCGCCCGCCTGTCCGAAGACCCGGACGTCTCGGTGCTGCTGCTCGAGTCCGGTGGTGACTTCATCCCGTCCGATGTGGACAACGCGCCGACCTGGTTCAAACTGCTCGGCTCGCCGTACGACTGGGGCTACCCCAGCGTGCCGCAGCCGGGCCTGAACGGCCGGTCGTCCTACGAGCCGCGCGGGAAGATGCCCGGCGGCAGCAGCAACCTCTACATCATGATGCACATCCGCGGCCACTCGTCGGACTTCGACAACTGGGCCTACCAGGGCGCGGCCGGCTGGTCCTTCCGGGACCTGCTGCCCTACTTCGCGCGGCTGGAGTCCCAGGAGGACCAGACCGACCCCCGGATCGGCACCAGCGGGCCGCAGACGGTGACCAATGCCGGCAAGCACGAGCCCAACCCGATGTCGCAGGTCTTCCTCAACGCCTGCGACCAGCTGGGTTTCCCGCGGACCGAGGACTTCAACGGCCCGCAGATGATCGGTGCCGGCTGGCACCACATCGATGTCAAGGACAGCAGGCGCCAGGGAGTGTTGGTGTCCTACCTGGAGCCTGCGCTCAACCGCCCCAACCTGGTGCTGCGCACCAATGCCGACGCCGCCGGGCTGGTCTGGGACGGCACCCACTGCACCGGCGTGACCTACCGGCAGCGGACCGGCGACGCGCCGGTCGGCGACGGCAGGCGGCTGGCGCGGACCGGTGAGGACGAGCCAGGCACCCACTCGGTGCGGGCGCGTCGCGAGGTGATCGTCTGCGGTGGCGCGATCGAGTCGCCGAAGCTGCTCAAGCTCTCCGGCGTCGGCCCGGCGGCCGAACTGGCCGCGCACGGCATCCCGGTGGTCGCCGACCTGCCCGGCGTCGGCGAGAACTTCCACAACCACGTGCTGGTCGGCCTGATCAGCGAGACCAAGCAGCCGACGGAGCCGGGCCGGCAGAACCTGTCGGAAGCGGCGCTGTTCACCACGTCCGAGCCCGGCATGCTCGCGCCGGACCTGCAGATCGCGTTCGTGCACGTGCCGTTCGACATCATCGTCGGCCAGCAGCACCCGAACGCGGTCAGCCTGCTGCCCGGCGTGGTCCGGCCCAACTCGCGCGGCTGGATCCGGCTCGCGAGCGCCGACCCGTTCGAGAAGCCGTTGGTCAACCCGAACTACTTCGGCGACCGGTCGGACCTGACCCGGTTGGTGCAGGCAGTGGAGCTGTGCCGGGAGATCTTCGGCACCGCGGCCTTCCGCGAGGTGCTGACCGGTGAGCTGATGCCCGGTTCTGCCGTGCAGGGCACCGCCGAACTCACCGAGTTCGTGCGCGCCAAGGCCGACAGCTACCACCACCAGGCCGGCTCCTGCCGGATGGGGATCGACGAGCTGGCTGTCGTCGACGCCCGGCTGCGGGTGCGCGGCGTGACGGGTCTCCGCGTGGCGGACGCGAGCGTGATGCCCGCGGTGCCATCGGGCAACTGCCACACCGCGATCGTGGCGATCGCGGAGAAGGCGGCCGACATGATCAAGGAGGACTCGCATGGCTGACCTGACGGTGCGCACCGACGGCGCGCTCGCCGGCGCCAACATCGCGGTGCTGATCGAGAGCGACTACTACGAGCCGGAGATCTTCTACTACCAGCGCCGCTTCGCGGAGGAGGGCGCGAACCTGCACCTGATCACCCGGATGTGGGGCAACGACCAGATCACCTTCACCGGCCACGAGTGGAAGATCCCACTCGTCGTCACCGAGAGCTTCGAGGGCGTCGACCCGGCCTCCTTCGACGCGGTCATCGTCCCGTCCGGCATGGTCTCCGACCGCCTCCGCTTCACCGAGGACGTCACGAAGACGCCACCGGCCACGGAATTCCTCCGGCAGGCGTTCGCGGAGCCCGGCGTGCTCAAGGGCATCATCTGCCACGGCATGTGGCTGGTGGCCCCGGCACCTGAGCTGGTGCGCGGCCGCAAGGTCGTGGTGCACAACAACCTGATCGGCGACGCCCGCAACATGGGCGCGGAATACGTCGACCAGGACGTGGTCGTGGACGGCGACGACCTGATCACCGGTCGCACCGGCCAGCACGCGCACCTGTTCGCCCGCAAGATCATCGACACGCTGATCGACCGCAGGACGGCGTGATCGTCGGAGTCAGTCAGGGCTACCGCGATCAGGACTAATGGAGGAAAAGAAAATGGCGGACAATCCCGGATACACCTGGACCGACACGATCGCCGGATACGTCCAGAGCTTCGACGCCGACACCAAGACCTTCGAGCTGAAGACCAGCGACGGACGCCCCTTCAGCATCGAGATCGACGACACCACCGCCGCCGAAGTGCTGCGCAACCTTGGCGAGCCGTACACCGACGGCAGCGGGCACCTCAACGAGGTGCTCGTGCCCGGCCGGTACGTGATCGTGTACGGCATCTTCTACCCGGTCGGCGACGGCACCCGCTACACGGCCAAGCACATCGAACTGCTGGGCCGCGGCGCCACCGACTACAACTTCGAGCAGCCCAACTGGTGGAGCCGGCAGATCGACCAGCTCGCCTCGTTCTACCGCCGCGCGCAGTTCGGCACCGGCACGATCGACTACGCCGACTACCGCACCGAACTGCACCTCGGCGGTTCCAAGACCGACAGCCACGTGCAGGAGACCGACACGATCTCCCGCATGGTCTACGGCATGGCGTCGGCCTACATGCTCACCGGCAAGGACGACTACCTCGAGGTCGCCGAGAAGGGCACCGAGCACCTGCGCGACCACATGCGCTTCGTGGACCACGACAACGACGTCACGTACTGGTACCACGGCGTGCGGGTGGACGGACGGACCGAGACGAAGCTGTTCAGCTCGGAGTTCTCCGACGACTACGACGCCATCCCGATGTACGAGCAGATCTACGCGCTGGCCGGCCCGATCCAGACGTACCGGGTGACCGGCGACCCTCGGATCACCGACGACACCGAGGGCACGCTGCGCCTGTTCGAGAAGTTCTTCCGGGACTACGACCAGGGCGGCTACTACTCGCACCTCGACCCGATCCTGCTGTCCCCGCACCACGAGTCGCTCCAGTTCAACGCGTCCCGCAAGAACTGGAACTCGGTCGGCGACCACGCCCCCGCGTACCTGGTGAACCTCTACCTCGCCACCGGCGAGGAGCGGCACCTTGACATGCTGGAGCGCACGTTCGACACCATCGCAGACCACTTCCCCGACTACGAGAACAGCCCGTTCGTCAACGAGCGGTTCATGCGCGACTGGTCGCACGACCTCGAGCACACCTGGCAGCAGAACCGTGCCGTGGTCGGCCACAACCTGAAGATCGCCTGGAACCTGATGCGGATGTACTCGCAGCGGCCCAAGCAGTCCTATCTGGAGCTGGCCGAGAAGATCGCCAACATCATGCCGGCGGTCGGCAGTGACCAGCAGCGCGGCGGCTGGTACGACGTTGTCGAGCGGACGCTGCAGCCCGGCGAGGCGAACTACCGCTTCGCATGGCACGACCGCAAGGCGTGGTGGCAGCAGGAACAGGCCATCCTGGCCTACCTGATCCTCAACGGCAGCCTCGGCAACGAGGACTACCTGCGGTACGCCCGCGAGGCGGAGAGCTTCTACAACTCCTTCTTCCTCGACCACGACGAGGGTGGCGTGTACTTCAACGTCCTGTCGACCGGGATGCCGTACCTGCTGGGCACCGAGCGGCTCAAGGGCAGCCACTCGATGAGCATGTACCACTCCGCGGAGCTGTGCTTCCTTGCGGCGACGTACACCAACCTGCTGATCACCAAGCAGCCGTTGGAGCTGTGGTTCAAGCCGCTGCCCAACGCCAGCCGCACGCTGCGCGTCGCGCCCGACCTACTGCCCACCGGCCGGGTTCGCCTGCAGGAGGTCGAGATCGACGGGAAGCCGCACGAGGTGTTCGACGCCCGCGCGATGACCGTCACGCTGCCGGAGTCGGCGGACCGTTTGACCGTGCGGGCGACGCTCGTCGCGGCGGACTGAGACGGGTGCCGGCCAGCCGGCAGAATGGGGAGACAGAAATGAAGTTCAACAAGCGGGTGGTAGACGACGTCGCCGTTGTCGCGTTGTCCGGCGCGTTGGACCACCAGTCCGCGGTGGATGTCCAGGACCGCATCGCACGGTTGTTACCGGAGCGGCAGCACCTGGTGGTCGACTTCTCCAAGGTGACCTGCGTGTCCAGCGCGAGCCTGCGCACGATGGTGCTGCTCTACCGCCAGGCGCAGGCACTCGGGCACACCGTGGCCGTGGTCGGCCTGTCCCCCGAGGTGCACAACGTCCTCGAGGCAACGGGATTCCTGGACTTCTTCGTGCTGAACGACACGGTCCAGGGTGCGGTCGCCGATGTGCTGAACCGGTCGGAAGGGAGGCGGGAACGTGAGCCAGCCGCCGCGCGTACGTGATCGGATCGACTCGTTCCCGACGCACACCATCGCCGGCTACGGCGTCCGTCCCGGCCGCGTCACCACCATCGGCGCGACCCTGGTGCCCAACGGCGTGAACTTCGCGATGTTCTCCGCACGGGCGACGGCGGTGTCGGTGGTGCTGTTCCGGATCGGCGAGCCTGAGCCGATGGCCGAGATCCCGATCCCGGAGGACTTCCGGATCGGCCGGGTGTGGGCCATGACGGTGTTCGGCCTCGAGTACGAGGAGGTCGAGTACGGGTTCCGGGTCGACGGCCCGAACGAGCACGGCTGGGACAAGTTCGACTCGACCAAGGTCCTGTCCGACCCGTACGCGAAGATCCTCGGCGGCCGTGAGCTCTGGGGCAAGGTGCCCGACTACAACAACGTGTACCAGCACCGGGCCCGGCTGGCCTTCGACGACTTCGACTGGGAGGGCGACCGTCCACTGCGGAAGCCGACCAGCGAGCTCGTGGTCTACGAGACCCACGTGCGGGGCTTCACCCGGCACCCCACCTCGGGCGTCCGCAATCCCGGCACGTACGCCGGCCTCGTGGAGAAGATCCCCTACCTCAAGCAGCTCGGCGTCACGTGCGTCGAACTGCTCCCGGTGTTCGAGTTCGACGAGTTCGGCAACAGCCGGATCGACGCGAACACCGGCGAGCGCCTGCTGAACTACTGGGGTTACAACACGGTCGGGTTCTTCGCCCCGAAGGCGGGCTACGCGGCCACCGGCCGGTTCGGCATGCAGGGCGACGAGTTCAAGAACCTCGTCAAGACCCTGCACGCGGCCGGCATCGAGATCATGCTCGACGTGGTGTTCAACCACACCGCGGAGGGCAACGAGATGGGCCCGACGATCTCGTTCCGCGGGTTGGACAACAGCACGTACTACATGCTGACCCCGGAGGGCTACTACTACAACTTCAGCGGCACCGGCAACACGTTCAACAGCAACAACCCCGTCGTGCGGGACTTCATCGTCTCCTGCCTGCGCTACTGGGCGGCCGAGTACCACATCGACGGCTTCCGGTTCGACCTCGCCGCGATCATGGACCGGGACGAGAACGGTGTCCCGCTGGCCAACCCGCCGCTGATCGAGGCACTGGCGCACGACCCGGTACTGCGCGACTGCAAGCTGGTCGCGGAGGCGTGGGACGCGGGTGGCCTTTACCAGGTCGGCAGCTTCCCGAACTACCACCGCTGGTCGGAATGGAACGGCCGCTACCGCGACACGGTGCGGCGGTTCCTCAAGGGCGACGATGCGGTGGCCGGTGACCTGGCCACCCGCATCGCCGGCTCGCCGGACCTGTACTGGGCGCGCGGCGCCCAGGCGTCGATCAACTTCATCACCTGTCACGACGGCTTCTCGCTGATGGACGTGTTCTCCTACAACGACAAGCACAACGAGGCCAACGGCGAGAACAACAACGACGGCGCCAACGACAACAACAGTTGGAACTGTGGCGCCGAGGGCCCGACAGAGGACCCGGAGATCGAACGACTCCGGATCCAGCAGGTGAAGAACGCGCTGCTGATCCTGTTGACCAGCCGCGGCGTCCCGATGATGTTGTCGGGCGACGAGGTCGGCCGCACACAACGCGGCAACAACAACGTCTACTGCCAGGACAACGAACTTGCCTGGTTCGACTGGTCGCTCACGGAAAGCAACTCCGAACTGCTGGAGTTCGTCTCCCACGTGATCGCGCTGCGCAAGAAGCACCCGGTGCTGCGGGCGATGCACCACCCCAACAGCATCGACCCGACCAACTGCGGACACCCGGAGATCAGCTGGCACGGCGCGCAGCCGTGGCAACCGGACTGGTCGCCGGACAGTCACCTGCTCGGCGTGATGTGGTGCGGGCACCACATCGACGGCGGCGGCCCCGACTTTCTCTACATCGGCGCCAACGCGCACTGGGAGGCACACGAGGTGTACCTGCCGGTCCTTGACGACGGCTGGGTCTGGCACCTGGCCGCCGACACCGCGGGAGAGGCACCGGGCGCGTACCCACCCGGTACGGAACGCCCGCTCACCGATCCCCACAGTTATCTGATCAGCCCACGGTCCGTGATCGCACTGGTCGCGCGTCCGGTGGCGGGCTGACACCCAAGGAGGAGAGATGAGTTTCACCGCTTCGTTGTCCACCACGGGCAACACCGCCGTGATCACCCTCGCGGGCAGCCTGGACGACAACACCAGCGCCGAGGAGTTCCGCGAGAAGGTGGCCACGGCCGCGAACCAGGGCATCGACCGGCTCGTGCTCGAGATGAGCAACCTGGAGACACTGTCCGCGGCGGGCCTGCGTGGCCTGGCGTTCTGCAAGGAGAAGATGCCCAACGGAGTGGACATCGTCTTCGTCGCGCCGACCGACAAGGTCCGCCTGGCGATCGAAGATGTCGGCTTCCAGCAGAGTGTGACCATCTCCGATCAGTTCACGCTGTAACCGCGAGAGGACCTGCGATCGTGTCCGCCATCGTGGGAATAGCACTGGCCGGCGGGCTCGGGGTGCGTGCAAGACCCATCACCCTGAGCTCGCCGGGCCAGGTCCGGAGCAAGGCGACGATCCGCCTGCTCGGTCGGCCGCTGATCGAATGGCAGGTCGACACCCTGAACGAACAGGGCATCGGGGAGTTCTGTGTAGTCGCGAAGGGCCACGGGAACCGGTGTCAGATCGCGGATGTGCTGGGATACGGCGAGCGGCACGGCATCAGCGTGCGGTACTCCCGGTCCCGGCACGACAGGGTCAACGTGGGGTCCGGCGAAGCGACCCTGCGCAATCTGGAGTACTGGGAGCTGGACGGGCTCGCGCTGGTCTTCCCGACCGACTCGGTGTTCGAGTTCGATCTCGGCGCGATGGTGCACGCGCACCGCACCAGTGGCGCGGCACTGACGGTCGGTTCGGTCCGGCACGACCCCGAGGTCGTCGCCGGCAAGTACGGCGCGATGGTCACCAACGAGAACGGTTGGTGCACCGGCTTCCTCGAGAAGCCGTCCCTCGCCGGGCTGCGGGCGGCGATGGGTCCGGTCACCTCTGTGGACACCAACGCCGGGCTGTACCTGGTGGACTGCCGCTACTTCCGGTCGCTGCTCGGGTCCGGCCGGCTGGTCGGCATGCTGTCCAGCCGGCTGGACTGGGGCCGGGACCTGCTGCCCTGGCTGGTCGCCAGCGGTGCGCCGGTGCGGGCATGGCCGATCGAGCGGTTCGGCGATCTCGGCTCGCCAAGGGACTACCTGGACACCATGCGGGCGGTACTGGGCGGGGACTATCCCCAGCTCACGAAGATGCTGGCCACCCGGTTCGGGGACGACGAGTCGTGGGTGCACGAGTCGTCGCTGCGGCTGCGCGACCGGGTCACCGGCCGCACGCTGGCCGATCGCATCCGGCACGGGCTGGTCGACATCGGCCCCGGCGTACGCATCGGCCAGGACGTCGAGATCGGCACGGGCACGCGGATCGCCTGGTCGGATCTTGACGACGGGGTCGACGTCGGGGACGGTGCCGACCTGCAGGGTGTGGCGTGCATGCCCGGCGCGATGATCGGGGAACACGCACGGCTGCGGGACACCTACGTCGGGACCATGACCCGGGTGGACTCGATTCCCGGGTGCCCGGTCACCATCGACGGTTACACCGCCATCGGCGACGAGGTGACCATCGGGCGCGGCGTGCGGCTGTCCGGCTCGACCGTCCATCCCGGACTGACGGTACATGCCAGTTCCCCGGGTTCATCGACAGCTTGAGAGAACAGGAGTGATCATGACCAAAGCGAAGACCGTGCCAGAGGAGTTCATCGACCGCCAGGTGGAGTTGCTGAACGCGGGCGACACGGCCGGCCTTGCCCTGCGCTACGCCGAGGACGCCACCTTCTCCCGCTTCGACCGGGTGGCCCACGGCCGCGAGGAGATTCGCGCGCTCTTCGACTACTACATCACCGAGAAGCCCACGATCTCCACGATGGACTCGGTCCAGATCACCGACGACCTGATCCTGTACCAGGCAGCCGAGGAAGTGAACGGCAAGCTGACAACGGCCGTCGGCACCATCGCGTTCAAGGACGGGATGGTGTGGCGGCAGACGGTGGCCTTCGTCCAGCACCGGCCGTCCTGAGTGGAGCTACGAAAACGCCATGTGGCCGACCACCGCGCCGGTCGGCCACATGGCGTTGTTTCTTGTCTACCAGCAGAACTCGGGCCTTCTGATCTCGTCCGGGATCGGCGAGGTGCCCGGTGGGCACATCGACTCGAGCACCCGGAAGGCCTGGGCGACCGAGACCAGCGTGACGTGGTGGTGCCAGCCGCCGAAGGAGCGGCCCTCGTGGTGGCCGAGGCCGACAGAGCCGGTCAGCTCGTCCAGGTCGTACCGGGCCCGTGGGCCGATCTTGACCAGCGACGCCAGGTCGGCGACGGACCGGTCGTTCATGTTGGTCAACCAGTAGCCGCGTGGTGTCGCGCCGCCTAATCGCCACTCCATCAGCAACGTCCGCCGCAGCGTCACCTGCCTGGCCGCGGCCACCGACTGGTCGACCGGCACCGGCAGGTGCGCGGGCACCGTGGCGAACTGCGACCTCACGTAGTGGGCCAGCGCGGGCGGCTGCCAGACGACCGTGAACCGCCGGACCGGACGCTGGTCGATCCTGGCAGGCCGGGCGCCGTCGACGCGCCGGGCGTCCAGTGCCATCCGGTGCCGCGCGGTGAACTCGCTACTGAGCCGCACCAGGTACTCCAGGCCGCGGTTCTCCAGGTCGGCGACCAGCTGTTCTGGCGCCTTGCAGCAGCGCGCGTCGACCAGTACCGGTGCCAGTGGCACGCCCCAGTCGCCGGACAGGTCGTCCAGCATCTCCACCTGGTAGCGCCAGTACGGCTGGTGTCGCTGATCCGGTGGCAGGTGGGCGTTCTTGCGCCTGGCGTGGTCGTCGTCCCACGCCTTCGGCACGGACAGCCGCCAGTCCACCGGGACCGTCGCGTGCTCCGACGCCAGCATCGCCACCGCGCCGAGCTGGCAGTTGCGCACCCGGCCCTGGGACGGCACGAACTGCCGTTCGACGCCGGCGGACTGCTGGCCGTACTTGTCGAACGCGACCTCCTCCAGCACCCAGGCGGTCGGCCGCAGCCAGTGGGACAGCACGGAAGCCAGTCGCTGGCGCACCGGGTGCGGGTCCCACGGGCTCTGGTTGACGAACTGCTGCAGCGACTGGTCGGAGCACCCGCCGACCTGTTCGGCGATCCGCTTGATCGACCGCCGCCCCTCGCAGTACAGCAGGCCGCGCACATAGACCTCGCCCCAGCGACGCTGGTCCGCGCGACTGAGCGTGCCCAGTACGAAGTCGCAGTACTCGCGGAGCTTGTCCGCGGCGACCTCCTGGTACTCGTACATTTCCGCAGTGCTCATGGCCAACCCCAACAACCGCGCTCGTTCCCCGTGCCGGATGGCACCGTCCTTTTCCCGTGAACACTCGAATCCGTGTAACGCGGGCGCGGCCACCGAACGAACGTCGGACGCTGACCTCGCCGCTGTGCGGTCAGCCGGGCAGCAGTGCGCCCGTCGACATCGCCTGTCTGAGCTTGTACGCGTACGCCATCGACGACAGCGTCACGTGGTGGTGCCAGCCGCGGAACGACCGGCCCTCGAAATGGTGCAGCCCAACGGTGTCCTCCATGTCGCGCAGGCCGCGCAGCGTGGCGCCGTGCAGGGCGATCAGCCCGGCGAGGTCGGACAGCCTGGTGCGGCTGAGATTCGTCAGCCAGATCGCCTTCGGGCGGGACTGGCCCGCAGGCCACTCCGCGAGGAGCTGCCTCGGCGGGGTGACCGGGTGCGACGGGGACCACGGCCGCTCGTCCGAGCGGGGCAGCGTTGCCGCGGTGATGCGGGCACCCGGTGACCGGTGGTCGTTGTAGGTCTGCCAGACCAGCGGGTGGGTGCTGGACCGGCCGGCCAGCGCGGCGATCTCGCCGAGCGTCGGCGCCCGCCCGACGTACCGCGACCCGAACCGGTCGGTCGGCGCGTTGGCGGACACCCGCACCAGGTAGGGCAGGCCCCGCTCCTCCAGGCTGTGCAGCCTGGGTGCCAGGTCCGGTTCCTGGGTGGCGTCGTACAGCAGCGGCGCGGGCGGCAGGTGCCAGCTCGTGCTCATCTGGTCGACGGCGTGCACGAGGTGATGCCAGCGCGGCCGGTGCTGCTGAGCCTCAGGCACGTGCGTGCGGGTCCGCCGGGCGTCGTCGCCGTCCCAGGACGGCGGCAGCAGCAGCCGCCAGTTCACCGGACAGCTCGCCTCGGTCCCGGCCAGGAACACCGCGAGGCCCAGCTGGCAGTTCAGCACACGTCCCGCGGAGGGCACGTACTGCTTGGCGACGCCGACCGAGCTGGACCCGTTCTTCGGGAACACGGCCTCCACGGCCACCCAGGCCCGTGGCTGGACCAGGTCGGTGACCTCCTGGGCCAGGCTGTGCCGGACCGGTTCCCAGTTCCAGGTGCTCTGGTTGACAAACTGTTGCAGGCACTGGTCGGCGCGCCAGCCGAGGATCTCGTCGGCGATGCGGCGGATCGACTTGCGGCCGGGCACCGAGACCAGGCCGCGAACGTACGCCTCGCCCCACCTGCGCTGGTCGGACCGCGCGAGCGAGGACAGATGCGGATGACAGTGCTCCGGGATGCCGGTATCCCTGTCCGCCGCCGGAGGTGCCTCCAGGAATGTGGTCACGGATGCCTCCCTGCCGTTGGTTGGGCACAACTCTGTTATGGAATAACGCTTTCGCCACGACTTTGTGGTAGATCAGGTTTTGTCGCCGTGCACCGCCGTGTCGGCCGGCGCGGCCGCGACGATGTTGTGCAGCAGCATCAACGCGATCGCCGTCTCGTTGGGCGCGTAGCGCGTTCGTAACGCCTGGAACACCCGCCACGTGTCTTCCGGGCTCCGCTCGACGGGCAGCCCGGTGATCTTCGTGGTGTCGCCGAAGCTGTACTGCTCCCGTCCCTGGAGGCTCACCGCGCTGTTCAGGTGCTCGATGCCCAGGTCTGCGGTGAGCTGCTCGAAGCAGCGGATGCCGGTGTCCAGCAGCGCCTGGGTGTAGGGCATCGCCCAACTCGGCGCGATCGCCTCCAGCAGTGCCGCGGCGTCCAGCATGATCACGCCGGCCTGCAGCCAGCACAGTTCGCTCGATGGCCGCAGGTACACCAGCGCGGGATAGTTCAGGTGGCTGGTGCGGATGTCGGCCAGCCAGCCGGTCCAGTCCGCGAACAGGGTGTCCAGGCGCTCGCGCGAGCTGGACCGGCCGTAGGCCGCCAGGATGCGTTCCGCGTCAGGTTGCCGCTGCGCCTGCGCGGACAGGCGCACGGCCTGCAGCTCCCTGCGGTGGTAGGCGCTCATGACCACGGTCAGGTACACCACGAACATGCCGATCAGCACGATCGTGAACAGCCAGCACAGCAGCCCGACGGCCTGCCGGCCGCCGGTGTTCTCCAGCGCGAAGAAATGCCCGAGCGACGCCAGGTCCGTGTCCATGCCGGTCAGGCCGACCGCCACCAGCACGAATCCGAGCCAGTGACAGAACAGCCACCACACCAGCATCACGAGCAGGCCCACCGGCGCGACCATCGTCATCACGCGTTCACGGGGCCGTAACGAGAGCCGCCGCGCGAACGGGGTGACGGCCACGAAGACGCCCCGGATCGCCCACCGCGCCGCCCTCGGCGGTGTCAGGCGCGGCACGAGCGCGCGCAGCACGCTCGACCACACAGCGACCAGCACCAGGATCCCCGCGGCGGTGAGCACCGTAGAGATCATGTCGGACACCGGCCGCTGCCAGCCACACCAACGAGGGTCATGCCCCTCCTCCGCCCTGTCTGTACCTCCCCACCATCGGTCCGGGCGGCCGGTCTGCCCAGAATGCGGAAATGGGGGTATCAGCAGTACCAGGCTGAGTTGGGAACAACAATCAAGAGATCACGGGATACAGCCCGGTCAGCGGACCGAAGATTAGCCCGTTCGTGTATTTAATTGCCGGGCGGTCTGTCCTGGGAGTCCGAAGGAGGTGCAACATGCTAAACCCACGTTGTTTTGCTCCGAACGGCCGACCAACCGGACACCGAATTAAGGTAACATGCAGTAACATTTGATCTCGGACAGCACGGTGATCGGGGGATCATCGTTGCCGTAGACCCGGGGGGGTAGTCTCATGTCCTGGCAACGCCAAGACTGTACCGGTTCGCGCCAGCGCCCGACTGCTGGGGGTGACGACCGGCCGGCACGAAGACGGCTCGGATCAATGACATCGTGGTTGTCGTTCCGGCTGCGGAAAGTTGGGCTCACCCTTCGGTCGCTACAGTGGGTATCCACACCACTTCCCGGGGGGAGAGAGCGTGCCGAGCGCCGAGCACAGACGGGAGCTGGCGCGCTTTCTCCGAACGCGACGGGAGCGCATCACTCCAGCGCAGGTCGGGCTGCCGGCCAACTCGCGCCGCCGCATTCGTGGCCTGCGGCGCGAGGAGGTCGCGGTCCTCGCGGGCCTGAGCCCCACCTGGTACACGTACCTGGAACAGGCCAGGGACATCCGCCCGTCACCAGAGGTCCTCAACAGCCTCGCGGATGTGTTGCAACTGGACGAGGACGAACGCCAGTACCTGCACCAACTCGCGTTGGGGCACGTGGAGACCGTCCGCCCGATCACGGCGTCCGCGACCATGAACACCCTGATCGCGGACCTGGTGCGGGCCGCGGGAGAGCCGCAGTACCCGGTGTACGCCATCGACTACGCCGCAGACGTGATCGCGTGGAACGAAGCCGCGGCCGAGTGGTACACCGACTGGGGCGAACTGCACGGAATAGAACGCAACATCGTGTGGTGGATGCTGATGAGCACCGACGCAAAGGAGCGGATCGTTGACTGGACCGAGGACGCCCGCGACATAGTCGGGCGCACCCGCGCGCTTTCCGCGCGCTTCCCGCACGATCCTCGGATACGCGAGCTTATTTCTCGGCTGCATCGCGAGAGTGCGGATTTTGGCCGGTGGTGGCCGGATCACGAGGTTCGTGGCCAAAGATTGCGGTCACGCCGATTTCGGGTGAAGGACCACGGCATTCAAAGCATGCGGCTGGCCGTGGTGCACCCGGCCGACGATCCACAAGTAACGATTGCATTCCACCTGCCCGACCATCCGGCAGATTAATTCCTGGCGAACCATCGATAGCGGGCCGGGATTACGTTAGCTCGGTATTGAGTTCAATCGGCGTCGAACGGAGCATCGATATCAGCAACACTTAGCTGATCCAGTGATCCTGTGACGGCACATGTGGATGGGGAGACGGCCGATGAGAAATGTTGTCAGCGGGGAGAGAACGGTATCGACGCGCCGCCGTATCGCGGCCGAACCGATCGCCATCGTAGGTATGGCAAGCCGCCTGCCGGGGGCGCCGAATCTCGACTCGTTCTGGAACATGCTGATGCGCGGTGGCGACGCGATCGGGGAGGAAATCCCCACTCATCTGCATGGCACCGACTGGTCGGACGTCCGAGCCGCGCTGGGCAACCCCAACGCGAACCGACTTGGTGGCTTTCTCGACCACGTCGAGGACTTCGACGCCGGATTCTTCGGGCTGTCCCCGCGCGAAGCGGTACGCATGAGCCCGGTGCACCGGATCATGATGGAGACGGTCTGGGACGCGCTGGAGGATTCCGGCACGCCTGCCGAGTCGATCGCCGGCAGCCGTACCGGGGTATTCACCAGCTGCCTGCTGAACTCCGAATACTGGGACCTGCTGGTGCAGTCCGGCATCCACGATATACACGGGTTACTCGGCGCCGTCATGCACGGTGCCGCATCCGGGCGCATCTCCTATGCGCTGGACCTGCGCGGACCGAACATGGCGGTGGACGCCACCTGTGCCGGCTCCCTGGTCGCGGCCCACCTGGCCTGCCGGAGCATTCGCTCCGGCGAGTCGGAAACGGCGATCGTGGCGAGCGTGAATCTCCAACTCGACGCACTGCACACCACCGCGCTGGCCCGCGGCCGGGTCATCTCCCCCACCGGCACCTGCCGATTCGGCGACAGCGCCGCGGACGGCTACGTGCGCAGCGACGGCGCGGCCGCGGTACTGCTCAAGCCGCTGGACGTCGCGCTCGACGACGGCGACCGGATCTACGCCACCATTCTCGGCAGCGGTTCCAGCAGCGTCGGGCGCGGATCGTCGCTGGTCGCGCCGAGGGCGGGCGAACAGGCGTCCGCGATCCGCGCCGCACAGGCCGAGGCGGACGTCGAACCTGGGGAGGTCGACTACATCGAGGCGCACGGCACCGGCACGACCGAGGGCGACCGGACCGAGCTGACGGCGTTGGGTGAGGTGCTGCGCGGCTCGCGTGGCGTGAACGAGCCGTGCCTCGTCGGCTCGGCGAAGTCCAACGTCGGCCACACCGAGGCGGCGTCCGGGCTGGTCGGGGTGATCAAGACCGCGCTGGCCCTGTGGCACCGGACGATCCCGCGCACCGTGCACGTCCGCCACCCCAACGCCGTGTTCGCGGACCCGACGCTGCCGCTGCGGCTGGTCGACACCCACCAGCCTTGGCCGGTCCAGCCGAACAGGAACCGGCGGATCGCCGGGGTCAGCTCGTTCGGCATGTCCGGCGTGAACGTGCACATGGTGCTGGGCGACGCGCCGACACCGGCGCCCGGCCACACCGACCGGCCCAGTTCGCCCGGGTTCTTCCTGCTGCCGGTGTCCGGCCGCGCGCCGCAGGCGGTCAGCGAACTGGCCCAGTCCTACGCCAAGCAGGTCGAGTCGTCCGTCACGTCGCGCGAGGACCGCGACATCTGCTTCAGCGTCGGCGCCCGGCGCAGCCACCACCAGCACCGCATTGCGATCGTCGGGTTCGACCGCACGGAACTGGCCGACGGGCTGCGCGCGTTCGCGGCGGGTGATGTGTCCGCGGACGGTGTCGTGGTCGGCGACCGCCCGGTGCACGACGCGCCGAGGGTGGCCTTCGTGTTTCCCGGCCAGGGCGCGCAGTGGGGCGGTATGGGCCGGGAACTGCTGGCCACCAACGCGGTGTTCCGGCAGCGGCTGCTGGAGTGCGACGACGCGGTGCGCGACGAGGCCGGCTGGTCGCCCGCCGACCGCCTGGCCGACGGCGCGCCGTGGCGGGACACCGAGGTCCAGCCGCTGCTCTGGGCGGTCCAGGTGAGCCTGGCCGCGGTGTGGCGCGACTGGGGCCTCGACCCGGACGTGGTGATCGGCCACAGCATGGGCGAGATCGCGGCGGCGACCGTGTCCGGCGCGCTGACCGTCCGCGACGCCGCGGCCGTGGTGTGCCGGCGGGGCGCGCTGGTCGGCGAGCTGCCGACGCCCGGCGGCATGGTGGCGGTGCGCCTCGGCGAGCAGGAGGTCCGGGCGGCCATCGGCGAGTACGCCGACCGGGTGACCGTTGCCGCGATCAACAGCGCGCACTCGACCGTGCTGTCCGGTGACGCCGACGCGCTGGCCGCGGTGGTGGATCCGCTGCGCGAGCGCGGCGTGCTGTGCCGGCCGCTGCGCGTGGGCTACGCGTCGCACGGGCCGCAGGTCGAGCCGATTCGCGAGCGGTTCACCGCCGCGCTGGCCGGCGTGCGGCCGCGGCAGGGCGAGGTGCCGATCCACTCGACGGTGCTGGCCCGCGAACTGGACGGCAGCGAACTGGACCGCGACTACTGGATGTCGAACCTGCGCGAGCCGGTGCGCTTCGCCGACGCGGTCGATGCCGTGCTGGCCGACGGCCGCGCCACCCTGTTCGTCGAGATCAGCCCGCATCCGATCCTGGTGACCGCGATCGAGGAGGCGCTTGAGTCGACCGGTGGCCGCGGCGACGTCATCACGTCGCTGCACCGAGACCAACCGGAGGTCCGCTCGATGGCGACCAGCCTGGCCCGCGCCTACGTGCTTGGCTGCCCGATCGACTGGGACAGCCTCAATCCGGGCGGCCAGTACGTGCCGCTGCCGGGCTATCCGTGGCAGCGCACGCGGTACTGGGTCGAGCTGGCGCAGTCCCACGCCAAGCCCCGCCCGGTCCGCACCGCCGCGCACCGATTACCGCCCACGGCGGGCCTTGACGTGACGGGCCGGTTCCTGACGCTGCTGGGTGACCTGCTCGGCATGCCCGCCGCCGACCTGGACACCACGGCACCGCTGCCGCTGCTCGGCATGGACTCGCTGCTGGCGATCACCCTGCGGGACCGGATCCGCAAGGATCTCGGTGTCGAACTGCCCGTGCGCGACCTGCTGGGCACGCGCACCGTGGCCGATCTCGCGGGCGACCTGAGCCGGCACACGTCGACGATTCGCTAGCCCCGCCCTGTCAACCCTCCAGAAAGGACAACAGCTCCGGCTGTCGGTGACCTCCGTCAGCTCGCGATCAGCAATATTTTGGACGGCCCACCATGACGGAGCCGGAGACCAACCGCGGCAGCGAGCGAACGGACAACAACGCGGCGGCGGGCAGATCCGATCGGGTCTGGTGGTTCTCACGACCGACCATTCGAACGTTGAAGCGCGAAGCAGAAGAACATCACAAGCTGTGGGCGGCGGACTGGGACATCCGTGCCAACGCGGAAACCCGCCTGCCATCGGCCGAGCAGGTCAACGTCGGCGGACTGGTCTTCGTTGAGGCGTTCACGCCGTCCACGGTGTCGGCCCTCTACAAGGTGCTGGAGAATCTCGGTGGCGAGCATGCCCAACGGCGGCACCAGTGGATCGAGGAGCTGACCAGAAGTCGCCGCGGCGCGCACGGTGGCTGGCAGAATCTGGGTCTGATCTGCCAGCCGGGTGAGCACGTCGTGGTGGACGGCGGTCACTACGACGCGACACTGCCGAAATGCGTTGCCGCGGTATGGCTGCGGCTGGACTATCTGGCACCGTCGGTGGCCATGGTGGTGGGCACGTTCACCCTCAGGGACGCGGCTGGCGACCTGTCGGCCGTACTGCGGGAGTCCTATCGCACCCGCCTTCGGGATCTGCATGTCCGGGTGTACGGCGGCGCGGCCCGCCTGCGGGAGCGAATGCCGTGGGCGCGGCCTGCCCGTTACAGCCTCGGCTACAGCGTTGTCGACGTGCGCGGCCAGAAACAGGAGGCCTGCGCGGAACTGATCCGGCGCTGCGAGGAAGAATGCGCGGCCTGGTTCTCCGACCGGTTTCCCGGCCGGTTCGCCGCCAACCCGTTGGCCGACCGGCCGGTGATCCGGATCCTGTTCACCCAGGACAGCCTCCCGTTTCAGCGGGAAGCGCCCGCCTGGCTGGAGCCGCCCGGCCTCTCGTACAACAGCGAGGTGTGGCGGGCCACCGATCCCCCGGGCTGGGCACTCAGCCTGAGCAGTTGGCCCTACCGTTACGAAAGCGAGAACACCATCACCCTGGCGGCCCGGCGCAGCGACATGATCGCCGATTCCTCGTCGCATCTCATGCAACAGTTCGGCGATCAACAGGCGGCGCTGGCCGCAAGATACGCGGCGGTAGTATTGTTGTCGACCTACAGCAACGGCATCGGACACCTACGCGACAAGGCAGGCCAACGGCGGCGCATAAACCGAACCGTACGCGACACCAGAAAACTGGACCGCCACCTGATCGGCGACGGACTGGACGCCGCGACCGTGACAACCGATCTCCGGAACCTGACAACGGACCTGCACAGATTCCGCTGGGGCCTTGCCGAATACAGCGAGGACCTGTCGTCCTACTCGGACTCGTTCCGTGAGAAGCATCCACCAAGACAACTCGTGGAGTTCTTCTTCGAAACACTGAAGAATCGAGCAGGCCACCTGGCCGAGGACACCGCCGCGACCACAGCGAGCATTCGAGCATCAGCGGAACTGCGGCAGTCCCTGTCCAACACCCGACTACAGCGAGTAACGCTACTATTGTCACTCATCGCCGCCGCGGTAGCCATTATCAGCCTGCTCGCACAGAGTAAGTAGGGGTCACGGTATGAAGATCGGCCTGGTCACCAGGGAGTACCCACCGGACACGTACGGCGGCGCAGGCGTGCACGTCGAGTTCCTGGCGCGCGCCCTGCGCCCACTGGTCGACCTGGACGTGCACTGCTGGGGCGCCGACCGCCCCGACGCGCACGGGCACACCGCGGGACGGGACTACCAGCAGCCCGCGTTGCGCGCCATGGACATCTCCCTGTCCATGGCCGACGCCCTGCGCGACCACGATTTGGTACACAGCCACACCTGGTACGCGAACCTGGCCGGCCATCTGGCTCAGCTGGCGCACGGTCACCCGCACGTGATCACGGCGCACTCCCTGGAACCGCTGCGCCCGTGGAAGGCTGAGCAGTTGGGCGGCGGCTACCAGGTGTCATCATGGATCGAACGCGACGCCTATCTTTCGGCTGACGCGGTGATCGCGGTCAGCTCCGGGATGCGGCGGGACGTGTTGGCGGCTTATCCGGATGTCGATCCGGAGCGGGTGCATGTGGTGCACAACGGTATCGATACGGCGTTGTATGCGCCTGATCCGGGTACCGACGCGCTGTCTCGGTATGGGATCGATCCTGGTCGGCCGTATGTGCTGTTCGTTGGGCGGATCACTCGGCAGAAGGGGGTGCCGCATCTGGTTCGTGCTGCTGCCGCGTTGTCGCCTCGTACGCAGTTGGTGTTGTGTGCTGGTGAGGCGGATACTCCTGAGCTGGATGCGGAGTTCCGTGGTCTGGTGGCATCGCTGCGTGCCAGCCGTACCGGGGTGTTCTGGATTCCTGAGATGTTGCCTCGTGGTGAGGTGATTCAGCTTCTCACTCATGCTGCGGTGTTTGCTTGTCCTTCGGTGTATGAGCCGTTGGGGATCGTCAATCTTGAGGCGATGGCTTGTGGGACTGCCGTTGTCGCCAGTGATGTGGGTGGGATTCCTGAGGTGGTCGCGGATGGGGTCACCGGGTTGTTGGCGCACTACTCGTCGGAGGATCCTGTTGGGTTCGAGGCGGCGCTTGCTCGGCATCTGAATGAGTTGGTTGATGATCCTGGTCGTGCTGCTGCGATGGGTTCTGCGGGGCGGGAGCGGGCGGTTCGGGAGTTCGGGTGGGATGCTATTGCTCGGCGTACTGTTGAGATCTATGCGGCCTGTTTGAAGTGAGTCCGGCAGCCGGCGGTTTGGCTGTTGTGGTGAGACAACAAGACGTAACCCGCCGAGCGAACAAGAGCAGGCACCCAACAGGGGCACTCCCTCAACCAGGGAACCCACCACACCGCACCCGCTGAGCGAACGCGAGGAGACACCGACTCGCCGCGTCCCAAGCCCATAAAGGACCGATCGGAAACCCCGCGCCACAAAGTCACCCAGTCCTTCTCCATCACCCCGATCCTGGCCGCTCTTAACGGTTTCTGGGGTTGTCAAGGCATCTTTCCCGCCTTGACAACCCCAGAAACCGTTTCACGACAATACGGGATCGGGGTGATGGAGAAGCCCAAATCGTGCGGACCAGCCAGTCACGTCGCCGTGAACCAGACGGCCGCTACCGAGGGCGGCCAGCAGCGACAAGAGAGTCTGTAGTAGGTTGAAACCATCGCTCCGGACTTTCGGCGACATCGACCGAAAGGCAGCCATGAACCAGCTCAGCCTCGGCATCCTGTCGCGGTCCAGGAAAGAGAACGAACACCGGCTCCCGATCCACCCCCAGCACCTGGACCGCATCGACGCCGATCTGCGCGAGCGGATCTACCTCGAACACGGCTACGGCGAACGCTTCGGCATCTCCGACGAACGACTGGAGAAAGACGTCGCCGGGCTGCGTTCGCGCGCACAGCTGATCGCGGACTGCGACATCATCCTCCTGCCCAAGCCGTTGGCACCGGACCTCGCCGACCTGCGGGACGGACAGATCCTCTGGGGCTGGCCGCACTGCGTCCAGGACGAGAAGCTCACCCAACTGGCCATCGACAGCAAGCTGACGCTGATCGCCTTCGAGGCGATGAACCACTGGCACGCCGACGGCACGTTCAACCTGCACGTCTTCCACAAGAACAACGAACTGGCCGGCTACTGCTCAGTCCTGCACGCCCTGCAGCTAGCCGGCGAGACCGGCGACTACGGCCGCCGACTTCGCGCAGCAGTCCTCGGCTTCGGCGCAACGGCCCGTGGTGCGGTCACCGCGCTGAACGCGCACGGCGTACATGACGTGCAGATCCTCACCAATCGGGCACTGGGCGCGGTCGCATCGCCTATCCACTCGGCCGAGATGCTGCACTTCGACCATGATCACGCCGACCCCCGCCGCAGTTCGCTGGTCGTCGACAACGGGCGCGTTCCGCTGGCCGGATTCCTCGCCGAGCACGACATCATCGTCAACTGCGTGCTTCAGGACACCGACGCGCCGCTGACCTTCCTCATCGACGACGACATCGCCACCCTCGCGCCGGGCACCCTCATCGTCGACGTCTCCTGTGACGAGGGCATGGGCTTCGGCTGGGCACGGCCCACCTCGTTCACCCAACCGACCTTCGTCGTCGGCGACAACGTGCTGTACTACGCCGTCGACCACAGCCCGTCCTACCTGTGGAACTCCGCCACCTGGGAGCTCAGCGAGGCACTGCTCCCGCACCTGCGGACCGTCCTCGCCGGACGGGACGCCTGGGACGCCAACGAGACCATCCGACGCGCCATCGAGATCCGCGACGGAATCATCCAGAACCCGGCGATCCTGACCTTCCAACACCGCGCACCGGCCTACCCGCACGCGGCCGATTCCGGTGGCGACTAGCACTTTCGGCTACCGCACGAACTACCATGTCACCGGCCCAATCCCCGCGACCGGCAACGGCGGTGACACCCGGAATGCCCTTGGACACCCACGCTCGGCGCTACCGGATGATCCGGCTGATCCGCGAGTTCGAACTGCGGGCACTCGACCTGGTCAAGGCAGGCGAGATCGTCGGCGGCATCCACCCCTACATCGGCCAGGAAGCTGTCGCGGTCGGGGTATGCGCCGCACTGCGCGCCGACGACCTGATCACCAGCACTCACCGTGGGCACGGCCATGTGCTGGCCAAGGGGGCCGATCCAGCCAGGATGCTGGCCGAACTGGCCGGGCGGGACACGGGATTGAACCGGGGGCGGGGCGGTTCCATGCACGCCGCCGACGTGGGTCTCGGCATTCTCGGGGCGAACGGGATCGTCGGGGCGAGCGCGCCGATCAGCGTTGGTGCCGCGTGGGCGGCGCAGCAAGGCAGCACCGGTCAGGTGGTGGCGACGTTCTTCGGCGATGGGGCGCTCAACCAGGGTGTGCTGCTGGAGGCCATGAACCTGGCGGCGCTGTGGCGGCTGCCGGTGCTGTTCGTGTGCGAGAACAACGGGTACGCCACCACCATGCCGATCAGCGCCGCGGTTGCCGGCACCGTCGTTGGCCGTGCGCAGGCGTTCGGCATTCCGGCGGTCACTGTGGACGGTATGGACGTCGACGTCGTGCTGGCGGCTGCCGGCGAGGCCGTCGCGCTGGCTCGGGGCGGGGGCGGGCCGAGTTTCCTCGAATGCTCGACCTACCGGTTCGAGGGGCACCACACCATGGAGAAGAACTTTCGGCTGGCCTACCGCACCGACGCCGAGATCGACAGCTGGCGGCTGCGCGACCCGCTCACCCGCGCCGCCACCCAGATCCCCACCGAGGCGCGGGAACGGATCGACACCGAGATCGACGACCTGCTCACCGAGGCGGTGCGCTTCGCGCTGGACAGCCCGCACCCGGATCCGGCCGGCGCGCAGGACTACCTCTACGCCAGTGGGCTTCGTGGCCGAGCCGGGTGGTCGGCGTGAGAAAACTCTCCTACGCCAAGGCTTTGAACATGGCGCTGGCCGACGAACTGGCCGACGATCCGTCGGTGTGCGTGTTCGGTGAGGACATCGTGGCCGGCATGGCTGGGCTGACCTTGGGGCTGCACAAGCGGTTCGGGTCCACGCGGATCGTGGACACGCCGCTGTCCGAGCAGGGGTTCGCGGGCATGGCGATCGGTGCGGCGCTGGCGGGCCGGCGGCCGGTGATCGAGTTCCAGATACCGTCGCTGCTGTTCCTGGTGTTCGAACAGATCGCCAACCAGGCCCACAAGCTCGCGCTGATGACCGGCGGCCAGCTGTCCGTGCCGGTGACCTACGTGGTGCCGTCGTCCGGGTCGCGGGACGGCTGGGCGGGGCAGCACTCCGACCATCCCTACAGCCTGCTCGCGCACGTCGGTGTGAAGACCGTCGTGCCGGCACTGCCGTCCGACGCCTACGGCCTGCTCCGCGCCGCGATCCAGGACCCCGATCCGACCGTGGTGTTCGCGCCCGCGTCGGCGATGGGCAGCCGTGAGGCAATCGACATCGGCGAACTCGCGCCGGTGCCGCTCGGGTCGGCGCGGGTGCACCGGGCCGGTACGGACGTCACCGTGGTCGCGCTGGGGCACCTGGTCGAGGACGCCTTGGCGGTGGCGGACGAACTGGCGGGCGAGGTCTCCGTCGAGGTGTTCGATCCGCGAACCGTCTACCCGTTCGACTGGGCCGCGCTGGGGACGTCGGTCACGAAGACCGGGCGGCTGGTGGTGATCGACGACTCCAACCGGATGTGTGGGTTCGCCGCGGAGATCCTGGCCAGCGCCGCCGAAGCGCTGCCATTGGTGGCGCCGCCACGGCGGGTCACCCGGCCGGACGGCGCCGTGCTGCCCTTCGCCCGCCAGCTCGACCACGCCGTCCAGCCGCAACCCGAACAGCTCACCGCGGCGATCCGCGCCGTCATGGCGTAGGTGACCGGCCGAGAAAGCCGAGCATCCGGTCCTGAGGTGACGCGTCCGGCGGAACCGTCACCTGCTCGGCGAAGGGCGCACCCGGTCCCCACGAGCTCTGCGGCCAGCGCCGTCCCATCTCGAGGACGGCTTCGCACAGGTCGGCGTCGGGTTCGTCGGGGGCGCCGATGGCCCTGGCCACGTCCCAGCCGTGCGTGAGGTAGTCGACGAAGTGCATGCCGATCGCGGTGGTCGCCGGGTACGAGCCGAAGCCGTGCACGTCGAACCTGCGTTCCAGCACGCCGTCCGCCGCGAACGCGGCGTGGACCCGTTGCGCGGACTTCCGGTACTCGCCGACCACGTCGTCGCCGACCGTGCGACCGGTCCAGACGTCGGGATCTGCCGGCTGACCGTCGGCTGCGTCGGCGAAGCCGTTGTTGTTGCCCGTCATGTGGACCAGCAGTTCGCGCAGTGTCCACTCGGTACACGGCGTCGGCCTGTCGAGATGCTCGCTGGTGACCCGCGCCACCATCCGTTCGGACCAGCGCAGCGCGCGGGTGTCGTTGTCGCGGATGTCCATGGTCATCTTCCTCCGAGGTCGATCGCGGCCACCGAGAGCACGCCGACGGTGGGATCGTGGTCGGCGAGCACGACGCGCTTCCCTTGCGCGACCCACTTGTCCAGGCCGGCCGCCAGTTCCCACCAGAGCCCGGTGAGCGGCAGTCCGCGGTTGCCGCGCAACACGAACGAATCCGGTTCACACAGGCTGTCCAGTTCGGACTCCTCACCGACGCGTTGGCGCACGGTGATCGTCGTCGTGGGACCGGCTTCGAGCAGAAGGGCCACGGCGGTGTGCCGGTCGGGCAGGCGCGCCGGGGTGATCGGGTCGTAGTGCAGGGTCGCCTGCTCGACGACGAGCAGCATGGCTCGTGCGCAGACACCGCTGCGCGCGTAGGCGTCCAGCAGCCGCAGGGCGGTGAACGGGGCGGCGGAACCCTGGTCGCACACCGCGAACGCCAGTGGCGCACCGGGAACGCGACTGCCGAGGTAGGTCGCGGTGGCGCGGCCGGGGCGCACGTCGTGCATCCGCTCGGCCAGGACGAGCACGTCGATCGGCCTGCCGTCGTCCAGTTCCTCGAGCAGTGGTTCGGCCATCTCCCCGTGGCTGTGGCCGGAGGTGAACGGCTCCGGGCGCAGCCGGATCCCGAACGGCCTGCCCATGTCGGCCAGGTAGCCGGGCAACGTCGGCTCTTTGGCGAGCGGCGAGTGCTCGTCGAAGGCCCGGTAAGCGGCGCGCACCAGGGTGAGGCGGGTGGGTGGTTTCGTGGTGAACATCAGTGTTGGAGGACCATCGCGGCGAAGGTGGCGCCGTAGCCCGCGGCAGCGGCCAGGTAGTTGGTGCCGGTGTCCAACAGGTTTCGCGTCACGGCAAGACGGTAGTTGAGGAACAGGTCGGCGGCGAACGCGTGGCCGGCCAGCGCCACGTTGTCCAGCAGCACGCGGTCGACCGGGAACTCGAGCTGGGCGCACACGCGCTGCCACGACACGACGTTCACGTTGTGCGGCAACAACAACGCGATGTCCGACAGTCGCAGTCCGGCCGCGGCGACGGCGGCGTTGATCACGTCGCAGAGCGTGCCGCGGTACGCCTTGGCGAAGCGCGCGGCATGGTCGGTCCCGCCGGGTGCCCAGTGGTCCAGGTCGCCGCGCTGCTCGCACGCGTAGCCGAGCACCCGGTCGCGCCTGCCGTGCGCCGACACCAGGCAGGCACCTGAGCCCTCGCCGAAGATCCGGGCTTCCGGCGGGAGTTCCGCGTCCTGCGTGAACACGGTCTCCCCCGCGACGACGAGCGCCAGCGCGTCCTGGTCGCCGTCGGCGGCCAGCAGCCTGCCGGCGAGGTCGATCGCGAGCAGGTTGGTCACGCACGCCTGATGCGTCACCGTGAACGGGAGCGCGTGCCCGAGGCCGACGCGATCGCACAGCTCGTGCACCGGGTTGACCGGGAACGGCACGGCGACCGGCACACCGCGCGCGTAGATCACGTACCGGACCAGCCGCTCGCGGCCGCGCAGTTCGGCCAGCGCGCGCACCGCGGACACCAGCAGGTCGGTGCCGGTCTCGCCGGGCGCCCGCCGCCGCACCTCGCGCATGCCGTACTTCCGTTGCAGGACCTGCACATGCGCCGGGCTCAGCAGCAGTTCGCCTGCCAGTTCGGTGATGGTCACCCGGTGCTCCGGCAGGTAGGCCGACACGCCCGCCAGCGCGGTCACCCGAGGGTCACCGCGAGCCGGTCGTAGCCGCGCAACATCAGCTTCTTCCGCTCCCCCGGCGTGCCGGACACTGCGATCTTCGGGAAGCGCCGCAACACCATCGGCAGCGCGAGCTGGCCCTCCAGCCGGGACAGCGCCACCCCGAGGCAGTAGTGCACGCCTGAGCCGAAGGACAGCACCTGGTTGTCCGTGCGCATCGGATCGAACACGTCCGGCCAGGCGAACCGGCGCGGATCCCGGTTGGCCGCGCCGAGCAGGACCAGTATCCGGCTGTTGACCGGAATCGGCGTGCCGTCGATCTCGGTGTCCTCGGTGGCCCAACGGATGCTGAAGTGGGTCGGCGGCTCGTAGCGCAGGATCTCCTCGACGTAGGCGGGCGCGCGGTCGGGCTGGGCGAGCAGCGCGTCGGCCAGGTTCGGCCGGTCCAGCAGCAGGGTCAGCCCGTTGCCGATCAGGTGTGTCGTGGTGACGAAGCCCGCGTTGAACATGGTGAGCAGGTTCGCGATCAGGGTCTGGTCGTCCAGCCCGACCTCCTCCTGTTGCGCCACCAGCGCGGAGATCAGGTCGTCTCGCGGGTCCGCCCGGCGCGTGGCAACGAGTTCGGCGAAGTACGCGGTGAGTTCGCCAGCGGCCTTGTCCGCCGCCCGCAGGTAGCCCCACGCCCCCGCGCCGAGATCGAGGATCGCGCCGAACGCGCGCACCCGCTCCGGGAACCAGGGCCGATCGGCCACCGGCACGCCGAGCAGTTCGCCGATCACGTCACTGGGCAGCGGCAGCGCGAACTCGGACATGAAGTCGACCGGTTCACCCTCTGCGCCCAATTCCGCGAGCCGGTCGAGTCGCTGATCGATCAGCCGCACGACCGCGGGCTCGAGCGTGGCGACCCGGCGTGCCGTGAACACCGAGCTGAACGCGCGCCGCACCCTGGCATGGTCGGGGCCGTCGGTGAAGAAGATCGACGAGAGCAGCGTGCGCAGCGCAGGGTGGTCCCGCCACGGCGCCGCACGCCGGTCCGGATAGTCCGCGTCCATGACGTGGAACACCGAGTCCCGCAGGACCTGGCTGGTCGCCTCGAAGCCGTGCACGATGAAGTCGAACTGCGGTTCGCCGCTGGCCACCCGGCACACCGTGCCGGCCTCGTGCAGCCGCCGGTAGTGCGGGAACGGGTCACGCCGTCCCGTTTCGGACAGCAGCGGCTTCAACGACACCGCGGGCACGACGGTGGACTCGGCCATCAGGTCTCTCCGTTTCAACGCGGTATCGCCTCGATCAGCCGGTCGTCCGGTTCGCCCGCGGGCGGTGCCACCGCGACGACCTTGAAGCCGGCCTGGTCCAGAAGTGCGACGTACTCGTCTTCGGTGCGTTGCCGGCCCTCCAGCAGGCCCAGCATGAGCAGGTCCACCATCGCGGTCGTGACGGAGCCGCCGTCTTCCGACCTGAAGCGCTCCAGCACGATCAGCCGCGCCTGGTCGGTCATGACCTGGCGGACGCGCCGCAGGATCGCCACGGCGTGCTCGTCGGCCCAGTTGTGCAGCACCCGCGCCAGGACGTACACGTCGCCGCCGGGGGGCACGTCGTCGAAGAAACTGCCCGCGACGAGCTCCGCCCGGTCGAGCAGGCCCGCGTCGGCCAGCCTGGCGCGCGCGGCCCGGATCGCGCCCGGCAGTTCGAGCAGGACACCGCGCAGGGTCGGGTGCGCGGTGAGGACGGCGGCCAGCAGGCCACCGTCGCCGCCGCCGATGTCCACCACCGTGCCGGCACGCTCCAGTGGCCGGTAGTTGGCGAGGACGGGCGGCGGGCCGACCGTGCCCATCGCCTCGGCCATGGTGTTCGCGACGACGGGATGATCGTTGAGGTAGTCGTAGAACGGCAGGCCGTGCACCTCGTCGAAGGCCGGTCGCCCGGTGCGCAGCGTGTGCGTGATCGCGACGAAGGCACGGGCCACCTCCTCGCCGTGCATGATCGCTGTCTGCCGCAGTGAGCCGGGCACGTCGGTTCGCAGGAGTTCGCCGACCGACGTCAGGGCGTAGCCGTCGGCGCCGCGGTACCGGAACAGCCCGAAGTGTGCCAGGTCGCTCAGCAGCCGGTCCAGAGCCACCGGATCGGCACCGCACTCGGCGGCCAGTTCCGCGACCGGGCGCGCGCCACCGGCCAGCAGGTCCGCGACCCCCAGTTCGGCCGCCGCGTAACAGCACTGCGCGAGCACACCGCCGGACACCATGCCCAGCAGGCGTTTCCGCGCGAACGAGTCCGCCATCCGGTCAGCCTCCACGGTGTGCGGCGGTGCTCGGCGGACCGAACAGCAGGCTGACGTTCTGGCCACCGAAGCCGAACGAGTTGCTCAGCGACCACCCGGCCTGGACGGCCAGCGGTGCCTTGCGGATGTGCTCGACGGCGCACGCCGGGTCCGGGTCGTCGAGGTTGTACGTCGGCGGCGCGACACCCTGGCCGGCCACCAGCGCGCAGGCCGCGGCCTCCACCACGCCGGACGTGCCCAACATGTGCCCCGTCAACGCCTTCGTCGCACTGACCGGCGGCGTGTCCTGGCCGAAGACGGCACGGATGGCGGCGGCCTCCGCAGCGTCGCCGACCTTCGTGCCGGTGCTGTGCGCGTTGACGTAGGTCACCTCGGCCGGCTCGACTCCTGCGTCCGCCAGCGTGCGGCGCATGCAGCCGGCGGCGCCAGAACCGTCCGGCCGTGGCGTGGTCGGGTGGTAGGCGTCGGTGGTGGCGCCCCAGCCGACCACGTCCGCGTAGCCGGCGATCCCGCGCGCGTCGGCGTGACCGGTCCGTTCCAGCACCAGCAGCCCGGCGCCCTCGGCGAGCACGAAACCGTTGCGGCGCATGTCGAACGGCCGGCATGCCTCGGTCGGGTCGGCCCAGCCGCGGGCCAGCACCCTGGCATTGGTGAAGGTGTCCGCGAACGTCGGGAACAGCGGCGCCTCGCTGGCGCCGCACAGCACCACGTCGGCGAGGTCGTCGCGGATCAGCCGCAGCCCGTCCGCGATCGACTGCGCGCCGGACGCGCACGCCGTACCGATCGACGAGCTGTAGCCCCGGATGCCGAACCTGATCGCCACCCGCGCGGCCGGCATGTTCGGCAGGATCCCGGGCAGCAGGTACGGGCTGACCCCGGCGCGTCCACGCGCCGCGCGGCGCAGCACCTGCCGCTCCATGGTGGCCATCCCGCCGACCCCGCCGATGACGACCGCGACGCGTTCCGGCTCGACATCGCGCCCGACCACGATCCCGGCGTCGTCGAGCGCGTCCTGCGCGGTGAGCAGGGCGAGCACCACGACCCGGTCCAGGGTGGTCGCCTCAGGCCCGGCCAGTATCGCCGTCGTGTCGATCTCCGGCAGGAAGCCGCCGACCTGAACGGATTTGCCAACCGGGTGCTCAGCCGGCGGTTCGCGCAGCCCGGAACGCCCGGTGCAGAGCGCGTTGAACACCTCGTCGATCCCCCGGCCGACCGGCGTCAGCAGCCCGATGCCGGTTACCGTCGCGGTCACCGGTTCGGGTCCGATGCCCCGATATCCGCCCGACCCGTCTTATGTCTCATTGGCCGACACTCGCCCGCCCCACCCGGTCGGCCACCGTCCGGACGAATTCGCCGATGGTCATCAGGGCGAGCTGCTCTGCCTCGTCGGTGCCGAACTCGACGCCGAACTGGTCTTCGACGCGGACCGCCAACTCGGCCATCGTGAGTGATTCCATATCCAAGCCCTCCGGTCCGAGGACTGTGTCGTCCAGGATCTCCCCGGGCTCGTAGCCCAGGTCCATGTCCAGGACGGTTTTGACTATGAATGCACGGATCTCGTCGTTCATCGGCCAACTTCCTTCATTCCGCGACCGCGCCGGCGGCACAATTCGGTGCAATGGTGCGTCTCTCGATCGATCCATGACCCACCGGACGTGGTAATGCGGTCACCCCGGGACCTTCTGCCACGTGCGCCCACCCCTCGTACCGAAAAGTCAAACTGGAGCGTATGACGTCGAATTCAGGCACACCATACGCAGAATAGTCACAGGATGACTACCCACCGTAATAGGAATGCCCCGGAAATGGCCCGAAACGATGCAGAGAACCAATCCGGCCCGCCAATCGAGTGGCCGGTGTCATACGCTGCCAACGGGTATCCGACCAGATCGCGGGGACGGTGGACAGTGACCGGCAACCAAACCGGCCGACGGCCGACCGTCGGGCAGCAGCAGATCCTGCTGGCGCAGCAGATAGCGCCGGAATCGACGTGGCACAACGTGCCGCTGTACGTCACGATCACCGGCCCCGCCGACATCGCCGCGCTGCGGCGGGCGATCGCGCTCGTGGCGCACCGGCACGTCGCCCTGCGCACGCTCTTCCATGCCGACGGCACCACCACGGTGATCGACGCGGAGCCGACGATCACCGAGCGCGATCTCACCGCGCTGCCGCCCGTCGAGCGAGACGCGGCCCTCGACGAGCTCCGGGACGCCGCGGAGCGCAGGCCGTTCACGCTGGACACCGAACCGGCGATCCGGGCCACCCTGATGCGCGTCGACGACCAGAGGTGGCAGCTCATCCTGGTGATCCACCACATCGTGGTGGACGGGCATTCGCTGACCGTCATCCAGCGTGACCTGCTGACGGCGTACCGAACGGGTGCCCTCGACCCCGCGCCGGAACTGCCGGACGACGGCATACCGGACGAAGAACAACTCGCGTACTGGCGCGAGCAACTGGCCACGCTGCCCGAGCCGGTGCGGCTGCCCTTCGCGGCGGCGCCCGGCCGGTCCCGCGCGATCGAGCACGTCGACTTCGCCCTGCCCGACTCGCTCGCCGCTGGTGTCCGGGCGCTGGCCGTCCAGCAGCGGATGACGCCGTTCATGGTGCTGCTCACCGCGTTCACCATGCTGTTGCGCCGTTACGCGGCAACGGACGACGTGCTCGTCGGCACGCCGATCGCCTGCCGCGACCGGCCGGAGGTACAGGACGTCGTCAGCTACCTGGCGAACACGGTGCCGCTGCGGGTCCGGCTGGCCGCCGGTGGAACCTGGCGCGACGCGCTGCGTGCCGTGCGCGACACGGTACTGGACGCCCACGACAACGCCGACCTGCCGTTCGGCACCCTCATCGACGAACTCGGCGTCCGCCGCTCGCCCAGCAGCCATCCGCTGTTCCAGACCGTGTTCGCCGCGCCGCCCGTGCTCGCCGCGCCGATCGCCGTCGACGACGTGACCTTCGCGTTCGGCAGCGGGCCCGGCACGGAATCGTTGCTGGACATCGAGATCCAGGTGTTCGACGACGGCGCTTCAATGGCCGGCTACCTGAAGTACCGGACCGAGTCCTTCGCCGAGGCGGACATCATCCGGCTGCTGGACCACTACCTGCTGCTGGCCCAGCATCTCGTCGACGCACCGGACGGGAGCACCGCGGCGATCGCGCTGCTGCGGCCGGACGAATGGCGTCGGGTGGTCGTCGACTGGAACGACACCGCGACGGACTACCCCCGGGACGCGACCCTGGTCGAGCTGGTGGCGCACTGGGCG
This sequence comes from Candidatus Melainabacteria bacterium, assembly GCA_963702275.1. Taxonomy (GTDB): domain Bacteria; phylum Actinomycetota; class Actinomycetes; order Mycobacteriales; family Pseudonocardiaceae; genus DATEPR01. The sequence continues at coordinate 53,975 of CAVPCF010000079.1, forward strand.
CGGACGACGCCACAGGCCGTTGCCGTGCGCTGCGCGGGCCATGACCTGTCCTACGCCGAACTCGATCAGCGGGCCGATCGGCTGGCGAACGTCCTGCGGGGCCGTGGCGTCGTGGCAGGCGATGCCGTCGCGGTCTGCCTGGAGTTCTCGCACGACTGGGTGATCGCCGTGTTGGCGGCGCTGAAGGTGGGCGGCGCCTACGTGCCGCTCGATCCGGCCTATCCGGCGGCGCGGCTGACGATGATGTGCGAGGACGCCGACGTCCGCGTCGCGCTGACCCGGGGGGACCTTGCCGGCCGGCTGACCGTGCCGCTGGTCCTGCTCGACGGCGAACCCGAGCCGGTCGTCGCGTCCGCTGACACGTCTCCGGACGCGAGCAGTGTCGCGTATGTCATGTATACGTCGGGATCGACCGGTCGGCCCAAGGGTGTCGCGGTGACCCACCGGAACATCGTGCGGCTGGTGCGCGACACGAACTATGTCCACTTCGGACCGGGTGATGTGGTCGCGCAGGCGGCCAGCCTGTCCTTCGACGGGTCGACGTTCGAGATCTGGGGCGCCCTGTGCAACGGCGGGACGCTGGTCGGCATCCGGCGTGACGACGTGCTGTCCGCCGCCGACCTCGAGGCGGTGCTGCGGACGAACGCGGTGGACGTGCTGTTCCTGACCACGTCGCTGGCCAAGCAACTCGCCACCGAGGCACCGCAAACGTTCGCGTCGTTGCGCTGCCTGGTCTTCGGCGGTGAACAGGCCGACGCCCGGATGATCGCCGCGCTGCTGAGCAACACAGGACCGGAACTCGTGAACGGCTACGGGCCCACGGAGGCGACCACGTTCGCCACCACCCACTCCTGGCAGCCCGGCACGACGCCACCCGCACCGGACGAGCTGATCCCGATCGGCAGGCCGATCGCGAACACCACCATCTACCTGCTCGACGCGGACCGCCAGCCGATCGGCCCCGGTCGCGTCGGCGAGATCTACATCGGCGGCGACGGCGTGGCCCAGGGTTACGTCGGCAGGCCGGACCTGACCGAGGAACGGTTCGTGCCGGACCCGTTCGGCAAGCCGGGCGGCACGCTCTACCGCACCGGCGATCTCGGCCGGTACCGCGAGGACGGCGTGATCGAGTGCCTCGGCCGGATCGACCGTCAGGTCAAGCTGCGCGGCTTCCGCATCGAGCCGGGCGAGATCGAGAAGTGCCTGCACGAGACCGGCCTGGTGACCGCGGCCACCGTGCAGGTCCGCGACGCGATGCTCGTCGGTTACGTTGTGCCGCAGGGCACCGCGTCCACCGACGAGATCGGCGATCGGCTGCGGGCGTTGCTGCCGCCGCATCTCGTGCCCAGCGCGCTGGTCGCACTGGACACCCTGCCGGTCACCGAGAACGGCAAGCTGGACATCGCCGCGCTGCCCGACCCGGTGGTGGCCGCGGCGGCGCCTGCCGAGGCCACCACGCCGACCGAGCGCATCGTGCTGGACGTGTGGCGGGACGTGCTGGCAATGCCCGGCCTCGGCGTGCACGACGACTTCTTCGCCATCGGCGGGCACTCCATCAACGCCGGTCAGGTGATGGCCCGGTTGCGCGCGGCGATGCGGATCACCGCTCCCCTGCGGCTGATCTTCGACAATCCGACGGTCGCCTCGCTGGCGGAGGTGTTGCGGGAACGGCAGGAGCGGCAGGCCTGACCGGCTACGCGGTGGCCGGCTCCTGCGCCGGCACCACGTCGGAGTGCGCTGCCGCGCGCCGGTACCACAGCAGTGCCGCCACGATCAGCACGCCGCCGATGGCCGCGGTGGTCAGGATCCCCGCGTTCAGGCCGAAAACGGCCACGAGCGAACCGGCGAGAATGCCGCCCAGCGGCAGGCCGGCCGAGCAGACCGCCGTCAGCAGGCCGAAAACCCGGTTCTGGAAGCGGGCCGGTATCCGCTCGTAGAGCAGCGCTCCCCAGGTCGGGTTCGTAGCACGA
>CAVPCF010000080.1:0-4452 GCA_963702275.1 Candidatus Melainabacteria bacterium
GCAGTGCGCAAGGATCGAGTATCGGTGATCAGAGACTTGCCTATCGACTATTCTGAGCCGCTGCCAATACTAGCGCAACGAGCATCATCATACTTCATTACAAAAGGGCACGCGGTATACGTCCTCTCGCATGCTGGGGGTATCAGAGGGGGTTGTGCGTCGTGGTGTCTAGACATAGATGAAAGCGCCGGACGCTACCATCCACTCTTGGAAATCTCGTCGACGTGGAAGGAGCAATGCGATGACGTGGCGCCAACGGTCATCTGCTCCAACACTTTCCAGCCAGGAATCCGCACCGTCAGATCCTACACAACACCAGACATTCATCGTCGATGAATTCCCGATCGTCACCGGACGACGAATAGTAGCAGCGTCCGATGTCGGATGTCTGCTCCGTCACGGTCGTCGAATACGGTTCTCCGTTGACGAACATCCCATTGTGGCTGCCCAGGTCCACAATCTGGGTCCCCGGCCGCCACCGAATTCGCAGACTCGACAGTGGTCGGGAAACATCGAGTCCGGAGCGACGAGGTCGTTGTCGGGCCCGCACCAATGCGCAGCACCTTGACCGGCGCGCGCATCACCGATGTCGGCCGGCGGTCAACACTACAGTGCCCAAATCACCAAACAACGGTGCCACCGGGCCCCGGCGACTCAGGGGCGGAGGTGCAAGGAAACATGACCGGCCCGTCAACCGATCGCCGAGCCGCAGATGCAATCCTAGATTTGATCTCAGTCTACGTGCTCGCCGGCATCTTGCCGCTCGCCGCAACAGGTCACCCAATCGCCGCTGCGGCAAGGCATCTCCTCGGTATCACGGCGGTTCCCTCTAGGATGACGTTCCAGCACTGTTTCTGCTGGCCTGACCGGTACCGTATTGCTGATCGGTCGCCGGTCCAGTCCAGCATCAGCAGATCCACGTTCAGCCACCAGGTACATGCACTCCAGACCGGCGGGCCGTTGTAGTACAAGGCCTTCGCGCCGTTCGGCGGTGTGCCGAGGAACGTGAACACCACGTGCTCCCAGATGGTGCCGCACTTGGACTGACCAGGAGTGTCGAAACGAACCGAAACCGGGTAGAGCGTGAACTTTCCGCGCGCGCAGTCCGGCTGGCAGTTGTTCAGCGCCAACTGACCCTTGCCGTCGGCGTGCTCGTTGTTCCAGGTGGACCACGTGGCCTGCCGCAGTATGGCCGTGCTGTCGCAGGATGCGTAGATCTCGGTCGTTGCCGGCGGTTTCGTGACGCCGCAGATCGCGGCGTAGATCTTGGCCGGCACGAACTTGGCCACAACGGGCGCCGGCGCCTTGATCGGCACCGTGGTCGGTGGTGGCACGACGACCGTCGTGGTCGGCTGGGCCGGTTGGGTGGTCGTGGTGACCGCCGTGGTCGGCCGGGTGGCTGGCGCCTGTGCGCCGTTGGTCGTCGGGCCGCATGCGGCCAGGACGGTGAGTCCGATCAGGACTCCGGCTGTCACCGCGCCACGAAGAGCGGTACCGCGTTTCATGATTCCCCCCGTTGTTGTCTCCCTTGCCGAAGAAGACGCCCGGAGGGCGGGCCGGTTGCGTCAGCTTCGCGACAGGCGCAAGGTGCGGATCTCGAACGGACGCAGCGCCAGCGTGACGCCGTTGCCGTCGACCACGTACTCCTCGGTCTCCGGCCAGCGCCGTTCCAACAGGTCCGTGGAGATCGCGCCGGCCAGCGGAAAACCCGCGGTCAGCCGGGCGGTGGCGCGATCGCCTCCCGACTCGTACAGCCGGACGATCACGTCACCGGACCGGTCGTCGGCGAGCTTCACCGACTCGACCACGACCGCGTCGTCGGACACCGCGACCAGCGGCGCCACCGAACCACTCCCGGTCCGCACCCGCCACGGCAGGTTGATCCGGTAACCCGCCTGTACCGCGTCGTTGATCGAGGCACCTGCGACGAGCGCATGGCGGAAGTTGTGGACGCCGTGGTCGGTGTCGGGATCGGGGAACCGCGGCGCGCGCAGCAGCGACGCGCGCAGGATGCTGATCGTGCCGCCGCCGCCGTCCCGCGCGGCACGGGTCACGTCGTGGCCGTAGGTCGCGTCGTTGGCCAGCGCGACGCCGTAGCCCGGCTCCGCCAGCCGCACCCACCGGTGGGCGCACACCTCGAACTTGGCCGCGTCCCAACTGGTGTTGGCATGCGTCGGGCGGTACAGGTGGCCGAACTGGATCTCGGCGGCGAAGCGGTCGGTGTGGATGTCCAACGGGAACGCCAACTTCAGGAACTTCTCGCTCTCTCGCCAGTCCACTTCGGTCTCGATGTCCACCTGGGCCAGTCCGGCGGGTAGGGAAAGTCGTTGGCGCACAGTGGATTCACCGAACGAGCGGGTCACAACGACGACCGCGCCGTGTTCGATCCGCACTTCGGTAGCGTCGATCAGGTCGGTCACCGTGTTGCGGTAGAAGGCGTCGACGTCCCACGCGTCCCACTGGTTGGGCAGATCAGGATGCAGCTGGAGCAGGTTCCCCCGACGGCCCGGCGCGATCAGCTCCCGGTCGGCCGCGATGTCCCGCACCGAAATGAGTAGGCCGGAAGAATCGATCCGAACATCGAGGAAACCATTGCGCAGCAAGAAACCGTCGTCGGTTGACTCGGCGGTGGCCGCGCGAGATGGGGCGGACGCGGCGCCCGCACCCATGGCAGGCACGCCGGTCCGCGCGTGCGGCGCTGCGTTGAAGATCACCGGCCGGCTGCCCGAACCGGCCAGCGTGGTCTGAGCCGTGTCGATGATCTCGCCGAGCTCGACGGCCAGCGCCGCATACGTGCGTTCGGCCTCGCGGTGCACCCAGCTGATCGACGAGCCGGGCAGGATGTCGTGGAACTGGTTGAGCAGCACGGCTTTCCAGATCCGGTCCAGCCGCTCGTACGGGTAGGCCACGCCGTGCCGCACGGCCGCCGTCGCCGACCACAGCTCGGCCTCGCGCAACAGGTGTTCGCTGCGCCGGTTGCCCTGCTTGGTGCGCGCCTGGCTGGTGTACGTGCCGCGGTGGAACTCCAGGTACAGCTCGCCAACCCACACCGGTGCGTTCGGGTACTCGCCGACGGCCTTGGTGAAGAACGCTGCGGGCGACTCGATCGTGACGCGGGGGGAGCCCTCCAGGTCCGCCAGTCGGGCCGCGCGGGCCAGCATCTCCCTGGTCGGCCCGCCGCCGCCGTCGCCGTAACCGAACGGGACGAGTGACCGGGTCGCGCCGCCCTTCTCCGAGAAGTTCGCGGCCGCGTGCGCCATCTCCCGGCCGGAGAACTCGGAGTTGTAGGTGTCGACCGGCGGGAAGTGCGTGAACACCCGTGTGCCGTCGATGCCCTCCCACCAGAACGTGTGGTGCGGGAAGCGGTTCGTCCGGCTCCACGAGATCTTCTGCGTCAGGAACCACTCCGACGCGGACTGCCGGACCAACTGGGGGAGCGCGGCGCTGTAGCCGAACGAGTCCGGCAGCCACACCTCGCGCGTCTCGACCCCGAGCTCGTCAAGGAAGAACCGCTTGCCGTGGACGAATTGCCTGGCCAGCGCCTCGCCGCCGGGCATGTTCGTGTCCGACTCCACCCACATCCCGCCGACCGGCACGAACCGACCCGCCGCGACCGCGGCCCTGATCCGCTCGAACACCGACGGGTGGGTGGTCGCGGGGATCCACGCCAACTGCTGGGCCTGGGACATCGCGAACACGAAACCGGGATTCGAAAATCCATCAGGTCCGTCACGTTCGACGTCGTCCGCGCGACCTTGCGCACGGTCTCCCGCAGCGGCCACAGCCACGCCGAGTCGATGTGCGCGTGCCCGACGGCCGAGATCCGGTGCGCGCTGGCATGCGCGGGCCTGCCGAGCACGTCGGCCAGTTCGGCCCGCGCCTTGCCGGCGTGCGTCGCGATGTCGCTCAGGTCAAGGCGGTCAAGGGCCCGGTCCAGTGCGCGCAACAGCTCCCAGCGGCGCGCGTCGTCGGTGGGCAGCGCGCGCATGAGCTGGTCGGCCACCTCGACGTCGGTGACCAGTTCGGCCACCTCCTGCTCGAACACGGCAAGGTCGAATCGCGCTGTCCGATACAGCGGGTCGGTGCCGGCCGTGGCCCTGTCACCGAGGTGGGTGACGCCGAACGGCGGGTTCTCCATGATCACCGGGTTGGCCGCGGCCTCCAGATAGAGCAGCACGCCCTCACCGCCGGACACCGGGGTGCCGATCCGCACCCAGCGATTGTCCGGGTGGATGCCCTTGACCGGCGTGCCGTCGGGCCGGTAGATCATGCCCTCGCACTGGAAACCCGGCTGCGACCGGTCGAAACCCAGGTCCACCACCAGTTCCACGACCTGCCCCGCCCACGACGCCGGCACCGTCCCGGACAGCCGGAACCAGCTCGTGCCCCACGGTGGCCCCCACGGCTGGCCCACCGAAGTCGGCGATGAGCAGCCCGGTGGCCCTATCACCC
>CAVPCF010000081.1:0-15399 GCA_963702275.1 Candidatus Melainabacteria bacterium
CGGCTTTCGCGCCGGTCAACGCGAACCCGATCGGCAGCCCACCCAGGGTGCACACCAGGTGCAGGCGCAGGCCCCAAAACCAGCGGGAATGCGAGGCGCAGTACCCGTACTCGGCCCAGCCGGCCAGGTCCGAGCGTTTCACGGTCTCCTTCGAACGGCCGCACTCCACCGGGGTGGAGTCCACGACCCACACGTCGTCGGTCCAGAGCGTGGTGTCGGCGGACAACACCCGGATCACAGTGGTGATCAGCCCCGCTGCGGCGCGTAGCCGCTTGTTGTAGCCAGACTGGCCGGGCAGGTATCGGAACAGGTGGGTCATGTGGGCGCGGGCGAAACGCAACCAGCGGGACTCGGAGGTGAACCCACGCAGGGCCTGGATTACGGCCAGGGTGACCAGTTCGGCGTCGGCGAGTTGGGGCGGGATCCCGACGACCGGACGCCGGGGCACCAGCTCGGGTGTGGCTTTGAGCAGGTCGTCGATCTTGACGTAGAGTGCGGTCGCGAGGGTGTCTAGGTCGTTCGTCACAAAATGATCATGGACGCCCTCGCTCCACGTCTACAACCTCACCCCTTGGAATAGGTCATCTAGACCGGGTGAGCCCGCTGGGCAATCTCAACCCCGCGCTACAACGGCTCTACCAGCACACCGGCCTGCTGACGGATCTCCAACAGGCCATCGACGTGGACGAGGAAGCGCTCGCGCTGCTGCCCGACGGCCATCCGATGCGCATCACGTCGCTGTCGAACCTCTGCTTCGCCTACGGGGACCGGGCAGATCACACCGAGGCGTCCGCAGACCGGACGCGCGCCGTCGAGGTGGGCAAGCAGGCGTTGGCCGCCATCCCGGCCGACGATCCGACCAGGAGCATCACCATCCAGACGGTGAGTGCCGCCCATCGGGAGCGCTTCGAACACCACGGTGACATCGCCGACCTGAACCGAGCCATCGAACTCGCCCACGTGGCGCTGGACACGCTGCCCGCCGACCGCCCGGACCGTTATCGCTACCTGTCCGAACTCAACACCGTCTACCAGCGCCGGTCCCGGTATTCCGCCGACGCGGCCGACACGCGACGCGGTATCGAGTTCCAGGAACAGGCGCTCGCGGGCCTGTCGCACGGCCATCCCGCGCTGGCCGTGGTGGCCGCGAGTCTTGGCCAGGCGCACCACCAGTTCGCCACCATCACGGGTCGACCGCTGAACGAGGACCGCCTCGGCCCGGTCATCGACGTAGTCACCGACTCGGCCGCCACCGCGCCCACGACGCAGCGGGTGCACTCCTACCACGTGGCCGGCCGGGTCGCGACCGTGCTCGGCGACCACATCCGTGCCACGACGCTGCTGGACTCGGCCGCCGCGCTGCTGTCGTCGGTCCGCCGCCGGGCGCGAACTGGCGGGACCGCGAGTACCGGATCGGCCAGTACGCCGGGCTGGTGCGGGAAAGCATCGCCGCGCACTGCGCGATCGACGATCCGGCCGGCGCCGTCGAGGTGGCCGAACTCAGCCGGGGCATCCTGCTGGCGGCCGAACTCGACATCGGCGCCGACACCGTTGCCGCGCCGACGTTTCCGGAACTGCGGCCGACGGCGTGGTGGTCCTGGTCAACACGAATCGCCGCCATGGCGAGGCGATCATCGTCACGGCCGCCGACGATCCGATCCTCGTCCGCCTGCCCGATCTCGGCGGCGCCGCGCTGCGGGAGCGGGTCCAGCAACTCATCGACGTCAATCAGCGAAGCGGGTTCGCCGCCGCACTGCGCCAGCGGCGGGTCATCCCGGACATCGTCGGCTGGCTGTGGGACGTCGCGGTCGCCCCGATCCTGGCCGCCCTCCCAGCCACGCCCCGGGTGTGGTGGATACCGACCGATCTGCTCAGCCTGTTCCCGTGGCACGCCGCAGGACATCCGGGCGAACCGGGCGCGCTGGACGCCGTGGTCTCCTCCTACACGGCGACCCTGCGCACGTTGACCCACTCCCGGTCCCGCCCACCGACGACCGAACGCCGGCAGCTGACCGTCGCCGTCCGGGACGCCCCCGGCTCGGTGGCACTGCCGGCCACCACGGGCGAAGCCGAACATCTACATGGCGCCCATCCCGACCTGCCGCTGCTGCTCGACGAGCACGCCACCACCGATGCCGTCCTGGCCGAACTGCGCGAATCAACCTGGGCGCATTTCGCGTGTCACGTGGATGCCGATCTGATCGTGCCCTCCCGTAGCGGAATCCGGCTGCACGACGGAGTCCTCTCGCTGTCCGCGATCAGCCGACTGCGACTGGCCGACGCCGAACTGGCCTACCTGTCCGCCTGCTCGACGGCGAACCCGGGCATCAACCAGGCCGACGAGTCGCTGCACCTCGCGTCCGCCTTCCAGTTGGCCGGCTTTCGCCACGTCATCGCCACCCTGTGGCCGATCGCCGACGACATCGCGGCCGCCACCGCCCGCGAGATCTACCGACACCTGGACGGGACGCCGTCGGCCGACAACGCCGCCCTTGCGGTCCGGCGGACCACGCTCGATCTGCGCGCCGAGTATCCCGATCGCCCGGATCTGTGGGCGTCTCTGATCCACACCGGCCCCTGAGTGGAGAGAATCCCGACGACGCCGAGGCCTCTACGAACAGCTCGCCAAGCCCTCGTCGCCGGGCCGTCATTGTGCTGGACGCTGGTCAAGCGGCGGGTGGTACCTGTTGACCAGGCCGCCGAGGACGGGGGTTGGCGCCGGTCACGTGGTTTCCCGATCACGCGCCACCACTGAGGGATCGAGCTGGCGAATCATGGACGACCCGGTCACGGGGCCGCAACCCGTAACGGCCGACCCGACCGCGGCGAGCTGGTCACCGAGACCTTCGACTACGACGGCGGACGGCGAGTCAGGGTGTACGTGCCGCCAGACCCGCCCGAACCGATCGTGTTCGCTGGTGACGGCCAACTCATCTCGCAGTGGGGCGGCTATCTGGAGGCCGCCGACGTACCACAGACGATGATCGTCGGCGCGTACCGGACGGGCGACAGGGACGAGATGGTGCGCATTCAGGAGTATTCGCCCTCGTTCAATCCGGACCGGTTCACCAAACATGAGAGTTTCTTCGTCGGAGACGTCCGCCGATGGGTACGGTCGCGCTTCGGCGTGACGCCGACCCGCCAACCGCACGGCGGTGTGCGGAGTGTCCGCCAGCGCAGAGTTCGCACTCGCGATGGGACTTCGCCATCCCGACCTCTACGGTGCGGTCTTCTCCGTCTCTCCCGGCGCCGGGTACCCACCACCCGGCGTGCTGCCCAGCCCGCTCCCCCGTACCTATCTCGTCGCCGGCACACAGGAGCCCTTCTTTCCTGCAGAACGCAAAGCGGTGGGCGGACGCGCTGACGCGACGCCGACGTCGTACTGACCCAGCGGGTCGGCAATCACGGCGACCCCTTCTGGGCGGCCGAGTCTCCGCTGATGGTCGCGTGGGCGTTCGGCCGCTGACCCACCGGGGAGCACGGTGGGGAGCAAATGGGGAGCAAACATACGCGTTGAACGGCCCTGAACTGCATTCAACGGCTCTGAACGGAACCGCACCGACCTGCGGAAGTTACATTTCCGCAGGTCGGCGCATTATGGCGTCCTTGGTTCACACCGAAGAGGTCGCAGGTTCGATCCCTGCATCGCCCACCATCGTTACATCCCCAGGTCAAACGGCCAGTCGATCATGCTTAGTTGATCTCCAACGACTGGCCGTTGGGTGATTTTTGGGAGCAGATTGGGAGCACAGTCTCCTGACCACAACCTCGCATCCGAAGAGGTCATGCCGCTTCTGGCTCCACAGCGGGGGTTTCCTGCCATGTCCACCCGCCATCCTGCTCCCACCGCTGTTGTAGGGCATCCAGGTCTCCTCGACCATCTGATCCGTGATGTGCGAATAGAGGTCATCCACGTCCTTGCGCTTGTGCCCGAGCCGCACGAGCCGCATGATCCGGGGCACGTGGTCCTCGATCAACCACGTCTCGTGTGTGTGGCGCAGGTCGTGGAAGTGCATCTCCTGGTTGAGTGGTGACCAGCCCTTCTTCCGGGCGCGGTGAACGGTGCGACGAGTGGTTCGAGCACCCGTACCTAGGCTCGGTAGCCCAGCCCGTTGAGATGCAGGCGGTCACGGGTGAAGTCCGGGTTGAGCGTGCCGTCGGCGGTGGCCAGCGCCGGCCACAGGTCGACGTAGCGGACGTGCTCCGGCTGCTGGGCGACGAGATCGGCGTAGCGGCGGTTGAGCGCGCGCACCTCGTCCCGGTAGGGCGCGGCGCGCGGCATGACGCTCTGCACGAAAACCGGGGTGCCGGGTGCGCGTCGCTCGATGCCGGCCAGGATCGCCGCCACGTTCCGGGTGATCTCGTCGAGACGCTTGAGCGCCATGATGTCGTTCGTGCCGATGAACAGGAAGACCGCGGTGGGCTCGTTGATGGCCGTGTCGAGGCGGCGCAGCACCTGGTCGCTGCGCTCGCCGCCGATACCGCGGTTGAGCACGTCGACGTCCGGGAACCACTCGTCCCACAGGCCGCCCTGCGTGATGCTGTCGCCGAGGAAGACCACCCGGCCGCTCACGGCCCCGAGCACGGCGAACTGGGAGGTCCGGTGTTCTTGATCGGCCACGAGCAGGCGATGGACGACGGCGAGCAGCGGCCGGATGAGGATGCGCCGCCCCAGGGAGGGTTTCGGCTGGTCAGGGTGCGTCTGGTCCACGCGGATTTCCCCTTGCTCATGATTTCCGCCGACCGTATCCACTCCGGGCCCGATCCGCCTGTCGAAACCTCTTCGCGGTCTGCTCGCCCGTCACCTGTGTGGGCAAGTGATCTTTGTGGACGGTGGTGGCGAAGCGACCGTGCGGGGCGACTCGGTCTGGTAGCTCACCGACCCTCGACGCGGGCCCGCAGGGCGGCGCCGTATCGGGAGCTGTCGTTGCTGAGCTGATCGAGTAACGGGACGAGTTCGGCGGCACCGACTCCGAGGAACTCCTCGGAGTCGGTGAGCTCGGTGGTCCCGTCCGGCTGAGAAGCGAGCACGAACGAGTGCCTGCCGAGGACGGTGTCTAGCGAACCACCCTCCCAGACCAGCCGATGAGGTGCCTGGACATCGACGATCGTCAGGATGACGTCCCGCACGGTGCCGTCGCCGTCGGATACGCGGGCCGGAATTTCCGCCCCGGCCACGGCCTGTTCGGGTTTCGCGTCGAGAGACAGAATCGGGTGCCACCGCGCATACTCGTGAAACGCCACGAGCGCACGCCATACCTCCTCCGCCGAAGCGGAGATCCTGGTCACCGCGGTGGCAACGGGGGTTTCGTTCATGGCACAAGCACGATCCGGCCGCGCTGGCCGCCCTTGGCGAGCAGCGCGTGGGCTTCTGCTGCCTGCGACAGGTCCAGGACCTGAGCAACCCGTGGCGTCAGCACACCGACCTCGGCGAGCGCGGCGAGATAGGACAGACGGGTCCCTTCGGGACCAGCCGTGGTGACATGCACCGCTACGCCCCGCTGCGGTGCCGGGACCACGTCACCTCGCACGCTCACGAAGATGCCGCCATCGCGAACAGCCGCCAGTGCGGGGTCTCCCAGCGCCGCCGCGTCCAGCACGCCGTCCACGCCCTCCGGCACGAGCCGGTGTACCGCGGACCTGAGCTCCTCCTCGCGCGAGACGAACCAGGTAGCGCCACGATCTCGAAGAAACTGCTCATCCTCGGGCCGCCCCTGCGCGACGATCCGCAGTCCCTGTGTCCGTGCCAGCTCGACGGCGTAGCCGCCAACGGCTCCGGCGGCGCCGGTGACGAGCAAAGTGCCACGGGGGCGGAGCGGGAGATGGTCCAGCGCCAGTGACGCGGTCATCGCGTTGAGCGGGATCGTCGCCGCGAGCGTCAGGTCCATGCCCTCCGGTGCGAGAGCGATGGAGTTGAGGGTGGTCACCAGGTATTCGGCCTGGGCCTTGGTCGGGCGGAACACGCCGGAGTCGAAGGCGATCACCGGGGTTCCGATCTCCAGGGAGAGACCCACACCGACCGCATCGACCGTACCGGCCGCGTCCAGACCAAGACCGGTGTATTCGACCTCTCTGTCAGCGGCTTGAAGAGCCCGCTCCACACCGCGGCGTCGGCGGGATTGAGCGCGGCGGCGGCGACCTTGACGCGGATTTCAAAAGGACCCGGTTCCGGGGTGGGGACCTCCAAGACCTCGACGGCCTCGGGTCCACCGGGCTTCCGTACGACTGCTGCGCGCATGATTTCCGTTCTTCCCTCTGTCTATAGGAACACTGCGACCACTACACTAGGCAGGTTACGATCGATTCGTAAGTAGGCACTAAAAAGTGCGTTACTCCCCGGCGAGCTGGATGGTCGCCCCGGCGAAGGTGGGCCGCCGCCGTGGAAATAGAGGTGTGGCGGCAGGTCGTTTACTGGCCGGTCTTGCCGGTGTCGTAACGCGCCCGCGCCTCGTCGACCTCACCGATCTTGTCGGCGGCCCAATCGCGCACCTGGGCCAGCAGGCCGTACAAGCCTTGACCGAGCGCGGTCAACTTGTAGTCGACCCGGACCGGCACCGTCGGCGTGACCGTCCGTTTCACCATGCCGTCGCGCTCGAGCATGCGCAGGGTCTGGGTCAGCATCTTCTGACTGACGCCCGGGATCTCCCGGCTGATGTGGCTGTACCGCATCGGATCGCCGTAAGACCCGAGAGTGCACATCGTCAGGCTGACCCACCGGTTGCTGATCGTCGAGAGCAACGCCACTGCGGGACAGTCGTGCATGTACGCCTCATACGTGTCGGGCTCGATGTGGCGCGCCGTCTTCGCCGTGGCCGTCATCTGTCTCTCCCGCCAGGAGCGCTACGTACCAGAAGGTACCTACTTTCGATCCGATCGTAGCTCGTCTTGATCCTCAGCCGGTCAGGATCGCAGGTACGTTGTAGCCTTCGACGAGCAGCTTCGGTTGCGACACCGGCCTGCGTGGGGACACGGTCACCGTCCGGCTTTCGCCGGGCAGTAGCCAGAAGTAGTTGTCTCCGTAGAGGGTCGGCAGTACCCGATCCTTACCGTCGCTGTTCCGCAGTGACAACCGGACCATCGCGGCCACGGTCTGCCCGGTGTTGCGCACGACCGCGCGGTAGCTGTTGCCGGACGACGAGAGGGACACCGACACGCTGGTCGCCGCCACCTGGTTGAGCGCCCGCATGTCGGTGTCCGCCCGGTAACGCCAATAGGTGTTCTCCGACAACAGGTTCCCGTGGCTGTCGGTCATTCGCAGCCGCAGCAGGTGCAGCGCCGGCAAGGTGTCGTCGAACGCCACCGTGAACGCCTGCGTGACCGACGATGCCGCGATGTCCACAGTTTGCCGTTGTGGGCCGCCGATCGTGGCGCCGGTCAGGTCGTAGAGTTGCGCGTCGACGGTCGCCGCTGCTACCGCGATCGGCGTGTGGTTGACGGCGCTGACCTGCCAGGTCGCCAGGCTCGCCTGGACATGGTGCGCCTCGCAGCCTTTGCGTGCGCCGTAGTAGCTGCCGTTGACGTCGAGGTCGTAGTCGTAGGTCTGCCAGACCGTGCTGTGCCACGCCGGGTGCGACATCCACAGCAGCACGCCACGCGCGTCGTTCCACAGCTTGGCGTTCCACGCTTCGAAGATCGCGCGGATGCTCTTGTAGTTGACGAACTGCGCCTTGCGGCAGAACTCCGCCAGCCCGGTCGATGGCGCCAGCCGGGCGTCGATCGCGGCCTGGTAACTCTGCGGTGCCTGGTTGCCCTGCGTGGACCAGTCGTGCAGGTACCAGGACGGGCCGATCGGCCAGCCGGGGTCGCCGCGCTGACCAGGTTGCGCATGCTCTCCACGACCGACACGGTCGGGATGCCGATCTCGCTCCAGAAGCCGGGCCTTGCCGCCGGTCGCCTCGCCGGTGAAGTACTGCCGAAGGGTCCAGCCAGTGGTAGGGCCCGTCGCCGCTGATCACGCCGCCCGCGGAGTTGCTCTGGTACAACAGGTCCGTGCTGCCGGTGACGATGTGTCGTGCAGCGCGCTGTCGATCACCGTCGGGCGGTGAGCCTTCGTTGCAGCCGAACCAGACGACCTGGCACGGGTGGTACCGGTAGCGCAACACGGTGTCCTTCGCCTGCGCCAGGTAGCTGTCGTGGTTGGCCGGATCGGCGGAGAAGCCGTCCCAGAACTCGTTCCACACCAGGATGCCGTACCTGTCGGCGGCCGAGAAGAGTTCCTCCCGATAGTTGGTGCCGATCCAGTTGCGGATCAGGGTGAAGTTCATGTCCCTGTGCATCGCGACGACCGAGTCCACCCGGTCCGGGTGGCATCCGGCGCAACAGTTCGTCCCAGCCCCAACTGCCGCCGCGGATGAACACCTTCACGCCGTTGACCAGGATCGTCAGCGGGATGGGCGAGTTGTCGACGGACTTGACGTCGGTCCACGCGGTGCCGTCGTCGGAGACCTGCACGGTGAAAGTCGCCGCATAAGCTTGTTCCCAGGACAGCACCAGCCGGTCGAAGGCCACGACGGACCCGAGGTCGACCTGGATCCACTGGTCGTCGGTGTAGGCCGATGACCAGCGCGTGCCCGAGTTGCCGTCCACCGCGTTCTGGGCGGCGTTGCCAGGATTGTCCACTGAGGACGCCGTGGCCGTCTTGTTCAGTGCCAGGTCGGTGTTCGGTGACGCGCTGTCGACCACCGACAGCGTCCACAGCGAGATGCCCCAGCCCGTGGCCCGCCGGCCGCCCTGGAGACGTACGTACCGGGCCTGCTGCGAGGGGACGTCGACCGTCTGCGCGGCGACGTCGTTCACCACGGTGATCGGCAGCCCGTAGTCGTAGCCGATCTTGCGGATGCCGAAGCGCAGTGTCCGGTGATCGCTGGTCCTGGTGGCGATGGTCGCGGTCAGGTTCAGATCGTGCAGGTTCGCGTCACCGTATCCGTTGGGCCACCAGAGTTTCGGGTTCGTCAGCCGTAGCTGCGGATACGCCGACGGCGTGAACACGACGTCCGTCTGCTGCCCGGCCGGCACGGTGACGGTGCTGCTGACGCGCACGTTGTCGAAGGCGGCGGTCACGGTGACCTGCTGTGCGGCCGACGCCGCGTTGCGTACCGGCACCGTGAGCGTGATCTCGGCCATGTTCGTGTCGGGCAGACTCGGCAGAACGGTGTCGACGCGCGCGTCACCGAGCACCGCGGCGCCGGTCGACCGCAGTCGGACATGGTTCCAGATGCCGGACGCCCGGTCGCGGACGGCGGGCATCCAGTCCCAGCCCGACGCCGCAACGTAGGTCGGCGAGTTCTGGAACATCTCGTTGCCGGCATCCACGAACGACTGGCCGGCCGGCCCCTTGTCGCCGGGGCTGCCGGGGAAGGGAATCGGCGATATCCTGACGGCGAGCACCTGGGTCGCCGGAGCGGCGCAGCGCCGATGTGACGTCGAAGGCCGCTCTGCCGAAGGGATGCGCCAGTGTGCCGACGCTTGTACCGTTGAGCCAGACGTCGGCCTGGTGGTTGACTCCGTCGAACTCCAGCCACACATGCCGGCCGGGGCCGGTGTCCAGACCGGACGGGACCGAGAACGCCCGCCGGTACCACCAGGCGTGCCGGGACAACGCCTCCGGGATCACCATGTTGTTCATGCCGGACACCGGGTCCGGCAAATGGCCCTGCTCGACCAGCGAGCCGAGCACGGTTCCCGGCACGGTTGCCGGCACCCAGCCGTCGGTTTGTACCGACGGTCCGGAAATGACCGCGCCGTCCTGGCTGGGGGCACGGTCGTCCATCGTCAGCACCCAGCCGGACTCGATCGCCACGGTGCCGTCGGCGGCCACGGTCAGGGGCGGCGGGTTGCGGTGTTGCGCCGGCCAGTTCGTCCAGCCCTGCGCGGCCGGCCGACTGCCCATGGATGTGCCGAACACCTGGAAGCCGTTGAGGCCCAGCGGATTGGTCGTCGACCGACTGAAGGACGTGAACCGCACCCAGCGACCGGCTGCCGGTTTGACCAACGGGATGGTGGTCACCCCACCGGTGCCCGCGGTCGTGCTGTGGACCGTCGTCCAAATCTCGCCGTCGGTCGACACGTCGACGGCGAAGGACACCGCGTAACTGGACTGGATCTCGAAACCGGTGGTGTTGCTGCGTGAGCCGTTCGGGTCGAACGCGGTGTCACCGGGCTTCGCCTCGAAGGTCAGCACGACCGAGCTGACCTGGCATGGCGCCTGGAGGTCGATGACCATCCATTGTGGATCTCCCTGTGCCGCGCGCCAGCCGGAACCCCGGACGCCGACCTCCGCCAGTCCGTCCACGGCGAACTTCGCCGGCGTCGGCGCGTAGTCGGTGGAGGAGACCGTCACCGGCCGCAGAAGTGCCAGGTCAGCCGGTGTCGGGGCGCCTGTCGGCGGTGTGTCGCTGGCCGCAGAGGCCGCCACGTCGGGCAGTACCGTCGCGAGGCCGAAACTGGCGAGCAGGGTGGCACCGGCGGACAGGAATCCCCGCCGTGACAGCCCGTTCTCTTCAACTGATCCTGGTGGGTCCTGCGCCATGGACAACTCCGTCGCTCGCGCGGCTCAGCACTGACGGATGACAACGTTGCCAACGACATTGCGACACGTGTCGACCACTGTCAAGAAGACAAGCAGGACAGGAATCCACTGACGACTCACGGGTGCGTCGGCCCGATCGTATGGTCAGATCGCGCTGCGGCCGCCGTCGACGGACAGCGTCGTACCGTGGATGTTGGCCGCGTCGTCACTGACGAGGAACACCACGGCCCGCGCGACCTCCTCCGGCGTGCTCGCGCGCCGGGAGGGCATGCGCGCGATCATCGGAGCGATGCGGTCGGTGAGCGCGGCGGTCTTCTCGGTCGTCGTCGGGCCGGGAGCGACGGTGTTGAGACGCACGCCGTGCGGACCGTACTCGTCGGCCCACGACTTGGTCAGCGAATGGATGGCTGCCTTCGTCATGCTGTAGAGCGCGGACCCGGCCAGGCCGAACAGGCCGTTGATCGAGCCGATGTTCACGATGCTGCCGTGCCCTCGCGCGACCATGCCGGGCGCGACCATACCGGTGAGCAGGAACGCCGCCTTCACATTCACCGCAAGCGCGTTGTCGATGACGTCCTCGCCGATCGAGGACGTCGGCCCTGGCGTGATGAGCATTGCGGCGTTGTTGACCAGGATGTCCAGCGGGCTGGCCGCGTCTGCCAGCGCGCGGGCGGCACCGGCGCCCTTGGCGAGGTCGGCAGCGACGAACGTGGCCCGCCCGCCGTCCTCGGCGATCCTGGCGACGACCTTCGCACCGCTGGCCGTGTCGCGACCGCTGACGACGACGTGGGCGCCCTCAGCGGCTAGGGCGCGGGCGATGGCGACCCCGATGCCGTTGGTCGAGCCGGTGACCAGAGCAGTGCGGCCGGACAGGCGTGCGGACATGACTGGTTCCCTTCTTGGTGGAGCGGTCCGACACCCACAGTGCCCGCGATAAAATGGACCAGAAAGTCCAGAATCGGAGGGGCACCGTGCTGACATCAAAGGGCACCGCGACACGGCGGCGGATCATCGAGGGTGCCGCGCTGGAACTGCGCGAACGTGGCGTCACGGCCACGCTCGATGACATTCGCGCCCGCACCGGCAGCAGCAAGGGCCAGCTGTTCCACTACTTCCCGGACGGCCGCGAGCAACTGCTGCTGGAGGTCGCGCGATACGAGGCCGACCGGGTGCTCACCGACCAGCAGCCAGAGCTGGGCCGCCTCACGTCGTGGCCGGCCTGGCTGGCGTGGCGCGACACGGTGGTCGCCCGCTACCGGAAGCAGGGTCAGGACTGCCCGCTGCACGCGGTGATCATGCAGTTGGGCCACGTGACACCGGGCGGGCAGGCGGTCGTGGCGCAACTGATGTGTCAGTGGCAGGGCGAGATCGCCACCGGAATCCGCAATCTCCAGGCCGCAGGTGAGGTCTCGGCCGACCTGGACGCCGACCGTACGGCCGCCGCGATCCTGGCCGGCATCCAGGGTGGCGTGCTCATGATGATCTCGACCGGCGACCTGGCCCCGCTGGCGGCGACGCTCGACATGAGCATCGAATACCTGCGCTCCCACCGACGGTAGGCGTGCGGGCGGCCGACGAACCAAGATCAGATTCCCGACTCCGTTGAGGGCACAGTCAGGAAAGACCGGCTGCCACCCAGCAAAATGGCGTCCGGAAAGTAGGACCTCGCCGAGCAAGATCGCAAAATTACCCCACTCGGTGGAAATCCACCATCCGGGTGGCGAAATGCCGGTCACCAACCGTGATTCCGTCAGCCCGGCGGCGGTCCGGACTACCTAATTTCAGGGCCGTTGGGGGGTAATTCCGTACGCCGGCACCACCGAGAACAGACTGGCTGACCACCATGTGAGACACGCTCTCCGCTTGACCTATGACTCCTGTCGCCATAATGTCACCAGTAGTAATCACACGACCGCTCCTGCTGCGGTGATCGCTCCTAGCGGCCATTTCCCCACTGAATACCGACGGTCGCGCGTGCGAATCACGGCTCCCATCATCCTGGACGGAAAGGTAGACGATGAGTGACGAGAACTTCGATATCGGCGTCAGCGCGGCGGCGGCGCTCGGTAGGGAGTTGACGCGGGCGTTCAATCCTCGGGCGGCACAGGAGGGCAAGGGGGCCGCGCGGGTACCTGAGCCGATCGTGTGGAACTTGGACGGTGGGACAGCGTGGGTGTGGCCGGTGCCGGGCCGGGAGACGTTGACGCGACCGGTGATCATTGCCGATGGGTTCGGCGGTGGCGCCAGCGACCTGGCGGAGTGGTGGCCGCTGTGGGCGGAATCCGAAGCCGAGGATGTGCATTACTGGGGCACGCAGCTACACGAAGCCGGCAGGGACGTCATCGTGCTGGGCTACGACTCACGCAACGCGTCGATCCGCGACAACGCCGACGTCGCGATCGAGTGCATCCGAAAAGCCACCGCCGCCCGCGCCGGTAACGAGCAGTTGGTCGTCGGCGGTCTGAGCATGGGCGGGCTGGTCACGCGCTACGCACTGGCGCTGATGGAAAGCCAGCCGGAGGGTCACGAGGTCGGCACGTATTTCTCCTACGACAGCCCACATCGGGGGGCGTGGATTCCGATCAGCCTGCAGTGCTTCGCGCACTTCCTCGCCGGCCTGGCCGACCTGATCGCCGACGAGGAGAAGAAACGAGAGATGAAAGCCATGCAGCGGCTGATCAACAGCGACGCCGCCCGCGAGCTGTTGTGGAAGCACACCGCGACGCACATCGGTGTCGGCCCGAGCTTCGAGGCTGATCCCAAGCGCACGCAGTTGATCGACGCGCTCGCCGACCTCGGCTCCTTCCCGCAGCAGGTCAAGCTGCTCGGCGTTGCCAACGGACGCGGCGACGGACAGGGGCTGGACGCGGTCGAAGCCGGCCAGGACAACCTGGTGTGGCCGCGCGACGGACTGGGACCCGGTGCCACGCTCAAGGCGCAACCAGAGGGCGACGAGCAGGTCGTGGCGACCCTGCTGCGGGTCTTGGCGCCGACGATCACCGTCAAGACGTCCGGTATTCCCGCGCTCGACGGCGCACCCGGCGGAACCCTGGACAGTTTCGCGATCGCGGCCCAAGCCTTGGCCGATGCCGGCTATCAGGCGACCGCCGCGTTCCCGGACGTGTGTTTCGTACCGGTTGCCAGCGCCGTCGACCTCGCCGACCCCAGCGACCCCTACGCACCCGTGGACGGCATGGACGCCGGCTCCAGCGGACTGCACGAGTTCAAGGTCGCATCACGCAACGAAGGACACACACTGATGACCAGCAGGCTGTGCACCTGGCTCACCGAACAGTTCTGATCCGACATCGAGGATGAGACCATGTTGCAGGCCGGCAACCGACGTACGCGCGTTGGCTGTTGCTTGACATAATATCAAACAACTGCTTGAATTCTGACTGTGCCGGCGAACAATGTGGATCTGCGTCGTGAAGCTGGTCAACGTACCAGGGACCAACTGCTGACGGCTGCCTTGGACCTGCTGGCGCAACGGGGCCCGGAGGGCGTGACGCTGCGCGAGATCACGGAGGCCGCCGGGGCCAATGTCGCCGCGGTGAGCTACCACTTCGGGTCGCTGAAGGTGTTGTGCGAGACGGCTGCCGAACACGCGCTGGCGCGGTACCTGGACGCTCAGCACGCGGCGATGAGTGCCCTGGCGCCCGGGTCGACGCTGCTGGAGTTGGCCGCGGCGTTCGCCCGGCCGATGGTGGATGCGCTGGCGGCGGGCGGGCATGACCTGGCGGTCATGCGGACCGTGGCGCGGTTCGGTGCCGATCCACCGGCTGGCTGGGACCGGCTGGACGGCAAGTTCGACGAGACCCGCAGGGATGCGATGCGGGTGCTCAAGGTGCACCTTCCCGCGGTCAAGGAGCGGGAGCTGATCTTTCGGCTCCGGTGCGCGGCCGGCATGGTGAACTGGCTGGCGCTGGCACCGATCGGTGCCGAACTCGCGGGTAAGTCCACCAAGCAGATCGAACGGCTGCTGCTGCCCGTGCTGGCCGGCGCGTTTCGCGGCGACACGGGCGTCATCTGATCCACTGGCCGGGACGGCCACGAACGACAACTCTCGCCACGATGGGGTAAAACTGCGCGCCGCCGGGTCCAGGCCGACGCGCACCTCGTGGTCGCCGCTGGATGATCCGGGTGGCGAAACAAATTCAAGCGCTTGCTTGACAGGCCGCCGACCTCGACCTAACGTTGGTCAAGCAAGTATTTGATTTCTACAGAGAGAGCTCGCAGTGACCACCAACGTCGAAGAGGTCGTGCGCAAGGCGTACCACTACGCGGAGGGTGACGTCCTGGACGTCCAGGCGTTCGTCGACCTGTTCACCGAGGACGGTGTCTTCAGGGACATGGTCAACGGCCAGGAGTACCGGGGTGAGCACCTGGGTGACGTCCTGCTCTGGATGACCCAGTTCGCGCCCGACATCCACCGGGAGCTGCACAGGGTCACCGTCCTCGGGGACGTCGTCGCGATCGAGTTGTCCATCCAGGGCACCTTCACCAAGCCGTTCGCAGACGCCCGCCGGCCCGGTCCAGCCCACCGGAGCGAAGCTGGACATCCCGACCGGCGACTTCTGGTACGTGCGCGACGGCAAGATCTCCGAGTTCAACTGCTACGTCGGCGTGAGCGTCATGCTCGCGCAGTTGGGCATCAACCCCGACTTCGCCTCCGCGGTGGCCGCCAAGCCCGCGACCGCATAGCACATCCTGACGAACCAGGTGGGGCGCGGCTGAACAGCCGCGCCCTCCTATCTCAACGGACCTACACACGTGAAATCGATCCGGCGTGCCCGGTGTGGCGGAATGTATCTCGAACTACCGGACGTGCGGGACGCGACATGGCTCACCGCGGATACAGCGTGCCTCAA
>CAVPCF010000082.1:0-41946 GCA_963702275.1 Candidatus Melainabacteria bacterium
GGTCTTCGGCATCTGCTACGGCTTCCAGGCGATGGCAAGGGCGATCGGCGGCACGGCTGGCCCACAACGGGTTACTGTGGGTCTCGGTTGTAACTGAGTTGACCCTGTGTGACGCGGCCGGCGTCCTCGACACCGGCTTGCCGAAACGGCACCCGGTCTGGACTGAGCTCATGGCGACAGTGTTACGGCGGTACCGGCCGGCTTCAACGGCGACCGCTGGTAGCGCGGGCGCGCCGGTGGTGGGTCGAGGGATGATGCCGGTTGGTGGGGCGTGCAGTACCACCCCGAGGTCGGCCACACACTGCGGGCCAGGAGGCGTCGTGGCGGCTCCTGCACGACATCGCGGGCATTCGTCCACTACGGACCACGTTGTCCATCGTGGACCAACAGGTGGCCGCGGTCCGCGCCGAGGATCGGCGCCGGCAGGGCGATCTGCGGGCTGTCCGGCGGCCGGCCCGGCGGTTGCCGCGGCGCTAAAAAAGCGCTAAATTCGACGCCTGGACTGGCAAGTTCGTCGTCGACCACGGGCGGCCGCGTGCGGGGGAGCGGGCCCAGGTGGAGCGCGATTTCGTCGCTGCGGACCGGCTGTCCCGGTTGGTGACCGTCGACGCGCAGCGGACCTTCCTGGACGTGAGGGTCGGTGTCACCGACCGGGAGAGGGCGAAGCAAGCAAGCTCATCGGCCGCGAGTTCACCGGGGTTTCGAAGCCCCGGATGAACTCGCGGCCGATGATCTTGCGCTTGGCCTCCGGGTCGGTGACGCCGGCCAGCGCGTCCAGGAAGGTCCGCTGCGCGTCGACGGTCACCAGCCGGACACCGGTCGCCGCGACGAAATCGCGCTCCACCTGGGCCCGCTCCCCGGCACGCAGCAGCCCGTGGTCGACGAACACACAGGTGAGCCGGTCGCCGATGGCGCGCTGGACGAGCGCCGCGGCGACCGCAGAGTCGACGCCGCCGGACAGCCCGCAGATCGCCCTGCCGGCACCGATCCTGGCGCGGACCGCGGCCACCTGTTCGTCCACGATGGACGACGTGGTCCATTGTGGACGAATGCCCGCGATGTCGTGCAGGAACCGCCGCAACACCTCCTGGCCGTGCGGTGAGTGGCCGACCTCAGGGTGGTACTGCACGCCCGCCAACCGGCGGTCGCGGTCCTCGAAGCCGGCCACCGGCGCGCCCCCGCTGCCGGCGGTCACCGTGAAGCCGGCCGGTGCCGCCGTGACGCTGTCGCCGTGGCTCATCCAGACCGGGTGCCGTTTCGGCAAGCCGGTGTGCAGGACGCCGGCCGCGTCGCACAGGGTCAACTCGGTACGGCCGAACTCACGGTCACCCGTATGGGCGACCGTGCCGCCGATGGCCCTTGCCATCGCCTGGAAGCCGTAGCAGATGCCGAAGACCGGCACGCCCGCGTCGAAGAGCGCCGGATCCACCGACGGCGCGCCGTCGGCGTACACACTGGACGGCCCGCCGGACAGGACGATCGCGGCAGGCTCGCGCGCCAGCAACTCGGCGACGGTCGCCGTGTGCGGCACGACCTCGGAGTAGACCTGCGCCTCGCGGATGCGGCGCGCGATGAGCTGCGCGTACTGGGCGCCGTAGTCGACCACCAGGACCGGACGCGTTGTCACGCTGTGCTCAATGCTTTCCCCAACCATCCCGACTGTCGGCCGTCCCCGATTCTACCGACCGCCCCTGCGCCGTTTGGGGGACCCTTATAGCGTGGCCTGGTGAGCGACGCGGACACCATCGAGGTGCAACCCCGCCCGTGCTGGATCGCCGGGCACGCCGAGCAGGGCGAACACACGTTGACCGTGTACCACCCGTACGACGGCACCGAGGTCGCCGAGGTGGCCGTCCCCAGCGCCGAGCAGGTCGAACGCGCGGTAGCGGCCGCCGCGGCCGTGGCAAGATCGTTCGCGGCCGGCCCGGCGCACGTGCGTGCCACCGCGTTGCACCGGATCGCGGACCTGCTCACCGAACGCGCCGACGAGGTCGCCGAGACGATCACCGCCGAGAACGGCAAGCCACTGCGGTGGGCGGACACCGAGGTCCGACGCGCGGTGTCCACGTTTCGTTTCGCGGCGGAGGAGGCCCGTCGACTGGTCGGCGACCTGCAACGGCTGGACACCGACGCGGCAGGCGAGGGCAGGCTCGCGGTGGTGCGGCGCCGGTCGCGTGGGCCGGTGCTGGCGATCGCGCCGTTCAACTTCCCGTTGAACCTGGTCGCGCACAAGGTGGCGCCCGCGATCGCGGTGGGCGCGCCGGTGGTGGTGAAGCCGGCGTCCGCGACCCCGCTGACCGCGTTGCTGCTCGGCGAGATCCTGGCCGAGGCCGGCCTGCCTTCCGGCGCCTTCTCGGTGCTGCCGCTGGGTGGCGACCGCGTGCACGCGTTGGTCACCGATCCCCGGCTGCCGGTGATCTCGTTCACCGGCTCGACGTCGGTGGGCTGGTCGATCGCGGACGCGGCGCCACGCAAGCAGGTCGTCATGGAACTCGGCGGCAACAGCGCCGCGATCCTCTGCCCCGACTGGAATTCCGACGCGGACCTGGCCTTGGCCGCCGAGCGGATCGCCCTGTTCGGCAACTACCAGGCAGGCCAGTCGTGCATCGCGGTGCAGCGGGTGATCGTGCACCGTTCGCTGGCCGACCGGTTCGTACCCCGGCTGGTCGCCGCGGTACAGGCGTTGCGCACCGGCGACCCGCACGACCCGGAGGTAGAGGTCGGCCCGCTGATCGACGATGCGGCCGCGTCACGGGTCGAGAAGTGGATTTCCGAGGCCGTCTCGGCCGGCGGCACCCTACTGGCCGGCGGCGAGCGGACCGGCACGTCGATCCGGCCCGCCGTGCTGCGCGACGTGCCGCTGTCGGCTTCCGTGGTGCGGCAGGAGGTGTTCGGCCCGGTACTCGTGGTGTCCGTTGTGGACAGCGTGCCCGAAGCCTGCACCCAGGCGAACGCGACCGACTACGGCCTGCAGGCCGGGGTGTTCACGCACGACGTGGCAACGGCGTTCCAGGCGGCGGCCACCATCGACGTCGGCGGCGTGGTGATCGGCGACGTGCCGTCGTACTGCGCGGACCAGATGCCCTACGGCGGCGTGAAGGACTCCGGCACCGGCCGCGAAGGCGTCCGCTCGGCGATGCTGGAGTACACACAGGACCAGGTGCTGGTCCTGACCAACATCGCCCTGTGAGTCAGGCTGCGGAGGTAGGCGTCGCGAGCGGCACCACGAGTTCGGCGTCCTGGGCGTGGGCAAGTCTGTCTAGCACAGGATCGTGCCGCCGCCTCGAACCGAGCAACCGCCGGCTGGGTCATGCCAGACGCCTGAGCCAGTTGGATCTGTGCCCAGCCCCGCTGCTCACGCATCTCCCTACCCAACTCGGGCCGCCTCGTAGGCATCGACGGCTCCTGGCTCAGCCATCCGTTGGTCGCGCAACTGCTGCCACTCTGTCCGTTCGGTCATCGCTCTCACTCCCCGTCGTCCACATCGACTGTGCGCGCCCAACGAACACAGCCGTGAAACTCACGACCCGCCCCGGTCGATCTCCCAATCCTCATGCATCCGCGTCTTCCAAACCCAGACGGCAGCACGATCCAGTACACGAACCGGATTGCCATCCACGTGGACCGCTGCGCGCGCGTCACCCTGGTGGCTGTCAAGGCGTCCACCACATGTGCACAACTTTTTGAGTTATCCACAACTTCCCCGTAGGTACCCCATTCGGGGCTTGACAACGGTAGATTGGAAAAGGGCCGTAGCCCCCAGGGTTGGGCGGGGGTCTGTATCTAGGGGCTGTGAGCTGCGGAAATGCGGTTGGCAGGAGCCTGGACTGCTCTGTCACGCCACGAGTCCGTCCCTCTTCGGGAGGTTGTGGGCAGGTCAGCCATCACGGGCGAGCACCTGTCCTCGCCCACAGCATGGTCGTCTGGTTGGTACTCCTGTAGGTCACGGGCTGTCCCCGAATTCGCTGGGGTCTGTCCGTGAGGGTGGTCGGCGTCTTGCTGTCCGCTATGGGGCTTGGTCCTCACGTTGTGGCTTCTGCATCACCCCGATACTCGATTGTCGTGACGGTTGGTGGGGTTTGTCATCCATGAGGGGGCGGGGCCGGTCAAGTACCTCAGACCTGGGTAGGTCTGTCGTTATGCCCGGTTCCGGGCTCCTAGCGGACACGCGCGTCTGAGGTGTCGGTGTCCAGGCTGGCCGGTAGGCCACCCCGCAGGGGCTTGGCCTGTACTCCGATACCGGGCGCGCGATCCTGGACAGGCCCGCAACCTGCCCGACCAGGAACCTATGGGGTCGTGGGGAAACACGAAAAGAGATAGAGAGTGGTCGCGTTCACCAGTGCTCCACAAACGGCCTGCGGAGCGCGGACCGAGCCAGGCTCGGTGTCAGTCATCCATTCGCTGGGACGGGCATGGTGTGCTGCGACCGTGACCAGACCGATCAATCAAGGCGACGACCACGCCCTGACCGCCAGGCGAGCAGACAAGGGGATCAGACAAACAACGATCAGGTGTCTGGTCACGACCGAGCCGCTCACCCCGCCTCCTGCCGGCCTGCTGGACTCAGGGCGCTGATGTGCCCGTCACGCAGGCCGTAGAACACCAGGGTGAGCAGTTTGCGGGCCACCGCGACAGTGGCGATGTTGCGGCCCCGGCGCAGCGTGACCCCAGCGCGGGCAGTGGCCAGCCAGGCGCAGGAGCCGGGGACCTTCTGGGCGGCCTCCACGGCGGCCCAGCGCACCAACCGTGAGCCCTGTTTGGTGATCCGACCACGGTGCACCGTGGTGTCGGACTCGCGGTGTTTCGGGGTCAGCCCGGCCCACGAGCACAGTTGGCGGGCGCCGGTGAAACGGTGCACGTCCCCGATCTCGACGCAGAACACCGCCGCCAGGGTCGGGCCGATCCCGGGGATCTGCTGGATCACCCGGTAGCCGGGACCGTACTGGGGGTGGGTGGTCAACCGGGTGGTGATCAGGTGGCCGGCCAGGTCGATCTCGAAGTCGTACTCGCTGATCAAGCGGCACAGGCTGTTGACCCGGGCCCGATACGCCGTATCCAGCGGCGTGGTGGCCAACCAGGCCTGGCCCCGGACCCCGAACAGGTCACTGACCGGCACGCTCAGGCCTTGTTTGGCCAGTACGGCGTGCACGCTGGCCTTCAACCCGCTGCGCTGACCGACCAGTTTCGCGCGGTGGCGCACCAACTCCCGCAGCTGCCGCACCTCGGGCGGGGCGATCCACGCCTCGGGCAGCCGGTGCATCCGCAGCAGGTCAGCCAGATCGGTCGCGTCGCGGACGTCGGTCTTGACCCGCCGCTGGCTCATGCCCTTGATGCCCGAAGGGTGGGCCAGGTGCACCCGGGCACCCGCGTCGGTGAGGACGTCCGCGGCCCAGTACCAGCCGTTGGTGGCTTCCAACACCACCTCCGGGTGCACACCGGCCTTGCTGATCTCCTCGACCAGAGCGACCGGATCGTTACTGATCCGGGTATTCGAGAGTTGGTTACCGTCGGCGTCCTGGCGGACGATGACCGACCGATGCCGGTGCAGATCGATCCCCACGAACTGTTTACCGTCATACTCAGACACAGGGGCCTCCTCACAGGTGTGGACTAGGCAACCCGAGTGTCCGCTCGGGACCACCGGAGCGGGAGGCCCCGCCCCTTCATCCCATCAATGCTGGAAAGAGTACCTTGACAAACCCCCAACAACCGCTTTAAAGAGGGCCCGTATCGGGATGATGCAGAAGGACTGGGCAACCGACGGAATGCCGCGTGTTGAGGCAGGTCCCGCTGAAGCGAAAGAGGCGCCTCGGTTGGGAGCCTGCTTTTGTTCGTCCGGCGGGTCGCGTTCGTTGGGCGAGTTCGCCTCGGTTAGGAGGCTGTTCTCGTTCGTCCGGCGGGTTGCGCTGGTTCTGGTCTGGTTCTAGGGTGGCCACGGCCTGGCGACCATCACTGATCGGGAGCCGCTGGACGAATGGGAGCAGCCTCTCAACTGAGGTGCCAGCTACCATCACCGAAACGGGACCGCCGGACCAACTGGAGCGGCTTCCAGTCGGGCTTCTTTTGAGGTTCGGGAAGCTTCTACCATCTCGTGGCATGGCTTCTGACCATTTCTTCCTGCTTTCCCGATCCCAAGCCACACCGGAATTCACAATCAGGGATCGGGCATGGCATGGCATGGCATGGCCGAAGCGTGCCAACCAAAAACAACGGGGACAAGCAAACCTCGCGGCTTGCTGGAGTCCTGCCGCGCGGCAACGTGGGTGATCATCTTCCCAGGCGGATGCTGGTAGTCATCGACTACGGCGGGGTGTCTCCGCGCTCCGCAGCGTAAGACCTTGGCCACAGCCCAAAGCGGGTGCCAATCGGTTGTCGACGGCCCAAGGCCAACGACCGGGACCAACTGCCCGATGGCGAGGTGGTGAGCCGCCGGTGACCTGCGAACACGCTCCGTTGCGCCGCCACTCGTTTGGTGCCCGATGGCATGACCGCGGCCCACCCTCCGAAACGTCGGCAGCGACTTGGCCGGACCACAGACGTGCCGGGTCGGGCGCGTCGACTTGTCCGAACTTGCGGGAGTCGTTCCAGTCTGTGACCCGAGCCGTCCTGATGTTGGGAACTTATCGGATTCCGAGGATCGCCGTCACGGGGCTGGGACCAGCGCGGAGTGCCTGCTCATGGCCATGTCCGTCGGTCGATCGCCGCCGGTGGGTTCGTTGCCGGACATCCGGTGTTCAACCTTGGCTTCGTGCGAGTGTCAGACCTCGCGGGTAGCGTCGATCGTCAGCCCAACCGGAACACGACTCCCCAAGGATGGTCGGGACATGACCGCGCTACGGGACACGGCGCCCGTCTCGCAACTGCACGATCGTGCGGCCGCTGAGACGTACGTCGCATCTGTTTGTTTCAAACACGGCCCACCACGCCTCGTCGGCGTCGAGCTGGAATGGACGGTGCACGATGCCGTCGATCCGTGCCAGCCGCTCGACCTCCGACGCCTTTCCGACGCGCTGGGCACACATGCTCCACTCACCGTCAACCCGGACAGCCCGAACCTGCCGATGCCGCGCGGTTCGCTGGTTACCGTCGAGCCGGGCGGCCAGGTCGAGATCTCCGCACCACCGCACGCTTCCCTGGCCGGGCTCATCAGAACAGTGTCGAGAGACACCGCCACCCTCGCCGCACTACTGGCCGAACAGGGCCTCGTCCTGGGCGAACACGCCCTTGACCAGCAGCGCGACGTGCGACGGCTGCTGGACACCCCCCGCTACGCCGCGATGGCCGCCGCCTTCGCGCCCAACGGGCCGGACGGGCTGGCCTGGATGTGCGCGTCCGCGGGCCTCCAGGTGTGTCTCGACGCCGGTGAACCGGACCGGCTCGCGGCGCGCTGGGCCGCACTGCACGCCCTCGGGCCGGTGCTGTCCGCCGTTTTCGCCAACTCCCGACAGTCGTTCGGCCGGTGCGCCACCTGGGTGTCCGGCCGGATGCGGACGATGTTCCGCGTCGATCCGACCAGAACCCGGCCTGCTGCCGTGACCGGCGACCCGGTCGAGCGCTGGGTGCGGCGGGCGCTGGAGGCGCCGGTGATCTGTGTCCGTCGCCCGGACGGGTGTTGGGAACCACCCGGTCGGATGAGCTTCGCGGACTGGATCGACGGTGCGCTCCCCGAGCGGCCGCCCACCGTGGACGACCTGGACTACCACCTGTCCACGCTGTTTCCGCCGGTCCGCCCGCGCGGCTACCTGGAGGTCCGCTACCTGGACAGCCAGCAGGGCGACAGCTGGGTGGTGCCCTCGGTGGTGCTGGCCGCGCTGATGGCCGACGAGGCCACCGTCGACGAGGCACTGGCCGCCGCGGAACCGGCCACCGGCCGGTGGCTGCACGCGGCCCGCTACGGCCTTGCCGACCAGCGGATCGCCGCCGCAGGCAGGGCCGTGGCCGACCTGGCCGCCGCGGCACTGGGCAACGGGTCACGTGTCGGCACCGACATCGGGCCGGTGCTGGCGCAGCGGGTGATCGAGGAACTGGGGCAACGGATCGAGATCGGGGCTGGATCATGATCTTGGAACTTGACGAGGAGAAGCTGCGCGACGCCGTCGAACGGGCGTTGCGCCGGGCGCGGGCACGCAGCATCGCGCTGACCGACGCGGTGGACGACGACGACCTGGTCCGCCAGCACTCGAAGCTGATGTCGCCGCTGGTCTGGGACCTGGCGCACATCGGCAACCAGGAAGAGCTCTGGCTGGTCCGCGACGTCGGCGGCCGCGAACCGGTCCGGATCGACATCGACGAGCTGTACGACGCGTTCCAGCACCCACGGGCCAGCCGCCCGTCCCTGCCGCTGCTCGGCCCGGCCGAGGCGCGCGGCTACGTGCGCGAGGTGCGCGACAAGGCGCTGGATGTGTTGAGCAGCGCCAAACTCGAGGGCAGGCCGCTGCTCGAGCGGGCCTTCGCGTTCGGCATGGTCGCGCAGCACGAGCAGCAGCACGACGAGACCATGCTGGCTACCCACCAACTCCGCTCCGGCGCCCCGGTGCTGCACGCCCCGCCACCGCCGAAGCCACCGGGCAGGGTGCTGCCCGCCGAGGTGATCGTGCCGGCCGGGCCGTTCACCATGGGCACGTCCACCGAGCCGTGGGCGCTGGACAACGAGCGCCCGGCCCACCAGGTGCACGTGGACACGTTCGCCATCGACACCGTCCCGGTGACCAACGGCGCCTACCAGCGTTTCATCGCCGCCGGCGGCTACGACGACTCGCGTTGGTGGGATGAGAAGGGCTGGGCCCACCGCGTCGAGGCCGGTCTGGCCGCGCCCAGGTTCTGGGAGCGGGACGGCGACGGCTGGCTGCGCACCCGGTTCGGCGTGGTCGAGCCGGTGCCCGCGGACGAGCCGGTGGTGCACGTGTCCTGGTACGAGGCGGACGCGTACGCGCGCTGGGCCGGGCGGCGGCTGCCCACCGAGGCCGAGTGGGAGAAGGCGGCCCGGTTCGACCCGGCCACCGGCCGCTCCCGCCGTTTCCCTTGGGGCGACGAGGAACCCACCGACGACGTGGCCAACCTGGGCCAGCGCCACCTGCGCCCGGCCGAGGTCGGCGCGTACCCGGCGGGCGCGTCGCCGCTCGGCGTGCACCAGCTCGTCGGTGACGTGTGGGAGTGGACCGGCAGCGACCTCGCGCCCTACCCGGGCTTCGCCGCGTTCCCGTACCGGGAGTACTCGGAGGTGTTCTTCGGGCCGGACTACAAGGTGCTGCGCGGCGGCTCGTTCGGCACCGACGCGGTCGCCTGCCGTGGCACGTTCCGCAACTGGGACTACCCGATCCGGCGGCAGATCTTCGCCGGCTTCCGGTGCGCCCGGGACGTGTCGCCGGACGAACTGGGCTGACCGACACGTGTGCCGACATCTCGCCTACCTGGGTCCGCCGCGCGCACTGGCCGACCTGTTGCTCGACCGGCCGAACGCCCTGCTGCGGCAGAGCTGGGCACCGTGCGACATGCGCGGCGGCGGCACGATCAACGCCGACGGGTTCGGCGCCGGCTGGTATCCCACTGCCGGCGCCGAACCGGTGCGCTACCGGCGCGCCATTCCGATGTGGACGGACGCGTCGTTCCCCGGCATCGCCCGCGCCACAACGAGTGGCGCCGTGCTGGCCGCGATCCGCTCCGCCACCGTCGGCATGCCCGTGATCGAGACGGCATGCGCCCCGTTCACCTGGGGACGCTGGCTGTTCAGCCACAACGGACGCATCACCGGCTGGCCGGACTCGGTGGCCAAACTGGCCACCGAGCTACCGGTGACCGACCTGCTGACCATGGACGCGCCGACCGACGCGGCACTGCTCGCTGCCGTGCTGCGCCACCGCATCGCGGCCGGCATCGCACCCGAGTCGGCCATGGCCGGCCTGGTCACCGAAGTGGCCGCAGCAGCCCCGGGATCCCGGCTGAACCTGATGCTCACCGACGGCGACACGATCCTGGCCACCGCCTGGGACCACGCGCTGTCCGTACTGACCGGCGACGACTGGGTGGTCGTCGCCTCCGAACCGTGGGACGACGACCCGGCGTGGGCCGCGGTACCGGACCGGCACCTGGTGCTGGCCACCCGATCCGGCGTGCGAATACGCCACCTGGACAACGAGACGGGGACACTGTGAACGACATCACTGTCGATGTACACCTGAGCCCGGGCTACGTGGCCGAGACGCTGCGCTCGGACGTGCTGGCCGGCCTGCTGGCCACCCCGAAGTCCCTGCCGCCCAAGTGGTTCTACGACGCGCGCGGCAGCGAGCTGTTCGAGCGGATCACGGAACTGCCCGAATATTATCCAACCAGGGCGGAGCGCGAGATCCTGGCGACCTACGCGCCGGAGATCGCGTCGGTCACCGGCGCGCGGAGCCTGGTCGAACTGGGCTCCGGCTCGTCGGAGAAGACCCGGCTGCTGCTGGACGCCCTGCGGGTACGCGAGTTCGTCCCGTTGGACGTCTCGGCAACGGCGTTGCGGGAATCGGCCGCCGCCATCGCACAGGAATATCCTGGCCTCGCGGTGCACGGGGTGGTCGGCGATTTCACCGAACACCTGGATCTGTTGCCCGGTGACCGGCCGCGCCTTGTCGCCTTCCTTGGCGGCACGATCGGTAATCTGGTTCCTGGTGAACGGGCCAAGTTCCTGGCGTCGGTGCGGTCGGTGCTGTTCGAGGGGGAGTGGCTGCTGCTCGGCACCGACCTGGTCAAGGATCCGGCGGTGCTGGTTCGGGCCTATGACGACAGCGCCGGGGTGACCGCCGAGTTCAACCGGAATGTGCTGCGCGTGCTCAACCGGGAATTGAACGGCGATTTCGACGTCGAGGCCTTCGAGCATGTGGCGCTGTGGGATGCCGAGGCCGAGTGGATCGAGATGCGCCTGCGCGCGACAAGGGCGATGCGGGTTCGGCTGGCCGGCCTGGACCTTGACGTGGCCTTCGCCACCGGTGAGGAACTGCATACCGAGGTCTCTGCCAAGTTCACCCGGCCTCGTGTCGAGTCGGAACTGGCAGAAGCCGGCTTCGAACTGACCAGGTGGCTCACGGACTCGGCCGGCAGGTTCGCCGTGTCGCTGGCTCGCGCCGCCGGCTGAAAACGCCCCCGACCTGGCCCCTGCGGCCAGGTCGGGGCATTCGGTATTCGCGCGGACTGATCAGGTTTCCTGTTTCCAGCCAGGTACGAGACTGGAAACGCCTTCCGTCGCCCCGTGCTGCTCGGGCAATCTGACATTGTCAGGAATTGATCCCGGCCGTAACAGCATTGGGTGATGACCCGTGAAATTATTCCTCGCCCTGTCAGCCATGGTTCGAATGGGCATTCTCTGCCTACTCGGCGGCATTGTGGTCGGTGTCTTCCTCGGCGTTCAGCTCGCTGCTCTGGCCCGTTAGGGCCTGGGGGCAGCGCAGCCCGAACCGTCGACGAGGAGGTGAAACCCATGGAGCCGCACGGCATCTGGACGCTGCTGTTCACCCTGTTCTTCGGCTGATCGCACGGTCTTCCGGGTCGGCACACGAGCCGGCCCGGAAGACTGACGTCAGCAGGCGCCTTTCGCGGTCAGGACCCGGGTCGCGGCCTGGTTCACCCGGTCCATCGGCAGTTCGCCGCTCGCGGTGGCCGCGGTCAGCCGGTCCAGCACCTGGGGGAGTTGGCTGTCCGTGGTCCACAGCGCCACGTCCGCGCCGGACCGCAGCGCGAGCAGCACCGAGTCGGACAGGCTGTAGTGCGCGGTCACGGCGATCATCGAGCCAAGATCATCGGTGAAAGCCACGCCGTCGAAGTGGTACGTCGTGCGCAGCAACTGGTAGGCGGCCGGCGACAGCGACGCGGGCACGCTGCCGGTCAGCCCGGGCACCTCGAGGTGACCGACCATGACCGCGCCGCGGCCCGCCGATGGCAGGCTTCGGTAGGGCACCAGGTCGTCGGCGAGCAGGGACGACAGCGGCGGGTCGATCGCGGCACCGGTGTGCGAGTCGCCGACGGCGTGGCCGTGGCCGGGGAAGTGCTTGAACACCGGCAGCACACCCGCGGCGCGCAGCCCGGCCGCGAACGCGCCGGCATACTCGGTGACCACCGCAGGGTCGTTGCCGAACGACCGGTCGCCGATCACCGCGTTCGCCTGCTGGTCGCTCACGTCGGCGTCCGGCGCCAGGTCGACGTCGACGCCGAGTCCGCGCAGTTCGTTGCCGAGGCTGGTCGCCAGCGCCCGGACCTGGGTGGTGTTCATCGTGGTGGCCATCGTGCGCGCGCTGGGCAGCCGCCCGTACGGCCCCGGGATCCGCTGGACCCGGCCGCCCTCCTCGTCGATCGCCACGAACAGCGGGAGCGCGGCCGCCGCCCTTGCCTTCGCGATCTCGCCGTTGTGCAGCGACACGGTGTCGTTCCCGCCGATGAACAGGCCGCCGACCTGCTCGTTCCGCACGAGTTGTACCGCGTCGTCCGGACTGGCCGGGTTGAAACCGACCATGACCAACTGCGCGAGGCGACGCCGCAGCGGCAGTTGGGCGACCACGTCGGCGCAGGTCAGCGGACGAGCGGGTGCCGGGACGTTGCTCGTGGTGCCGGTGACGGACGCCCCGACCAGCGCACCCGCGTGCGACAGCGGCGCGGGAGGGCGAGGCTGCGACGAATCGTGCGGCCGCACCGAAACCACGCATACCGCCGCCACGCCCGCCAGTACCACGGCGACCGTGCGCCAGCCCGGTCTCCGCATCTGCATGGTGGTGGTTGCTCCTGTTGGGGTACGACGCCGACCCCACTATCGGCGGTACCGGCCGTTGAGGCAACCGGGACACCCGCGGTGCGCTCTCGGTCAGCCGTTCGGGTGGCCCTGGATGTCAGTTCAATCCGTTATCCACTGTGCGCCGTAACCATGCCCGGGGAGCAGGTTTCGGAACGACAGGTGCACCTCGCCGACTCCGTCGATGGTCAACAGGTCCGCGCTCGGCTGGTTGTCGTCGACGTCCCGGTGGAACACCTCGTCGACGCGCCAGATCTGGTTCGGCAGCCGGTCCAGATCGAATCTGATCCGCAGTTCGAACTCGTCGCAGCGCCGTTCGGGAAACATAACGTAGTGCGGCTGCATCGACTGGCTCTCGGGCACCTGGATGATCAGGCCGTATTCGTGTTTCTGGCCGATGCTTAGAGGTTCGGGCAGGCCGAGGTGGAACACGAACCGGCTTCCGGTCACCTTGCGCTTGCCGAGCAGCCTTACGCCGAAGTGCGCCTCGACATTCAGATCGTGTTCGGGGTCCGCGGGGTCCCTTGGCTGCGTCTGGGTCGGCTTCAGCACGTCGAGGCCGTCGGCTTCGGACACGATCCGGCGCCGTTCGTAGGTCACGGGTGACGTTTTGTCCAGGTGCATGATCGCCTCGAACCGCTCGACGTACCAACCTCGCGCGGTGCCCGGTGGCTGATCCTCGACCGGTCGCGCCGCGATTTCGGCGAGCAGTTCGAATCCCTCGTCCATCCGCCTGCGGATGGTGCGCACGTCCCGCCGCTGCTGCTCGGCGAGCGACTGCACGCGCTCGCGCAGGAACTGGTGCTGCACGTCGGGCTGTAGTGCCAGCGCGGTCGTCACGACATGCCGCAGGTCCTCAGGGAGGCCGCTGGTCAGAATAAGGAGGTGCCTGGTGAGTTTTTCCCGAATCGACGCGGCATTCTCGTTTTCGCCGATACCACACAACGCCCGCAACATCGGACCAACCTGATCGGCGAGTCGTGGTGCCTGCAAACCGCGGCCCTTGCGCAGCGTCTTCAGTTCACTTGCCAGCTCGCCGGGCCCGATGGACACGCGAAGACCTCCAATCCGGCGCGATTCGGGCCTGTATCGTGTCACGATCCGGCCGGGAGTGTCCAGTAATTGGCCAGCCACCAGGGTTCCCTGAAACTCGGCATAGAGACCATTTCGATCAGGGCTCTGGTAACACCGCCGACGGTCCACGCCGAACGTGGAAGAACGCCCCGGCGATATGTGCCGGGCACCGTTCCGATTGGCGGCCGGTATTTGTCGAGACCTCGAGAATGCTGGTCAGTCAGGTCGCACGGGCCCTGTTCGTCTGATCTGGACAGTCTGCTGTAGACAGTCGATGGCCGCTGCGGCGATCGGTCGGTGAGACCGGTTTCAGGTGGTGTCAGCGGGTGACTCGACCGCTCACCGAGAAAAGTTCGAACTTGGTCGACGTTTCGCCCGTTCGGCCTAATCCGTAGCTCAATCGACACCTATTTTCGATGTCCGCGTGACCAGGCGTGGCAGGGCTGGCTCGGCGGTGGCGGCTACCTTGACGCCATGACGCAGCCGCCGTTGGCGCCGGATGAACTGGTGAGCGCGGGCACCGAGCGCGAGGTGCTGGCCGCGTTCCTCGACCTGCACCGGGCCGTGCTCTGCCGCAAGGTCGGCGGCCTGTCCGATGCGGACACGCGGCGCGGGATCGTGCCGACGGGCACCACCCTGGCCGGGCTGGTCAAGCACTTGGCCGCGGTCGAGCGCGAATGGTTCCAGCGGGTGCTCGGCAGGCGCAGCCCCGAGGAGATCGGCGCCGACTCCGATGCCGGCGACGCCAGTTTCCAGGTTGATCCGGATGAGACGGTCGACGAGTTGATCGCGGACTACGACGAGGCGTGCGCCCAGTCCCGCCGGATCGGGGCCGGCCTGTCACTGGACCACGCCGTACCACACGCGCGACTGGGTCGGGTGTCGCTGCGTTGGATCTACGCCCACATGATCGAGGAGACCGCCCGCCACGTCGGCCACGCCGACATCCTCCGCGAGCTGACCGACGGCGCCACCGGCGTCGACGGCTGAACGCCGGGCCCGATCCGGGCTCCCTTGGTTCGGCTGCCGTGGTGTCTTCCCGGAGCGGAGTGCAGCGACGCGCCAGCGGCGCGGAATGGAGCGCAGGGAAGACACCACGTAAAGGCAGCCGAACCACGCGCGCGCCAGCGCGCCATGACAGAGCATGATGGCCGGGTGACCGGATTCTGTGACACCGCGTGGCAGCACACCGCGAAGCTGATGGCCGCCATGACCGAGCTGCCGTTCAACCGCGAGCTCGCGGACGGATCGCTTGCCCCGCAACGATTCCAGTTCTACCTGGTCCAGGATGCCCGCTACCTGGTCGGTTTCGCGCGGGCGCTGGCGTCGGCCGCGGTGCGCGCGGAGTCCACCCGGGACGTCGCCTTCTTCGCCGACGCCGCCCGGGAGTCGATCGTGGTGGAACACGCACTGCACGACGGCTACTTCGAGCGGTTCGGCATGACAGCGGCGGACCAGCAGGCCATCGAAACCTCGCCGACGTGCCTCGCCTACACGTCCTACCTGCTGGCCGTCGCGCAGACCGGCGGCTACGCCGAACTGATCGCCGCGCTGCTGCCGTGCTTCTGGGTGTACCAGCATGTGGGCACGGAGATCGTGGCGCGGCAGCGTCCCGGCGCCGACCACCCCTACCTGGCCTGGATCGCCACCTACGCGGACGACGAGTTCGCCAAGTCGGTGCTGGCCTGCCGCGAGTCCGTCGACCGGGCCGCGGCACGCGCCGACGACCAGACCGTCGGCCGGATGCTGGCCGCGTTCACCAGGGCCACCGAGTACGAATGGCTGTTCTGGGACAGCGCGTACCGGAGGGAGACGTGGCCCACCGCCGCGCTCCGCTAGAACAAGGTCGCGCCCTCGATGGCCAGCATCCGCATCTTGGTCGACACGCCGCCGCCCGCGGAGAACCCGCCGGTCCGCCCACCGGCCGCGACCACCCGATGACAAGGCACGACGATCGGCACCGGATTGCGCCCCAACGCCCGACCCACCGCGCGCGCCGCGCCCGGCTCAGCCAAGCGCTTCGCCAGTTCGCCGTAGGTCACCATCTCGCCGGGCGCCACCGACCGCGCCGCCAGGTAGACCCGCGTGTCGAACTCGGGCACCCCGGTCAGATCGAGTTCGACCCGCGACAGGTCCACCGCCGCGCCATCCAACAACGCACGGATGTCGCTGATCACCGCGTCGATCACGTCGGGCGGTGCGGCCGCCGGCAGGTCGGGATGCCACCGGCGCAGCCGAGCGGCCGTCCGCTCCAGGCTGCCTTCCGGCAACTGCACGGCCCGCACACCGAGCGCCGTCCACCCGATGCCACAGGCCCCGATCGCCGTGTCGAACACCGCGTGGCCCACCGTCATGTGGTAACTGGTACCAGACCGGTCCGACATCATCGGCGCTGTCCACGGCCGTTTGGGATTCACATCGCGTGTGCGGAGCATGATGTTGACGCCGCGGTACGTCTGTCGGGTACTCGCGACTTTCGCGTTTCTGAGGTATCCATGAAGTGTGGCCCGGGTCGAGCCGATCAGAGTTGACGTCCAGCCGGCGCGCTACGCCGATCTGGCGTGGCTGTCGGACACGCCCGATGCCAGGTTCTTCGTGGACCGCTTCGAACGTCAGCAGAACGACAGAGGGGTCCTGTTCATCGCCTGGCTGCACGACGAACCGGTGGGTGACGTCTACCTGTGGCTGGAGGACGCCGAGGAACTCCTCCTCAGAAAGAACCTGCCGGGCGTCCCCCTGTTGACGCATCTCGAGGCGTTCCCTGGCCGTCGTAATCTAGGCGTCGGTACCGCGATCATCAAGGCGGTGGAAAGCCATCTGAATGGGCTCGGTCATGAACGGGCGGCGCTGGCGGTTCGCGAGGACAACGAACGGGCCGCGCGGCTGTACCGCCGGCTCGGCTACGCGGACTGGGGACACGGCCGACTCATCTGCTTCGCGGACGTGACGTGTCCGGGTGGTCAGCCCGGCGTCGCACCCGAACTCTGTCGCGTTCTGGTGCGGCAACTCGGTCACAACAATTTGAGAGCGGCGAGAACATTGTCCAGCTCGGCCCCTGGCTGACCCAGCCCGGAATCGGCAACTTTTTTCTCGACATGCTGACGCCACATGTTTCGATCTTCGTGCCAAGCCCGCAGATATTCAACACACAGCTCCGGCCTGATGGTCTCGCAGCGGGCCCGTGCGGCGTCCAGCGCGTCGGCCATGCGGTTCTTTTCCGCCGCCGACTTCGCCGCCGACCCGATCCGGCTCTTCACGTCGTCGATGAATGCCAGTCGAACATCGAGGTAGGACTTCCAGAATTGCACATCTGCTGCTTTCTGGACGCTCTCGTTGGTGTCGAGTTGCCAGTACACGCCTTCGGCCAGGA
This sequence comes from Candidatus Melainabacteria bacterium, assembly GCA_963702275.1. Taxonomy (GTDB): domain Bacteria; phylum Actinomycetota; class Actinomycetes; order Mycobacteriales; family Pseudonocardiaceae; genus DATEPR01. The sequence goes on from CAVPCF010000082.1 coordinate 17,199, forward strand.
AATCACCGAATTCCTCGTACCAGGCCCGCTGGTTGGCATAGGGATTGTACCGCTTTTGCCTGGCCGAACCGGTCATGGCAACCGGGCTGAGTCGCTCGCCGTCGAGCAGGAAGAACCAGTCCTCGTTGTAGATGTCGGGGAAGAACGATGATATCGACGTGGTGTCGACGGCGAGCGCGCCGGCGCCGATGAAGGTGCGCTGGGCTCCGCCGGTCTCCCGGTGGGCGTGGCAGACGACCGAATTGTCCGGGAACTTACTGATCCGGAGACCGACCGCCGTATGCCGATCGAGTAACTGGCCGGCCCTGAAGAGATCCCGCGGATCCGACACCCTGATGTCGTCGTCGAGGAAGAAGATACGTCGCCAACCCATCATACGGGCCATCAACAAGGCCAGGTTGCGCTTGGTGCCGGTGTCGTGTTTATATGCGAATTCGGTACGACTGAGCAGATCTGTTGTCTTGAACGAGGGTATCACCTTATCCGAAATCTGGTTGATGTCGACCGCGGTCACCTTGGCGCTGTTTTTCTTGCCCTGCAGCCTCAATTCCTCTGCCGAGGCTTGCCGGCTGCACAGTGCGACCAGCGGCAGATCTAGTTTGTTGGCGAGCATCATCGCCCGGCGCAGGTTCTTCGCCGGGCGTGCGGTCGGTACCACGATCGCGTCCAGCGACGGCGCATCGGTGCTGTCCGTCGTGACCGGCTTCAGCAGCCCCAGATGCGAATTGTGGTGTCTCCGGGAACCGGCCGGATGCGGTCTACTCACTGATTCTCCGGTTTTCCCCCGGTATCGGTGCTCGGCCATTCATGTAGGCGCGTCATGGGATTCGTCCAATCCGGGGTGAGTACCCGACCCTTCACGACGTCCACCTGGGTCAGCACCGAGAAGGTGTCGGACCCGGCGAAACGTTTCTGGACGTATTCCTCGTTCCGATCGCGGAATCGAGTATCGGTGAGGGCCTGGACCGCGCCCAAAGTGCCGCGACTGAACATGCCGTTGAGCAAGGTTACCGTGCGTTTGTGGTTGAAAGGGTTCGGGCTGCGATAGAAGTGGGCGACATCCTTGATCAGGATCCGGCGATCACCGCTCCCGGTCAACGTGGGCGCGAACGATCGTTCTTTCCCGTTCTCCTGCACCGTGAAGGCGCCGAGATCGTCCTGCGGCACGCGTGTTTTCTGGGTCACCGGCATCGGGTAGCGCCGGACGAGGTCCCGGGTCACCTCGTTCCAGTCGACGCCGCCGATCAGCACCAAATGTGTGGTGTAGTGGTCCGGCCGCAGTTCGTTCGAGGTCCGGCACTTGATCCTGTTGAGCGGGTTGACCGCTCGGATGAAGCCGTGCAACTCCAGCAGGGCGTCGAGGTCGCTGAAGCCGGAGAGTCGGAAGTAGTCCGGGTCGTTGGGGTCGGTGTGGGGCGTTTTGGCCAGTTCGCCGGCTGGCACGGGGGCTACGACGATGGTGATGTCCTGGCCGACGGGGAACCGCCAACTGCTGTCGCCGATCGCGGGGACCGGCTCGAGGTGTTCTGCCGGGTCACCGGCTCGTGCGGTGTTGCGGAGCTCCATGAGCTCCTCCAGCAGTTCGTCCCTGCTGGCGCGTTCCGCGGTGGTCAGTTCGCTGAGCTCCAGGACTCGCGGTGGTTCCCGTTCCATCGAACGCTCGGTAGCGAAGAACAACGCGTACGCCTCCAGGTGCTGAGGCGGAGGGGACGTCGGATCGGAAACCTTCTCCCAGGACGAGATCAGCGACATGCTCAACGGCTTGTCGATACCGAGGGCGCGGCCCAGTTCTCGCTGGGTGAGGCTGCGGCCCGACCAGCGTTCCGTGCGCAGCGCCCGGAGACGCCGCGCCAGCGCCACGCCCGGTTCCTCGGTCGGCTGCACAACCTCGCGCCCCTTCGGTTGACTTCAGTGTAGCGACTGAACATCGGCACTCTACACGCCATCATGCTCTGAAGCCAGCTTGCTGACCAGCCAAAGAGTGCATCAGTCGATGCACTATGGCAACTCTCACCGAGCTCGATCTGAAATAGGAGACAAGAAGATGTCAAGGCCCGCGAACGCTTGCCTGAAGCGTGACTGAAGTCATACGCTACTACAGTAACACTACATGATTTCAGTGTCAGAGCTGAAATCCAGGCCCTGGGAGGTGAAAAGTTAGCACACGACGGACGCCCCCGGCCGTGAACCAGGGGCGCCTGCCTCGCACAACAGCCCTTACCGCGTCCTACCGCTACGTCAGGAGCTGTCATGACCACGCTGATGCTACAACTACTCCCGGTGAACACCTGGACCATGGTGCACTCGCAGATCGCCGCGGCCGCGCCTACCGGACAGGGCACGAGTTCGTTCCTGGTGATCGCGGTTCTGGTCGCGGTGGCCGTCATCGTCGCGCTGGCCAAGCTGTTGCGCGGGATGATGGCGATGATCGCTCCGCTGGTCAGCTCGGCAGGAGCCGCCTTCCTCACGCTGATCGGCGTCAGCGCCCTTCTGATCACCACGGTGCTCACCGTGTTCACGACGAGATGATCATGAGACGACGACGCGACCTCACCGACTACCGCCGATGGCCCGGGCTGACAGCCCGGGCCATCTTTTTGTTTGTGTCTGTTCTAGAGGCCGACGTCGATGACGAGTCGGTTGGGGGAGGTGAGGGTGAATACGCCGAACCAGGTGCGGTGTCGGGTGCCGAGGCCGATGCTCAGCACGTGTTCGAAGTCGCCGGTGATGGTGACTGCTTCGACGTTGCGCAGCTGTGGTGTGTTGAACTTCCTCGGGCCGGTGTAGGTGGGTCGGCCGGAGAGGTCGAAGCTGGATGCGTTCTGCATGACCACGCTGACGAACTTGTTGCCGGGTAACGGAACCCGCTGGCCGGATCCGTCGGCGACGAGGTGCGCGACCCACTGCGGGTTGAACGACTTCGGTAGTGGGCCACGGAAGTCCAGCACGACCCGGTCGTAGGTCGCGTGTCTGCCTACTCTGATGTTGGTCAGCTGGCTGAAGGCAGGCGGCGACTGTGCGTCCGCCGCGGCGGGCACGAGCACGGCGCCGGACACCAGTGCGGCGAAGGCGATGAGGCTGATTGCGACTGTCCGGACAGTCCGCCTGGACAGTGCTTGCTTGACAAATGAGACCATGTCGGCCGTCCTCACGATGGTGTGTAAGAAAACCCCAGATGGAGTGTTCTAAGGGACGTCCGGCTGGTTGGTTGGTTGCTACGACCTTACGGAGACATCACAACGGTGGGGCGCGGGCGCCCCACCGTTGTGCGCGCGTCAGGCGCGCAGCATCTTGCGCAGTACGTACTGCATGATCCCGCCGTCGCGGTAGTAGTCGGCCTCGCCGGGGGTGTCGATTCGGACCACCGCGTCGAATTCGATGGGGGAACCGGTGCCGCCGGTGGCGGTGACCCTGACCGTGCGGGGGGTCTTGTTGTTGTTCAGTTCGGTGATTCCCTTGATGTCGAACGTCTCCTCGCCGGTCAGGCCGAGGCCCGCCGCGGTCTCGCCGTCGGGGAACTGGAGCGGGAGGACGCCCATGCCGATCAGGTTCGAGCGGTGGATGCGTTCGAACGACTCGGCGAGCACGGCGCGCACGCCCAGCAGTGATGTGCCCTTCGCGGCCCAGTCGCGGGACGAGCCGGAACCGTATTCCTTGCCCGCCAACACAACCAGCGGCACGCCTGCCTCGAGATAAGCCACCGACGCGTCGTAGATGGTCGTTTGTTCGCCGCCCGCCAGGAAGTTGCGGGTGAAGCCACCCTGGACGTCGTCGAGCAACAGGTTTCGCAGGCGGATGTTGGCGAACGTGCCGCGGATCATCACCTCGTGGTTGCCGCGCCGGGAACCATAGGAGTTGAAGTCTCGACGCTCCACACCGTGTTCGGTCAGGTACTTGCCGGCGGGGGAGTCCTGCTTGATGGAGCCCGCGGGGGAGATGTGGTCGGTGGTGACCGAGTCGCCGAGCACCGCCAGCACTCGGGCGCCCTCGATGTCCGTGACCGGCTCCGGCTTGGCGCCCATGTTCTCGAAGTACGGGGGCTTGCGCACGTACGTCGACTTGGTGTCCCACTCGAAGACGCGGCCGGTCGGGGTGGGCAGGGAGCGCCACCGCTCGTCGCCCGCGAAGACGTCCGCGTAGTCGGAGCTGAACATGTCCGACGAAATCGCGGACGCGATCACGTCCTGGATCTCCTGCGGCGCGGGCCAGATCTCCGACAGGTACACTGGCTTGCCATCCGCGTCCGTGCCGAGCGACTCGGTCGTGATGTCCACGTCCATCGAGCCCGCCAGCGCGTACGCGACCACCAGCGGCGGGCTGGCCAGGTAGTTCATCTTGACGTCCGGGTTGATCCGGCCCTCGAAGTTGCGGTTGCCGGACAGCACCGACACCACCGCCAGGTCCGCCTCGTTCACGGCGGCCGAGATCTCGTCCTGCAGCGGACCGGAGTTGCCGATGCACGTCGTGCAGCCGTAGCCGACCAGGTTGAAGCCGAGCTTCTCAAGGTAGGGCAGCAAACCCGACCGCTCGTAGTAGTCCATGACCACTTTGGACCCTGGCGCCAGCGTGGTCTTCACCCACGGCTTGCGGTTCAGGCCACGCTCCACCGCTTTCTTGGCCAGCAGCGCGGCGCCGATCATCACCGTCGGGTTGGACGTGTTGGTGCAGGACGTGATCGCGGCGATGGCGACCGCGCCGTGGTCCAGTTCGAACGTGTTGCCGTCGACCGTGACCGTCGTCGGGTGACTGGGTCGGCCGCCGGAGCCGTTGGCGGCGGAATACGCCGGTGAGTCGCTGGCCGGGAAGGACTCCTGGGAGGCCTCGTCGACCTTGTCCTCCTTGGCGTAGTTGCCAAGCACGGTGCGGAAGGCGTGCTTCGCGTCGGACAGCGCGATGCGGTCCTGCGGGCGCTTCGGGCCCGCGATGGACGGGACCACGCTCGCCAGGTCCAGTTCCAGGGTCTCCGAGAAGTGCGGCTCGACGGCCGGGTCGTGCCAGAGCCCCTGTTCCTTCGCGTACGTCTCGACGAGCGCCACCTGGTGGGCGTCGCGGCCGGTGAACTTCAGGTACTCGATGGTCTCCGCGTCGACAGGGAAGATCGCGCACGTCGAGCCGAACTCCGGGCTCATGTTGCCGATGGTGGCCCGGTTGGCCAGCGGCACGGCCGACACGCCGGAGCCGTAGAACTCCACGAACTTGCCGACAACGCCGTGCTTGCGCAGCATCTCGGTGATCGTCAGCACCAGGTCGGTCGCGGTGGCGCCTGCGGGCAGTTCGCCGTGCAGCTTGAAACCGACGACGCGGGGGATCAGCATCGACACCGGCTGGCCGAGCATCGCGGCCTCGGCCTCGATGCCGCCGACGCCCCAGCCGAGCACGCCGAGTCCGTTGACCATGGTGGTGTGACTGTCCGTGCCGACCAGAGTGTCCGGATACGCCTGGCCGTTTCGGGTCATCACGACGCGTGCCAGGTGCTCGATGTTGACCTGGTGCACGATGCCGGTGCCCGGCGGGACGACCTTGAACTCGTCGAACGCGGTCTGGCCCCAGCGCAGGAACTGGTAGCGCTCGCGGTTGCGCTCGTACTCAAGGTCAACGTTGCGCTCGAACGCGTCGGCCCGGCCGAACACGTCGGCGATCACCGAGTGGTCGATGACCAGTTCCGCGGGGGCCAGCGGGTTGACCTTGTCGGGGTCGCCGCCCAGTTCGCTGACGGCCTCGCGCATGGTGGCCAGGTCGACGACGCACGGCACGCCGGTGAAGTCCTGCATGACGACCCGGCCGGGGGTGAACTGGATCTCGGTCGACGGTCGCGCGCCCGGATCCCAGCCGGCCAGCGCCCGCACGTGGTCGGCGGTGATGTTCACGCCGTCCTCGGTGCGCAGCAGGTTCTCCAGCAGGATCTTCAGGCTGTACGGCAGGCGCTCCGCGCCGTCGACCGCGGTCAGCCGGAACACCTCGTAGGAGGCGTCGCCGACGCTGAGCGTGCCGCGGGCACCGAAGCTGTCCTTACTCGTCGTTGAGGTCACGTCGTACTCCGTCCACATGGTGTGTCGGGTCGGTCAGTTCGGTTCGGGGCCGAGTCTCGCGCATCAGCCGTGCCGGCGCCGTCCAGCCCCTCGCGCTAAACAGTACGCTTGTCCTGTAAGAACCTGCAAGACTGGGTGACGGAGGTGGTCGCGGTGATCCATCACGTGCAGGTCATGTGTCCGAAGGGTGCCGAAGATCGACAGCGCGCGTTCTACACCGGCGTGCTCGGCTGGGCGGAACTGCCGAAACCGGCACTGCTCGCGGTGCGTGGCGGGTGCTGGTTCCAGGTGCCGGGCGCGGGCGAGCTGCATGTCGGTGCCGATGCCGACTTCCGTCCGGCGACCAAGGCGCACCCCGCGTTCGTGGCCGACGTCGACGAAGTAGCTGCGGCACTGACGGCGGCCGGCTGCCCGGTGCGGTGGGCCGATCCGGCCGAGGTGCCCGGCGTGCGCCGGTTCCACACCGAGGACGCGGTCGGCAACCGGCTGGAGTTCATGGCCGGCTAGCAACCGACCGGGCCCGGGTAGGGCTGCTCGCACTGTCCATTGTGGGCATATCCATTGTCGCAGAACGGTCCTGGGCGGCCGCGCTGGTGGTGTTGGCCGCAGGGTCGGTCCGTGCTGCCTGAATGGGTGCACGATCGGGTGAATTGGTGTCGGACTGTAGTCGATTTGACCACTGTGGGTTCAACTGTGGTGCTCGTGTGGTTGACGATGAGGGAGTTTTCGCTGGTACGTGTGGCAACAACAGAGGTGGAAGTGGCACAGTGGGCCCGGCTGCCCGAATGACACCCTTTGGCGGATCGCACTGCGCCGATCGGTGGAGCGCCACGGGCGGGCTGAGCGGGAGGTGAAGGTCGTGGCTGCTGGATCGTCGTACCGGTCGGCCGCGTTCGCGGTGGTGGTGGCCATGGTGCTGCCCCTGCTGGTCGCGGGACCGGCCGCCGCGCTGCCTCCGCCGCCGCCCAACCCGAGCGACTCGGCCATCAGGGCGGCGCAGGCGCAGGCCAACACGAAGGCGGCCCAGGTCGGCACGCTCACCAGCCGGCTCACCGCCGCACAGGCGGCCCTGCAACACCTCCAGGACGAGGTGGAACTCAAGCAGGAGAACGCCAACAAGGCTCTTGTCGACCTGCAGACCGCGCAGGACGCGGCCGCGGCGGCGCAACAGGCGGCAGCGGGCGCGCAGATCGCGGCGACCGCGGCCGGCAAGGCCATCGACCAGCTACGCGGCCAGGTGGACCGGTTCGCCGCCGGCAGTTTCGAGCAGGGCGCCGAACTCGGCTCCGTCGCCGCCTACTTCGCCGCGACGAGCACGAAGGACCTGCTGGAACGCCAGCTGCTGCTCAACGAGATCAGCGGCTCCGAGCTGAACATCCTGGACCAGATGCAGCAGGCCCGCATCGAGAAGGCCAACGCCGACTCGGTGGCCCGCGCCGCACTGAACGCGGCGCAGGCCAAACAGGCCGCGGCCGCGGCGGCCAAGCGGGCCGCCGACACCGCGATCGCCACCGCGCAGGCCGCCGCGAGCAGCGAGGCCGCGCAAACCGTCCAGCTGCAGGCCAACCAGGCCACGCTGGAACAGCAGTTGGGCGCGGCACAGGCCGACGTCACGGGTCTGCAGTCGCAGCGCCAGCAGTACCAGAACTGGCTGGCCCAGAAGCAGGCTGCGGACGCGGCGGCGGCAGCGGCCGCCACCCGCGGCCGGCACAGCGGCGGTGGCGGTGGCGGCGGTGGGGTCAGCTCCGTCGCCGCCCCGGGCTCGGTCGGCATCGTGATCCGCAGGGCGTTGTCCGCGCTCGGCATCATGTACGCGTGGGGCGGCGGCAGCGCCAGCGGTCCGACGTGGGCCTTCGGCCGGTTCGGCTTCGACTGCTCCGGCCTGATGGTCTACGCCTTCGCAGGCGCCGGCATCCAGCTCGGGCACTACACCGGCTACCAGTATCCGGCGGGCCAACACGTGCCGATCTCCCAGATCCAGCCCGGCGACATGCTGTTCTACACGTCCAACGGCGCGGAGAGCGGCATCCACCACGTCACGCTCTACATCGGCAACGGCCAGATGGTCGAGGCGTACGCGACGGGCTACCCGGTCCGCGTCACGTCGGTGCGGTACGGCGGGATCATGCCCTACGCCACCAGGGTGCTGTAGGTACGGTTGGCGTTGTGTGGCACCTGGTGCGGATCACCGACCAGGAGGGCCAGTGGCCTGGTGGTGTTTCACAGCCGTCACACTGGTGACCAGGTTTTCTTGGCACACAACGAACAGCAGGAGGACAGGCGGCCCATGACCGAATCGGGGCAGATCGAGGCCATGGACGCAACGGCGGGCGGCTCGTCCAACACCCCGGCCCGGGACGCGCAGCTGCTGGAACGCACCGCGTTCGAGGTCAAGCGGGTGATCGTCGGGCAGGACCGCCTGGTCGAGCGGGTGCTCGTCGGCCTGCTGGCCAAGGGGCACCTGCTGCTGGAGGGCGTGCCCGGCGTGGCGAAGACGCTCGCGGTGGAGACCTTCGCGACCGTGGTCGGCGGCTCGTTCTCGCGCGTCCAGTTCACGCCCGACCTGGTGCCTGCGGACATCCTCGGCACCCGGATCTACCGCCAGGGCACCGAGACCTTCGACGTCGAACTCGGCCCGGTGGTTGCGAACTTCGTGCTCGCCGACGAGATCAACCGCGCGCCGGCCAAGGTGCAGTCCGCCATGCTGGAGGTGATGGCGGAGCGGCACGTGTCCATCGGCGGCCAGACGTTCCCGATGCCCGATCCGTTCCTGGTGCTGGCCACGCAGAACCCGATCGAGAACGAGGGCGTGTATCCGCTGCCCGAGGCGCAGCGCGACCGGTTCCTGTTCAAGATCCTGGTCGACTACCCGTCGGCGGAGGAGGAGCGCGAGATCGTCTACCGGATGGGCGTCGAGCCGCCCGTGCCGCAGCAGGCGATCAGCGCGCCGGAACTGGTTCGGCTGCAGGGCGTGGCATCCCGCGTGTTCGTGCACCACGCGCTGGTGGACTACGTGGTCCGGCTGGTCATCGCCACCAGGACACCCGGCGACCACGGCCTTGCCGACGTGGCGGGCTGGGTCTCCTACGGCGCGTCGCCGCGCGCCAGCCTCGGCACGATCGCGGCCGCGCGGGCGCTGGCCCTGGTGCGCGGCCGGGACTACGTGCTGCCGCAGGACGTGGTGGACGTGGTGCCCGACGTGCTGCGCCACCGGCTCGTGCTCTCCTACGACGCCCTCGCCGACGGCGTGCCGATCGACCACGTCATCACCCGGGTGTTGCAGACCGTGCCGCTGCCCCAGGTGTCGGCCCGGCCGCAGGTCGCCGGGCAGCAGCAACACGCGGTGGGCCCGGGGATCCGGTGACCGAGGCCGCCTCCTGGTCGCCCGTTCGTGGCGACCGGCCACCCTGGGCGCCGCCCGCGCTCAACGGCGACCGGCTCGAATCCGGCCTGCGCACCCTGGAACTGGACGTCCGGCGACGGCTGGACGGGTTGTTGCAGGGCAACCATCTCGGTCTGGTGCCGGGGCCCGGCTCGGAACCCGGTGAGGCGCGGGTCTACCAGCCCGGCGACGACGTGCGACGCATGGACTGGGCCGTGACCGCGCGGACCACCGTGCCGCACATCCGGGAGACCGTGGCCGACCGCGAGCTGGAAACCTGGCTGGCCGTCGACCTGTCGCCCAGCCTGGACTTCGGCACCGCGAACTGCGAGAAGCGCGACCTCGTGGTGTGCGCGGTGGCGGCCGTGACCCACCTGACCAGCGGCGGTGGCAACCGGATCGGCGCCGTCGTCGCCACCGGCGAGCGCACCACGCGGGTGCCGGCAAGGGGCGGCCTCGCGCACAACCGCGCCATGCTGCGCACCATCGCGCAGACCCCGGCCGCGCCGATCGGCACCAGGGGAGACCTGGCGGACGTGCTGGAACAGTTGCGCAGGCCACCGCGGCGGCGGGGGCTGCTCGTGGTGATCTCGGACTTTCTCGGTTCGCTCAACTGGGAGCGCCCGCTGCGCGGCCTGTCCGCCCGGCACGACATGGTGTGCATCGAGATCCTGGATCCCCGTGACGTCGACCTGCCCGAGGTCGGCACCATCGTGCTGGCCGATCCGGAGTCCGGCCGGCAGCGCGAGGTGCACGCGACTCCGTTGCTGCGCCGCGAGTTCGCCGCGGCCGCGGCCGAACACCGGGCCCAGGTGGCCACCGCGATCCGGGGCACCGGCGCCGGGCATCTGGTGCTGCGCACCGATTCGGACTGGATCGCGGACACGGTGCGGTTCGTGGTGGCTCGCAAGCGACGCTGGTCCGGAGGTGCGGCCTGATGTTCGGCCTCAGCTTGTCCGGTTTCACCACGCCGTGGTGGCTGCTGCTGCTCGTCGTGGTTGCGGCACTTGCCGTCGGTTACGTCATCGTCCAGCGCATGCGCCGGAAACGGACGATGCGGTTCACCAACCTGGCGCTGCTGGAGAAGGTCGCGCCCAAGCGGCAGGGCTGGTGGCGGCACGCGCCCGCGGTGGTGCTCGTGGTCGCGCTGCTGCTGCTGAGCGTGTCGCTGGCCGGCCCGACCGCCGAGCAACGGGTGCCGCGCAACCGGGCCACCGTGATGCTGGTGATCGACGTGTCGCTGTCCATGGAGGCCACCGACGTGGTGCCCAACCGCCTGCAGGCCGCACAGGTCGCGGCCAAGCAGTTCGCGGACGGGCTGCCGTCGGGCATCAACCTGGGGCTCGAGTCGTTCGCCGCGTCGGCCACCGTGCTGGTGTCGCCGACCCAGGACCACCAGTCCGTCGACGGCGCGATCGACGGGCTGAAGCTGGCCGAGGCGACCGCCACCGGCGAGGCGATCGCGGCCGCGCTGCAGGCGATCGCGAGCTTCGGCAAGGTGCTGGCCGGGCCGCAGGGCCCGCCGCCCGCCGCGATCGTGCTGATGAGCGACGGCAAGGAGACCATCCCGCAGGACCTCAACGATCCGCGCGGCGCCTACAGCCAGGCGAAGGCGGCCAAGGCGGCGGGCGTGCCGATCTCCACCATCTCGTTCGGCACCGACCACGGCGTCGTGGACATCGGCGGCGAGCAGGTCGCGGTGCCGGTGGACGACGGGTCGCTGCAGAACGTGGCGAACCTGTCCGGCGGCTCGTACTACCGCGCGGCCAGCGCCGACCAGCTCAAGGCGGTCTATGCCAGCCTCGGCCAGCAGATCGGGTTCGAGAACAAGCAGTCCGACGCGAGCAAGCCGTGGCTGATGCTGGGCACCCTGATGGCGCTCATCTCGGCGGGTGGCGCGCTGTTCATCGGTCAGCGGCTGCCCTCGTAAATCTCGGTGCGACCGGGTCGGGCCGTCCGTACCCTTCGCGGGATGACCGACGAACTGGTCTGGCGCCCGTTGCGGCAGACGGATCTCGCCGCCTGGCACGCGCTGCTGGTGGCCGTCGAGTCGGCGGACGGGACCGGCGAGAACTACGACACCGACGACCTGGCCGAGGAACTGGCCGATCCTGGCATGGACTTCGCAAGGGACACGCTGGCCGCCTTCGACGGGCCGGACATGGTGGCGTACGCCGGGATGCGGACGCGGCCGGCAGCCGACGTCGGCGGGATGTGGCTGGACAGCGCCGTGCATCCGAAGGCCCGTGGACGCGGTATTGGCACGCGGCTGCTGGCGTGGCAGGTGCTGCGCGGCACCGAGGCGCACGCCGAGAGCCGTGCCGACCTGCCCGGCGAACTGCACATCCAGATCCACGAACGCAACAAGGCGAAGCGGGATCTCCATGCCGCGCACGGCTTCGCGGCGCTGCGGTGGTTCTTCGAGCTGCACTGCGACCTGGCGGTCGAACCGCCGGTCGGCTCGCCACCGGAGGGCATCGCCATGGTGCCGTTCGCGCCGGAGTACGACGGCCGCGTGCGCGCCGCGTACCGCGAGGCGTTCGCCGACCATTGGGCGGCCATGCTGCCGGACGACGTGATGTGGCAGCAGAATTTCACCGGGAGCCGCGGGTTCCGGCCCGGACTGTCGTTCCTGGCGCTGGACGGCGATGAGGTCGCCGGTTTCGTGCTGGGCTACGAGTACGACGCGGACACGGCCGCGAAGGGCTTCCGGGCCGCGTGGGCCGGGCAGGTCGGCACGCGCCGGCCGTGGCGCGGCCGAGGCGTCGCCAGCATGCTGCTGCGCAAGTTCCTTGCCGCGGCACGGGATGACGGCCACCAGCGGGCGGAGCTGTCCGTCGACAGCGCGAGCCCGACCGGCGCGGTCGGCCTGTACGAGCGGCACGGCTTCGTGCGGGCGGACACCTGGATCAGGTACGTACGGGCACTCTGAGCAGCTCGCGGATCTGTTTGACCGCTTGGCGACCGGCCCGGTTCGCGCCGACGGTGCTGGCCGAAGGCCCGTACCCGACCAGGTGCAGTCGCGGTTCCGCGACGACACGCGTGCCGTCCATCGTGATGCCGCCGCCCGGCCCGCGCAGGTGCAGCGGCGCGAGGTGATCGAGCGACGCCCGCCAGCCGGTGCACCAGAGGATCACGTCCGCCGGCACGAACCGGCCGTCGGCCCATGCCACGCCGTCCGGCGTGATCCGGTCGAACATCGGCAGCCTGCGCCTGCTCGCCGCGACCGCGGCCGGCGTCGCGACAAGGCCGGTCGCGCTGACCACGCTGTCGGGCGGCAGCCCGGCGCGCACCCGCTCGTCGACCATCGCCACCACGGCGCGGCCGTAGTCGGCGTCGAACGGGCCGTCCCGGAACATCGGTGGCCTGCGGGTCACCCAGGTGGTCGTGGCCACGTCGGCGATCTCGGTGAGCAGTTGGACCGCGGACGTGCCGCCGCCGACCACGACGACCCGCAGGCCCGCGAACTCGGCAGGCCCTCGGTAGTCGACCGTGTGGAGTTGGCGGCCGAGGAAGGTTTCCCGGCCCGGATAGTGCGGCCAGAACGGGGTGTTCCAGGTGCCGGTCGCGTTGATCACCGCGCGGGCGGCCCAGTCACCGTCGTCGGTGTGCACGAGGAGCCGGTCGTCGTCGTGGCGGACGGCCCTGACGTGCACCGGGCGTTGGATCGGGAGGTCGAACTCCCGTTCGTAGGCCGCGAAGTAGGCCGGCACGGCCGCCGCGGCGGGTGCCGAGTCCTGCGGCGGGTCGAAGGGCATGCCGGGCAGGCCGAAGATGCCGTGCACGGTCGCCATCCGGAGCGTCGGCCAACGGTGCTGCCACGCGCCGCCCGGCGCGCGGTTCCCGTCAAGGACAACGAAATCCAGTTCGGCGCGACGCAGGAAGTACGCGCTGGACAGCCCGGCCTGTCCAGCCCCGATCACGACCACGTCCGTCGCCGCCACACCGCGTACAACGCGGACCGTCGGGCCGAACTTCCGGCCGGCTGTGAGACCCTCATCGCCATGTCACTCGGCGGTACAGCCGCATATCGCGACGTCTACGACCTGCCCGACCTGGTGCGTGACGCGGTGACCGCCGCGACCCAGGCCGGGTTCGACTTCTCGTGCCAGCCGGCACAGGGCCGCCTGCTGGCGCTGCTCGCCGCCGGGCTGTCCGGTGGGGTGATCGGCGAGACGGGCACCGGGTGCGGCGTCGGCCTGGCCTGGCTCGCGTCGGCGGCCAGGAACGTGCGCCTGGTCAGCATCGAACGCGACCCGCTCCGCTACGACGTGGCGCGTCGCGTGTTCGCGGGCGACAACCGGGTGACCGTGCTGTGCGGCGACTGGTCCGAGCTGGCCCGATACGGCCCGTTCGACCTGCTCGTGCTGGACGGCGGCGGCCAGGGCAAGGGCGACGAGCCGCCACTGAACCCGGCGGACTGGCTGCTCCCCGGCGGCACCGTGGTGATCGACGACTTCACCCCGTTCACCACGTGGCCCCCGGAACACGACGGCGGCCCGGACATCGCGCGGCTGCACTGGCTCGCCCACCCGGACCTGCTGGCCACCGAGATCCGGCTGAGCGCCAACCTGGCCACGATCGTGGCCAGAATGGTGGGGGAGGACCGCTGAACGGCTGACTACAGGCCGACCGCGCCGTCGATCCGCTCCCGCAGCAGGTCGGCGTGGCCGAGATGGCGGGCGTACTCCTCGATCAGGTGCGCCAGCACCCACCGCAGTGAGACCACGCCGTGCAGGTCGCTCTTGCCGGTGATGTCGAGGCCCGGGGCCCCGAGGACGAACTCGTCCGCGAACGCCGCCTCCGCGCGCCAGACCCGCCACGCCGCCGCGATCTGGTCCGGATCGGGTGTGGCGTCGGTGAACGCGGCGTCCCGGTCGGTCTCGGTGCGGAAGTGCGGCGGCGCGTCCAGGTCGGCCATGACCCGCCGGAACCAGCCGCGCTCCACGTCGGCCAGGTGGCGCACCAGACCCAGCAGCGACAGCGAGGACGGCTCGACGGCGCGGCGGGCCAGGTCCGCCCCGGCAAGGCCGCCGCACTTCAGTTCCAGCGTGTGGCGCTGCCAGCGCACGTAACCCAGGAGCGTGGTGCGCTCGTCGGACACGAACGGCGGCAGGGCTCGTGGGTCGGCATCGGGTCGGACGAACCAGTCGGCGCACATGGGCGCCATCATCGGTCAGTCGCGCAGGTGTGCCAACGCGGTTTCCGTGTCCAGGTCCCAGTCGTCCTTGTCCCGCGTCCACCGGCCGAGCACCTCGGCGCCCGCGACGGCCAGTTCCGGCGGCAGGCCCGCGGCGCGCAGCGACTCGGCGACCTCGCGCATCTCCGGCTCCCACCGCCACGCCCGCGGCGCGACGCCCGCGACGACGTCCCGCTCGGCAAGGGCGTTGCGGCCAAGCGCCGCCGCCTCGACGGCCAGGTGCTCGGTGACCCCGAACTCGTCGGCCAGCGCGTGGCTGACCGCGGCCAGTGCCCTGCTGATCTTCTGGAACGACCCGTACGCCATCTTCAGCGCGCTGGCCGACCCGAGCCGGTCGTCGATCCGCTTCGGCTCCGCCTGGCTGCCGGACAGCAACTGGTGCACGGCGTCGACCGCGCCCGGCGGCCCGGACAGGTACACCCGTGCCCGACGGTCACCGCTGGGCGGCGGGCCGATGATCGCGCCGTCCACGACCGTCGCGCCGCCCGCCCGCACCCGTTCGCCGATGGTCCCCATCCGGGCCGGGTTGATCGCGTTGGCCTCGACGAACAGGCCCTTGAAACGGTGTGCCGCGATCCGCCCTGCGAGTTGCTCGGCGGCGGCGGGCGGGCAGATCGAGAACACCACCTCGCTGCCGGCCAGCATCTCCGCCACCGAGCCCACGGTGCGCAGGCCGGCCGTTCGCGCCCGGCCGCCCGTGCGCTCCGACCGACCGGCCGGGCACCAGAGCACGCGGTGACCCGCGGCGACCAGTTGCGCACCGATCGCGGCGCCCATCTGTCCGGGATGCAACACACCGATGATCACACCGACAAGCCTACGGCCGCTGTCGAGGCGCCGAACCGGGTCCGAGATGGGCCGATGGCGGTGCAGCGGATAGCCTCAGCCGACCATCGGCGAGCGTGAGGAGCATCCGTGGGACGGTCGGTTCTGGTCACCGGCGGCAACCGGGGCATCGGTCTCGGCATCGCCACCGCGTTCGCCGCGCAGGGCGACAAGGTGGCCGTCACGCACCGCGGTTCCGGCGCGCCGGACGGCCTGCTCGGCGTGCGCTGCGACATCACCGACACCGACCAGGTCGACGCGGCCTTCACCGAGGTGGAGAACGCGCACGGCCCGGTCGAAGTGCTGGTGGCCAACGCCGGCATCACCGACGACACCCTGCTGATGCGGATGTCGGAGGACCAGTTCACCCGGGTGATCGACGCCAACCTGACCGGCGCCTTCCGGGTGGTGAAGCGGGCCACCCGCAACATGCTCCGGGCTCGGTTCGGCCGGATCGTGTTCATCTCGTCGGTGGTGGGCCTGATGGGCTCGCCCGGCCAGGTCAACTACGCGGCCAGCAAGGCGGGCATGGTCGGCATGGCGCGGTCGATCAGCCGGGAACTGGGCTCCCGCAACATCACCGCGAACGTGGTGGCACCCGGCTTCGTGACCACCGACATGACCGACGCGCTGTCGGCGGACCGCAGGAAGGACATCCTGGGCCAGATCCCGTTGGGCCGCTACGCGACGGTGGACGAGGTCGCCGCCGCGGTCACGTTCCTCGCGTCGGACGGTGGCGCCTACATCACGGGTGCCGTGCTGCCGGTCGACGGCGGCCTCGGCATGGGTCACTGATCAAGAACCAGTTTCGGAGGGAACCACAGTGCCAGGACTGCTCGACGGCAAGAAGCTGCTGATCACGGGCGTGATCACCGACTCGTCGATCGCCTTCCACGCCGCCAGGGTGGCCCAGGAACAGGGCGCCACCGTGGTGCTGACCGGATACGGCCGCCTGTCCCTGGTGGAACGGATCGCCAAGCGACTGCCAGCGCCGGCGCCGGTGATCGAACTCGACGCCACCAGCGACGAGCAGCTGGCCGGCCTTGCCGACCGCGTCCGCGAGCACGTGGACGGCCTGGACGGCGTGCTGCACTCGATCGGCTTCGCGCCGCCGTCCTGCCTCGGCGGGGACTTCCTGGACGCGCCGTGGCCCGACGTGGCGACGGCGGTGCAGGTTTCGGCGTACACGCTGAAGTCGCTGGCCGTGGCGTGCCTGCCGCTGATGTCGGCGGGCGGTTCGATCGTCGGCATGGACTTCGACGCGCGGGTGACCTGGCCCGCCTACAACTGGATGGGCGTGGCCAAGGCGGCGCTGGAGTCGGTGAACCGTTACCTGGCACGGGAACTGGGGCCGCGCGGCATCCGGGTGAACCTGATCTCCGCGGGCCCGCTGGGCACCATGGCCGCCAAGTCGATCCCCGGTTTCTCCGTGATGGCGGACCCGTGGGGCGCCCGTGCGCCACTGGGCTGGGACATCACGGACGCGACGCCGGTGGCGAAGTCGGTGTGCGCACTGTTGTCGGACTGGCTGCCCGCCACCACAGGTTCGATGATCATGGTCGACGGCGGGGTGCACGCGACCGGGATGTAGACAGCTGCGACAGAATGGTCAACGTGACCGTGGATGCGTTGTTGCTGCTGTCGTTCGGTGGCCCGGAAGGCCCCGATGACGTCCGGCCGTTCCTGGAGAACGTGACCCGTGGGCGGGGCGTGCCACCGGAGCGGTTGGACGAGGTTGCCCAGCACTACCTGCACTTCGGCGGCGTGTCCCCGATCAACCGGCTCAACCGGGACATCATCGACGCCGTCCGCGCCGAACTGGACCGGGCCGGCCTGGACCTGCCGGTGTACTTCGGCAACCGGAACTGGCACCCGATGGTCGCCGACACGTTGACCACCATGGCCGCCGACGGCATCGGTCGCGCGCTGGTGTTCCCGACCAGCGCCTACGGCGGCTATTCGGCGTGCCGCCAGTACGACGAGGACATCATCGGCGCACGCGCCGCCGTCGGCGCCGACGCACCGGATCTGGTGAAACTGCGCCAGTATTTCGACCATCCGCTGTTCATCGCCGCCGTCGCCGACGCGGTGCGGGCCGCGCTGGCCGAGGTGCCCGACGGCGCGCGACTGGTGTTCACCGCGCATTCCGTGCCGTCGTCGGCGGACGCGGCCGCCGGGCCGCCCGGCGAGGGCGGGCACCGCTACTCCCGGCAGATCGCCGAGGCGGCGCGGCTGGTGGCCGGCGAGGTCGGGGTCGCCCAGTACGACGTGGTGTGGCAGTCGCGGTCCGGTCCGCCGCGGATTCCGTGGCTGTCGCCGGACATCGTGGACCACGTGGACGCGCTGCACGACGCCGGTGTGCCGGCGATTGTGGTGAGCCCGGTCGGTTTCGTGTCCGATCACCTGGAAGTGGTGTGGGACCTGGACAACGAGGCCCGCGAACGCGCCGACAAGCTGGGCATGGCGTTCGCACGGGCGGCCACGGCCGGCGCCGATCCCCGCTTCGCCGAACTCGTCGTCGAACTGATCCGCGAGCACGTGGCCGACGCGCCCCCGCGCAAGCTGTCCGACTTCACGCTCG
This sequence comes from Candidatus Melainabacteria bacterium, assembly GCA_963702275.1. Classification (GTDB taxonomy): domain Bacteria; phylum Actinomycetota; class Actinomycetes; order Mycobacteriales; family Pseudonocardiaceae; genus DATEPR01. Next base: position 35,216 of record CAVPCF010000082.1, read on the forward strand.
CCGGCTGCACGGTCAACGGCGCGCCGTGCGAGATCGGCTGCTGCGAACCGGTCCGGCGACCTGCCGCCTAGCGGTCGGTTGGCGACGGGTCGACACGCCGGCAGTCCGACAGGGCGCGCACGCCCTCGGCCACGGCGGCCCGCCGCGCCGTGCGGACGGCGTGGTCCAACGGCCGCAGCGCCTCGGCGCGGCGGCGGATCGCGCTGGCGGACACGGCGCCGCCAGGGTCGTCGCTCGTGGCGACCTGGAGGATCGCGGCGACCTCGTTGGCCCGCTGCAACACCCGCAGCGCGCGGCTCGGCATGCCGGGCGGCCACGGCGTGCGCGGCTGGCCGTCGACCACGGCCGAGATCTCCTCGCGCACCCCCGGCCGGTGCCGGGCCACGTCCAGTTCGACCAGTGCCGTCGCCGCGGCGCGCATCGCGCCGGACAGTTCGTGTTCCGCCTCGCCCAGTGGCGTCGGGTCGGCCAGCGGGGCCGCCGGCAGCCGGAACGCCGTCCAGCGCAGCACGCCGTCGGCCACGCGTTCCGGGACGAGACCGATGTCGCTGGTCACGCCGAGTTCCGCGGCCGCGTCCGGGCTCGTGGTCAGTACGGCGGCCTCACCGGCGTGCAGCGCGGCCGCCGCGAACGAGGCGTGCCCGCGCAGGCCGCGCAGGTCACCGGCGACCGGCAGCACCAGTTCGCCCGCCTTGCTGCCGAGGCGACGGGCGGCCGCGAGCAGCAGCGCGGGTGAGCCGCCGCGGTCCGGTGGGGCTGGCAGGCCGAGCAGGTCGGCCGTGGTCTGGTCGTGCGCGGTCACTTCGTGTGACTCGACCCAGGACTGCAGGGCATCGAGGACGTCGTCGGCCGCGGCGGCGCCGTGCAGCCACGCCGACGTCCAAACCACCATGGTGGCGCTCGGACAGGACACGGTGAGTGAGCGTACGAGATGATTTTGCGGGGTAATGCACCGACCCCGGATTTAACGATGTGGCGACGCCGATTTAACCCGTCGACCGGTGTTCGCGCGCAGCGAACAAGAACCGGCACGCACGCGCCCGCCGAAGCCGACTGACCAGCTCAGCGGGCTGAACCAGGGGCCGATGACGTAGCGTGGCCGCTCACTACCTCCGCTGTCAACCGATTTTCGGCGCACCCGCTGGAGCCGCTCCACATCGACCCCGGCCGCGGACCGACGTAGCGTCGAGGTCGTGACAGCCCCCGCCACACCGTTGCACCTGCCCACCACCGTCGGCGCCCTGCGCGCCGCCGGCTACGAACCACGCGGCGTCAAGACCGAGCTGCGCGAAAACCTGCTCGCCCGCCTCGAATCGGGTACCAACCCGTGGCCGGGCATCGTCGGCTTCGAGCGGACCGTGCTGCCGCAGCTGGAACGGGCACTGCTGGCCGGCCATGACGTGGTGCTGCTCGGCGAGCGCGGCCAGGGCAAGACCCGACTGCTGCGCACCATGGTCGGCCTGCTCGACGAGTGGACCCCGGTGATCGCCGGCGCCGAACTGGGCGAACACCCGCTCGACCCGATCAGCCCGGTCGGCCGCCGGCTGGCCGCCGAACTCGGCGACGACCTGCCGGTGGCCTGGCGGCACCGCTCCGAGCGCTACGCGGAGAAGCTCGCCACCCCGGACACGTCCGTCGGTGACCTGATCGGCGACGTCGACCCGGTGAAGGTCGCGGAAGGCCGCAGCCTCGGTGACCCCGAGACCATCCACTTCGGACTCGTGCCCCGCGCGCACCGTGGCATCGTGGCCATCAACGAGCTGCCCGACCTGGCAGAACGCATCCAGGTGGCGCTGCTCAACGTGATGGAGGAGCGCGACATCCAGGTCCGCGGCTACACCCTGCGGCTGCCGCTGGACGTGCTGCTCGTGGCCACCGCGAACCCGGAGGACTACACCAACCGCGGCCGGATCATCACCCCGCTCAAGGACCGCTTCGGCGCCGAGATCCGCACCCACTACCCGCTGGGCGTGCCGGCCGAGGTCGCCCTGGTGAAGCAGGAGGCCGAACTGGTCGCCGAGGTGGGCGACCCGCTGATCGAGGTGCTGGCCCGGTTCGTCCGTCAGTTGCGCGAGTCGCCCGTGATCGACCAGCGCTCCGGTGTGTCGGCCCGGTTCGCCGTGGCCGCGGCCGAGACCCTGGCCGCGGCCGCGTTGCGGCGTTCGGCGCTGACCGGGGAACGTCCCGCGGTGGCGCGGCCGATCGACCTGGTGTCGGTGCCCGCGGTGCTGCGCGGCAAGCTGGAGTTCGAGTCCGGCGAGGAGGGCCGCGAGCAGGAGCACCTGTCCCACCTGCTGCGCAAGTCCTTCGCCGAGACGGCCCGGGTGCTGCTCGGCGGCCTCGACCTGCGTCCGCTGGCCGAGGCGGTCTCCGACGGCCACCTGGTCACCACGGGCGAGCGGGTGCCCGGCAAGGACGTGCTCGCGGCGCTGCCGGAACTGCCCGTGCTGCACGAGGTCGCGGCCCGGCTGGGTGTCTCGGCGACCGAGCCGCCGGCCCGGATCGCGGCGGCCGTCGAGTTCGCCCTGGAGGCCCTGTACCTGGCCCGCCAGGTCGCCAAGGACTCCGACGAGGACACCGCGGTGTACGGGCCGTGACCAACCCCGACCGCTACGCCTACGGCCCGTACCACGACGGGCCGGATCCGCTCGCGCCGCCGCTGGACCTGCGCGAGGCGCTGGACGAGATCGGCCGCGAAGTGATGGAGGGCGCGTCGCCGCGTTCGGCGCTGGAGGAACTGCTGCGGCGCGGCATGCGCGGCACGAACGGACTTGACGAGCTGACCCGCCGCCTGTGGCAGCGGCGCGCCGAGATCTCCCGCCGCAACAACCTCGACGGCACCCTGCAACGCGTCCGGGAGCTACTGGACCAGGCGCTGGAAGCCGAACGCGGCGCCCTGTTCCCCGACCCGTCCGACGACGCCCGCTTCGCAGAAGCCCAGTTGGACGCGCTGCCGCCGGGCACCGCCGCCGCCGTCAATGAACTGGCCGACTACGACTGGCGTTCCGCGGAAGGCAGGGAGAAGTACCAGGAGATCCAGGACCTGCTCGGCCAGGAACTGATGGAGTCCCGGTTCCAGGGCATGAAACAGGCACTGGAGAACGCGGGCCCCGAGGACGTCGAACGGATCCGGCAGATGATGTCGGACCTCAACGACCTGCTCGCGGCGCACGCGCGCGGCGAGGACACGGGCGAACAGTTCGACGAGTTCATGCGCCAACACGGCGAGTTCTTCCCGGAGAACCCGAGCAACACCGACGAGTTGATCGACGCGCTGGCCGCCAGGGCCGCCGCTGCTCAGCGCATGATGAACTCGATGTCCGCCCAGCAGCGGGCCGAGCTGTCCGAGCTGATCAACCAGGCGTTCGGCGACCCGAGGCTGGCCGCCCAGGTCGCGGCGCTGGACGCCAACCTGCGCGCGCTGCGCCCCGGCGAGGACTGGGAGTCCGGTCAGCGGTTCCGCGGCAGGAACCCGTTGGGCATGGGCGAAGGCGCCCAGGCCATGCAGGACCTTGCCGAGTTGGACGCGCTGGCCGAGCAGATGGGCCAGTCCTACCCCGGCGCCCGCATGGAGGACATCGACCTGGACGCCCTGTCCCGCCAACTGGGCGACGACGCCAGAGTGGACGCCCGGCGACTGGCCGAACTGGAACGCGAGCTACGCCGCCAGGGCCTGTTCGAGCGCGCGCCGGACGGCTCGCTTCGGTTGTCGCCCAAGGCTTTGCGTCGCATGGGCGAGGCCGCCTTGCGTGACGTGGTCGGCCAACTCCGCTCCCGCCGCGGCGAACGCGACACGGCCCTGGCCGGCGCTGCGGGCGAACCGACCGGCTCGTCCCGCGAGTGGCGTTTCGGCGACAGCGAGCCGTGGGACGTGTCAAGAACGGTACGCAACGCCGTGCTGCGCGCGGCATCCGTGGGCAGCCGACAGGTCAAGCTGGACGTCGGAGACGTCGAGGTGATCGAGACCGAGCAGCGGTCAAGGGCGGCCGTAGCGCTGTGCGTGGACACGTCGTGGTCGATGGTCCAGGACGGCCGCTGGCTACCGATGAAGCGCACGGCACTGGCTCTGCACCAACTGATCGGCACCCGATTCCGGTCGGATGCGTTGGAGGTCATCACGTTCGGCCGCCACGCGACCAAAGTGGACATCGCGGAACTGACCGCGTTGGAAGGCACCTGGGAGCAGGGCACGAACCTGCACCACGCGCTGCTGCTGGCGGCGCGGCACCTACGTCGCCACCCGGACGCGGTCCCGGTGGTACTGGTCGTCACCGACGGCGAACCAACAGCACACCTCGAGCCCGACGGCGACGCGGTCTTCAACTGGCCGCCCCTGCCCCGCACGCTGGGCGTGACGATGGCGCAAGTGGACGCGTTGGCCAAGCTCGGCGCCTCGGTCACGGTCTTCATGCTGGGCGAGGAGCCGAGACTGGCGGCCTTTGTGGACCTGGTGGCCCGCCGCAGCGGCGGCCGCGTCGTCGCACCAGACCTGGACGGTTTGGGCGCCGCCGTCGTCAGCGACTACTTGCGCGGCAGACGCCAGCGGTAGGGGTGCGCACTCGAAAACGCGCCTGGCCTAGAAGATGTCGTTGATGATGTCCTCGCCGATGGCGAAACCGGCGCCGGTGGCGATTGCCTGGCCGAACGAGCTGCCCATGAAGCCGCCGTAGCCGCCGCCGTACATTGGCTGTTGGTAGACCGGTTGCTGGTACATCGGCTGCTGGTACTGCGGCTGTTGGTACTGGGGTGGCTGCTGGTAGACGGGGGGCTGCTGTTGGCTCTGGTTGGCCACGAACTGGTGGATCGACTGCAACAGCAGCGTGACCTGGTTCTGCTCCTGCTGGAAGCCGAGCGTGATCTCCTTCAGGTCCAGGAGCCACTCCCTGGCCTGCTGGTCGCCGTTGTTCGCGGCGGTCTGCAGCTTCTGGGCGAGGTTGGTGATCGCCTGCACCGTCTGTTGGCTCTGCTGTTGCAGCTGCTGGTAGTTCTGGTCGATGGTCTGGATGTCCACCGTGGGCCTCCGCGTGCGATGTGCTGGTCGTCGCCAATCCTGCCATGGTCTGGTCAGGCTTCGCCCAGTTCAGCCAGGCGGTCGGTCAGGAACCGCTGTTCGGTGGCGTTCTCGGCCAGTGTCCGCGCGCTTCGGTACTCCTGGGCCGCTTCTTGGTGCCGGCCGAGCTGACGCAGCAGCTCCGCCCTGGTCGCCGGCAGGTACCGGTAGCCGGCCAGCCGTGGGTCGCCGGCCAGTTCGTTCACCCGCGCCAGCGCCACCAGCGGGCCGGCCACCATCGACAGCGCCACTGTTCGGTTCAGCTCAACGACCGGCGAGGACCACAGCGTGACCAGGACGTCGTACAGCCCGAGCACCTGGTGCCAGTCGGTCTCCGCGTAGCTGGGCGCCTGGGCGTGCAGCGCGGCGATCGCGGCCTGCACCGCGAACCGGCCCGGCCGGCCGCCGCGCAGCGCGTCGCGCACCAGACCGTCGCCCTCGGCGATCGCCGCGCGGTCCCAGCGGGACCGATCCTGGTCGGCGAGCAGCACCAGCCGGCCGGTGTCGTCCACCCTGGTCGCGCGGCGTGCGTCGGTCAGCACCAGCAGCGCGAGCAGGCCACGGACCTCCCGTTCGTCCGGCATCAGGGTGAGCAGCATCCTGGTCAGGCCGATCGCCCGCGCCACCAGGTCCGCGCGCACCAGACGGTCGCCTGCCGGTGCCGAATGGCCCGTGGTGAACAGCAGGTGCAACACCACCAGCACCGCGCGCAGCCGATCGGGTAGTTCGGCGGGTTCTGGCACCCGGTAGGCGATCCGCGCGCCGGAGATCTTCTTCTTCGCCCTGGTCACCCGGGCCGCCATGGTGGACTCGCTGACCAGGAACGCGCAGGCGATCTCGGTCGTGGTCAGGCCGCACACCAGCCGCAGCGTCAGCGCGACCTGCGCCTCGAGCGCCAGCGCCGGGTGGCAGCACGTGAACACCAGTCGCAGCCGGTCGTCCGGGATCGCCTCATCCGCATCCCCATCGGATGACGACGATTCCGGCTCGACCAGCAGTGGCAGTTTCGCGTGCAGCGTCCCGGCGCGGCGCAGCGCGTCCAGCGCTCGCCGTCGCGCCGTCGTGGTCAGCCACGCGCCGGGATTGTTCGGCACGCCCTGCCGGGTCCACGCGTCCAGTGCCGCCAGATAGGCGTCCTGCACGCACTCCTCGGCCAGGTCAAGGTCGCCCGCGACACGCGCCGTCGCGGCGAGCACGAAGGCCCACTCGCGACGGTGCGCGTCCGCTACGGCCCGCCGAACGTCGGCGTCGCCATCGATCACTCGCTCGGGAACTCCCTGATCGGCCGGACCTCGACTCCCCCGAACTGCGCAGGGCACAGCTTCGACAGCGCCAGCGCGTGGTCCAGGTCCTTGGCCTCGATCAGGTAGAAACCGCCGAAGTTCTCCTTGGTCTCGACGAACGGCCCGTCGGTGACGACGTCATTGCGGATCGACGTCGCCGTCGCGGCGGGCTGCAGCGCCCGGCCGGTGACGATCTGCCCGCCCTGCTCGACGACCTGCTCGGCGAACCGGTTGTGCGCCGCCATGACCTGCGCGAAGAGTTCCGGCGTCCCGTCCACGTAACCCTTCTCGTCCTCGTAGATCAGGATCAGATACTCAGCCATCCTGGGACTCCTTCCACTGCCGGTTGGGACTGACACTCTCACGATACAGTTTGGACGAACGAAGGCACCAGATAG
>CAVPCF010000083.1:0-8652 GCA_963702275.1 Candidatus Melainabacteria bacterium
GCAGAAGCCACAACGTGAGGACCAAGCCCCATAGCGGACAGCAAGACGCCGACCACCCTCACGGACAGACCCAGGGATGGGCGAGCGAACTGCGGTCGACAGGAGCCAGTCCCTCACACACCACGAATCCGTCGACCGCCCGCGTACGTCAAGAGGTCGGGGGCAGGTCAGCCACCACGGACGAGCACCCCGTCGGCCCCACAGCATGCTGGCATACCCCCGCAGGACAAGGCAGACCCCCGCCCAACCCAGGGGGCTTACGGCCCTTTTCAACCCTATGCCTGTCAAGCCCCGAATGGGGTATCTGCCGGAAAGTTGTGGATAACCCGCGCAGCTGTGGACAGCCGGTTTGACAACTACAAGCTCTGTCGGTTTGCCCATCTCAGCGGCACTTGCTTCTGGTTATCGCACCGCGCCGTGGACTCTACCGCGGTCTTACCATCAGGGCGGGCGCGAAGCCGTGGCCGTCCAGCCACCGGCGGAGCAGGGCGTGGTCCTCGTCGCTGAGCGTGCCCAGGAACGACCGCAGCACTTCCGACCGGCTCGGCCCCCGGTCCAGCATCTCGCCCATGTGCCGCGCCAGCACCCCGGCGGCCTGGCGCGACGGCAGGTAGACGTGGCCGCGTCCGGCGACCTCACGGTCCACGAGTCCCTTGTCCACCAACCGGTTCAGGATGGTATGCACCGCGCTGTAGCTGGTGGCCGAGTCGACACACCGCTGGATCTCCAGGACTGTCGCCGGCCGGTCCGCGGCCCCCACCGCCGCGATCACCTCGGCCTCGAGTTCGCCGTGCCCCCGTCGGTGTCCTCTCATGTGACCTCAATCATCAGCATTGGAATGTGTGCGCGCCTGCCAGCAGCGACGCCGACAGGGCCGGCTGCTGGCCGTTCTGCGCCTGCAACCCGCCGGTGGTGGCGGGATGTTTCGCGGCCCAGGCGGCCAGTTGGGTGAGCACCAGCTTCGCCGTCGCGGTCGGCGCCAGGTCGGTGGAGTAGGCACCCAGCGCCAGGTCCACCGACGCGTCCTGCCGGTTGTCCCGCACGAGTTGCGCGCACGGCACGACGAAGCTGACGGTGCGTGCCGCGGCCGCGCCGTTGGGCCCGAACCGGATCTGGCCGAAACACCGCATGTCGCCCAGCGGGTAGCGCGGATCGTCGGCCGGCGGTGCGGCCTGGACGAAGCCCAACCCCAGGATCGCGGTGTCCACCCGGCCGGCCAGCCCGGACTGGGTGGTCGCGTTGAGCACCCGCACCTTGACCTGGGCGGCCGGCGCCGGCACTACGCTGTTCAGCGCGGTGTAGGCCAGCGGGGTGATGGGCGGCAGCTTCGCCGGGGCGCTTTTGCCGGCCGGGCATACCGCCTGCGCGGTACTGTTTGCTGCCTGATGTAACACGTTCACCCATACGATGGCACTCGTGGCGGCCAGTACGACCAGTATCAGGAGGGCTGGCAGCGGCCGACGCCGGCTGTAGCGCCTGCGGTCGGCGGGTCTGTGGATGATGGGTGTCATGCCGCCGACGTACCTCCAACGTGTCACAACACCACTGAACGGCTACCCGTCCACGACATGACCGCCACTGATCAGCTTACTCTACAAATTGTAGGATCGCCGGTACGTGGACGGCGTGAGGAGGAACAGGGATGAGCACCGGCGGAGCACGTCGTGCCTGATCAGCGCGGCGAGAGACGCAGCCCGGGGGGATACCGGACTTCGGTCCTCGGCCGGGTCGACTGGTCGTGCTGGCTGGCCGCGGCCGGGTTGCTGTTCCTCACCGTGGTGTCTGTGCTCGTCCAGTTCGCCATCCTGGGCGTCATCACCGCGATCCTGGCCGTCGGCCTCGTCGCGTTCGATTCCTGGGTCAACCGCCCGAAGGGCTTCCGGGCCGAGCGCGCCGATGCCGGCCGGCCGACCGGTGGCGCCCGGAGCACCGGATGGCGTGGCAACAGCGCGATCAACCGTGTCCGTCCGTCGGCCCAGAACTTCCGGCGTCCCACCACCGTCGGGCAGCCGCAACGCCGCCAACCGCCCCCGCCGCCACGGCAGCCGAACGGTCAGCCACCGCGCCAGCCCATCGGCCAACCCCAACGGCAGCCACCGGGCCAGCAGCCACGCCGGCCACCGCCACCCGTGGGCCAACCACCCCTCGGTCAGTCACCGCAGGGTCAGCCGCCCCGCCCGCCGTTCCGCCCGTCGCCGCCGGATCCCGGCCGCGCCCGCCGCTGACGTGGCCAAACCTGTGGCTACGCGGCCGACTGGTCGAACCGTTGGCAGTACATGTGGTCGCTCCACCGCGACACCACTCGCCGGGTCGTGCCGACGACCGCAGGCCAGGGTGGCAGGCAGTGCCGGCGGCGCGGTGGCTCGATCCAGTACGGGGAACCGGTCTCGCTGGGCAGCGTCACCCTGGTGCCGGCGGTCAGGCCGCGCACGCGGACGTCGCCGAGCTCGGCCGGCAGGCCACGGCGAATCGCGACCGTCGGAGCGGTGAGGAACGTCCAGCTGTCCACGCCGGGCGCGGTGATCACCGGGCCGGCCAACAGGGCGATCCGCAGTTCGAGCAGGACCGGACGGCCCACCTCGACCGGCATCACCACCGCGTCGAACACGCCGCCTGACTCGATCACGATCCGGTGCGGTTCGACCTCGATACTGACCGGCCAGCCGAGGTTCTCCTCGTAGTGGGTTCTGGCGCCTACCAGGTTTCGCAGCCATTCCGGCGCGGGCGCCGCGCCGCCGATGGCATCACCCGTGGTAACGATCATCGTGAGCCTCCCACCTGCCAGGGTGTGACTCACGTCGCACTGATCACACCTTCTGTCGTGCTCCACCACGGACTTCTTCCTTGGCTGGCCGATCCGAACCGGTTGGCCAACCTGGTCAGCGGTTTCCGGGCGCTGTGAATGGGTATCCATCCGACCGGGGACGGACCGAGGAGGTCTCGTGGACAACGAACGTGTGATATTCCTGGTGATCGGCGTGTTGATCGTCGTAGCCGTCGGCCAGTTGCTGGTGATGAGCGGCCGGCGATACCTGGCCAACGCGGCCCCGTCCGAACGGCAGTCGTCCAGTTCGGCGGCCACGCTCGTGGCAGTCCTGTTCCACCTCATGACGTTGGGCATCGTGGCGCTGCTCGCGGTCATCCCGTTCGGCGGCTCGGCAGGCGACGGACTGCTGCTGCGCCTTGGCGTCCTGCTCATCGCACTGGCCGCGATCTTCGGAGTCACCATGATGCTGTTGAGCCAGCGGCGTCAGGAGGCCCTGGCCACCGAGATCGAGACGGCACACCTGGTCGAGGACGATTCGAGGCCCCGCACGAGGGTGACCGCGGTAGAGCACGAGCGCGTCGAGTCGTGGCGCGACCCGGCCGATACGCCACTGGGACAGCCCTACCAGGACCGTTCCTACTGATCTGGCCGCATTCCCGGCTGACCACCAACGAATTCGAACTCGACGTCACGCGCGCCGCACTGGCAACCCGGTGAGCGCCACCATCGATGGAACGCGACCGCCGAACGGACGCGAGCAGGCTCGCGAGTCCCCGGCATCACCAGCCAACAAGGGACTCGCCAAAACTCGCGGCATTCAAATCAGTACTTCTGCGTCGGGTGAATGCAGACCGCCAAAGCGTTAGCCAGAGCCAACCGGCGCCAACAAGGCGGCAAAACCCAACGCAGACAACACATTCGACGCAGCATCCGCACAAGCCACGAAATCGCAGTGGATCGCCTGCGTCGCCCCAAGACGCCCGATAAACTGCGACTTCGCCGAGCACACAGGGCAGACCCCCGCCCAACCCTGGGGGCTACGGCCCTTTTCCAAGGTATACCTGTCAAGCCCCAAATGGGGTAGCGGCCAGGTCCCCTGTGGACAATCGCCGGAGCTGTGGACAGTCGCTTGACAACCCACGAGCGTTCTGCAGCCGGCCGGACTGGCACGCTCGGCGTACCAAGCCTGTCCGGGCGGCGGAGAGCCGTTGCCCGGTGAGCGGGGCCAGCTGGGCGAGCGGGTCGTTGCGGGACATGTCGGCGGGATTGCCCGTGACTTGCCAATCAAACAGTATTCGATGTTTCGACGGTAACGGACCGAGGTACTGCTATGGGTAGAAGTTCACCCGATAGAGGGAGACGAGCATAATGGTGATTCTACTGGTCTTGTTGTTGGCGTTGGTGTTGGGCGGTGTGGGCTTCGCGTTGCACGCGCTCTGGATCGCGGCTGGTGTCGTACTTGTGTTGTGGCTGCTCGGTTTCGTCGTTCGTTCGGCGGAAGGTGTTGGTGGCGGCCGTGCGCGGTGGTACCGCTGGTAGTGCCGCACGCGCGGTGACTGGTTCCCGGGCCGGACGACGCCATCGGGCTCGTCCGGCCCGATGCGCTGCCATCGGGTCTCGCGGAGAGGAATAATGGTGTCATGACCCCGCTGGTGCTGCCGGTGATGATGGCTCTCAATCGGGCGACGCCCGAACTCGACGTCGGGATTCCCGTGGCCGGGAGTGACTTCGGTCTCATCCTCGCTCTTGTCGCGTTCGCGCTCACCATGTTCTGGCGTATCACGACGCCGCTCGCGGTCCTGCCACCTGTTGGCTGGGCCGACGCATTCGACAACGGCGGCTGACCATTCGAAAACGCCGGCGGGAGGGACACACCGCCGGCGCTTTCGATCGGGAGCCGGCTGGCCGGCCCGAGTCCTGCCGGTGTGGCATGCCCAGATCTGAACGGGTTAAACCTGCACCAGGGTTTGACACCTACACACTTGGCGCCTCCCGCGCGGCTTCCACGGTCCAGGCCGTGACCAGCATCAACATGCGCGACACGAGGTAGATGAACACGAGCAGACCGACGATCCCGCCGAACGCCACACCGACCGGCGACCGACCGACCAACCCGAGATACACACCGCCGAGCCACTTCAGGATCTCGAACCCGATCGCGGCGGCCAGCGCGGCCCGCACCGCACCGCGGGTGTCGACCGGCTCTCTCGGGAGTTTGGCCAACACCCAGAGGAACACCAGCCAGTTGGCCGCCACCGCCAGCACGACGGACCCGGCGACCAGCAGGGCGTTCGCCCAGCCTGCGTCGGACAACCCGGCCAGCCGCAACAGCAACGACCCGAGTGCGCCACCGGCCGCCGTGAGCGTGAACGAGACCAGCAACGCGGCCGCGAGCCCGAGCAGCGCCAACAGGTCCTTGGCGACCGTCGGCAGCAGTCGTTGCGGCGACCTCTCCTGACACCACATCGCGGTCAGCGAGTCCCGCAACGCGTTCATCCAGTTCCAGCCCGAGTACAACCCGACGGCGAGCCCGAACACCCCGATCTTCACGCGGTGGTCGATGACATTGTCGAACAGCCCGTTGGTGATCCCGGCCAACGGTCCGGGCACGGCCGACGTGATCAGACGACGTGCCTCGCCGAGCAACGTCGGCTGCCCGGCCAGGACGAAACCGACGGCGGCGAGGGCCACCATCAGCATCGGAACGAGGGACAGCACGCTGAAGTAGGTGATGGACGCCGCGTAGTGATAGCCGTGGTGGTCGACATAGCGCTTACCGGCCCGCGCCAACCGATCCAGCCACGGGTACCGCCGACGCAGCACCACCGGCCGGAGGCTCCGGAAGCCATGCCACCGGATCAGCCATGCGGGCCGGGTGAGATACACATCAGGGGGATACCCCGTGGTCGAGCCGGCTATCCTCGACCGTGCTCGATACCTGGGAACCCAGGTCGGCGGGCGTGCTGCGGCTGCCCTCTGGCCGGCTCGTTCGTGGCCGGGGCCTGAGTCGGCCGGTCCCGCAGGGTCCATCGCCCGACTTCGCGCTCCACCTGCTGGGTCGCCGGCCGCCGCCGGTCGACTGGGAGAGCCGGTGGCTTCGCTGGCCCGATTTCGGGCTGCCGTCCGACCGGCTGGCCACGGTGGACGCGCTGCTGGAGGCGTTGGCGCGGGCCGAGACCCAACGCGTCGAGATCGCGTGTGCCGGCGGACACGGCCGCACCGGGACGGCCCTGGCCTGCCTCGCCGTGCTCGATGGTGTGCCCAACGGCGCGGCGGTCGCCTACGTTCGGGAGCACTACTCGCCGCGCGCCGTTGAGACACCATGGCAGCGCCGCTTCGTGGCCCGATTCCCGTAGCCCGGGTCGGACCCGTCCCATAGCCTCGGGTCGTGACCGTCCACGAGCTTTCCCGTCTCGACGCACGCCGCATCGCCGTGCGGGCGCAGTTGTTGGACAGCGCGCGCCCGGCCGGGCTGCTGGACGTGGTGCGCCGGCTGACCGTGCTGCAGATCGATCCGATCGCGGCTGTCGCGCCGAGTGCCGATCTCGTGGCGTGGAGCCGCCTCGGGTCGTCGTACTCGCCTGCCGCGTTGGACACCGCGCTTGCCGACCGGTCGCTGTTGGAACTGCGGGCGATGGTCCGGCCCAGCGAGGACCTGGCGCTCTACCGCGCGGACATGGCCCACTGGGAGCGGGCCGAGCGTGGCGAACTGCACGGCTGGCGGGCGTCCCAGCGCGACTGGGTGCGGGCCAACGACGCGTGTCGCCTGGACATCCTCGACCGGCTCGGCTCGTCGGGGCCGCTGCCCTCGCGCGATCTGCCGGACACCTGCGCGGTGCCGTGGCGGTCGAGCGGGTGGACCAACAACCGCAACGTCACGCAACTGCTGGAGTTCATGGTGCTGCGGGGCGAGGTCGCGATCGCGGGACGCCGGGGCGCCGACCGGCTGTGGGACCTGGCGGCTCGGGTCTACCCGGAGCATCCGGTGATTCCGCGAGCCGATGCGCTGCGCGGCCGCAACGAGCGGCGGCTGCGGGCGCTGGGCATCGCGCGCGCCAGGGGACCGGAGTGTCCGGTCGAACCGGTGGACGTGGGTGAGGTGGGCGAGCCGGCTGTGGTGGCGGGCCTGCGGGGCACCTGGCGGGTCGATCCTTCCTTGCTGGGCCAACCGTTCTCGGGGCGCGCGGCGCTGTTGTCCCCTTTCGACCGGCTGGTCCATGACCGCAAGCGCGCGGTCGAGCTCTTCGAGTTCGACTATCAGCTGGAGATGTACAAGCCCGCCGCCAAGCGTCGATGGGGATACTTCGCGCTGCCGATCCTGTACGGCGACCGGCTGGTGGGCAAGCTCGACGCCACCGCCGACCGAGGGGCCGGGATGCTGCGGGTCGACGCGATCCACCAGGACGTGCCCTTCGACCGGGCCACGACGGCCGCGGTGGCCGGCGAGATCAAGGACCTGGCGCACTGGCTCGAACTGGACCTCACACTGCCTGATTGACCGAGCGTCTGAAACGGACTGTGTGAGACGCTGCTCAGGCGCGGTCCGCCGCACGAACGGCAGCAACGTACGGCCAACTTCCGGGCACGGCAGCAACGTTCGGCCAAACTATCCCCGGTACGGCAGCAGCATCCGCACTATCCCTGGCACGGCATCAACATCCGGCCAACCTTCCCCAGCACAGCCACAGATTCTGGCCAACGTCCCGCGGCACGGCAGCCACCTTCTAGCCAACGTCCCGCGGCACGGCGATACCCTGGCTCTTCGAGATGCTGAAAATTTTGCCCCTTCCACAGGGGCGCCCCCCTGTTCCAGCCTATCAATTTGGCGAGGTGTGGCGCGGGCATTTGCGGTCGGCTGTGGATGGAGCAGCTAGCTTGTGGACAGCTGGTTGCTCAAGGCGATCATCAGGGCCAGGCTGGAGGGTTGGCTGTCCGCTGTGGTCGGAGCTGCCCGGCTCTGTCGTGGCTGGGTTGGGATATTCGGCACGCTTGAACTGTGTGATTCCTGGTAGCTGGTGCCGGGCGACCCGGCAACATGACCGTCAGCGGGGGAACTTGTCCGGATCGGGACCGGTCCGGTGGCCGCGGTCCAGCGTGGCGATCATGGCCATGTCGTCCGCGGAGAGTTCGAAGTCGAAGATGTTGATGTTCTCCCTGATCCGCGACGGCGTCTTCGACTTCGGGAACACGATGTTGCCGAGCTGGATGTGCCAGCGCAGCACCACCTGGGCCGGCGTCCGGTCGTGGCGCTCGGCGAGTTCGGCGATGATCGGGTCGTCGAGCACCTCGCCCTGCGCGATCGGGCTCCATGCCTCGGTGGCGATCCCGTGCGCCCGGTGGTATGCGCGCAGTTCCGGCTGCTGGAAGGCCGGGTGCAGCTCGACCTGGTTCACGTCCGGCACCGTGTCGGTGGCCGCGAGCAGCGTGTCCAGGTGTGCCGGTGTGAAGTTCGAAACGCCGATCGAACGGGCCCGCCCGTCCGCGGCCAGCTTCTCGAACGCACGCCACGTCTCGACGTACTTGCCCAGCCGCGGCCGCGGCCAGTGGATCAGGAACAGGTCGACGTAGTCGGTGCCCAGCCGCCGCAGGCTCTCGCCCAGCGCGGCGATGGCCTCGTCGTAGCCGTGCCGGTCGTTGGCCAGCTTCGTCGTGACGAACACGTCCTCCCTCGGCACACCGGACTCGGCGATGGCCTGGCCGACCTCGCGCTCGTTGCCGTACATCTGCGCTGTGTCGATGTGGCGGTAGCCCGCGTCCAGCGCGTAGCGCACCGCGGCCACCGTGTCCGGCGGCGGGATCTGGAACACCCCGAAGCCGAACTGGGGAATCTCCACACCGCTGGCCAATCTGATCATGGGAACACTATTCATACCGTTCACCTACCC
>CAVPCF010000084.1:0-20138 GCA_963702275.1 Candidatus Melainabacteria bacterium
CGTAGCGTGCCTTTGGCGATGTCGCGGCCGCGGCGTACCGGCACGGTGGTGCCTCGTCCGTCAGGATGACGCATGACATGGTGGCTGCCCGAGATGCGCGCGACCTTGAAGCCTGCCCTCTCCAATGCCGTGACGATGCGTTCACCGCGTACCGCGGGGACAGGGGGCATCAGGCGACATCCAGCGTGAGTGTCAATTCCTGCGGAACGCCGAACTCCGCGATCAGCGCGGCCAACGCCTCTCGCAGGTCCGCCACGGCCGCGTCGGGAGTGTCGCCCTCGCCGTGCGCGCCGACGTGCGGCCGCAGTTGCGCGTGAGCGCACCACACGCCGTCTTCGTCCTGCTCGATGTCGTAGGGGACATGCACGACTCGACTCGTAGCCATGACCACATGTTAGAACGCTGGTGGCTATTGGGCTGATCCGCCGGTCGTGCCGGCTAGCGGTGGGTTATGGCCAACAGGTGGGCGCTGGCGTTGATCAACAGTGGATCACGTTCCACCAGTCGTGCGCAGCGCAGTGCCGCGTCCTTGCGGGCGTCGAACTCCCCGGCAACGTCCAGCCCCGGCCACGACGGGCCCTCGACGCCGTAGACAGCCACATGTCCGAAGCCGGCTGACTCGACTTCGGTTTGCAGCTCCGCGGCCGTGTGGAAGTGGGCCGGCATGAAGCCCGCATGACCGTCGTAGTGGCCGGTGTCGATTACTGTGCGTAGTGCATCGTTCGGCGCGTCGACGATGCCGGCACCCACCGTCAGCAGGCCTACGTAGCGGCTGATGCCGGCGGCCGCCAGTACGCCGCCAGGACGCAGGGCCCGGCGGGCCGACCGGAGTGCCCGCTGGCGGTCCGCCGGGTCGCGCAGGTGGTAGAGCGGGCCCAGCAGCAGTACCGCGTCGACCGAGGCGTCGGCGCACGGGAGGGTTCTGGCGTCGGCCAGTTCCGCGGTTACGCCGGGCAGGGCGGCGGACGCCGCCACGTGTGACGGGACCAGGTCGAGCACGTGGACCTGGTGGCCGTCCGCGGCCAGCCATTCGGCGTGGATGCCGGTTGCGCCGCCCACGTCCAGGATTCGGGCGCCGGACGTGGGCAGCGCGGCGCGCAGGAGTTCTTGTGTCCGTAGGTATTCCAGGCGGCCGTGGGGTGATCTGGTCAACCTGGTGCGTTCCGGCTGTTCGTCGTAGTGGGCGATCAGGTCCGCTGTCATGACGGCGATGGTGGTCCTGCCGAGCCGGTGCGGGCAATCGAGAATCGCAGGGGTGCGCACACAGCGTGACCGACCGCCGGCATGAGGGATAACACAAACTCACCCTTGGTACGGGTGGTCGGTAACGTCGCACGTCGGCCCAGCGAATGATCCTGTGCGGCCACCCAGTCGTCCGGACCGTCGCCGGTTCGGGACAAGACCGGCTGCCGACCCCGAGCAACCCTCGTACGCAATGCCCTCGGTGCCCCAGCCCCTGGCGCCGCGATGACACCTGCCCAGGCTGGGCGAAACGGAGTGCGGCGCATGACGGAACAGCTTCCGGCAGCCCACTTTGCCGAGCCGAGAACGGATCCCGGCCCCAGATCGTTCAATACCGGGCGCGGTGCCGTCCGGCGGCACCACCGGGTCGACGTGACGCCGCCCGGTCGACTGCCCACGAGCAGGCTGCCATTCGCGGGGTTGCCAGCAGCGCGGTGGGAGTCCCGGTATCGCTGGGCGGTGATCGCCAGTGACGTGCTGGCGACCGTGGTTGCCGTTTCCCTCGTCGGTGGGTTCGTGGTGCGGGCGCCCAGCCACCGGTTCTGGTCGTTGCCGCTGGATCTCGCGGTGATCACGATCCTCGTCGTGTGCAGTGCGCTTCCGTTGAACCGGAGTTGGCATCCCAGTGTGCTGGGGCAGGGTGCCGAGGAGTTTCGGCGGCTCGGGCGCGGGTTGGCCACGGCCGTGGTGATCCTGGCGTTGGGCGGGCTGGCCGGCGGGCTGCACGACATGCGTGGCTGGGTGTTCGTCGTGGTGCCTGCGGTGGCCGTGTTGGCCATGGCCCAGCGTTACCAATTGCGCCGCTTTCTGCATCGGGCTCGTCGGTCGGGGCGTTGCCTGCTGCCGGTGCTCGCGGCAGGCGGGACGGACACCGTGCAGGACCTGATCAACCGCACCCGCAAGGCGCCGCACCTCGGCTGGCGGGTCGAGGCGGCCTGCACGACCGGCCGGCGGCGCAGCACCGACGACATCGACGGCGTGCCCGTCGTGGGCGGCCTGCACGACCTGGCCCGGCACGTGCGGCGCGGGCAGTACCGGATCGTCGCGGTCACTCCGGACGCCTACTGGACGCCGAGCCGACTGCGCCAACTCGCCTGGGACCTGGAGGGCAGCGACGCCGAGATGGTCGTCGCGCCCGTGCTGATGGAGATCGCGGGGCCACGGCTGCACGTGACCGGCGTGCTGGGGATGCCGATGCTGCGGGTCACCGCGCCGGTGTTCACCGGAACCCGCCGGGTGATCAAGGAGATCGTGGACCGGGCAGGCGCCGCCTTGTTGCTCACGCTGTTCGCGCCGGTGCTGCTGGCCGTGGCCCTGGCCGTGGCGGTGGACAGTCGCGGTGGCGTGTTCTACCGGCAGCGGCGCGTCGGCAAGGACGGCCGGGAGTTCACGATCATCAAGTTCCGCACGATGGTGCGCGACGCCGACGCGCTGCGGGTCAAGCTGACCGGCGCCAACGAGGGTGCCGGCCTGCTGTTCAAGATGCGCCGCGATCCCCGGGTGACCAAGGTGGGCACCATGCTGCGTCGGTGGTCGCTGGACGAACTGCCCCAGCTGTTCAACGTGCTGGCCGGCGCCATGTCCCTGGTCGGGCCGCGGCCGCCGCTGCCGGACGAGACCGCGCGGTACGGGCCGGACGTCCGGCGGCGCCTGCTGGTGAAGCCGGGCCTGACCGGCATGTGGCAGATCAGCGGCCGCAGCGACCTGTCCTGGGACGAGGCCGTGCGGCTGGACCTGCGTTACGTCGAGGACTGGTCGCTGGCACTGGACGCGGTCATCCTCTGGAAAACCGCACGAGCCGTGTTCCGCGGCGACGGCGCCTACTAGGAGGTCATAGCCCATGATCAGCAGGTTCCGGATCAGACACGTGGGCACCGCGGCCCTGTTGGCGGCGCTGACCGCGGCCGGTGTCGTTGCCACGCAGGCACCGGCGTCGGCCACCCCACCGGAGGTGGCCCTGACCGTCTCTCCGGCAACGGTCACGGTCGGCGACACGGTGACGGTCACCGAGACCATCTCCAACGTCAACGGTTTCAGCATCCTGGGGCCGACGGCACGGCTGTTCAGCAGCCCGGACGCGATCACCGGCTACACGACGCTCACCAGCTGTGACGCCGGGCCCGGCGGGTCGTGCGCCACGGTGAACGACGGCAACGGCCACCCGATCGGCTACCAGGCCATCCTCGGCGCGGCGCTGGGCGGTTTCCAGTCGGCCACGGTGACGTTCACGCTCGCCGTGAACCCGAGCGCACCGAGCTCGGTGGAAACCCTGCAGGGCCAGCTCTTCGGCCGAAACTTCGCCACCCCGGTGGAGGACGGGCCGACGCTGACCATCAACGCGCTGGCCGATCTCGGCGTGACGCTGACCGGCAAGCCGGATCCCGGCCTGCTGTCGATGACGCTCGACTTCACCGTGAAGGTGACCAACAGCGGGCCCGGCACCGAGGTTGGCGCGACCTACACCGCCACCGCGACGTCCGGTTTGGACATCAGCTCGACGTCCACCTGCAAGGGACACAACAACACCGCGACATGCACGTTCGGCTCGATCCCGGCGGGCGGCTCCGCGACGGCGAAGTTCGACGTCCCGATCGGACTGTTGGACATCGGCATTCCGTTCACGTTCAACGTGACCCGCGCCACATCGACGCCGACCGACCCGAACCCGGCCAACGACTCGTCGACGACCCACTGCACCGCGGTGAGCGTGCTGCTGGCCAGTTGCGGGTGAAACGTTCGCCCGTCGTTTCGCGAACAAAGGTACGCAGCCGGCAACCGGCGTGAAGAGGGGGAGCACCACATGGAACGGCGACGCTTCGGGCTCGCGGTGATCGGCGCTGGCTACTGGGGACCGAACCTGGTCCGCACGGCCCAACTCACCGAGGGTGTGCGCCTGGACTATCTGTGCGACCTGGACATCGGCCGGGCCGAGCGGGTGCTCGGCGAGTACTCCACGATCCGTGCCACCAACTCGCTGGACGAGGTGCTCGCCGATCCGGAGGTGGCGGCGGTCGCGATCGCCACCCCGGCGGCGACGCACCTGCCGGTGGCGCGGGCGGCGCTGGCCGCCGGCAAGCACGTGCTGGTGGAGAAGCCGCTCGCGGCGAACCTGAGCGACGGCATCGACCTGGTCGAGCAGGCAGCGGAAGCCGGCCTGGTGCTCATGCTGGACCACACCTACTGCTACACCCCCGCCGTCGCGCACCTGCGTGAACTGGTGCGCGGCGGCGGGATCGGCACCGTCCAGTACGTGGACTCGGTGCGCATCAACCTGGGCCTCGTGCAGTCCGATGTGGACGTTTTGTGGGACCTGGCGCCGCACGACCTCTCGGTGTTCCTTTCGGTGCTGCCCGACAACGTGACGCCGGTCGCGGTGGCCGCGCACGGCGCGGACCCGATCGGCGCGGGCCGGGCCTGCGTCGGGCATCTGACGCTTGAGCTGTCCAACGGCGCGATCGCGCACGTGCACGTGAACTGGCTGTCCCCCACCAAGGTCCGCACCATGGTGTTCGGCGGTTCCACCCACACGGTGGTGTGGGACGACCTGAACCCGACGCAGCGGCTGTCCATCTACAACCGCGGCGTTGATCGGAAGACCGAGCAGGAGATCGGCGCGGACGCGCGTGCGCAGACCATCGTGTCCTACCGCACCGGCGACATGGTGGCGCCCGCCCTGCCGGAGCGGGAGGCGCTGCGCGGTGTGATGACCGAGTTCGCGGCGTCGATCACCGAGGGCCGCAGACCGCTGACCGACGGCTGGTCCGGCGTGCGGGTGCTGTCCATTCTGGAGTCGGCATCGGCGAGCCTCGACGAGGGCGGCGTCTTCATGCCGATCATGAGCGTCAACGACACGGCCAACGACTTCCTGTTGAGCGCACGAGAAGAGGCGAACGCGTGAGTAGCGCGCAACCGATCACCGGGCAGCGGATCCTGGTCACCGGCGGGGCCGGCACGATCGGGTCGGCCGTGGTCGACCTGCTGGTCGACGCGGGCGCGGACGTCCTGGTGCTGGACAACTTCGTGCGCGGCCGCAGGGCGAACCTGGCCGGCGCCGCGGAGCGTGCCGAGGGCCGGCTGACCGTGATCGAGGGCGACATCAACGACCGGCCGCTGGTCGGCGAGCTGATGCAGGGTGTCGACGTGCTGTTCCACCTGGCCGCGATCCGGATCACGCAGTGCGCGCAGGAACCGAGGCTGGCGCTGGAGTGCCTTGTGGACGGTACGTTCACCGTGCTCGAGGCGGCGGTGGCGGCCGACGTCGGCAAGGTGGTCGCGTCGTCGTCGGCGTCGGTCTACGGGCTGGCCGAGGAGTTCCCGACAACGGAACGGCACCACCCGTACAACAACGACACGTTCTACGGCGCGGCCAAGGCGTTCAACGAGGGCATGCTGCGCAGTTTCCACGCCATGTACGGGCTGGACTACGTTGCGCTGCGCTACTTCAACGTGTACGGCCCGAGGATGGACACGCACGGCCGCTACACCGAGGTGTTCATCCGCTGGATGGAACGCATCGCCGCCGGCCAGCCGCCGCTGATCTTCGGTGACGGCAGCGACACCATGGACTTCGTGCACGTGCACGACATCGCGCGGGCCAACATCCTGGCGGCCCAGGCCGACGTGACCAACGCCACGTACAACATCGGCAGCTCGACCGAGACCAGCCTGCGCGACCTGGCCGATGCGCTGCTGGCCGCGATGGACTCGGACCTGGTGCCAGAACACGGCCCGGCCCGCGACACCGGCGGCGGCGTGAGCAGGCGCCTCGCGGACATCTCGGCCGCCGCGCACGACCTCGGCTGGCAGCCGGAGATCACGCTCGCGGACGGCCTGCGCGCGCTCGTGGGTTGGTGGGCCGAATCCGTCGCGGTGGATACAGCGACAGCGGTTCAGGTCTGAGGCCCGACACTTCGAACATGCCGGGCGAACAAGCGATTCCTAGGTGATATCGGCAAAGGGCGTACGGGGTTTGAGGTTCTCAACGCCGACGACCCGGTACGCTGCCGGACGGGTGAAACCGGCCAATTCGCGACGGAGTCCGCCCCGGAACGGAGTGCGGTAGCAGACACTGGTCGACAGGGGACATGGCCGCGCGCACCGACGCGCCAAGACAAGAGTGCCATGTCACCGTGGTTGACCGAGCGCACCAGGTAACCAACCGTCACCTTTGCCGCACCATCGGGCGGATGTACGGCGAATGGTGTAACGGTCGGCTGGTCCAACCCGATTCGCCGATTGACAAACCTTTATCCACGAACACGGTGCGTCCGACGTGACAGACCGTCCGACCTGGGGCGGACCACACGTCAGGCCACCGACCGAGCAGCCGTCCACGACGTGACAAGCCCGTGACAACGGGGGGATCGCGATGTGGTTGGCGCTGGGTCGTCCTCGTCACCTGCGTATGCCTCCGTCCGGAATCATCCGCAAGTTCTGCTAGGTAGGTCCTGGGCTGTTGAGAGGCGAGACAGGCATGACGAGAAAGTTCGGCAGAGTGACCGCGCTGCGCGGCATGGCGGTGAACCTGCTCGTATCGGTGGGGCTGGTGCTCACGGCCGTCGTCGTGCCGACGCTGGTGATGGGCACGCCCGCGGCCGCGTCCAGTCCGTGTACCGCGCCGGTGGTGAACCCGGTCGCGTGTGAGAACACCCAGGCGGGCACCCCGAACTGGCAGGTGAACACCGACGATCCCTCGATCGCGGGCTTCACCACGGACATCAGCAGCACCGCAGGTGGCACCGTGCAGTTCAAGGTGAACACCACCGCGTCGTCCTACCAGATCTTCATCTACCGGCTTGGCTACTACGGCGGTGTCGGTGCCCGCCAGGTGGCGACCCTCGCGGTGAACACGAAAACCACCCAGCCGGCGTGCAAGGTCGACGCGACGACGTTGATGACCGACTGCGGCAACTGGGCCGTCACGGCGACCTGGAACGTGCCGACCACCGCCGTGTCCGGTCTGTACTACGCCGCGCTGCACCGCAACGACGACGGCTCGGAGAACGAGATGGCGTTCGTCATCCGCAACGACTCCAGCCACTCCGACGTCCTCTTCCAGACCAGCGACGAGACGTGGGAGGCGTACAACAGCTACGGCAACGGCAGCCTCTACACCGGTACCGGCCCCGGCACGAACGGCGCGACGTGGGCGGTCAGTTACAACCGGCCGCTGTCTGGCGAGGGCGACGAGAACTTCATCTTCAACGCCGAGTACCCGATGTTGTTCTTCATGGAGCAGCAGGGTTACGACCTGAGCTACACCACGGACGCGGACACGGCGAGACGCGGCAACCTGATCACCAACCACAAGGTGTTCATGACCGTCGGGCACGACGAGTACTGGTCCAACGAGCAGCGCGCGAACGTGCAGTCCGCGCTGGACGCCGGTGTCAACGCCGCGTTCCTGACCGGTAACGACGTCTACTGGAAGACCCAGTTCAACAACAGCATCGACGGTTCGAACACCGCGTGGCGCACCGTGACCGTCTACAAGGACACGCTGGTCAGCCAGAAGATCGACCCGACCAACGTCTGGATGGGCACCTGGCGCGATCCGAGGTTCAGCCCGCCGTCGGACGGCGGCCGGCCGGAGAATTCCTTGCTGGGCCAGATATTCCAGGTGAACGGCTACCGGTCGGACTCGATGCAGGTGCCCGCCGCCTACGGCAAGATGCGGCTGTGGCGCAACACGCCGCTGACCTCGATGACCCCCGGCTCGACGTACACGTTCCAGCCGGGCACGCTGGGCTACGAGTGGGACACCGTGCAGGACAACGGGTTCCAGCCCGCCGGGGTGGCGAAGCTGTCCAGCACCACGGTCAACCTGGCCGGCAACTACCTGCTGGAGAACTACGGTGACCTGTTCCTGCCCGGCACCGCGACCCACAACCTCACCGAGTACCGGAACGCGGTCAGCCACTCGCTGATCTTCGCGGCCGGCACCGTGCAGTGGGCCTGGGGCCTTGCCGACGACCACGCGTTCCAGACCGACACGCCAACGCACGACGTGCGGATGCAGCAGGCGACGGTGAACTTCCTCGCCGACATGGGCGCGCAGCCGCTGACGCTGATGTCCGGACTCACCGCGTCGACCAGGACCACCGACACCACGCCGCCGTCGGCGGCCATCACCAGCGCGCCCAACCCGGTCGTCGGCCAGAACTACACGTTCGGCGGCACGGTCTCCGACGCCGGCGGTCAGGTCTCGGGTGTCGAGGCGTCCAGTGACGGCGGCCAGACCTGGCACTACGCGAACTGGTCACCCGGCGCCAACACCTGGAACTACAGCTTCGTGGCCACCGCGACCGGGCCGATCACGGTCGAGGTGCGGGCCGTCGACGACTCGGCCAACCTGTCCGCGCCGACGTCGGCCACGCTGACCGTCGGGCCGCGCAACTGCCCGTGTGGCGTGTTCGCCGACTCGTGGGCGCCTGCCAACCCGTCCGCCAACGACAGCAGCGAACTGGAACTGGGCATGCAGTTCCAGTCCGCCCAGTCCGGCTACATCACGGGTGTCCGGTTCTACAAGGGCACCGGCAACACCGGTACGCACACCGGTACACTGTGGACTTCCACCGGCGCGAAGCTGGCGTCCGGCACGTTCACCAACGAGACCGCGACCGGCTGGCAGACCATGACGTTCGCCAGGTCCGTGCCGGTACAGGCGAACACCACGTACGTCGTCTCCTACCACGACCCGCTCGGCCACTACGCCGCGGACGCGAACTACTTCACCAACGGCCCGGCTGTCCTGCAGCCGATGACCGGCTTGCAGGGCACCACGGCCAGCCCGAACGGGTTGTTCTCGATCGGCCCGACATCGTTCCCGAACAACAGCTACCAGAACGCGAACTACTGGGTCGACCCGGTGTTCAACACCGTGCCGGCGCCGAACATCCAGCCGCCGAACGTGTTGGCGAACACGCCGGCCACCGGCCAGGGCAGCGTGGTGCTGAACCCGTCGATCACCGTCAACTTCGACGAACCGGTGGTGGCATCGTCGCTCCAGTTCACGGTGAGCAGTTCGGGCGGCAACGTGGCCGGCACGGTGACCCTGTCCGGTGACCGCACCACGGCGACGTTCACGCCGAGCGCGAACCTGGCCGCGAGCACCACGTTCACCGTGTCCGCCAGGGCAACCGACGACTCGGGCAACGTGATGCCGAGCCCGTTCACCTGGACGTTCACCACCGGCAAGCCGAGACCGGCGAGTTGTCCGTGCACGATCTGGGACGACTTCACCACCCCGGCGATCGCGGCGACCAACGACCCGTCGGCGGTCGAGGTCGGCACCAAGGTCCGGTTCGACGCCAAGGGCCAGGTCACCGGCGTGCGGTTCTACAAGGGACCGGGCAACACCGGCACACACACCGGCTCGCTGTGGACCTCCACCGGGACTCGGCTGGCCACCGGCACGTTCACCGGTGAGACCGGGTCCGGCTGGCAGACGCTGACGTTCTCCAGTCCGGTCAACGTGAACTCGGCCACGACCTACGTCGTGTCGTACTTCGCGCCCAACGGGCACTACTCGGCGAGCCCCGGCTACTTCGGCAACAACACCGCGAGCTACCTCCAACTGCACGGGCTCGCGGACGGGACGGACGGCGGCAACGGTGTCTACGGCTACGGCAGCACGAGTGCCTTCCCGTCCGGCACCTACAACGCGACCAACTACTGGGTCGACGTGCTCTGGCAGCAGGGCGCCAACGGCGACTCGACGCCGCCGACGGTGACCGGCACCACCCCGACCAACGGCGCCACCGGCGCGAGCCTGGCCACCGCTCCCACGGCGACCATGTCCGAACCGGTCGACCTGACGACGGCGACGTTCACCGTCAGCGACTCCGGCGGCGCGCACCTGAACGGCACGACCACGTTGTCCGCCAACAAGTTGACGGTCACGTTCACGCCGTCGGCACCGCTGGCCCCCGGCACGACGTACACCGGGAGCCTGCAGATCGCCGACGTGAACGGCAACCTGATGCCCACCGCGTACACCTGGTCGTTCACGCCGACAACGACAGCGACCTGTCCGTGCTCGCTGTTCAGCGCGGCCACGGTGCCCACGATGGTCACCACGAACGATGCCAACGCGTACGAGCTGGGTGTCACGTTCACGCCGTCGGCCAACGGCACGATCTCCGGCGTGAAGTTCTACAAGGGCCCGCAGAACACCGGCACGCACACCGGCACCCTGTGGTCGATGGGCGGCGTGGCGCTGGCCACCGGCACGTACAGCGGCGAGACCGCGAGCGGCTGGCAGACGCTCACGTTCGCCAGTCCGGTCGCGGTGACCGCGGGGACGACGTACATCGCCTCGTACACCACGACAACCGGCTTCTACAGCAGTGACAACGGGTACTTCAACCGCACCGCGGTGAACAGCCCGCCACTGACCGCCAACGCCAACGTCGCCGGCACACCCAACGGCGTGTACCAGGTCGGCACCGGATTCCCGACGAACAGCTTCGGCGGTTCGAACTACTGGGTGGACGTCGTGTTCAACGGAAGCTGAACACGCGGACACCGGCAACGGCGGCCGGGCAGCCCGCTCCTCTCGGGCTGCCCGGCCGCTGGTTCGCCGTACATCTCCGACGCGCACCCGACCGGAAAGGAATGGTCGCCGAGCCCATGGGACAGCAGGAGACCACGCCGGACCGGCCGCTCACGGTGGTGGCGTCCGGAGTGAGCTGGGACGGGGTCCGGGGTTCCGAGCGAGCCCTGACCGAGGCACTGAGCAGGTTCACCGACGTGCTGTGGGTGGACCCGCCCATCTCCCCCGCGACGCCGCGCCGCTATCGGCGGTTCGGCGCGTCGGGGCCGTCCTGGCGACCGCGGCTGCGCGTTGAACTGCCGGGGATCACGCGCCTGACACCGGTGGTGCTGCCCGGCCTGACCAGGCCGGTGATCCGGACCACGACCTGGCCCATGGTGCGCGCGCAGGCCAGGTGGGCGTTGCGGCGGCTGGGCCGTACGCCGGCCGCGGTGCTCGCCTGTTCGCTTGACGACATCCTGCGCGGCTGGCCCGCGCGGACGGCGACCGTGCTGTACGGCACCGACGACTGGGTCGCCGGGGCGGGCCTGATGGGTCAGTCGGCCGCCCGGCTGGAGCGCGAGGAACGGCGCGCGGTGCGGGCCGCCGACCTGGTGCTCGCGGTGACGCCGGAGCTCGCTGCCAGATGGCGGGCGCTGGGCACGGAACCCGCGCTGCTGCCCAACGGCTGCGACCCGGACGCCTATCTGGCGGTGGACACCGTCGAGCCCGCGCCGCTGCCGGACGGGTTCCCGACGCCGGTGGCCGGGGTGGTCGGCCAGCTCAACGACCGGCTGGACGAGGACCTGCTGGCCGCGGTCGCCGACACCGGCATGGGCCTGCTGCTGGTCGGCCCGCGTGGCTCCGGCCAGTGGGACGACCTGATTCGCCGGCCGAACGTGCACCACGTCGGCGCGGTGCCGTTCGCGGACCTGCCGCGCTGGCTGGCCAGGATGGACGTGGGCCTCACCCCGTACACGGACAGCGCGTTCAACCGGGCGTCGTTCCCGTTGAAGACGTTGGAATACCTGGCGGCCGGTCGGCCGGTCGTCGGGTCGGACCTGCCGGCCACCCGGGGACTGGCGCAGGAGAGCATGGATGTCAGTGCCGTGGCCGGCCCGGCCGAATTCGCCGCTCGGGTGCGGGCCGTCGCGGACATGCCGGCCACGCCGGGCGCGCTGCGGCGGCGCAGGGCCGTCGCGGCGCGGCACTCGTGGGCCGCGCGGGCCACCCGGCTGACGCAACTCGTCGACCTGGCAACGGGTGCCCAACTGGCGAACGTGACGGATCTCGCTGCAACGAACGGCGCCGCGGAATCGATGCACACAGCAGTATCGCTCAAAGGGCAGGCTACCCCGAGGAGGACTGGATGATCCCGGTCATGCGGCCGTTGCTGGGCACCGCGGAGGCGGACGCGCTGGCCGAGGTGATCAGCAGCGGCTGGGTGGCGCAGGGGCCGAAGGTGGCCGAGTTCGAGCGCCGGTTCGCCGAGTACGTCGGCACCTCCGACGCGGTGGCCGTGTCGTCGTGCACGGCGGCGCTGCATCTCGCGCTGTACGTGCTCGGCGTCGGGCCGGGCGACGAGGTGATCGTGCCGTCGTTCTCGTTCATCGCGTCCACCAACGCGGTCCGCTACTGCGGCGCGACACCGGTGTTCGCCGACGTCGACCCGGTCACCGGGAACCTCACGCCGGACACGGTCGCGCCACTGCTGACCGAACGGACCAGGGCCGTCATGGCCGTACACCAGGGCGGACTGCCGGCCGACGTGGACGCGCTGCGCGCGGCCTGCGGCGACGTGCCGGTGGTGGAGGACGCGGCGTGCGCGGTCGGCTCGACCTACCGTGGCCGCTCGGTCGGCGCCGGTGCGCGGCTGGCGGCGTGGTCGTTCCACCCGCGCAAGCTGCTCACCACCGGCGAGGGCGGCATGATCACCACCGACGATCCCACGCTGGCTGCCCGGTTGCGCCGGCTGCGCGAGCACGGCATGAACGTGTCCGCGGCCGACCGGCACAAGGCCGCTGGCAAGGCGATCGTCGAGCGGTACCTGGAAGTCGGCTTCAACTACCGGATGACGGACCTACAGGCCGCGATCGGCATCGTCCAACTGGGACGGTTGCCCGACCTGATCACCGGCCGGCGCGCCATGGCCGCGCGCTACCATTCCTTGCTGAGCGGCCTGCCCGGCGTGCGGGCGGCCACCGACCCCGCGTACGGGACCACGAACTACCAGTCGTTCTGGGTCCTGCTGGGCGACGACGTCGCCGTGGACCGCAACGACGTGCTCGCCAAGCTCGCGGATGCCGGGGTGTCCGCGCGGCGCGGCATCATGGCCGCGCACACCGAACCCGCCTACGCGGACACCCCGCACGGGCCGCTGCCGGTGACCGAACTGCTCACCAACCGGTCGCTGATCCTGCCGCTGCACCACGAACTCACGCCCGCGCAACAGGATCTGGTGGTGCGGACACTCGGCACGGCCATCGGTGCGACCGTCTCGGCGGCACCG
This sequence comes from Candidatus Melainabacteria bacterium, assembly GCA_963702275.1. Lineage (GTDB taxonomy): Bacteria > Actinomycetota > Actinomycetes > Mycobacteriales > Pseudonocardiaceae > DATEPR01. Next base: position 13,284 of record CAVPCF010000084.1, read on the forward strand.
TGACGGCGCGACCACTCCTGCTGCTCGGTGCCGGCGGGCTGGCCAGGGAGACGTTGGCCGCCGTTCGCGAACTGCCCCGGGTGTGGCAACCGGTCGGCGTGCTGGACGACGATCCGGCCCGCCACGGCGCCGATGTGGACGGCATTCCGGTGCTCGGTGGCACCGACCGGATCGCGGACTTCCCGGACGCGGCCGTGGTGCCGTGCGTCGCGTCGCCACAGCGGCCGTTCGGTCGGCTGCACCTGGCGCAGCGGCTGGGCCTGCCGGCGGACCGGTGGGCCACCGTCGTGCATCCGGCCGCGTCGATCGCGGCCGGGACGGCACTCGGCGCGGGTTCGGTGCTGCTGGCCGGTGTCGTGGTCACGGCGCCGATCACCGTCGGGCCCTACCTGGTGGCCATGCCGCACGTCCTGCTGACCCACGACGACGACCTGGCCGACGGCGTCACGCTCGCCGGCCGGGCCACCCTGGCCGGTGGCGTGCTGGTCGGGTCGGGCGCGTATCTGGGGCAGGGTTCGCTGGTTCGGGAGCACGTGCGGATCGGTATCGGGGCGGTGATCGGGATGGGTGCGGTGGTGTTGTCCGATGTCCCGGATGGACAGACGTGGGTCGGGTCGCCGGCCAGGAAACTCAGGTAGCTCATGAAGATCATCGTCTATCCGCACGCGATGGAGATCGGCGGCTCGCAGCTCAACGCCGTCCAGTTGGCAGGCGCGGTGCGCGATCGCGGGCACGAGGTGATCGTGGTCGCCGAGCCGGGCCCGCTGGTGGACACCGTGCGTGGCCTCGGTCTCGAGTACGTGCCGATCCCGGAGAAGCGCCGTCGGCCGTCGGTCGGCGTGGCGGGGTTGCTGACCCGGTTGGTGCGTGAGCGGTCCGTTGACGTGGTGCACGGCTACGAGTGGCCGCCCGCGGTGGAGGCCTTCTACGGTCCCCGGATGCGGCTGGGCACGCCGGTCGTGGCGACCGTGATGTCGTCGTCCGTTGTGCCGTTCCTGCCCCGGCCGATCCCGTTGCTGGTGGGCACGGAGCAGTTGCAGTACGCGGTACGGACGGCAGGCCATCACCGGGTGAATCTGATGGAACCGCCGGTGGACACCGACGGCGACCGGCCAGGCGTCGGCGGCGCGGAGTTCCGGGCAAGGTACGCGCCGGACCCGTCGCTGCCGCTGGCCGTGATGGTGTGCCGGCTGGTGCCGGTACTCAAGCGGGAGAGCCTGTTGAGCGCGTGCACGGCGATCGGCGAACTGGCCGCCGCCGGCACGCCGGTGCAGCTGGTCATCGTCGGCGACGGCCCGGTCCGCGACGAACTGGCCGCGCACGCCGCCGCGGTCAACGCGCACGCGGGCCGGACCCTGATCGTGCTCACCGGCGAACTGGCCGATCCGCGGCCTGCCTACGATGCGGCGGACATGGTGCTGGGCATGGGCGGGTCCGCGTTGCGCGCGATGGCGTTCGCCAAGCCGCTGGTCGTCGTCGGCGAACGCGGCTTCAGCGAGCTGCTCACCCCGGAGTCCGGCCCGACGTTCCTGCGCGACGGCTGGTACGGCCTCGGCGGCACCGGCGTCGCCGGGATGCGACAGGCGCTCGGCAGGCTGACCGACGACCCGGCGCTGCGCGCGAAGCTGGGCGACTACGGCCGGGAACTGGTGCTGACCCGCTTCAGCCTGCGCACCGCCGCCGAGACGCAGGAAGAGGAGTACCGCCAGGCCATCGCGGACCGCGTGCCCCGCCGGCAGATCGCCGGTGACGCGACCCGATCGTTCGCGGGCCTGTTCCGCTACAAGGTTCGCCGCAAGATCGACCGGTGGCGCGGCACCGCCGCCGTTGACGACGCCAATGCCCAACCCCTGATCGCGACCGAACGCGTCGCCGAGGTGGCCTCATGAACAACATCCCCCTTGTCGACCTGGCAGCGCAGCACCGCGAGGTGGCGGAGGAGGTCGCGGCGGGTTGGGCGCAGGTGATGGCGCGCACCGCGTTCGTCGGTGGCCCGCAGGTCGCCGCGTTCGAGCGGGAGTACGCCGACTATCTGGGTGTGGCGCACTGCGTCGGCGTCGGCAGCGGCACGGACGCGCTGGAACTGGCGCTGCGCGCGGCCGGCATCGGCCGTGGTGACGAGTGTGTCCTGCCGGCCAACACCTTCATCGCGACCGCCGAGGCCGTGGCACGGGCCGGCGCGACCCCGATCCTGGTCGACTGCGACCCCGACACGGGACTCATCGACCCGGCCGCCGTGTCGGCCGTGGTCGGCCCGCGCACCAGGGCCGTACTGCCGGTGCACCTGTACGGCCAGGCCGCACCGGTCGAACGGATCCGGCGCGTGGCCGGCTCGGCAGTGCTCATCGAGGACGCCGCCCAGTCCCAGGGCGCCCGCCGCTACGGCGCGGTCACCGGCACCCTGGGCGACGCGGCGGCCACCAGTTTCTACCCCGGCAAGAACCTGGGCGCCTACGGCGACGCGGGCGCGGTCCTCACTCCCGACGACGAGTTCGCGCGGCGCATCCGGCTGCTGCGCGACCACGGCTCGGAACGCCGGTACGAGCATCCGGTGCTGGGCTTCAACAGCCGCCTCGACACCCTGCAAGCCGTTGTGCTGTCGGCGAAACTGCGTCACCTGGACGGCTGGAACGACGACCGCCGCAAGGCCGCCGAGCGCTACCACGAACTGCTCGCCGACCTGCCGACGGTGACCCGCCCAACGGTGGCAGAGGGCAACGAGCCGGTATGGCACCTGTACGTCGTACTGGTACCGGAACGGGATCGAGTCCTGAGCAGACTGCACGAGGCAGGCATCGGCGCCGGCATCCACTACCCGACCCCGATCCACCGCACCGGCGCATTCGACGACCTGGGCTATCTCGAAGGCGCCTTCCCCCACGCGGAACGCCGTGCCGCGCACCAGCTTTCGCTGCCCATCTTCCCGGAAATCACACCGGCCCAACAGGAACGAGTGGTCGAGGTACTGAGCGAGGCGCTGCGATGACCGTCTTCGTGCACCCCGCCGGCCTGTGCGAAAGCGACAATGTCGGCCCCGGCACCCGGATCTGGGCGTTCGCCCACGTGCTGCCGGGCGCCATCGTCGGCGCGGACTGCAACATCTGCGACGGCGCCTTCGTCGAAACCGGCGCGGTTCTTGGCGACCGGGTCACGGTGAAGAACGGCACCCTGGTCTTCGCGGGCGTGACGTGCGAGGACGAGGTCTTCCTGGGCCCGAACGTGCTGTTCACCAACGACCTGCGGCCCCGGTCGACGGTCCGCGCGGAGTTGGTGACCACCCTGATCCGCCGGGGCGCCAGCCTGGGTGCCGGGGTGGTCGTGGTGTGCGGGCATGTCGTCGGCGAATACGCTTTCGCCGCGGCAGGCTCGGTGATCGCGCGGGACGTGCCGCCGCACGCCTTCGTGGCCGGCAACCCGGCCCGCCAGAAGGGCTGGGTCTGCACCTGCGGCAACCGCCTCAACGCCAACCTGCTGTGCACCGCCTGCGGCCACCACTACGAACCCGCCCAGGGCGGCGGCCTCCGCCAAACGACCGCAACCAAGCAACATCACAACGACGGCGACACCATCTTGGTGAGCTAGGTGCAGCTCGGACAAGACAATCCGGGGACAAGCCAGTACCGGATCGACGTCACCCGACGCCGGGCCGCAGGGCACGAACCGCGTCCACGCCCCGCACGACATCTCCGTTGGCCACCTCAGCACGAGCGGCCACGAGCCAATGCGGGGCGACGATGCGCTCGGGGCTCACCTTCCGCCTGGTCGACAGAGTCGGACAGGTCGCCACCTTGTAGCAGCTCAAACGTCATGTCGAGAATTGTGCACATATGGACACACTTGCGGCAATTGTCACCACGACATATCGATGGTCGACGTGGCCGGTAGTTCCAACAACCGATCAGATCAAAGCCAACTCAGGCTCGGGGCGTCAAAGGAGAGCTTGGAGGTAGCCGATAGCGCGGCGTTTGGGGTCGAACCAACGCGATGCTTGGAGTGCGACCTTAGGTACGAGAAGGGTACTTACGAGTACTGGAATAGCTGGCACAGCCAGCGGCGCAACAGGCATCGTCAACAACACACCCATCGCGGCGGTGAAAGCGATACCGGCCGCTATGTTATTGTCAACAAACCTTAAGACTGATTTGCGCTCGTAGTGGCTGAGCCGTTCTCTCATGAACGACCGGCAGTGTCCAGCATATACTTCCTTTGATGCGGTCGGCAGGGTGCCATTCTCTAAATGGCGTTTGCAAGCCGCCACGGCTTGACGGACCTCATCGAAGACTTCTTCATTCTTCCGGAGCTTCAGGAGATCATTAAGGTGGATACCTTCAGCCTCGCCGAAAGGAAGTATATCCATCGAGATCAGATCACTAACAAGGTCACCCGGTCCAGGCCCCTCGTCAAAGTAGAGGTCTGCTGCCCAATCAAACATGAGCCGATTCGGGAAAACTGGGTCGAGACCCAGCAATCTTGCATTGAGCCAAGCCCCCAGGATCGCGCGCTGATCGACACGCACGTCCACTCGCGGGACACTCAGTTTGACTGTACGTCCAAGCAATGTGACAGTAGGTGGTTCCTCAGCCGGGCGCGGGCGACTTCTGACCTTCGCCAGAGCGGCCTGGAGTTGAGGCGAATCGGCAAGGTACGGAAAGGACGGAGTCATGTAGTAGGGCATAAAAACGAGGGCGCGCGAATCAATCAAGCTGCGAAGTTCAATTAGAATGGGGAGCCAAGCTTTAAGCTTGCGGATACTTTCCAGCACGTGTGACCTTACATTCGGATCATCCCGCCACCGTTTCCGACTTGTACTGTCGGCGACATGGTCAAAGCAGTAATAGAAGTTGTCGCGAACATAAACCGAGTCTGCAACAAGGAGATGCTTCTTCAGAGGGGCAAGCATGCGCGACACATCGTTGCGAGTGATATCGAGTGTGGAGCCAGGGTCCGACCTAAGGCCGAGCAGTGGCGTGCGGCCGTACAAGCGACCTACCTCTGCCTCCCACTGGTGGTCTAGCCGAGGTTCGAAGAACAACCGCAGTGGCGATTCCCCATTCTCGGGTACCGACAGAAACTGCGCCGCGAAGTTATCGTCCATCACAGCCAGATAGTGTTTTGCGAAGTCAATCCACTCGTCATCAGAAGTACGATCGAGTTTCTTGACAGCAGAGCGATCCAGCTGTATGCCGAAATACGACTCGACGATATCAAGTGGTGTCGCCGGATTAGATTTCATCCCTGATCTCCACCATGACCGAAGTGGGCCGGCTCCTCGACCTCTGCGACCGTGGCCAACAGGGGGAGGTGTGGTTGGGCTACCCACGTGAATACCTTGCTACTGTGCCCGTAAGTCAACAGCGACAAGTCAGTGACAGCTATCTGCCCCATCCAGACACCTCCGCGACCGAACCTCCTGCTCAGGAAGTCGTATGCGCGTGCGCAGGTGTTACGCCGCGGCCATTCCGGTCTGGTACTGGCCGCGGAGACGTCCGATGGAGCCACATTATCGCTATTTCGTCACCAGGACTCCCACGAACGTCACGCCACTCCGAGTGAAAAGTCCTATCCATGCCTATGCCGGCATCTTTGTCGCTCAGACCGGTCGGACTATGGACGAGTGCCGTATCAGTGGCGCCGCCTCTGGCACGCGGGTGGATGATGGTACTGGCCCTGACCGAACCCATTGGCCACCGAGTTGGACTGCGGCCGGGTGGCGCAGGGCCAGCATTAGACGCTGGCCAAGTGGTGACGTTGATCGGCCAAAGTTGCTTCTGCGACCAGCTTCTAGGCGGGCGTCGGTGGGGGTGTGCCGCGCAGTTTCTCTACTGCGGTGACGGCGTCGTCGTGGTCGAAGACCTTGTTGTAGAGGTCGCCTGTGGGTTCCTGGTGGCCTACCTCGTTGCGGTCCAGGGTGCCGGTGCGTACCGGGTCGAAGCCGGCGTCGGTTACCAGTTGTGCGACTACGGGGGCGGCTGCGTCGTCGTCCGTTGCGTAGAAGAAGACCACTCGGTCGGGGCCGGTTTTGCCGGCGGAGGACGCCAGGACGTCGGATGCCAGGGTGTTGAACGTCTTCGTCCAGGTCGCGCCGGGGATCCTGGTCGCGTTGTACCGGGCGCCGGACACGCCGCCCAGGCCCAGCGGGCCGACCTTGCCGTTGACCCGGCCGTACTGGTTCGTGGTGTCCACCACCAGCTTGCCGGACAGCGCCGACGCACCGCCGGCCTGCTTGATGGCCTCGTCGATCACGTCCCACTGGACCGACAGCACGACCACCTCGCCGTGCTGTGCCGCCTCCGCTGGCGTGCCCGAGCGTGCCTTGATCTGCCCTGCCATCTTGTCAAGGGCCGCCCGGTCGCGGCTGAAGCTGACCACCACGTCGTGGCCGGCGGCGGACAGCAGTCGGGCGACGTTGCCGCCGATGTGGCCGGTACCGATGATGCCGATCTTCATGGAGTTTCCTGTCAGACTCGGGCGGCGGGTTGCGGACTTGCTGGCTGCTGCGTGGTCAGCGGTGGGCCGGACACCGCGCAGTGCGGCTGGGGGGCGGCCGCGCCCGGCTTGTTCGAGATGACCTTCGGGATCGCGAACAGGGAGATCCCGGCGCCCACCAGCAGGATGGCGGCGCCGATCAGCATCGCGGTGCGGTACGTCGGCGCGAGGTCGACCGGGTTGGTGAGGCTGCCGGCGCCGAGTCCGGCAGCCAGCGGCAGCACCGCAACCGCGAGGAGCCCTGCGGCGCGGGCGACCGCGTTGTTCACGCCGCTCGCGACACCGGCGTGCCGGTCCTCGACGGAGCCCAGCGCGGTCGCGGTGAGCGGAGCGACGGTCAGCGACAGGCCGAAGCCGAGCAGCAGCAGA
>CAVPCF010000085.1:0-15897 GCA_963702275.1 Candidatus Melainabacteria bacterium
CCTGTGCTGCTGGCTCGACGCGACTACGTATTGCTCCTCGCCCTCACCGGCCACAGCGGCGCCGTGAACCATGGCACCCAGGAGACAGCATCATGACCGAAGTCACCACCGGCCCCGCCGCCTCCAAGCAGGCGCTCCGCCTCAGCCTTCCCGCGGGGCCGCGCCCGGCGCCCCCCGGCGCGCTGTCAGCCTCGGCTGCGTTCGGGTGGCGGGCCCTGCTGAAGATCAAGCACGTCCCCGAGCAGCTCTTCGACGTCATCGCCATCCCGGTCGTGTTCACGCTCATGTTCACCTACCTGTTCGGCGGCGGCCTGCGCAGGCTCAGCCAGCCGCAGTCTCCCATGAGTCCCCGGCATAATCCGCTGGCAACATAGGATAAGGGTTGCGCTCGTTGCGGGACTTAACCCAACATCTCACAACACGAGCTGACGACAGCCATGCACCACCTGTGCAGGACCCTTACGGACACCATATCTCTACGGCTTTTCCCTGCATGTCAAGCCTTGGTAAGGTTCTTCGCGTTGCGTCGAATTAAGCAACATGCTCCGCCGCTTGTGCGGGCCCCCGTCAATTCCTTTGAGTTTTAGCCTTGCGGCCGTACTCCCCAGGCGGGGCGCTTAATGCGTTAGCTGCGGCACGGAATCCGTGGAAGGACCCCACACCTACGGCCCAACGTTTACAGCGTGGACTACCAGGGTATCTAATCCTGTTCGCTCCCCACGCTTTCGCTCCTCAGCGTCAGGTCAGGCCCAGAGAACCGCCTTCGCCACCGGTGTTCCTCCCGATATCTGCGCATTTCACCGCTACACCGGGAATTCCGCTTTCTCCCCCTACCTGCCTCTAGTCTGCCCGTATCCACTGCAAGCCCAGGGTTAAGCCCTGGGTTTTCACGGCGGCGTGACGGACCGGCCTACGAGCTCTTTACGCCCAATAATTCCGGACAACGCTTGCGCCCTACGTATTACCGCGGCTGCTGGCACGTACCTTGGCCAGGTAGGCCGGGTTCCGGTAGCCCATGCACGTGCACATCTGGCCGAGCCGGACCCGTTCGGTGACGGCGCCCAGCGCCGCCATCAGCGACCAAGCCTCGTGCGTGGCCTCCTCCGTGGGCACGGGGAGGTGTGGAAGTGGTCGAAAACCCAGATCGACTCGAAGGGTCCTCGGTCGGCAACGAGGGCCACGTCACGCATGGCACGCCACTGATCAGCGGGTTCGATGCCCACCAGGTCCAACCGCCAGCCCTGCGGCACAAAAAGTCCAAATCGCATGGGATCGACTGTATCGAGTGACCAGCGATCATGCCGTCGGTTATCGGCGGTACGGTTCCTGGCCATGAGGAAGATCATTCTGAATATGACCACGTCGCTGGACGGTTCCATCGAGGGGCCGGACCAGGCGATGGACTGGCACCTGGTCCACGGCGAGCTGCGCCAGCGCTTCATCGACAGAGCCGGACAGTGGACTGTCGTTGGCAGGTTCTAGTGTCACGTCATGACCGGTGACCTGGTAAGTCAGGCGGAGAGCCTTCGTGTCCAAGCCATGGCGGGCTTGGACCCGAAGACCCAGGATCGACTGGGACAGTACTTCACACCGCATCGGGCAGCCGAGTTGGTTGCGTCCATGCCGTCTCTGCCGAACTACGGTCGGACGATCCGTATCCTTGATCCAGGTGCTGGCTCTGGCATGCTGGTGGCTGCCCTGATCCAGCGCCTGGCTGCGGAGCGCCCGGACTGCACCGTGCAGGTGACGGCAGTCGAGATCGATGAGAATGTTGTCCCAGCCTTGGAAGCAACCGTCGAGCGATGCCGCGAATGGGCCGCTCGCCAAGGAATGTCGCTCACCATCGATGTTCGACGCGAGGATTTCATCGAGGCAGGTACGGGGTTGGGCTCTGCCGACGCACTCGGCGAATTCGATCTCGTTATCATGAATCCGCCATACGCGAAGTTGGCTGCGAGTTCTGCTTACCGCCGAGCTGTTTTGGCCCATGGGGTCGATTGTCCCAACTTGTACGCGGCGTTTCTTGCCCTGGGCGTTATTGCACTCAAATCAGGAGGACAGCTCGTTGCGATCACGCCACGGTCGTTCGCGAACGGTCCGTATTTCGAACGATTCCGAGCATTTTTCCTGCGGTCGCTGACCATGGACCGAGTACACATCTTCGAGTCGCGGTCGACTGTGTTTTCGGATAACGGAGTGCTCCAAGAGAATATCGTATTCTCGGGGACCAGGGATGGCGAAGCCAAGCGCGTACGGTTCACGATCAGTCGAGGTCATGCTGACGAAGCTACCGAGCACATCGTCGACTACGACGTACTCGTGCGACCAGACGACCCGCACAAGTTTCTTCGGATCACGACAGGTGACGCTGACGCAGCAGTTGCAGAAACGATGAAGGCTATGCCTGTGTCACTTACAGGCATAGGGCTCAACGTGTCAACTGGCAAGGTTGTGGACTTTCGTTCGCGGGATAATCTGTGCGACGACGCCGGTTCGGCTTGTATTCCATTGATCTACCCCGGGAATGTTCGAGGGGGCGTGGTGGCTTGGCCACGAGCGATACGCAAGGCCCAGGGCTTCTCTGTCCTCGCCGAGGTTGACCGCAAGATGTTGCTACCGACGGGGTGTTACGTCCTTGTGAAGCGGTTCTCGGCCAAAGAAGAGCGGCGGCGTATCGTCGCCGCAGTGTGGGATCCGAAAACTAATGGAGATTCAGCGGTGGCTTTCGAGAATCATCTTAATGTGTTCCACAGAGACGGCCATGGACTCGATCGTAATATCGCCGTTGGGCTGAGTCTGTGGCTCAACAGTAGTGTCGTGGACCAGTATTTCCGTACTTTCTCCGGTCACACCCAAGTCAACGCCACTGATCTGCGCGCGCTCCGTTATCCTTCGCTCGCGGCACTTCAGGCGCTAGGTGCAGGTCGTACTCCAGTACTTCCCGAACAGGATGAGTTGGACCGTCTGATTGACGATGTCATTAACCGGGATATTGCGGCGTGAACGATATTATGCACGATCGGCTGGAAGACGCTCGATTCATCCTGGAATCGTTTGGATTCGACAAGGAACGGACGAACGAGCGTTCCGTGCGAGTCTTGCTCGCCCTTCTTCAGCTGAAGCCGGCGGATCCCTGGTCTGCGGCGACCAGTCCGATGCTTGGGACCCGAGCTATTATGGACTGGATTAGTGACAACTATGACGTCGCTTATGCGGCCAACACTCGCGAAACTGTTCGTAGATTCACTCTTCATCAATTTGCCAGCGCGATGCTTGTTGAACAGAACCCCGACGACCCGGGCCGGCCCGTGAACTCGCCGAAGTGGTGCTATCGACTGCGACCCCGTGCGCTGGAAGTAATTCAGGCCTACGGAACCGAGCTGTTCGACTCGTTTCTCGCACGCTACCTCGCGGATGTGCCTGGGCTGAAGGCCCAATATGAATCCGCTCGAGAGATGAAACGTATACCGGTGGTGCTGCCCAGTGGAGGTTCGCTGAACCTTAGTCCTGGTGGACAGAACGTTCTCATCAAGAAGATGGTCGAGGACTTCTGTGCTTATTTCACGCCCGGAGGTCAGGTTTTGTACGTTGGCGATGCCGACGCGAAATGGGCTATCTTCGAACCTGAAATGTTGGGAGCGCTCGGCATTGAGGTCGATCAGCACGGCAAGATGCCTGACCTCGTGGTACACCTGCCAGACAAGAACTGGCTTGTGCTCATGGAGGCTGCGGACTCGCATGGCCCAGTGGACGCGAAGCGGCGCGGCGAACTCGTTACGCTCTTCTCAGGAGCAACGGCAGGTCTGGTATATGTGTCGTGCTTTCCAAGTCGGGCCGTCATGCGAAAATACCTGGCTCAGATCGCCTGGGAAACAGAGGTGTGGTGTGCCGACAACCCCACTCACTTGATCCACTTCAACGGCGAGCGGTTCTTGGGACCGTACGACGGAGGTTAGCCCGCGCAGACGCAACGTTGTCAAGTTCCATTCGGCAGCTTTGCGCCATGTCGCTGTCTCGGGTTGTCGGATGCCGGGCGTACCGTTGTTGGTCATGATGAGGAAGATCATTCTGAATACGAGCGTGTCGCTGGACGGTTTCATCGAGGGGCCCAACCGCGAGATCGACTGGCACCGGGTGGATGCCGAGTTGCACCAACACTTCAACGACGAGCTCGGGGCGATGGGCGCCTTCCTGAGCGGGCGCGTCACGCACGAGCTGATGGCGAGCGTGTGGCCGACCGCCGACCAGGATCCCGACAGTCCGCAGATGGCCGAGTTCGCCGGGATCTGGCGGGACATGCCCAAGATCGTGTACTCGCGGACCCTGGCGCGCGCCGACTGGAACACCACCATCGTGCGGGAGGTCGTGGTCGACGAGGTCGAGGCACTCAAGGCGCAGCCGGGTGGTGACCTGGTGCTCGGTGGCGCTGTCCTGTCGGCGACCTTCATGCGGCACGACCTGATCGACGAGTACCGCCTGTACGTCCACCCGGTCGTCATCGGCGCGGGCAAACCGCTGTTCCCGGGCATCAAGATCGATCTCCGGCTCGTCGAGAGCCGGACTTTCGGCAACGGGGTCGTGTTGCTGCGCTACGAGCGGCCCAGCTGATCGGCGAGGACGGCGGCCGCAGCGAGTAGTTGGTCCTCGGCGCCGGGTCGTCCGACCAACTGGACCGAACCGGGCAATGCGTTGCCGGGCACTGGCACGCTGATCGCCGGCCGGCCAAGCACGCTCCACGGTGAGTTGAACGCGAGCAGCGCGGGCATCGGATTGGTCCAGCCCGCACCGAGATCGGTGTCCCGGGCACCGATCGGCGGCGCCTCGATCGGCACGGTCGGCAGTACCAGCAGGTCCGCGTCGAGCGGGCGGCTCTTGTGGTGTTGCTGGGCCTGCTTGGCCGCCACGTACTCCCAGCCAGGTGTCTCGGGGTTGGTCAGCCGGTGCAGCACCTCGGGTTCGAACAAGCCTGGTGTCTGCTCGATCCGCTCGGCGTGCACCGCGCGGGCTTCCGGGCGTTGGATGCGCAGGTAGATCTCGCCCAGTTCGGCCAGTTCCGGCATCGGTGTCTCGCCGACCACGAAACCGCCCGACTTCAGCGCGGCCACCGCCCGATCCAGTGCCTCGGCCTGGTGCGGCACGACCTGGTCCGTCAGGTCGGACCGCACGACACCCACTCGAAGGCCGACAACGGGCACGGTGGCGACCGGGCGGCCGGCCAGCACCGACCACAGCAGCGCGGTGTCCGCGACCGAACCGGCCATCGGCCCGACGCTGTCCAATGTGGACGACAACGGGAACACGCCGGCCGAGGACACCGCGCCCTGACTGGGCCGCAGGCCGACGATCCCGCACAGCGCGGCGGGAATCCGCACCGAACCGCCCGTGTCGGTGCCCAGCGCGGCCAGCACAATGCCTGCCGCCACGGCCGCGCCGGAGCCGGAGCTGGAGCCGCCGGTCATCCGGCTCAGGTCGTGCGGGTTGCGGGCCGGGCCGGTGTGCGCGACGTCGCCGGTCGGGCCGTAGGCGAACTGGTGGGTGTGGGTCTTGCCGACGATCACCGCACCCGCCTGGCGCAACGCGACCACGACGGCAGCGTCGCGGACCGGCACGTGCTGGTCGAAATGCCGCGAGCCACGGGTGGTGCGCAGGCCTGCCGTGTCGATGAGGTCCTTGACGCCGACCGGAATGCCGTGCAGCGGCCCGCGATCGACGCCGTCTGCCAGTTCCCGGTCGGCCTGGTCGGCGGCGCGCGACGCGCCGTCGTGATCGACGGTGACGAAGCAGTTGAGCACCGACTCGTCCGCGGCGGCCATGGCCACTTCCGCCAGTGTCCGTGCGGTGGTCCGGCCGGCGCGCAACTGCTCGGCCAGCCCGGCGATCGACATCCCGGCGAACGGGCCGGCTCCCGCGAATGAGGTCACCCCGACACCCTAGGTCGGCGGCCGGGCGCCTTCCGCCTCGATCACCCGCGCGGCGACCCGGTCGAACTCGCGTCGGGCGTCGGCCCGGTCGCCGCCGTCGAGCAACTGGTCGACAAGGTCGTCCAGCGGCCAGGTGACCAGCACGCCGTGCCGGGCGAAGTAGAAGCCGACATCCCGGATGCGGTAGCGGTCGGCGACGTCCAGCCAGGCGTAGGCGACCAGTTGCCACAGCCACTGCGTGGCGCGGGGGCGGTCACCGGTCTTGAGCACCGTCTTCACGTCCAGCAGGGTCGAGCCGCTCGGGCCGGTGAGCACGATGTCGCCGTCGGCCCAGTGGTTGACGAACGCGGGCGCGGCGATGCCCAACGGCTCGCCGGCAGGTGGATTCCCGGCCAGCCGACGCAGTGCGCCGAGCGCGTCGAGCGTGGTGAGCTGGTGGGCCAGCGCCGCCAGTTCGGTGACGATGGCCTCGCTCGCCGTGCCGCGCAGTTCGGCAACGGTGGGCACCCCCGGCCGGAACATCCGGTGGATCTCGTCGACCTGGCCACTTCGGTAGACGGATTCGAAGATCTCCAGCAGCCAGCAACTGCGCGCCAGGCCGATCTCGGCGCCGCGGGTGCCGAGTTGGCCCGGCGGCGCGTGGTGCGCGAAGTAGGCGCGGGTGCGGTCGAGCAGGTCTGCCAGCACCGGTTCGGCCGGGAAGCCGCCGCGGCTATCCGGTTCGTCCGAGTCGAAGTAGCCGGTCGGGTCCAGGTCGACCCGGCCCTGTGCGGTCGGCCGCAGGTCCAGCATCCGGTCGTGCGCTGGCAGGCCGCGGTGGGTCGGGTAGCGGGCGGCCTGGTCGTCGGCCCAGGAACGGCGCACCAGACCGGCGTTCACCAGGCCGAACAACGCGTAGTACGGCGGCGCGGGCTGGACGAGGGCCGCGAGTCGGGCGCCGAACGCGCCGCCGATCGCGGCCCAGTGCCGCCCGGCGGGTCGGCCGGGCGGCGACACGGCCTTACGGTCCCGGGTGGCGAGGCCGACCTGGCCCGCGAGGTCCGCCGAGCCGGTGAACCGGGCCTTGCACCAGGCGCCCAGTTCACCGTCCCGCAGCTGCGATGTCAGTGACACCCGCCCAGATCTAGCACACGACGCCGGCGGCCGGGTGCGGTACGGCCGCCGGCGTCGTGCTCAGCCGAGCGACCAGGCGATCAGGTCGCCGCTGGTGCCGCTGCCGAAGCCGCCCGAGTTGCCGTCGACCAGGTAGAGGACGCCGTTGGCCAGGATCGGGCTGGACCAGTGGTGCACACCGATGGCCCCGGTCCACACCGGCTTGCCGGTGGTCGGGTCGATCGCCTGCACCTGGTGCAGCTTCAGCGTGGTGGTGTGCTCACCGCCGCCGTTGGCCGCGTAGAGCACGCCGTTGGCGACGAACGCCGATGTGGTCCAGCCGTTGAGCAGCGTCCACTTCAGGCTCAGGCTCGGGTTGCCGGCCGCGTCGACGACGACCTGGAAGCCCGCGATCCCGTTGTCACCAGGCACGAACACCCACACCGAACCGTCCGCCGGATCGGTCCACACCGCGCCGGACGCCCGCATCAGGCTCAGCTGCGGGGACGAGAACAGCTGCAACTCGCCACCCAGATTGCCGGGGCCGCCCTTGCCGCTGAGGTCGGCCAGGTTGAGCAGGCGGATCTTCTTGTCCTTGCCCGGCTGCACGCCCAGGTTCGGGAACTTCCTGCTCAGCGTGGTCGGCAGGATCAGCAGGCCGCCGCTGCCGATGTCCTGATCGGACTTGACGCTGGCCGCCCAGTTTGTCGGGGTGTAGCTGTCCAGCGGGAAGCCGCCGCCGTTGCGCAGCGCAGTGCTGCCGTCTGGCGGCAACGCCACCCAGCTCTGCCGCCACACCTGGCCCGGCACCCACGTGGTGCCGTTGTTGGTGCCGCCCATCTGGAAGAGGCGGTCCAGGTTCTGGTCGTAGGACGGCGAACGCGACCACGGCTCCGGCCCGTTGACGGTGCACGTGTTGGGCTGGCCGGGGGAGCCGAAGTGCACGTCGGGGTGGTTGGCGCAGCCAAGGTTGAACACGTGTTGGGTGCCGGTGGCCAGGTTGATCGTGGTGACGTGGCCGTGGCCGGAGTTGGACGCGTACAGGAAGCTGGTGCCGTCCTTCGCGGTGCCGATGGTGAGCTGGGACGCGGACTTGCCGGTGCCGGCCAGTTCCGGCCAGCCGCCGGTCTTCACCTCGGTGCCGGAGCCGACGTTCAGCTTGTGCACGAAGCCGTCGTTCCCGTTGGCGTAGACGAACTTCCGGTTCGGATCGATGGCGGGCGCGGTGTTGAAGCTGCCGCCGCCCGCGAAGTTCGCCGTCCACACTCCCGAGCCGGTGTGCGCGTCGAACGCGCTCACGTGGCCGTGCTCGCCCTGGAGGAACACCAGGTCACGGGTGCCGCTCGCGGTGGTGACGTCGCTCAGTTCGACCGGCGCGCCGTCGGGCACGTCGGTGATCTTCACCGAGAACAGCTTCTTCATGCCGGTGACGTTGGCCAGGTTGACGGCGGTCTCCGCGGTGTCGTTGCCGGACTTGCTCTCGTCGAAGCCGAACTGGAGCCAGTCGTACTTGGTCGCGTGGGGCACGGCCGTCGCGGTACCCGCGCTGACCAGTCCCGACAGCAGGCCGACGATGGCGAAGGCCGCCAGGAACAGGCGGCCGCGCGCATGGTTCATGGCTACTCCCAGCACAGTTGCTGTTGTCCACACAGTGTTGTCGTTGTCCACCAAGGCTGTAAACCTTTTCATAAGGTCTACTCCACGGCCGGACGGGTCGTCAACGGCGTGCCGGAAGAGGTGGTCGGTACTCGACTTCGGTGTTGATAGGCGGTCGAAGGGCCGTCGATGGCGCCGCATCGGATGCTCGAAGCCCGGATCGTCGAAGCGCGGCCAGGAGCAGCCATGACACAGTTCTCGCCCGTTCGCCCGCCGCTGGGCTACCACCTCCTGCTCGCGCTCGGCCTGCTGGGCGGCGTGCCACTGAACCGGCTGAGGCCGGCCCTGCGCCGTTCGATGGCGGCTCGATAGGGGCACGAAGGCCGGGCCGGTCATGGTGAGTGGTACCGAGCTCGTCGACGGAGGTGACGTTGCGTGCGAAGCCTGAACTTGCGAACGGTGCCGGCGCTCGTCGCCGCACGCGTCGCGGCCTCGCCCGACACGACGGCGGTCGTCGACGAATCCGGCGAACTGTCCTACCGCGAACTGGACCGCGGGGCGAACGCGGTCGCGGCCCGGCTGGTCGCGGCGGGTGTCGGGACCGGCGACGTGGTCGGCGTCCTGCTGGCCGAATCGGCGCGGATGGTCGTCGCCTGGCTCGGTATCCTGCGTGCCGGCGCGGCGTACCTGCCGCTGGACGGCTCGTCCCCGGTGGCGCGGCTGCGGTTCATCCTCGACGACGCAAGTGTGCGCCTTGTCGTGTCCGATATGGACTCTGTGGGTGCGTTGGCGGACAACGGCGTTGCGACGCTCGTGCTCGATGACCTGTCGTGGGACCCGGTCGCGGCACCGGTGACCGACGTCGCGCCGGACGACCTCGCGTACGTGAGCTACACCTCTGGTGCCACCGGTGTGCCCAAAGGCGTCATGATCGAGCACCGGAACATCGCCAACACCGTGCAGTGGTACGTCGGCGCGATCGGTGTCCAGCCGGGCGACCGGGTCGGCCAGACCGCGGCCGGCACCTTCGACGTCGCGTCCTGGGAGGTCTGGGGCAACCTGGCCGCCGGTGCCGAACTGCACATCGCGCCGGCAGCCGCCCGCCGCGCGCCAGCGGACCTGTGCCGCTGGGTCGTGGACACCCGGCTGCGGGCCGTCTGCCTGATCACGCCGGTCGCGATCCTCGCCATCCAGCACGGCTGGCTGCGGGAGTCGGGGCTGCGGGTGCTGATGACGGGCGGCGAGCGGCTCTACCTGGCGCCGCCCGCGGACGCGTCCTACCGGTTCGTCAACCTGTACGGCCCGACCGAGACCGGCGTGATCGCCACCTACGCGTGCGTCCTGCCCGGTTCCGGTGGCACGCCGCCGATCGGCCGCACGATCACGAACGCCACGGCCTACGTGCTGGACGACGCGGATTCGCCGGTAGCCGTTGGTGCCGTTGGCGAGTTGCACGTCGGCGGCGCCGGGGTCGGTCGCGGTTACCTTGGCCGGCCGGAGCTGACCGCCGCGAAGTTCGTGCGGGATCCGTTCAACCCGGGCGGCCGGATGTACCGGACCGGTGACCTGGTGCGGTGGCGGCCGGACGGGCAGCTGGCGTTCGTCGGGCGGACGGACGACCAGGTCAAGATGCACGGCCACCGCATCGAACTGGGCGAGGTCGAGGCGTGGCTGCGGGCGGACCCGTCGGTGGCCGAGGCCGCCGTGACCGTGTGGGAGCCGGAGATCGGCAGCCCGCGGCTGGTCGGCTACGTGACCGGCGCGGGCGACCTGGACGGCGCGGACATCCGGCGCAGGCTCGGCGAGCGGCTCCCGGAGCACATGATTCCGGCGGTGGTCGTACAGGTGCCGGCGCTGGCGTTGACGGCCCACCAGAAGATCGACCGCGCCGCCCTGCCCGACCCGACGACACTGCTGGCGCGGCTTGCCGAGGACGCCACCGAACCGGAGCCCGATCCCGAACAGGCGCGTCCAGCCGAGACGCGGACCCTGCGCGTAGCCGAGTCCGGGCCGATGGCAGGCGGTGCCCGCGAGGGTGTCGGCAGCCGGACCCAGGAGGCGATCGCCCGCGCCGAGGTGGCGAGCGGCGGTTCCCAGAAGCACCAGGCCCAACTGGTACTGGCCGGTCCGGGATGCCGGACGCGGCCCTGCTGGCCCGCGCGCTGCGCGCGGCCGTGACCGGCCAGCCCGCGCTGTGCTGTCGGTGGGAGCTGACGCCGCGCGGCCTGGTCGGCACGCGGGTGGACCTGGCAGACCGCACGCTCCTCGCGCGACACGACGCGGCATCGTCCGATGTGGACGATCTGGTGGCCGAACTGGTCGCGCGGCCGATCCGCTACGACGACTTCCCGCTGATGGCCTTGGACCTGATCCGGCACCCCGGTGGCTCGGTCCTGGTGCAGCGTGCGCATCACCTGGTGTTCGACGGCTGGTCGGTCGGCGTGTTCCTGGGCCAGGTCCAGGACGCCTA
Source organism: Candidatus Melainabacteria bacterium (assembly GCA_963702275.1). Lineage (GTDB taxonomy): Bacteria > Actinomycetota > Actinomycetes > Mycobacteriales > Pseudonocardiaceae > DATEPR01. The sequence continues at coordinate 11,080 of CAVPCF010000085.1, forward strand.
TCGTCACTTCGCGCGGGGCGACGAGTGGCAGCCCATCGAGAGCGCCGTCACCTACTTCGACTGGGCCGCCCAACAGCGCCGGCAGTTGCCCGCGCACTCGGCCGGCCCACTGTTCGTGGCGCCTGCGGAGAGTCGATCGACTGCGCAGCCGTTGGGTGAGCCGCGGTCGGTCCTGTTGGAACGGGTCGCGGCTCGGCTCGGCGTGACACCGTTCGCCTTCCTGCTGGCCGCTTTCCGTCGGCTGGTGTCGGAGTGCCACGGTGTGGACCAGCAGGTCATCTGGTCCGGTTTCGCGAACCGGGACGTCGAGACGGCGGACGTCGTCGGGCGGTTCGCGTACGTCCTGCCGCTGGTCCGGTCGGCAGCGGCAGGCGAGACCGCGGCGGCGGCCGTCCGGGCCGAGCTGGCGCTGGTCGGCGAGGCAGGCCGGCACCAGCGGATGCCCGACTTGCTGCGATACCCGATTCTGTTCAGCCAGTGCGACTCGCCCATGCCGGAACCGCGGTTCGGGGACTGGCGGCCCGAGCTCCGGGACTGCGGCGACGGGCACACCGGCAGCGAACTGAACGTGGTCGTGCTCAACAGAAGCCTCCAACACGCCCGAAGTTCGGGACACCGCGGCGCGGGTGCCTACACGCTGCGGTGGGAACACGATCTCGCGCGGTATCCCGAGCACGTGGTGACCGGTCTGCGGCAGCGGTACGTCCGGCTGCTGGACCACGCGTGTGCTCATCCGGACCAGCCGTGGCCACAGGAGGTCAGTGATGTCCGAGTCCAGTGAGCGCGTGGACACGGTCGAGTCCCGTGTGGACATGACGACCGAGCCGCAGGTCGTCGACGAGTACCCGTTGTCGCCGTTGCAGGCCGGCATGCTGTTCCACAGCCTGTACGACGCCGACAGCACCGACTACGTCGTGCAGTCCGTCCACCGGATCGAGGGCAGGCTCGACGCGTCCCTGCTGCGGCAGGCGCTGGAGCATGTCGTCGACCGGCATCCGGTGCTGCGCACCACGTTCGCGTGGCACGGCCTGCCGCACCCGGTCCAGCGGGTGCACCGCACCGCGCCGGTCCAGCTCCGAGAGCTCGACTGGCGGGACATCCCGGTCTCCGACGTGCCGGCCCGACTGACCAGCCATCTCACCGCGGAACGGGCGCGGGGCGTGGATCTGGCACGGACACCACCCCGGCGGTTCGACCTGGCCCGGCTGGCCGACCGCAGCCACCGGCTGATCTGGCACGGCCACCACATCCTGCTCGACGACCGGAGCACGCGACTCGTGCTGGCCGAGGCGCACGCCGTCTACCGAAGCCTGCGCGACACGGGCGCACCACCGGCACTGCCCGAACCGGTCCCGTTCCGCCGGTACGTCGACTCGCTCGGCGACCACGAACCGGCCACCGCGTACTGGCAACGCATGCTGGGCGACCTCACCACGCCGACCCTGCTGCCGATCCTGGCACCGGAACGCGGCGACGGCCGCGGCACCAGCAGCCAGGAGTGCCGGGCACTGACCGGCCGCCTACCCGCCGACCTCGCCGAGCAACTGCGGCGACTGGCCGAGCGGCAGCGGATCACCGTCGGCGCCATCGTGCACGCGGCATGGGGCCTGCTGCTGCACCGGTACGCGGGGGTCGACGACGTGGTGTTCGGTTCGACGACCAGCGGCCGGTCCGGAAACCTGCCCGGCGTCGAGCAGATCGTCGGCGTGCTGATCAACACACTGCCGGTCCGGCTGCGCGTGGCCGCCGACGCGACGGTCACCGAGTGGCTCCGGGATGTGCACGAGCAACTCTCGGCACTCCGCGACGTCGAGCACTGCTCGCTGACCGACGTGCGGCGGCACAGCCGAATCCCGGCCGGGCAACGCCTGTTCGACACCATCCTGTGCTACGAGAACCACCCACGCGACGACCAGGACGACGACGGCCTCACGCTGACCCAGACCGGCTATCCGCTGGTGCTCAACGTCAACCAGAACCACGACCTGCGCTTCCGCCTCGACTACCAGCCCGGCCGGATCCAGCCGGACGCCGCTGAGCGGCTCATGGCGCACTTCCGGATGCTGCTGGAGGAACTCGCCACCCGACCGGACAGCCGGATCGCGGACCTGGCGCCGCTGCCGGCCGTCGAGCGGCGCCAGGTGGCCCTCACGTTCAACGACACCGCACAGCCCTACCCGACCGAGGGCTGCCTGCACGAGCTGTTCGAGGCGCAGGTCGATCGCACGCCGTCGGCGGTGGCCGTCCGGTTCCGCAAGGAGTCCGTGAGCTATCGGGAGTTGGACGAGCGGGCCAACCGGCTGGCATGGCACCTGCGTGACGTCGGTGTCGGTGCCGAGTCGCTGGTCGGAGTCTGCGTGGAGCGCGGCGTCGACCTGGCGGTCGCCGTGCTGGCCGTGCTCAAGGCCGGTGGCGCGTTCGTGCTGGATCAGGATGCGTTGGCGGACACGGCTTTCGTGCTGACGCAGACGGCGCTGGTCGATCGGGTGCCGGGCGACCGGGTGGTGTGCCTCGACTCGGCGGCGGTCGGCCGCTGCTCGTCGGCGCGGGTGTCCGGGGTGGTCACGGCGGACAACCTGGCCTGCGTGTCCGGGCCCGCTGGGAGTCTGGTCCGGCATCGGGGGATCGTCAACCACGTCTCGTGGCTGGCCTCGACCTTTCCGTTGGACCAGCAGGACAAGGTCCTCCAGCTCGACACCGAGGTCTGGGACCTGTTCTGGCCGTGGAGCCGGGGCGCGGCCGTGGTGCTCGCGCGGCCGGAGGGCGCCCGTGAGCCGCAGTACGTCGTGCACACCCTGATGCGGGAGTCGATCACCGCCGCCTACCTCGAGCCGTCGATGGTGCGCGCGCTGCTGCCGCTGCTGGAGGGCCAGCGCCTGCCACTGCGCCTGCTGTTCACCGGGGCGCTGCGGCCGGAGGTGTTGCGGGAGTGCGACAAGCGTTGCCCGCAGACCGAAGTGCTGTGCCGGTACGGCGGGAGCGAGGTGTCCGGCGGCGCCACGGTGTGGTCGGGCGACGCGGCGGCCGGGCGGGTCTCGGTCGGCCGCCCGATCGCCAACACCCGGGTCCACGTGCTGGACGCCGCCGGCCGGCCGGTGCCGATCGGTGTGCCGGGCGAGGCGGTGTTCGCCGGTGACGGCGTGGCCAGCGGCTACCACGGCCGGCCCGCGTTGACGGCGCGGCGGTTCGTGCCAGATCCGTTCCGGCCACCGGGTAGCCGGTGCTACCGGACCGGTGATCTGGTGCGGTGGCTGCCGGACGGGACCCTGGAGTTCCTGGGGCCGCTGGACGAGCAGGTGCGGATCCGCGGGTGCCGCGTCGAGCCGGGCGAGATCGAGTCGGTGCTGTCCGCGCATCCCCGACTGGCCAAGGTCGTCGTCGTGACGCGCGCGGGACAGCTCGTCGCCTTCGTGGTGCCAAGGCGGGAAAAGGCGCCGACAACGTCCGAGCTGCGTACGTACCTCCAGGCCCGGCTGCCGGACGTCATGGTGCCGGCCACGTTCGTGGTGCTGGACTGGTTGCCGCTGCACACCGACGGCACGGTGGACCGAGCGGCCCTGCCGACACCCGACGAGCCGGCGTTCGTCGCGCCCGGCACCCCCGTCGAGCGGATCCTCGCCGAGGTGTGGCGCGACGTGCTGCGGGTGCCGGACGTCGGCGTGCACGACAGCTTCTTCGACCTCGGCGGCGACTCGATCAGTTCCATCCAGGTGATGGTCGCCGCCCAGCGGGCCGGGCTTACGTTGACACCACGGCAGCTGTTCGCCAACCCGACCATCGCCGACCTGGCCGCCGCCATCGACACGCCGGTCGAAACGGTGATCGTGCGAGCCGAACAGGGCACCGTCGCCGGGGACGTGCCGCTGACCCCGATCCAGCGGTGGTTCACCATGCTGGACGTGCCGCGCGACCACTACAACCAGTCGGTCCGGCTGCGCTGGCACGAGCCGGTGACGCCGGAACCGTTGCGCCGAGCGCTGGAGGCGGTGGTCACCCACCACGACGCCCTGCGGCTGCGCCTTGACCGCACCCGCGCGGGGGAGTGGCACCAGTACATCGCCGCCTACGAGCCCGGCGACCTGTTGCGGGTACTGGAAACCGGCGAGCCGGACGCCGTCGAACGGGCCACGGCGCAACTGCACCGCGGCCTGTCGCTGCGCGACGGCCCACTGTTGCGCGCCCTGCTGGTCAAGTCCGGTGACGGCAGGCCGGACGAGCTGACCATCGCGGTGCACCAACTGTGCGTCGACACGACCTCGTGGCACATCCTGCTCGACGATCTCGCCACCGCCTACCGCCAGTACAACTCGGGCAAGCCGTGTTCGCTGCCCGCCAAGACGACATCGTTCCAGCACTGGGCCAACCGACTGGCCGCCCACGCGACCAGCGCCGAGTTCGCGCAGGAAGCCGCGTACTGGCAGCAGCCCCGGCCGATGCCGCACCTGTTCCCGGTGGACCGTCGCAACGGCCGCAACACCCACGGCTCGGCCGCCACGGTGACCGGCACACTGGACCGACGGGATGCCGAAACCCTGCTGGCCCAGCATATCGACGAACTGCTGGTCACCGCGCTGGCGCAGACGCTGTCCGACCACACGGGACGGTCACGGGTCGACATCGACGTCGAGAGCAACGGCCGCGAGCCGCTGTTCGACGACGTGGACCTCAGTCGTACCGTCGGCTGGTTCACCAGCAGCCACCCGCTGCACCTCACGCTGCCGGCCTCGCTCGATCCGGTGCGCAGCAGCGAGATCGTGCGGGAACACCTGCGGCACACGCCGAATCACGGTGTCGGGCACGGCATCGTGCAGTACCTGC
>CAVPCF010000086.1:0-10177 GCA_963702275.1 Candidatus Melainabacteria bacterium
TCGCCGGTACCTCCGGTGCCGCAGAAGCAGGCGCAACGTCGGCCGCCCCACCCGCAGCCGGAGCAGCGCCAGTGGCCGCCGCGCCCAGGGGCGGTAGCGGTGCCGTCCATACATTCATCGTCTCGGGGACCGAAGGCAGGATCCGGGGCTGGTGGGTGGCATCGTCGAGCTGCGGGTGGCCGATGCAGAACTCGATGGCGAACCCGCGCGTCTCGTCCTTCATGTAGAAGCCGATCGAGCCCGACGGCGCGTGACGGAGCAGGTCGTCCCGCAGCTTGACCCCGCCCTTCAGCGCGTTGTGGCGGGCCCGCATCACGTCATCGAGAGACTCGACCTGTATGCAGAAGTGATTGAAGACCGGCCGCTCAGCCCGGATCAGCACCAGCGAGTGGTGGTACTGGTCGGCAGCGCGGAAGAAGCCCGCCCGGCTCTCGACCCAGTCCGACACCTTGAATCCCAGCACCTGCTGGTAGAAGTCCGTCGTTTGCTCGAAGTTCGGAGTGGCCCAAGCGGCGTGCAGAAACTTCTGCACGGTGATGCCTGGATGTGCGGGCGCGACTCCCCGCTCGTACATGCCGACGTAGAGCTCGATCTCCACTCCCCCGGGATCACGGAAGCGCAGCCATCGCTGCACGCGATCCGCTGCCGGGTCGCCACCTTCGGTGAACGCGACGCCCGCGTTCGCCAGCTTCGCGCGGGCCTCGGCCAGTCCGGATTCGCCGTTGACCACGTAGCCGACGCGCTTGAGACCGCTGCCTCCGCCCTCCTCCAGCCGCAGCCAATGGTGCTCGAGGCCGCCGGTCAGGAACGCTGTCCGGCCGATCCGCTCGGTGACGTCCAGCCGGACGAATCGGGAGTAGAACTCGGTCGCCTCGGGCAGGTCAGCCACCCCGATCGCCAGGTAACCGAGCCGCGATACCACGGTCATGAAGTGACGATATCAATCTAGGATTGCAGCACTGGCCGAGAGGAGCTCACATGACCGGCCGGGTCGAGGGCAAAGTCGCCTTCATCACGGGAGCGGCTCGCGGGCAGGGACGCGCGCACGCGCTTCGCCTGGCCGAGGAGGGCGCCGACATCATCGGCATCGACATCTGTGAGCAGATGCTCGCGGTGGAATACCCGCTGGCCACCCAGGACGACCTGAAGCACACGGTCGCCGAGGTGGAGGCCCGAGACCGCCGGATGGTCGCGGCCAAGGCCGATGTGCGAGACCCGGATGCGATACGCCGGGCGCTCGACACCGGCCTGGCCGAGCTCGGCCGGCTGGACTTCGTCATCGCCAACGCCGGCATCATGCCGATCTGGGGCGAGCGGGCGCAGACGATGCAGGCCTGGCACGACTGCCTGAACGTCCTGCTGACCGGGGTGCTGAATACCGTCCAGCTGACCTATCCCGTCCTGCGCGACCAGGGCGAGGGCGGATCCATCGTCATCACCAGCTCGATGGCCGCGCTGGCCCCGATGATGTGGACCGAGGACGCGCACACGCTCGGCCTCCTCGGCTACTCCGCGGCCAAGGCGGCCCTGGTCAACCTGGCCCGCAACTACGCCAGCCTCCTGGCCATCCACAACATCCGCGTCAACACCGTCCACCCCACTGGAGTCGACACCATGATGATCAACAACGACATGTGCCGCACGCGGTTCGAGAAGGCCAGCCCGGAAGATCTCAGGGCTCTTGTCAATGCCATTCCGGTGACCCGGGTCGACCCGATAGACATCGCCAACGCGGTGCTCTGGCTGTGCTCGGACGAGTCGCGGTATTTCACCGGCAATCCGATCCGGCTCGACGCAGGGGCCAGCCTCCGATGACATCCGTACCTGCACGTTCTGCATCGTGCCGTCGTTGCGCGGCAAGGAAGCCGACCGGCGGCCCGGTGACGTGCTGGCCGAGGTTTCCGCGCTGGTCGCCGAAGGCGTGTTGGAAGTAACCTTGTTGGGGCAGAACGTGAACTCCTACGGCGTGGAGTTCGGCGACCGGCTCGCGTTCGGCAAGTTGCTGCGCGCGTGCGGCGGGATCGACGGCCTGGAACGGGTCCGGTTCACGTCGCCGCACCCGAAGGACTTCACGCACGACGTGATCGCCGCGATGGCCGAGACGCCGAACGTGTGCCACCAACTGCACATGCCGTTGCAGTCCGGCTCGGATCGGATGCTGCGGGCGATGCGCCGGTCGTACCGGTCGGACAAGTACCTGGGCATCCTGGCCGACGTGCGCGCCGCCATGCCGGACGCGGCCATCACCACCGACATCATCGTCGGCTTCCCCGGCGAGACCGAGGAAGATTTCCAGGGCACGCTGGACGTGGTGCGGGCGGCCCGGTTCACCGGCGCCTTCACGTTCCAGTACTCGAAGCGGCCCGGCACGCCGGCCGCGTCCATGGATGACCAGGTGCCCAAGCAGGTGGTGCGGGAACGGTACGAGCGGCTGGTCGCTTTGCAGGAGGAGATCTCCTGGCAGCTCAACCGGGCGCAGGTCGGGCAGTCCGTGGAACTGCTGGTCGCCGAGGGCGAGGGCCGTAAGGACGCCGCGACGCACCGCATGAGCGGTCGCGCGCGGGACGGCCGGTTGGTGCACTTCAATCCGACCGACCGCGAGATCCGGCCGGGTGATGTGGTGTCCACAGTGGTCACCTACGGCGCCCCGCACCATCTGGTCGCGGACGGTCCGGTCACACAGCATCGCAGGACGCGTGCCGGCGACAACTGGGCGGACGGCGTGCGGCCGAAGACCGTCGGGGTGAGCCTTGGGCTGCCGTCGTTCGGCGCTCCCGTCCCTGCTCCTGTTACGTCGGAAGGATGCGCGGTCTCATGACCGATGAGGAGGACTACGCCGAGATGGTTCGCCTGCGGGCGCAGGTGGACGACGTGGAGAACCGCATGAACCGCCGGATCGACCCCGGCGTGCGGGCGATGGTGATCGCGGTGTGCGTGCTGGTGTTGGCCATCGCGTCGATCCTGCCGTGGGTGCACGGCGCGGCCGGTTGGCAGGTGCTGTTCGCGCAGGGTCCGGGCGGCGCTGGCAAGGTCGACTTCCTGCCTCGGCTGTTCGCGATGGGTGTTTTCGTGTTCGGTTTCCTCGGGTCGGCGTTGTCGTTGGGGCTGCGCCGGTGGGCGGTGGCGTGGCTGGCGACCTTCGGCTGCGGTCTGTTCACGGTGTTGGGCCTGGTGTCGATCTGGTCGCAGCAGACCACGACCAGCCACCAGGCCGGCCCCGGTCCCGGCGCCGGCCTCATCGTGTCCGTGCTGGTGATGGTCGTGTTGGTGATCACGTGGGCCAGGGTCGTCTGGTCGCGTCCCGGCGGCGTGTTCAGCCATCCGACGGACTGACTTCGTACTCCTTCGCGTAGGCGGCAACGATGGCGAGCGACTCGTCGGGTTCCAGCGACCGCCGGGCCAGCCGGGACGTGCACTGCCGGTAGAATTCCATCTCGTTGCGGTCGTCGACGATGACAACGGATGTCGGGCTCTCCAGGTATGCCACGTGCTCGCTGAAGTCGGCGGCCATCACGTAGTACCCGGATTCGAGCCAGAACGGGGTGACCGGCAGCACCCGCAGTTCTACGTTGTCGCGATCACAGGCCTCCAGAATGGCACGCAGTTGTCGCGCCATGATCTGGTGATCGCCCACCACCTTACGGAACACGGCTTCGTCCACGACCATGTCGAGCTGCGGCGGCTTGTCCCGGGTGAGCGTGAACTGCCGCGCGAGCCGTGACTCGACCCACGGCTCGATCTGCTCGGCCGGCAGGTCGATCGACTTCGCGACCGCCCTGGCGTAGTCCCCTGTCTGGACCAGGCTCGGCACCCACTCGATCTCGATATTGAGGAGGTAGACGGCTTCCCGTTCCAGCGGCATCATCGCCACCTCGCTGCGCACCAGGCTCACGTCCATATACATTCCTAACCTCGCACGGATTCTTGCCTGACCGACAATCCCAGATTTCGCCCCGATCCGCATTCACCCAATCGATATTGCGCACCACGCAATTCGCTCTTGCTCACTTCGTGAAGTCGCCGTGCCGCCCGGCCCCCGCGGCGAACCGGCCGGCTCCCGCCACCGAATCGGCGGCCAGCGACACCAGGCCGTACTGGAACTCGACGGCCATCGCGTCGGCCTCGCTCAGCCCGTCCTGTGCCAGCAGGGACAGCCGGTCCTGGCGCAGGCAGGTCTGCGGGAACCGCGCCAGTTCGGCGGCAAGTCGTTCCGCTTCCGCGCGTGCAGTTCCAGTCGGGACCACTCGGTTGACCAGGCCGATCGCGTGCGCCTCCGCCGCGTCCACCGCCCGGCCGGTCAGGATGAGGTCCATCGCCCTGCTGACGCCGATGAGGCGGGGGAGCCGGACCGTGCCGCCGTCGATCAGCGGCACACCCCACCGGCGGCAGAACACGCCGAACACGGCCGTCTCGTCGGCCACCCGCAGATCGCACCACAGCGCCAACTCGAGACCACCGGCCACGGCGTGCCCGGCGACGGCGGCGATCACCGGTTTGGTCAGCCGCAGCCGCGTCGGCCCCATCGGACCGTCACCGTCCTCGGCCAGACGATTCGGCCTGCCGGTCGCGACGGCTTTCAGGTCGGCGCCCGCGCAGAACGTGCCGCCGTCGCCGTACAGCACGGCGACCGAAGCGTCGTCGTCGGCCTCGAATGCACGAAAGGCGTCGGCCAGTGCCTGCGCCGTCTCGAAGTCAACGGCGTTGCGCACCTCGGGCCGTGAGAGGATCACCGTGGTCACCGCGCCGGCTTGTTCCGTGGTCACCGTCATATGCGCTCCTCGCAGAAGTTGTGGACAACAATTAAGTTGTCCACAGTTTGCTCGCAAACCCCCCATTTGGGGCTTGACAAACGGTACGTTGGAAATGGGACGCCCCCCGCGGAGTGGTGGGGGCTGCCTCCGGGTTGTTCGCGGGCGTCTTTGGGTTGTCTGCTTGCGTCTTCGTGGTGGTGATGTTGGGGCCGTTTGCTGACGGTATCAATCGCTGCTTGACTGGCGGGATGCCGACGCATGAGGTCACCAATCAGGTTCCGCCGCTGGTCGACTTCAACGCTGCCGCACATCCGGCGCTGCTGGCGGGCCTGCGCCGCGAGGGGGCCGCGTGGGCCGAACCAGAACTCACCGCGCTGGGCAGGCTGGCCGGTTCCGCGCAGGCCCAGGAGTGGGGCCGGCTGGCCGAGGCCAACCACCCGATCCTGCACACCCACGACCGCTGGGGCCACCGCGTCGACGAGGTCGAGTACACCCCGGCCTACCACGAACTGATGCGCGTCGCGGTCGGCCATGGCCTGCACGCGACGCCCTGGACCGACGACCGGCCCGGCACGCACGTGGCCCGCGCCGCCAAGATGCTCACGTGGGGCCAGACCGATCCCGGCCACATCTGCCCGATCTCCATGACCTACGCGGTGGTGCCGGCCCTGCGCAACCAACCCGAACTGGCGCATGCCTACGAGCCGCTGCTGGCCAGCCGCGAGTACGACTTCGGCCTACGGGTGGCGGCCACGAAACGCGGCCTGATCGCCGGCATGTCGATGACCGAGAAACAGGGCGGCTCCGACGTTCGCGCCAACACCACCACCGCGACCCCGACCGCCGACGGCACCTTCCGGATCGTCGGGCACAAGTGGTTCACGTCCGCCCCGATGTCGGACTTCTTCCTCACCCTCGCGCAGGCGCCCGGCGGCCTGTCGTGCTTCCTGCTGCCCAGGGTGCTGCCGGACGGCACGCGCAACCCGATCCGGTTGCAGCGGCTGAAGGACAAGCTGGGCAACCGGTCCAACGCGTCCGCCGAGATCGAGTACGACGAGGCGACCGGCTGGCTGGTGGGCGAGCAGGGCCGCGGCGTGCGCACCATCATCGACATGGTCAACATGACCCGGCTGGACTGTGTGCTCGGCACCGCGGGCGGCATGGTGAGCGGCCTGCGTCAGGCCGTGCATCACGCCACCTACCGGTCCGCGTTCGGCGCGAAGCTGATCGACCAGCCGGCCATGGTCAACGTGCTTGCCGACCTGGCCGTCGAAACCGAGGCCGCGCTGACCGTCGCGCTCCGTCTCGCCGGCGCGGTCGACCGGGGTGGCGAGCAGGAGGCGCTGTTCCGCAGGCTCGCCCTCGCCGTGACCAAGTACTGGGTCTGCAAACGCGGGCCCGTGCACGCGGCGGAGGCCCTGGAGTGCCTTGGCGGCAACGGTTACGTCGAGGAGTCCGGCATGCCCCGCGTCTACCGGGAGATGCCGCTGCTGTCCATTTGGGAGGGTTCGGGCAACGTGGCCGCGCTGGATGCCTTGCGTGCCATGAGTTCACAGCCGATGGCGGTGGACGCTGTGTTCGCGGAACTGGACGCGGCGGCCGGCGCGTCCGACAGCCTCGACCAGGCGGTCATCAGGCTGCGCAAGGAACTCGGCGACTCCGACGACATCCAGTACCGGGCCAGGCGCCTCGTGGAGACCATGGCGCTGTGCATCCAGGGCGCGCTGCTGGTACGCCACGGCGACCAGGCGGTCGCGGACGCGTTCTGCGCGTCCCGGCTGGCCGGCGACTGGGGCGGCGCCTTCGGCACGCTGCCAAGGGGCGTCGACACCGACCGCATCCTGGCGCGTGCCCGCTCCTAGCGGTGGGCTTCGCTGCCGTCCCCGACGAAGTCGAACAGCCGCAGGTCCGGCTGGTAGGGCAGTGGCGGGCCGATCAGTTGTTGGGTGCCGACGCCGTAGCTGAACCCGTCCTCCGAGTCGAACCCGACGTCGCGGAAACCGTGCTCGGCGAACCATTCCCGGATCGTCGGCGTCACGTCCGGCGGCTCGCGGTGCCGGGTCCAGATCACCGTGCTCCCGGTCCGGCACAGCCGGGGCAGGTTCGCCACGGTGTGCCGGATGTCCGCGTCCGAGACATTGCCGAACACGCCGCACACCAACACCAGATCCGCCGGCACGAAACCTTGGTACGCCGCGCAGAGCGAGGCATCGCCCTCGACGACCTCGACCCGCAGCCCGCCCGCCGACCGACGCGCGAACTCGGCGTTGCGCGGATCGAGCTCGACCAGTCGCGCCGACACGTCGTCGCGCCGCGGATGATCCGGCAGCACGCCCAGCAGGTCCCGTCCCTGGCCGGCGCACATGCTGATCACCCGAATCGGCCCGGCCGGCATCCCGTCCAGCGCCTCGCGAATCCGATGCCGGATCCGCGCCAGCCGTCTGTCCAGCGACGATCCCGGCCGGTCGTACGAATCGTGCCAGGCAGCCCAGTCCATCACCCGGCCGACACTACGATCACCCGACACGAGCGGCAACGACCCGCGCGCACTCCATCGACTCGGCATGCGTGGTGTCCACCTCGAGGTCGTAGATCACACCCCGGTGGACCAGGTCCGCCTGTGACACCGCCATCCCGACGACCCGATCGCCCCGGGCAACCTCACGGCCCGCGGCCACCGCGCTCGCACATCGGACACCCACCCACAACACCGGCAACCCGGCCAACGCCCGCTGCCACCGCTGCTGGGACGCCGCCGCACCGAGGAAGACCTCATCGACGATGACCCGCGCACCCGCGCGCACCATCGCGGCGACCCCTTCGATCCACGCCGCTTCCAGCGTCCGGAACGCCGGGCCTACGGTCACCCCGCCGTCCCCGGCGATCTCGATCCCGCCAGCTGACCTCCCCATCGCCTGCAGCAGGGTGTCGACGCCCAACGCCAGCCAGGGATCGGGCAGAATCGCCTGCAGGCACCGGGTGATCCCGGACTTCCCCGAGCTGGAGCCACCATTGAGTACGATCACCCGAGTCGTCACCGCGCCACGATAAAACGACCACGGCAACGGTCGAAACGGATATTCCAGAACCATCCAGAGTTGTCCACAGGCCAGCACGCAAGCCGCACGAACCCGCCCAAAATCGACTAAACTGGATCTCGGGGGGCGCCCCGTGACACAGTGCCGCAAATCGGTCGAGGGGTGTCTCGTAAACCCGGGTGAGTCGGGGAAACCCGGGTGAGTCGGGCTACCGGCTGGCCACCGCCTGTTCGGCCGCGGCGAGCCATTCCCGCCACTGCGCCGCCTGTGCCTCGGCCTGCTCGGCCCGCCGCCGGTCGCCGGCCGCGCGTGCCTTGGTCGCCTGTGCCTCGAACTGCTCGACCCGCTGGCGGAACTGCGCCGCCCGCGCCTCGGCCTCCGGGTCGGACCTGCGCCACTGGGCGTCCGCCGCGTTACGGACCCGGTCCTCGATGGCGCGCAGCTTGCCGTCCAACTCGCGGACCCGTTCGCGCGGCACCTTGCCGACCTGTTCCCACTGGTCCTGGATCCGGTGCAGCGCGGCCCGCGCCGCCTCGAGTCCGCCGACAGCGGGGTCGATGGCGTCCGCCTCGGCCAGCAACTCCTCCTTGCGCTTCGCGTTCTGGGTGAATTCGGCGTCCCGCTCGTCGAAGACCGCGGAGCGGCGCGCGAAGAACGCGTCCTGGGCGGCGCGGAACCGCTGCCACAGCGCGTCATCCGAATCCTTGGGCGCGCGGCCTGCCGCCTTCCAGTCCACCATCAACTGCTTGTAGCGGTTGGCCGTGGCCACCCAGTCGTCGGACTCGACGAGGCCTTCCGCTTCCTCGACCAGTTCCTGCTTGCGGTTGCGGGCGGCGGCGCGAGTCCGGTCCAGATCGGCGAAGTGCGAGCCACGACGACGGTTGAACGTGTCCCGCGACTTGGCGAAGCGCTTCCACAGCACCTCGTCGGTCTTGCGGTCGACGCCCTTGATCGCCTTCCACTCGTCCAGGATCTCGCGCAATCGATCGCCTGCCACCTTCCACTGCGTGGCTTCGTCCGCGATCTTCTCGGCTTCGGTCACCAGGGCCTGCTTGCGCGTCACCGCTTCTGCCCTTGCCGCGTCCCTGGCCAGCTTGCCGGCCTGCACCGCCTGCTCCGCCTTGGCGATCACGTAGTCGCACCGGGCGCACAGCGCGGTCAGGTCGCCGACGACGGCGGCCTCGGTCAACGACTCGCGCAGGTGTTTCGCGGATGTCAGCGCGTGCTTCGGGTCGCCGTGGCCGGCCGCGAGCCGCGAGAACAGCAACTCGGCCTCGGTCCGCAGGTCGTCGAACCGCCGGGCGAAGTGCGCGAGTCCCTCGGCCGGTTCGCCTGCCTGCCATGAGCCGACGGCACGTTCACCGTCCGGCATGGTCACGTAGACGGTGCCGTCGGCGTCGACCCGGCCCCACCTGTCCGGGTGTGGTTCTGCTGACTGCGGTGCGGGGGCGGCCACCGGTTCGGGTGTCACCGCCGCGGGGGTCGACAACTGCTCGGGCCGCTCCTGTTCCTGGACGTGCTCCACCACGTGCTGTGCCAACTGCTCCGCCACCTGCGCCGGCGTGTCGGCCGTGTCCTGCTCCGTCATCGCGGCTCCTCCTCTGCCCACCTCAGATGTCCGGGTCACAGTGTCGTCTCCCGGACGCCCCACTCATGGCGGGGCCCGCGCGATCGGGTGCCACACGAACTGTGCGGCCTTATACCCCGGGCATTCAAACAGGTCAGCGGCCGAATCGGTACTCCAATGGCGAGGTAGCCTGCGATACCGTGATCATTCGGGCGGCTGTGGTGCCGCATCCACCACTTCTGGTGCCGGAACTGGTCGGTGGCGCGACTGTACCCACCGAAGCGATCCGTGTCGCCAGCGTGACGGCGGCCCGTCGACTGGCCCAAGTGGCCGGTGACTGGGTGGCCGTGGCCACTGATCCAGCCGGCCCAATGGCCCTCGATTCCGGCATGCGGGGGAGTTTCGCCGGTTACGGCGTGGACGTCCCGATTTCCCTGGAAAGCGACGGACTTTCCATACGGGATCCTGATCCGACAATGCCGCTGCCCGCCCTGGTCGCCGGTTGGCTGCGCGCAGCGGCCGGCGCCCGTCGGGTGCGGGTACGGCTTGTCGAACCGGGACTGTCGACGCCCGACTGCCGGCGCGCCGGGGCCGACCTGGTCGACGAACTGGCCGGGCCGCGACCCGTCGGCCTGCTGATCCTGGGCGACGGGTCCACTCGGCACACCGAACGCGCCCCGGCCCGCCCGGACGACCGGGCGGGCGATTTCGACGCGTCGGTCGCCACCGCTCTGGCCACCGCCGACCCGGCCGCCCTGCTCGCGCTCGACGCGGACCTGGCCGCCGACCTCGGCGCGGCTGGCCGGGCCGCCTGGCAGGTG
>CAVPCF010000087.1:0-7592 GCA_963702275.1 Candidatus Melainabacteria bacterium
TCCGCATTGGACAGCAGTGGGAACTCCGGATCGTGCACCGTGATGCCGGCGGCGTGCTCGCGCAGCGCGGCCTCGGCGGACGCCATGTAGTGGGTGTGGAACGCGCCCGCGACCTTCAACGCGATCACCTTGGTGCCCGGTCGCGCGGCGGCGGCCACCTTCTCCAGCGCGGTCCGCGAACCGGCCGCGACGATCTGACCCGCGCCGTTGATGTTCGCGCCGATCAGGTCGAACTCGGCAAGCCATGCGATGATCTCGTCCGGTTCGCCGCCCATCACGGCGGCCATGCCGGTCGATTCCTCGGCGCACGCGGCGGCCATCTGCCGGCCCCGCACGGCAGCCAGCGTCACGGCGTCGTCCGCGCCGAACACCCCGGCCATCGCCGCGGCGGCCAGTTCGCCGACCGAGTGGCCGGCGATCGGCGTGCTCGGCGGCAGGTCCACCCGCCGACGCAGCTCACCGAACGCGATCAGGCTCAGCGCGACCACCAGCGGCTGGGTGATCGCGGTGTCCTGGATCTCCTCGGCCGTCGCCGTGGTGCCCAGCCGGGCCAGGTCCAGCCCCGTCGCCTCGGACCACGAGGCCACCCGCGCGGCCACGCCGTCCAGTTCCAGCCACGGACCGAACATGCCGGGTTTCTGGGCACCCTGTCCGGGCGCGAGGAGTGCGATCACAGTCCTACTGAACACGGTGTGACCGACAAATGGTGATGCCGGCAGCGACCAACTCGAGCCGCTCACTTTGTAGGATACCTACAACAACGGCTCCGGTCAGCGGGTCCGCGACCCGGAAAGTCTTGTCGATTGCATCGCGGTGACGTTGTGGTTGTCCGCTACCACAGCCCGCGTGCGCGGGCCAGCCTGCCGACGGTCAGGGCGATCCGGAGCACCAGTGCGTCGCGGGGATCGCCGGGGATGCGGCCGGTGATTTCGGTCACCCTGCGCAGTCGGTAACGGACCGTGTTCGGGTGCACGAACAGCTGCCGGGCGCAGCCCTCCAGCGTGCCGCCCGCCTCCAGGTAGGCGTCCACGGTCTCCAGCAGCGACCCGCCCGCCTCCTCCAGCGGCTTGGCCACCCGGTCGATCAGCTGCCGTTCCGCCTCCGGATCGCCGGCCAGGGCCCGTTCCGGCAACAGGTCGGCGGACCGGACCGGCCGGGGCGCACCGGGCCAGCCGACCACCGCACGCAGCCCGGACAGCGCGTCGGACGCGCTGCGATGCGCCTCACCGAGGTCGGCCACTGTCGGCCCGGCCACCACGGGGCCTGCGCCGAACGAGTCCGCGAGCCGGGTGAGCAGGTCGTGGTCGGCGGCCCGGTCCGTGCGGCCGCCGAGCACCACCACCAGCCGGGAGCCCTGCACGGACAGCAGGATCGGCCTGCCGATCCGGGCCGCCCTGCTGCGCACGCCGTAGATCACGGTCGGCGGATCGTCCGCGGAGGGCCGGCCGACCAGCACGGTCGCCTCACCGCCCGGATCCCAGCCGAGCGCGGCGGCCCTGGACAGCAGCGACTCCTCCGCGTCGCCACGCACGATCCCGTCCACGACAAGGGCTTCCAGCCGGGCGTCCCAGGCGCCGCGGGCCTCCGCCGCCGCCGCGTAGGACGTGGCCGCGGTGAACGCGATCTCCCGGCCGTAGCGCAGCACCGCCTCGGTCAGCACGGCCCGTTCCGCCGCGTCCCTGGCCAGGTCGGGCAGGCGCTCCTCGAACACCTCCAGCGCCAGCCGGACCAGTTCGACCGTGTGCCGCAGGCTCACCCAGTGGTACATGTCGCGTGGCGCGGACCGGAACGCGTCCGCGGACAGCTGGAACGCGCTCTTCGGGTCGTGGAACCACTCGACGAAGCCCGCGACTCCGGTCTGCGCGATCAGCAGCACGTTGGCGCGCTGGTCGGCGGGCAGCCGGGTGAACCAGGGCAGCCGCTGCTCCATCGCGGTCACGCTGGCCGCGGCCAGTTCACCGGACGCCCGCTCGATGTTGCGCAGTGTCCTTTCCGACACCTCGCTCGCGTCGGACACCGGTTCACGGCTCGGGGCGGCGGTCATGCTGCCCAGAATCGCACGGATCAGACGATGAGCAGCAGTTTGCCGGTCGTCCGGCGGCCGTGCAGGTCGTCGTGCGCCTTCGCCGCGTCGGCCAGGATGTAGCGGCCACCGATCCGCAGGTCCAGGTTGCCGGCGGCGATCTCGGCGAACACGTCGCCCGCCCGCCAGAGCAGGTCGTCGCGCTCCGCGATGTGGTGCGCCAGCGTCGGCCGGGTGACGAACAACGAGCCGGCGGCGTTGAGCCGTTGCAGGTCGAACGGCGGCACCGGGCCGCTGGACGCGCCGAACAGCGCGAGCATGCCGCGCCGCCGCAGGCTGGCCAGGCTCGCCTCGAACGTGTCCTTGCCGACCCCGTCGTAGACGACGTGCACGCCG
Source organism: Candidatus Melainabacteria bacterium (assembly GCA_963702275.1). Lineage (GTDB taxonomy): Bacteria > Actinomycetota > Actinomycetes > Mycobacteriales > Pseudonocardiaceae > DATEPR01. The sequence goes on from CAVPCF010000087.1 coordinate 2,420, forward strand.
ACGCCGTCGGTCAGCCCGCGCACCTCCCGCGCCACGTCCTGCTCGGTGTACCGGATGACCTCGTCGGCACCCGCCGCCCTGGCCAGTTGTTCTTTGACCTCGGTGGACACGGTCCCGATGACGCGCGCGCCCAGGTTCGTCGCCCACTGGGTGAGCAGCAGGCCCATCCCACCGGCGGCGGCGTGCACGAGGACGACGTCGCCCGCCTTGACCTGATACGTCGAGTGCAGCAGGTAGTGCGCGGTCATGCCCTGCAACATCGCGGCGGCGGCCGTCTCGTCGTCCACGGCGTCGGGCACCGCGACCGCGTCCTTCGCCGGCACCGCGACCTGCTCGGCGTAGCTGGCCGGGGTATGGGCCCAGGCAACCCGGTCGCCCACGGCGAACTCGGTCACGTCGTCGCCGACCGCGCGCACCGTGCCGGCGCCCTCGAGACCGGGCACGAACGGCGGGGTGGTCGGGTAGGCGCCGGAGCGCTGGTAGGTGTCGATGTAGTTCACGCCGGCCGCGGCCACGTCGACGAGCAGGTCGGCCGCACCGGGCGTCGGCGAATCGATGTCGGCTTCCCGCAGGACTTCCGGACCGCCGTGTTCCCTGACCTGGATCGCGCGCACCCGAGTGCCTCCTTGTCGTGACGTGTCGACACGACAATAACGAAGGCCCTCCTGGTGGACGACGTGGCACGTCCGCCAGGAGGGCCTTTCTCCCCGGTCCCCACCGGTAATTCCACTCTGGACGGTGCCGGCCCCGCGCGCTACCTGGACGATCCTTTATCGCCCGATCGTGGCTGATCGGAACACGTCCAGCGTCGGTCGGTGCCCACTGAGCGCGGCGTTCGCCAGCAGTACGGCGCCTGCGGTCCACGTGGTGCGTTCGGCCGGCCAGTGAACGCGATTCGCGTACTGCCAACCCGTCCAGTAGGCGCCATCCGGCGTCCGCAGCCGGTCCAGGCACTCGAAGAGTTCGGCCGCTTGCGCGTGTCGGCCGTGAGCGGCGAGCGTGAGTACCAACTCGGCCGCCTCGCCGCCGGTCACCCACGGCTGGTCGAACACGCAGCGCACGCCGAGGCCGGGCACGACGAACTCGTCCCAGCGCGCGTCCAGGTGCGTCACCGGGACGACGCCGGCCAGCACCGGGTAGTACCAGTCCATCGAATGCGGCTTGGGCTCGAATAAGTCGGGCCGGGTGCGGATGGCGTCGCCGAGCCGCTTGCGGGCCGCGACCCAGGCCGGCCGTGGTTCGCCGGCCAGGAGTTCTGCGGCACGGAGCGACAGGTAGATGCTGGCACAGCCGGCGAGCAGCGCGGTCGGGCCGGTTCGCCAGCGACACTGGCCGGTCGGCTCCTGGCGGGTCAGCACGAAGTCCATGGCACGTGCCACGGCCGGCCAGCAGTCGCATTCGCCAGTACACAGCGCGTGGTGCCGTACGCCGACCGCCAGGTACGCCGTGAAATTGGTGTCCGATTCGACGCCGATCGAGCCGTCCGGATGCTGCTGTGCCGCGAGCCAGCGATAGGCGGCCGCGGCTCGTTCGTGCGCGCCGGCCGCGTCAAGGCCCATTGCCGCCTCGACGTGGTTCCACGGGTCGATCGGGCCGTTCGGCCAGTAGGGGATCGCGCCGTCTGGCCGTTGCGCGGCCGCGATCGTGTTCGCGGTCGCCGCGATCTCGGCCGGTGTCAGCACGGTTTGCGCGCGTAGAGCACCAGGCTCTTGCCCAGCACCGGGTTCAGCAGTCGGTCGGCGAGGCGGGTCGATCTTGGCCGGGCGGTCAGGTCCCAGCACAGGAACCGGTGGTACGCCCTGGCGGCCCGGTGATCGTCGCCGAGCACGCAGATCAGCCACCACCACGGCACGTGCAGGGCGTGCGCGTGGTGCGACCTGCCCGGCACAAGGCCCGCGTCGGCGATCCGCCCGCGCAGCGCGTGCCGCCGGTAGATCCGCACGTGGCCACCCTGCACCTCGTGGTACTTCGCCGACAGCGCCCAGCAGATCCGCTCCGGCCACCAGCGCGGCACGGTCACCGCGAGTCGGCCACCGGGCGCCAGCACCCGGCCGATCTCGGCCAGCACGGCGCGGTCGTTCGGCACGTGTTCCAGTATCTCGGCGGCGATCACCCGGTCGAACGCGCCGTCCGGGAACGGCATGGCCGCGGCGTTCCCGGATATGGCCAGCGCGCTCGCGGACACCGGCGCCTCGCCGACGGCCGCCATCGCGGCGAACATGTCCCGCACGTCCTTGAGTTCTGTGCTGTCGGTGTCCATCGCCAGCACGTCGGCACCCAGTCGGTAGGCGGCGAACGCGTGCCGGCCGCCGCCCGCGCCCACATCGAGCACCCGATTGCCCGGACCGACCGGGAACCGGCGGAAGTCCACCGTCAGCATGCCGACACCCTGCGGTAGCCGGCGATCGTGGCCTCGGCGCAGCGCCGCCAGGTGAATCCAGCCGCCCGCCGCACGCCCGCTGCGGCCAGGTCGGCCCGCAGGTCCGGCTCGGTCAGCAGTCAGGCCCAGCGCGTCGGCCAGCCGGTCCGGATCGTCCGGCGGCACGAGCAGTCCCGCACCGCCGACCACCTCCGGCAGCGCGCCGGCAGTGGTCGCGACCAGCGGCGTGCCACACGCCATCGCCTCGAGTGCGGGCAGTGAGAACCCCTCGTACCGGGAGGGAACGCAGGCGATCTCCGCGCTGCGCAACAGGTCCGCCAGCTCCACATCGGACAGCCCGGTCCGGAACGACACCAGATCAGTCCTGTTCCCGGGCCGCGGCCTGCCAACCACGACCAGTTCGAACCGATGGCCGGCACCGCGCAACCGCCCGCCGGCCGCGATCAGCGTGTCCAGTCCCTTGATCGGCACGTCCGCGCTGGCCGTGCACACGATCCGGCCGGGCACCCGCGCACCACCGGGACGGAACACGGCGTGATCGACGCCGACCGGCACCACGTCGACCCGGTCGCCGGGCACCCGCAGGTGCCGGGTGATCGCCTGCCTGGCCGCCACCGACGGCGTGATGATCCGGCGCAGCCGCACGGCGACCCGTTGCTGCATCGCCACGAACCGGTACCAGCGCAGGATCGCCGCGTGACGCTCGGCCGCGCCGTGTGCGACCTCAAGGTCGCGGTCGATCACCACCGGATGGTGCACCGTGGCCAGCATCGGCAGGCCGAGCGCTGGCACGCCGAGCAGTCCGTAGCCAAGGCACTGGTTGTCGTGCACGACGTCGAACTCGCGGCGGCGTCCGGCCAGCATCGCCAAGGCACGCAACGAGAACGCCAGCGGCTCCGGGAAACCGCCGAGTCGCATGCCGGCGAACTCCACCCAGTCCGGGACGCTGCGAAGTTCGCGCAACGCGGGCGTGCGGAACGGATTCGGCTCGGCGAACAGGTCCAACCCACGCAGCCGCGTCAACCGGACGCCGGCATCGACCACCGGATACGGTGGCCCGGCGATCACCTCGACATCGTGGCCGAGAGTTCGCAACGCCCGACTCAGCTGCCGGACGTAGACACCTTGGCCGCCGGACCGCGGATTGCCCCGATAACTGAGCAGCGCAATGCGCAGCCGGTCACCGCCCATGGTCACGCCAGTTGCGCGGTGATCCGACGGGTCTGCTGGTGGTGCTCGCCGAGCACCGTGGTCGAGATCGGCAGCAGCGCCTCGAATTCGGCACGCGCACCGTCCACATCGGAGGCTCTGAGGTACAGGGCGCCGTGGTAGCGCCACATGATGCCGTTGAGGTCATCGTTCATCGCCCGCCCAGCGTCCATGAGCCGCCGGACGAGTGCCAAAGCTTCCGGGGGGGGGTGCCCCAATTCTTCGCCCCAGAACAGCAGATTGTCGACGACCTTGATCGTGGTCGAGTGATCGTCGCCGAGTTCCCGTTCGCACTCCGGCAGCAGCGCGGTCAGCCGTTCGTAGGCGGGTTCTATCTCGCCGTTCTTCGCCATGGCCACAGCGGCCAGCAACCGTGCCTCCAGGATGTCCTCAGGTTTGGTGAATATGGTCGCCAGTCGGTCGAACTCCTCGGCCGCCCAGCCGGGTCGGCCGGTTTCGCTGGACCAGTAGGCCAAGTTGTGGCGCAGGCTCAGCGTTTCCGGATCGTTCGGACCCAACTCGCGCTCGAACTCTTCGCGCAGCTCAGCGAAGCGGGCCAAGGCGGTGGTCGGGTCACCGGCCTTGGCGGTCCACGTGGCCTGGCGAGCGGCAGTCACCAGGCGCAGGCGAGGGGTCACCGCCTTGTCGTGCCAGAACGCCCAGCGATTCCGGTTCTCCACCGGCACCGGCGAAGGCCGCGCGTCCAGGCTCTCGATGATCTCGTCATGACGCCCGGCATTCCAGAGATGGACCGGCTCGGCCCGCTCGGCGTAGGCGTGCTCCGGCTTCGTGCGATCGTGCTCGGCCATCGGCGCGACCTCGGCGATGGCGTCGGCCAGCGCACTGTTCGTTTCGGATCGACTCGGAAACTCAGGCGCGACCAGCGCGACCCGTTCGGCATCGGTGCCCGCACCGTCCCGGACCACTTTGTCACTCAACCGGACCAACAGATCCCGGACAAGGCTCTCCCGGTCCGGCCCACCGAGCCGGCCCGACGCCGAGACCAGCAAGGTCAGCGGCAGCTTCAGCCCTGCCGGCACCTGGTGCGAGCACCACATCGTAGCGGCACGCGCGACGCCGCAGCGAAGCGGTCGGACAAGCTCATCGGAAAGCTTCTCCGGCAGCCTGGCGCGCTCCGGACGAGCTTCGTCGTCATGCTCGCCGCGGTGCCGAGCTTGCTCGCCTGGCCGGCCGCTCTCGGAGGGGCCGCAGTCCTCTACGCGCTCGCATATTTGCGCATCCTCAACGCGCTGCTCCTCGCCGTTGCCGCCTTCGGCGTGATCGCCGCGCTCTTCTTCCTCGTGCGCGGGCAGCTCACCGACCGGCAGGCGCTACGCCTGCTCACGCTCTCGTTTGCGGCGCGCGCTCCGACCGCGCCGGGCGGAGCCCACCACTGCCGTCAGTGTAACGGCCCGCTCGTCGAACCGCCGGGGCAGATGCTCGGTGCGGTGCGTCTACTGCAACGCGGAGAACGTGCTCGGGCTCGACGTGCGAGGCGAGGCTCGCACAGGACGCGAGCAGGTGGACTCGCTCGACGCGGCGCTCTTCGTGCGAAACCTCGAACGGAGCAAATGGCGCTGGTCG
>CAVPCF010000088.1:0-6444 GCA_963702275.1 Candidatus Melainabacteria bacterium
CAATGACCCCCATTATCGGGGCTTGCGCGACGCCGACCGGACCAGCAGTTGGGTGTAGGGATGTTGCGGCGCCAGGATCACCTGGTCGCTCGGGCCGCGCTCGACGATCCGGCCGCGGTACATGACCAGGATCTCCGACGCGAAGTGGCGCGCGGTCGCCAGGTCGTGCGTGACGTACAGCATCGCGAGGTTCCGCTGCGTCCGCAGCCGGTCAAGCAGGTTGAGGATCTCGAGGCGGATCGAGACGTCGAGCATGGACACCGGCTCGTCGGCGAGCAGGATCTCCGGGTTCGTCGCGAGGGCGCGCGCGATCGCGACCCGCTGGCGCTGGCCGCCGGACAGCTCGTGCGGCCGCTTGGTCGCGATGTCGTGCGGCGGCACGAGGTTGACCGACACCAGCAGTGCCGCCACCGCGTCGTCGACCGGGGATTCGGTGCCGTGGATCAAAAGTGGGCGCCGGAGATGGTGGCCGACGGTGTGCATCGGGTTCAGGGACGCGAACGGGTCCTGGAACACCAGTTGGATGCTGCGCCGGTAGGACCGGTCGCGCGGTGCCGGCGCGCCGTGCAGCCGGATCGTGCCGGCGGTCGGCCGGACGAACCGGGCCAGGGCCCGCACCACGGTCGACTTCCCGCTGCCGCTCTCGCCGACGAGCGCCACCGTCTCGCCCGCGCGCAGCGTCAGGTCGACGCCGTCCACGGCCCGCACCCGCGTGCCGCGCCTGCGGTAGTCGACCGTCAGGCCGCGCACTGTCAACACTTCGTCGTTCATGCGTCGTCCAGGTGGCAGGCCACTTCGGTGCCGTCGACCAGCCGCGGCAGCGGGCGGACCGTGGCGCAGGGCGCGAACGCGTACTCGCACCGCGGCGCGAACGCGCACCCCGGCGGCTCGTCGCGCAGGTCGGGCGGGCTGCCCGGCACGCCGCGCAACTCGCGGCGGTCGGCCAGGATGTCCGGGAACGAGCGCAACAACGCCCTGGTGTAGGGATGTGCCGCCGCGGCCTCGATCCGCCGGACGGGGCCCTGCTCGACGATCCGGCCCGCGTACATCACCGCCAGCCGGTCGCTGATCTCCAGCAACAGCGCCAGATCGTGCGTGATGAGGACGACCGCGAAGCCCAGGTCGGCGCGGAGGCGTTCGATCTGGTCCAGGATCTCGCGCTGGACGACCACGTCCAGGGCGGTCGTCGGCTCGTCCATGATCACGATGTCCGGTTCGAGCGCGAGCGCCATCGCGATGCCGACCCGCTGGCGCATGCCGCCGGACAGTTCGTGCGGGAAGCTGCGCGACCGGCCGGGGTCGATGCCGACCATCTCGAGCAGCTCTGCGGTGCGGGACCGGCGTGCCCGCCGGTCCATGTCCGGGCGGTGCGTTGCGAAGATGTCACCGATCTGGCGGCCGATCGTGGTGACCGGGTTGAGCGCGTTCATCGCGCTCTGGAACACCATCGACAGGCGATCCCAGCGGAATTGGCGCAGCCGCAACGGATCGAGGCCGGCCAGGTCCGTCGAAGTGCCGTCCTGCTCGACGAACGTGATCGTGCCGGCGGTCAGCTCCGCCGGTGGGCGCAGGAGTCGGGCCAGCGCGAACGCCAGGGTCGTCTTGCCGCAGCCGCTCTCGCCCGCGATGCCGAGGATCTCGCCGCGGCGCAGTTCGATGCTGACGTCCCGGACCGCGCGAACCGGTCGCGCACCGGCGTAGTCGACGCTCACGCCATGGGCGGACAGCACGATGTCGTTCATGACTTCCGACGCAGTCGGGGGTTCAGGAACTCGTCGAGGCCGAAGTTCGCCATGGCCAGCCCGGTGCCGACCAGCGCGATGCACAGTCCTGGCGGGACGAACCACCACCACGCGCCCGAGGCGAGGGCGGAATCGTTCTGCGCGAAGAACAGCATGTTCCCCCAGGTCAGCTGGCTCGGGTCGGCGAGCCCGAGAAAGGACAGGGACGACTGGGTGAGGACGGCCGCGATGGCCGCGTAGATGAACTGGGACACGATGATCGGCAGCTCGTTGGGAATGAGCTCGACAACGACGATGCGCCACGGCCGTTCCCCGTACGCGCGGGCCGCCAGCACGTAGTCGCGGCCGCGCAACGACAACGTCTGCGCGCGCAGGATCCGCGCCGACGCGGCCCAGCTGGTCAGCGCGATCACCAGCACGATCGACCAGATGCCGGTGTGGCGCACGTACGCGGCGATCAGGATGACCAGCGGCAGCTGCGGAATCACCAGGACCACATTGGACACCAGCGACAGCGCATCGTCCGTGGTGCCGCCCGCGAAGCCGCCACCGACGCCGATCGCGACCGAGATGCACGTCGCGGCCAGCGCCGCGAGCGCGCCGATCGCGAGCGTGTCCCGCGTCGCCACGACGAGCTGCGTGAAGACGTCCTGACCGGTCTGCGTCGTGCCCAGCCAGTGCGCGCCGGACGGCGCCGCGAGCTGCGTGCCGCCGAACGCGGCCGGATCGCCGACCAGGTACGGGCCGACGAGCGCGACCAGCGTGAACACGGCGATGATCGCGAGCCCCATGACGACGTAACGGGACCGGAACGCGGCGGCGACCCAACCGGACCGGTCGGCACGGACCCGCGTCGGCGGGGTCACGGCGGCGGTCATCTGCTCGCCCTCGTGCGCGGATCGAGGAAGCCGTGCAGCAGGTCGACGAGCAGGTTCGCGGCGAGTACCGCAAGCGTGATCACCAGGAAGATGCCCTGCATCAGGGGATAGTCGTCGTTCTGCGTGGCGGCAAGCAGGTTGTAGCCGATGCCGGGATAGGAGAACACGATCTCCATGGCGAGGGCGCCGGAGACGACGAAGCCGAGCGAGATGGCGAAGCCGGACACGCTCGGGATCACCGCGTTGCGCGCCGCGTAACCCCACATGACCTTGCCGGGCCGCAGTCCCTTCGCCTGCGCCGCGACCACGTAGTCCTCGGACAGCGTCGACACCATCATGTTGCGCATGCCGAACATCCAGGTGCCCACCGAGCTGATCACGATGGTGGCCGCCGGCAGGATCGCGTGCCGGACGGCCGTCGCGACGAACGCCGCGTGCCAGCCGGGCACCAGCGCCGGGTCGTAGCCGCCGGACAGCGGGAACAGGTGCAGCCGCTGCGCGAACACGTAGACCAGCAACAACGCGACCCAGAAGTACGGCATCGCCGAGAACAGCATCGCCAGCGGAACGCCGGCATCCAACCGGCTGCCACGGCGCCAGCCGGCCACCGCGCCCAGCACCAGGCCGAGCCCGACGCTGATCACCAGCGCGACACCGACCAGGATCACGGTCCAGTAGATCTCCTGGCCGATGATCGTGGTGACGGGCAGCGGGAAGTAGGTGATCGACATGCCGAACCGCAGTGTCACCAGCTGGTGCAGATAGCCGAAGTACTGCTGCACGCCGTTGCCGTGGCCGAGCCCGAGCAGCTGCCGCAGCGTGTCGGCCTCCCCCGGCGCGACCGGGCCTGCCTGGGACATCCGGGCCATCAACTGTTCCACCGGGTCGCCGGGAATGAGCCGTGGCAACAGGAAGTTCAGGGTGATCGCCAGCCACGCCGCGATCGCGTAGAAGCCCAGCTTGCGCAGCACATACCGCACGCCGACCGCCTTCGTCAGTGGTGCGTGGGGGCCAGGCGCATCGCGACCCAGCCGTTGTCTGGCTGCATGTAAATTGCGGGCGAGGCGTACCGGTTGTCGCCGGTCGGGAAGCCGGTCACGACGTTGCCGTCGAACTCCTGCTCGTTCTGCTGTTCGAACAGCGGAATCAGCGGCATGTCCTGGACGAACCGCTGTTCGATGGTCGCGAACGCGCGTTTCTGGGTGGCCTGGTCGGTCGTTGACGCGATCGTGGCGAGTGCCGCGTCGACGGCGGGATTGGCGTAGCCGCCATAGTTGCCGACGAGGTCGGGCACGCCCGGTTTCGGTGCCAGCGCGCTGTCCAGCAGGTTGTAGTAATAGGCGTACGGGCTCGGGGTGTAGCCGTAGTTGTCGATCAGCAGCTGGAAATTGCCGTTGCTGCGGTTGTCGTTGAACTGCTGGCCGGATTCCGCGTCAACGACCAGGTTGATGCCGGCCGCCTTCAGTTGCTGCTGGGCGATCTGCACGATCTGCACGTAGTCGGTGTAGGGCTGGATGACCTGCAACTGGACGGCCAGCGGCTTGCCGCTCGGGTCGTTGAACACGCCGTCCGATCCCAGTTTGTAGCCGGCCTGGGTGAGGATGTTCTTTGCCTGTGCGGGGTCGCCGGCCGGCAGCCGCTCGTTGTTGAGGGACGGGTCGAGTACGTTGCTGTAGTTCGGGGTGAGCAGTGCCATCGGGTTGGTGGCCGGTGCGTTTCCGCCGTAGACGGTTTTGCTGATGAAATCGCGTTGCAGCGCGGCACTGATGGCCTGGCGCACGGCAAGTGCGGCGGTCGGGCCGGTGCGCAGGTTCGGCGTGAAGAAGGTGATCGAGAGCGGAATGTTGACCATGTGGTAGTTCGGGTTCTTGCTGAGATAGTTCTGCTGGATGTTGGGGATGTAATTTCCACCCCAGTCCAGCTCACCGGCGGCCAGCGCCGCGTTCGACGCGTTGTTGTCCTTGTACGAGATGAACCGGATGGTCCTGAACTTCGGCATGCCAGGTTGGTAGTAGTGCGGGTTCGCGGTGAGCGTCATGACCTGCGGTGTCGTCGACGCGACCTCGTAGGCTCCGGTGCCGACCGGCTTGTCGTTGGTGAACGTGGCCGGATCGGCCACTGTGGACCAGACGTGTTTGGGCAGGATGAACGTCTCGCCCGCGATGAAGAACAGATCTGAGAACTCGGGGCGGCTGAACGACAGCGTGACCGTGTGCGCGTCCTTCGTGGTGACCCCGGTCAGCGGCAGGTTGTGCTGGTTCAGTGCCTTGTTCGAGATCGCCTCGTTGAAGGTGAAGGCCACGTCGGCGCTGGTGAACGGCTGGCCGTCGGACCACTTGACGCCGTCGCGCAGGGTGAAGGTGAGCGAGGTGCCGTCCGGCGACCATTTGTAGCCCGTGGCCAGCCACGGGCTGACCCGGGACGCGTCGACGGTGTCGAAGTAGTACAGCGGCTCGAGGATCATCCCGTCCGTCGCGTCGCTGTTGCTTGGCGCGTAAGGGTTGAAGACGGCGACGAACGGCGTCGACGCGCCGGTCGTCACGATGAGCACCGCGTTGGCGTCCGAACCGCCGGTCGCGGGCGGACTGTCCGTGCACGCGGCGAGCACGGCGACTGCCAGCAATGCCGCAGGCCATAACCTGGCCGAGGTACCACTCACGGTGCACGCCCCTTCGCGTCCGGACTCCTGCGTGCCGCCGATGCGGCGTCACTGATAGAATCACTATACCGGTTAAGTGTCAACCATCACGTGAGCATCAACTGTTCAACAGCGGCAGGGATACGTGCTACTGGACCGGGTTACGGGCGACCGGTGGTCCCGCGCGGAATGAGGTGCGGCGGCTCGTCCGCCGACGAAGCGGGCCGCTGACCGGCGATGAGCTCCAGCAGCTTGTGCACCGCCCGCGCGCCGTAGGCGGGGATGTCGCGGGACAGCGCGGTCATCGGCGGGTGCACCAGTTGGCACAGCACCGAGTCGTCCCACGCGATCAGGGACACGTCGCCCGGCACGGAAAGGCCCATCTCGTGCGCCACCGCGAGCCCCGCGATCGCCATGACGTCGTTGTCGTACACGATCGCGGTGGGCCGGTTGCGGGAGCTGAGCAGCCGCCGCGTGGCCCGCGCGCCTTCTTCACCGGTGTAGTCGGTGAAGACCGTGATGGCGGGCGGGATGTCCAGCTCGGCGCACACCGCGGCGAACGCCTCGCTGCGGACCTCCGTGTGCAGCAACTCGGGCAGCCCGGCAACGCGCGCGAGGTTCTGGTGCCCAAGCGTCACGAGGTACCCCACGGCCTCGGTGACGCCGATCCCGTCGTTGGACGAGATGCTGACGAGGCTCCCGGCGCCGGCCGCTTCGCCGATCACGACCGTCGGCACCGCGAGCTCCTCCAGCACGCCGATCCGGGGATCGTCGACCCGCAGGTCGCACAGCAGCAGCCCGTCCACCCGGCGCTCCGACCACCACCGCCGATAGACCGCGATCTCCGCGTCCACGTCGCCGACGACCTGCAACGACAGCGCGTACTCCCGGGCCGACAGCTCGGCCTCCACGCCGCTGATCAACTCCATGAAGAACGGCTCGACACTGGAGCTCCGCCGCAACTGCCGCTCTTGAGAACCCTCAAAACGCCGCCGTCGTGAATACAGCAGCATGCGATTCGAGCGCGAGCGCCCATCGTGCCCACGGGAAACCCGGGCGAGCTTACGCTGAGAAGATTCCTCTTACCTAAGAAAATGACTCCTACCTATCAGCTTTTGGTAAGAGCCAACTTCAATGGCAACGAAAGCGTCGATACGACCAATCCCTCCCATCCTTCAGTGCACCT
>CAVPCF010000089.1:0-86771 GCA_963702275.1 Candidatus Melainabacteria bacterium
AGATCCCGATCGGCGAAGAACACGAGATATCCGGCGTGATCGAGCTCGTTGACATGAAGGCGTTTCGCCAGGACTCCGCTCAGCGCGGCGCCTTCACCGAGATCCCGATCCCCGCGGAGCAGGCCCAGCTCGCCCAGGAATACCGGGAGAAGCTGATGGACGAGGTGGCCGAGGTCCCGACGCGCTGATGGAGCGCTACCTGGAAGGCGAGGAGATCTCCCACGAGGAGATCGTGCAAGCGCTCAAGGAGGGGACCAACCACGGCAGGATCTTCCCGGTCGTGTGCGGTGTCGCGAGCGCAACCTCGGCACCTCACGGCTGCTGGACGCGATCGTCGAGGATCTCCCCTCGCCGGTCAAGCACGGCGCGCTACGGGTCGGCGAGGTGCAGCTAAGGCCGACCGAGGACGGCGCACTGTTCGCCTACGTCTTCAAGACCCGCGCCGACCCGTTCGCCGGGCGGATCAACCTGTTTCGCGTCTACCAGGGAGTGATGCGCGACGACACTCACGTGCTGAACACCCGCGCCCACGTCAAGGAGCGCATCGGCCAGCTCGTCGTGTTCGCCGGCAAGGAGATCGAGCACGTGCAGGAGTTCGGCCCCGGCGACATCGGCGCGGTGGCCAAGCTGAAGGAGACCCACGCGGGACTGGCTGTCGAAGCGACAGGCCGAACGAGATGCCCGGATAAGCTGCCGGCGGCGGTGATGGCGCTCGCGATGAGCCGAAGAACCGCGGCGACGAGGAGAAGGTGTTCACCGCCCTGGCCCGCCTGCGGGAGGAGGACCCGGTGATCGACCTGCACCGCGACCCGCAGACCGGCGAGCAGATCGTCGCCGGCCTCTCACAGGGTCCACGTCGAGGTGATCATCGACCGGCTGCGCTCCCGCTTCGGGGTGGAGGTGAACCTCAAGCCGCCGCGGGTGCCCTACCAGGAGACGATCCGCACCAGCGCCAAGGCCCACGGCCGCCACAAGAAGCAATCCGGTGGCCGCGGCCAGTTCGGCGACTGCCACATCGAGATCGAACCGCTGACCGACAGCGAGCACCCGACGGGCTTCGAATTCGTCGACCAGATCAAGGGCGGGGTGATCCCCAGCTCGTTCATTCCCGCCGTCGAGAAGGGGGTGCGCGAAGCGATGGACAGCGGCGTGCTCGCCGGCTACCCGGTGAAGGGCGTGCGCGTGCGCCTGTACGACGGGTCCTACCACACCGTCAACTCCTCCGAGATAGCGTTCAAGCTCGCCGGCGCACAGGCCATCGTGCGGCACTCGAAGGCGCCGGGCCCGTGCTGCTCGAGCCGGTCATGCTCGTGACCGTCTCCGTCCCCGAGGCATATGTCGGCGAGGTGATCGGCGATCTCAACAGCCGCCGCGGCCGCCCGCAGGGCATGCAGCCCGCCGGGGCGATGACCGAGGTCAAGGCGGAGGTACCGATGACCGAAATGCTCTCCTACGCCCCCGATTTGAGGTCGATCACTGCCGGTCAGGGGGAGTACACGCTCCAGTTCCTGCGCTACAAGGAGGTGCCGTCCCACCTCGCTCAGAGGATCATCGACCAGTCAGCCGGCGAGCGGGCTGCCGCACACGTATGACCGGCGGTTTGGTGAGGTCTTTTGCCAGGGCCCGGTCAGCTGACCGTCAGAGGACCCGCTCGCAGTACGTCCGGGTCGTGGCCGGGCATCACGGTGGCGCCCGCTTCGCGCAACTCGCGCAGCCGTATCGCCGACTGCTTCTGACGGCCGAGGTCCTCGCCGAAGGCGGGGAACACGTGATCGTCCAGGCCGCTTGCGAAGTGGGTGACGTCGGCGCCGAGGACGAGGTCGCCGATCTGCACGGACTGATGGCCGGGCGTGTGCCCCGGGGTGAACAGCAGCTTCACCGAGCCGTCCCCGAGCAGGTCGTGGTCGCCGTCGATCAGCCGCACGTCGCGGACGGCGTAGTCGCGCGCAAGGAAGAAGTTGCGCGCGATCGCGGCGTCGTCGTGTCCGGCTTCCCACTCGGTGCGCTGCACGACGACCGGCACCGACTCGGGCACCAACGATAGCCCGCCGGCGTGGTCGAAATGCAGATGGGTGAGCACGACCATCGTCAGCGTGCCGAGGTCAACCTGGTCGGCGATCGAACGCTCCTGCTCGGCCGTCCAGATGCCGAGCACATTCGATGGCCCATAGTGGGCCTCGCGATCGGTGACGAACGCGGGGTGCAGGCCGGTGTCCACCAGGATCCGCTCGGTCTGCGACTCGATCAGGTAGGCGGGGACGGGAAAGCGGATGTCTTCGCCAGATGTGTCTCCCGCGCGGACTATCGCGGCCGCCGTCGTCAACCACCCAACCTCTAGTAGCTGCACCTTCATCGCCTGACCCCCTAGTTCGCTCGCGCCAGCTTACCGGCAGGCGAGCCCCTGGCGTGCGTCGTCAAACCACCAGTCGCCTTTTCAGCAAACACGTTCACCGCCACGGTTCTCGCGGTCACCGGCGGGCTGGTGACGAGCGCCCGCACGGTTGTCTGCGCCGATCCTCACCGACCCGCGTAGGATCAGGGCCCAAGCCCACGAGGAAGGAGAACCGCCATGGCCCTCTCCCGCAAGGTCGCGCCCGCCGAGCGTCGGTTCCACGGAAATGACCCGGAGGAGATCTATGCGCCCCGCCACGAACTGCGTGAGAGGTCGATCCCGGCGTCGATCGCCCACGACCTGATCACTTCCGAGCTGCTGCTGGACGGAAGCGCGCGCCTGAACCTCGCGACCTTCGTCACGACCTCGATGCCCGGGCCGGCCGCCCGGCTGATGGCCGAAACGGCCGACAAGAACATGATCGACAAGGATGAGTATCCGCAGACGGCCGATATCGAGGCGCGCTGCGTGAACATCATCGCCTCGCTGTGGAATGCGCCGGAGTGCGACGGGGCGACCGGCTGCTCGACGACGGGCTCCAGCGAGGCGGTGATGCTCGGTGGCCTGGCGCTGAAGTGGCGCTGGCGCGAGCGGATGCGCGCCGCGGGCCAGCCAACCGACCGGCCGAACATCGTGATGGGAGCGAACGTCCAGGTCTGCTGGGAGAAGTTTTGCCGCTATTGGGATGTCGAACCGCGCATGGTGCCCGTCGAGGGCGACCGGTTGCACATCGGCGCGGCGGAGGCGGTTGCGCTGTGCGACGAGAACACGATCGGCGTGGTGGCGATCCTCGGCTCGACCTTCGACGGCAGCTACAAGCCGGTGGCGGACATCGCGAAGGCGCTCGACGCGCTTCAGGCCGAGCGGGGCCTGGATGTCCCGATCCACGTCGATGCCGCCTCGGGCGGGTTCATCGCGCCGTTCCTACAGCCGGACCTGGAGTGGGACTTCCCGCCTGGAGCGCGTGCAGTCGATCAACGCCTCCGGGCACAAGTACGGCCTGGTCTACCCGGGCGTGGGGTGGGCGGTGTGGCGCGAGGAGGCGGCGCTGCCCAGCGAGCTCATCTTCAACGTCAACTACCTCGGCGGAAACATGCCGACCTTCGCGCTGAACTTCTCCCGTCCGGGCAGCGAGGTGATCGTCCAGTACTACATGTTCCTGCACCTCGGCCGGGAGGGCTACGAGCGTGTCCAGCGCCGCTCACAGTCGGTGGCCATGTATCTCGCCCAGGAAATCGGGAAGATCGGCCCGTATGAGTGCCTCACGGACGGGAGCGAGCTGCCGGTGTTCGCGTTCAAGCTCAAGGACAACGTCGAGAACTACACGGTGTATGACGTCTCGGGGCGGCTGCGCGAGCGTGGCTGGCAGGTGCCGGCCTACACCTCCCGGAGAACCGTGAGGACCTCGCCGTGCTGCGGATCGTCGTGCGCGCCGGGATGAACCACGACATGGCCGACCTGCTGCTCGCCGACCTGCGCAGCCAGACCGAGTACCTCGAGAGCCTGACGGCGCCGCTGCCGCCGCGGGACCCCGCCAAGGCTGGCGGTTTCGCGCACTAGGCGTGCGCTCAGACCGGGTTGTGCATCGGAAGCGTGCGGCCCGCCAGAGAACGTAGATCTGGTCATCTGCCAATCAACTTAAGGCGCGAGTAGTCAATCCCCATCCCCGCCCTCACCGCAAGTCAGCGTCCGGTTGTGCTCGATCCGCGGTACCGGGTGTGCGCTGCGTGTTGCGGGCTGACGGTGTGCGGGTTTCCAACCCCGTGTGCGCTTGCCCCCCGCGCTCCTGGCCAAGGATCTATGGATACGTGCGGCCTTTGGCCGGCCGCTGGCCTCGACGCTCGCTCTTGTCGGCTACCGACTGCTACTCGATCAATGGCGCCCGCCAGTTGTGTGCTTGCAGGCGATTGTCGAGCTCGCGCCTCTCCTTCGCGAGCTCGTCGAGCTTGCTTTGCAGCTCGCTTACGTTCACCTGCCGCACCATGCGAATCTCCGAGCGGCTGTAGCGCGTCAATCCGAGGCCGATCGACCGGCCCGTCGCCGCGGTGATCGCGGCACGAAGGGCACCTTGGCGCAGCGTGATCGTGTCGCGACGGGCGAGTCCCTGGGTGACGGTCTCCCCGGTCGAAGCCTGGACATGGCGTTGGTGTGGTTGATCTTCGCGATCAGCTCCTGCAGCTCGTCGCAGAGGCCGCCGAGCTCTGTCAGCAGCTCCTGCGGATCCTCCGGCGGCTGCTCGTCCTCCTGGACGACCACGCACGCGGACAGGCGATCCTGCAGTTGGGCGATCCGCTTCTGCAGGTCGGATCGACGGTTCAGTGCCTCTCCAATCATGGTCGTCATGGCCAAAGTATTACACACTATAAGTATCATCGCAAGCGGTGTCCTCGATGCCCGGTCGCGCTCCCCTAAACGCGCGGATCGACGCGCCCGGCTACTCTGGGTCAGAGATGGCCACCCGACAGGTAGTCACATCCCAGCCGGATATCGCCTGCGACATCTGCGGGCGCCGCCTCTTGCGAGGTGAGCGTCCTGAGGTGTTCCTGGCGGGAGCCGAGCGACGCACGGTGTGCGAGCTGTGTGCGCCCCGTGCGAGGCACGAGGGGTGGCTGCGCGAGTCCGATGACGGCGTCAGCGGTCATCGGTCGCTGCGCCGCAGACGCGGCCGCACGTTTCTGGATCGTCTGCGTCAGCTGCGTGACCCCGCGCCCCGCACGCATTCCAACGGCGCCGCGCGTGAGCAGACAGACTCCCCGGGATCCGAGGCCTACGAGTTTCTAGCCGCACCGTCGCTGAGCGAACCACAGAGGGAGAGCTCCTTCCTGATAAGTGGCTCACCTACGTCGCCGAGGACCGGTCAGTCTCGGGCGGCGAGCTAGAGCATCAAATGGTTGCCTCAAGCGCCGATACGGATCTGCAGATCGCGCTGGAAGCCTTCAACTCCTCCGAGCAGCCGCGGCGGATAGCGGGGGTCGCCCGCTCCCTCGGTGCGCCGGAGGTGACGGTGCGTCACTCGCCGGATGTGTCTGCCCGCGTGTGGATCACCGTCGCCTGGGAGCTGTGCTGGTACCGCTACGAGGTGGATCTGCAGGACACGGCGGGCGTCTCGGTGATCGAGCAGGGAATGGAGCTGGATGAACTGCCGTCCGAGGACCGGGCTGCCAACGCCACCGTCGATGAACGCGGAGAGCTGTCGGGCACAGCCCACTGAGTCAGTCCCGAGTCGTTTCGGGTTCGCCCTTTCTTCGCTGGCCGATGAGTAGCATGGACGGGCGATGATCTACTGGGTCGTCCCCAAGGCGCTGGCCGACGAGCTGTACCCGAAGCTCGTCGAGCACTACAAGAACGACGAGAACGTCACAGTGATCGTCACCGGCGCGTAGAGGACCGCCGCGCCCGCCACTCGCGCTCGAGCGCATCCGACGATGTCGCGCAGCGGCGTGAGGTGCGCGATCGCCGTCGCGCGCGTATTCCCGGCGAGTTCGCCCCTCTGGCGAGCCCCTCCGAGTGAGCTCACAGGAGAGCGCCGCCGGCCCGGATGGCACCGGCGCCAAACGCATAACGAAGGTTCTCGTGCACATCGACGGGGGCGCCCGCGGAAACCCCGGCCCGGCGGCCGCGGCGGCCGTGCTGTCCTCGCCAGCCGGGGGAGATCCTCGACGAGTCCTCCCGTTTCTGGGGAAGGTCACCAACAACGTCGCCGAGTACCACGGCCTGCTGCTGGGATTGGAGCGGGCAAGCGCCCTCGGCGCGCGCGAGGTCGAGGTGATCAACGACTCCGAGCTGATCGCCAAGCAGGTGCAGGGCCTGTACAAGGTCAAGCACGAGGATATGCGCAGGCTTCACAGCCAGTCGATGGCGGCGCTTAGGAGCTTTGAGCGATGGTCGATCCGCAGCGTCCCACGGGCCCAGAACGCCGAGGCCGACGCGCTCGTGAACGCGGAGCTCGACCAGCAGCGTTTGACCGCCTAGACCCGTTAGCGCGGGGCGGAGGCGGAGCGCGCGATCGCGATCATCTGCTGGTTTGAGAGTTCCTCGAGCAGCGTGTTGGTCAACCAGTACAGGACGTTGTGGCTGCGCCAGCCAATCGCGTGGATGTGTTCGCCGTCGTAGACGAGCATGTATGTGCGTGAGCCGATCTTTTCGAGCGGGCGTGGTCGAACAGCGGGGGGTCAGCCAGTCGGTGCCCTCGAAGTCGTAGTAGCCGCCCTGGATGTTCTGCTGCCACACCACGACATAGGCGTGGTGGAGGTGGCCTTCCTGATCTTTCAGCGTGTAGGGGTGCACATCCTGCTGGATGGCCGGGCCGGTCTGATAGGACGGATACAGCACGGGGAAGGGGATGCTCACGGCGGCGGCGACCGCTTCGTGCTCGCCGGTCGGGGATGCCGCAAACAGGCCCAGCGCGGCTGGGGAGAGGCTCGTGGAGTGATGGTGATGGGAGTGGCTGGAGGAGCGGTGGCTGGTGGAGGCGGTGGGCGGCTTCGGCGGCCCCTGCAGGAATTCTTTGAGCGTCGCCCGCTCGAGTTCGGGGGTGCTCGTCACGTAGGAGCCTTCACCGTATTTGTAGTTGACGTTCGAGCTCTGGAATCTGACCTGGCGCAGCGGCTTGCCCTGCGAGAAGACGATCAGCTTGGCCAGTTCGATCAGCGTCGAGGCGGAGGAGTGGAAGGTGCTGACGATCGCGTGTCCGACGGCTGAGGCGACGGTTTCGATCTGCCCGAGCTCGTTGGCGGGATTGGTCTGCTCGCGCAGGTCGCGTAGGAAGTCCTGCTGGCGTGCGACGCGCACGAAGTCAGAATCGTCGTGGCGGTAGCGCACATATGACAGGGCGCTTTCGTAGCAGAGCTTCTGGTAGCCGGGCTGCAGGTTGATTTCCGAGTAGTTTTCTTCCGGCGTGCCGTTGTTGACGTGCAGATAGCGGTGATCGACGTTGACATAGGCACAGCCGAGCGCGTCCACGACACGTATGAATCCGGCGAAGCTGACGTCAACGATGCCGTTGAGCTTCAGGTCGGGGAAGACTTCGCGCTCGATCGTTTCGGCGGCGAGGACCATTCCGCCCCGCACGCCGCCGACCCTGTTGCCGATCGTGTAGGCGGCGTTGATCTTTTCGTGGCCGTAGATCTGGCCGGTCGGGGTGGTTATTTCGACCATCAGATCGCGCGGGATCGACAGCACCGTGGTCTGACTCTGGTTGGGGTCGAAGCGCACCAGCAGGATCGTGTCGGAGTGGGGCGGGTTGGCGCGGTCTTCGGCGTCCTTGGACTGCGCGCGGCGGTCGGAGCCGAGGATCAGGAACGTCTTCGGGCCGCCGCTGTATTCCTGCACGATGCTCTTGGGGGCGGTGATCTGGTTGATCTTCGGGAAGACCTTGTCGGCGATGTTGGTGACTTCGTTCAGCGCGACGGTCGCGGTGGTCGCGCCGCTGAGCGCGACGATCAGGACCGCCGCGATCGCGAAGCGCTTGAGCATCCCCTTCCAGTGCGCTGGGGGGCTCTCCTCGGGCATGGGATGTACGCTCATGTCGATCGGTGGCGCTCGCCCCTGGGCTCGAGTGGGCTGGTCGTTGAAAAAACTCGAGCGGCGCTAGCAGGGGCGAGCCACATAGGATAATGCCCGCGCCGGGCGGGCTTGCCGGTAGACCGTGTGGCCAGCCGCTTTGCAATGTAGCCTCGGGCGATGCTCAGTCCCCGAAATCGTGAGCTATTCGGTCTTCTGCCGGCGGCGCTGCTGGTGACCGCCGGCTTCACCGCGATCTTCATCCAGGCGCGAAACTCCACGCCGCACGCCTCCACGAACGTCACGCTCAGCCACGCCTCGAGCGCCTCGCTGACCTACGGGGCGATCTTTCTGGGCCTGTGCGTGGCGGCGCACCTGGTGATCCGCTACGCGCTGCCGCACGCCGACCCCTACCTGTTTCCGCTGGCGGCGGTGCTCGCGAGCGTGGGGATCGTGATGGTCTACCGCATCAACCCGTCGCTGGCGCGCCAGCAGGCGCAGTGGATGGTGCTCGGGATCGTGCTGTTCACGACGACGATCCTGCTGCTGCGCCGGCATGGGCTGGGGCTGCCGAGCGCTACCGCTACACGATCGCGGCGCTCGGCATCGGGCTGACCGTGCTGCCGCGGCTGCCCGGGATCGGCGAGCAGGTCGGCGGCGCCTACCTGGACATCCATTTCGGTTCGGTCTCCTTCCAGCCCGCGGAGTTCGCGAAGGTCGCGATCGTGATCTTCCTGGCCAGCTATCTGCGCGACAACCGCCAGATCCTGGTGAGCGCCGGGCGGCGCGTGCTCGGGCTGAGCATCCCGCCGATGAAGCAGTTCGGCCCGATGCTGGTGGTGTGGGGGGCGGCCATGGCGACGCTGCTGCTGACCCGTGAGCTCGGCACCTCGCTGATGTTCTACGGGGCCTTCCTGGCGCTGCTGTACGTCGCCACCGGCCGCTTCTCCTTCCCGCTGATCGGCCTGGTGCTGTTCGCCGTCGGCGCCTGGTTTGTCGCCACCCACGTCAGCCACGTTCACAGTCGCGTGCTGGCCTGGGAACACCCGTTTGAAAAGCGCCTGTACAACGCGCCCGGCGGCAGCTACCAGCTCGCTCAGTCGCTGTTCGCGCAGGCTGACGGGGGGCTGCTCGGCACCGGCTTTGACCAGTCGCTGTTGCAGTACCCGGTGGAAGTAGCCCCCCACATCGTCGAACGCCGTTCGATCCTGCCGGTCCCGGAAAGCGACTTCATCTACGCCGTGATCACCAACGAGCTCGGTCTGGCCGGCGCGATCGGCCTGCTGACCACTTATCTGCTGTTCATCGCGCGCGGTCTGCAGACAGCGGCGCTGGCGCGGGACTCCTTCTCCAAGCTGCTGGCGACCGGCCTGTCGTTTGTGGTCGCGATGCAGGTGTTCGTGATCGTCGGCGGTGTCACCCGCGTGATCCCGCTGACGGGTGTCACGCTTCCCCTGGTCGCCTACGGCGGCTCCTCGGTCGTCATGAACTTCGTGCTGCTGGCGCTGCTGCTCGCCGTGTCAGACCGTGCCCGCCGCCCGTTCCTGGCCGACACCTGACCCGCGGCGGATTCGCGAATTTCGCGAGAAGTTGAGCGCTTTGTGCAGTTTTGGGCGCTCAAAGCTCCACATACCTTCACATCTGGAAGGCGAGCGCCGGCGGGCGCCGAAGATCCACGCCAACATGCTCACTTCGACGACTTCCGCCAGGCCACGCTTTCTCATAAAGGCCGAACGCCCCGCCGCCCGCCGCTACACCGCCAGTCCGGGGGATCTCTCCTCCCCGGCCGGGCTGCACCCCAAGCCGTGGCTGGAGCGGCTGCGCCGCGCCGTGCGCCAGGAGAGCTTCGTGCTGCACTACCAGCCGATCGTCTCACTCGCCGACGGGGAGATCTCCCACTATGAGGCGCTCGTGCGCCTGGACGACGCACCCGATGGCCGTCTGTGTCCGCCGGCGATGTTCCTGCCGCCGCCGAGCGCTACTCGCTGGTGCCGGACATCGACCGTGTCGTCGCCAGCAAGGCGATCGGCCTGCTCGCCGAGCTGCGGTCCATGTCCTCGCCGCGCGTGGCGATCAACCTGTCGGCGCTGTCCATCACCGACGGGGGGATGCTCGCCCACATCGAGCGCGAGCTGCAAGCCCGGCGGGTTGACCCGTCGATGCTGATGGTGGAGCTGACGGAGACCGCGGCGATCTCCAACATGACGCGCGCCAGCGCCTTCTGCGGAGAGCTGCGCAGGCTCGGCTGCACCGTCGCCCTGGATGACTTCGGGGCCGGCTTCGGCTCCTTCAATCCTCAAGCACCTGCCGTTCGACTATCTGAAGATCGACGGGGACTTCATCCGCCAGCTGCCCGTATCCCACAAGGATCAGCTGGTCGTCAAGGCGATGGTCGGCCTCGCGCGCGCCGTGGACACCCCGGTTACCCACGGCGAGGGCTTCGTTGCCAGAGCGCTGCAAACTGCCGGAGTACCCGGATTCGACATCGTGCTCGAATCCATCGGCGGCAGCCTCCTTGCCTCGGTTCTTGGCGGACTGGCGGTCGGCGGCCAGGTCGTGTCCTACGGCGCCGCGGCTGGGGAACCAGACCCCGCGCCACCGCCGGTTCCGGACCTGAGAACCCAGAACCTGACCATCACGGGATTCAGCATCCTCAACCGGGCCAGGAAGGCCCCGCCGAAAGCGCTCAGCCTGATCCAGGGCGTGCTCACGCTCACCCAAGACGGCCTGCACATCCCCGCACCGGCCGTCGTGGACTGGGCCGAGGCGATCGATGCGCACATCGCACAAAGCGAAGGACGCAGCCGCGGAAAAACAGTCGTACGTCTGTGACACGTTCACCGGCCATGGTAAGCCGCACCAGCCGCTCTGCCGGTTTCACCGGTCTGTGCCTTCCCGGTGATGCAGCTCGGCACGGGCGAGTGGTGCCGCAGTCGATCTGGCGGCCTTCATGGGCGCGAACACCACCGGCGGCGGCGCAAGCCACCAGCAGCGTCACCAGCGGGCTTCAAGGGTCAGTCCGTCATCCTCGCTGCAAGAAGCCCACTTTTTTTTTTTAAAAAAAAAAAAAAAAAAAAAAAAAAACTGCCGACCTTCCGCTTTTCAGGGATTCGCGATCCCGCAGGTCAGACGCACTACCGCGCCCAGCGTGCCTGGTCAGGGAGCGATAGTGGTGTACCAGTAGCCACTCGCGAGATTCCCCGCTGCGGGCACCAGGAACCACGCTGACAACCAGTACATTTTGCGCCGCTCCAGGTCAGCTCCCGCCTGACGACCGAGCGAGAGCAAAGCGAGGCCGATGCCGAGCTGGAAGCCACCAGCGGCAGCGCGCGTGACCTCAGAGACGCGGAGGTGGCGGTACTCCCATGGCGAGATGAAGCGCTGCATGCCGGGTCGCGGGGGAGATAGCCACCACCCGCGCAGACCTTTCGCAGCGGCGTTGTCGTTGGGTGCGTTCATCGGGATGCCTCCCATATCTGCTACGGCCTGGCCAGTTTCCCAGCCCAGCAGCCATAGCTTCGCCCGCCCGCCCGATCCGCGGCAGCGGTCGGTCTACCCCTTTTCGGCGCGGCCATGGGCAGGGTGGAATCACCCACACCGCCGCAGGCCGACGGCAAGGAACAGCCGAAGGAGAGCGCGGCAGCGATCCGCGCGCGATAGCGTACGAAAACTAGGTCGTCCTCGCCGGTGGCCAGCGGGACGTCCCCACGATCGAGATGCTCCTGGGCATGTGCGGCGGCCTCACCGAGGACAACTCCTGGGTGGACCCGTTCATCAACACCCCAACCGAGGACCTGCTCGCCCGGGTATCCAAGGGAGTTCGCCTCAGCCACCTGCCGGGCGCGGTCTTCGAATACTCCAACCTCGGTTTCACAATGGCCGGCCTGGCCCTCAGTCGGGCGGTCGGCCGGCCCCTGGCGGAGTTCGTCACCGAGGAACTGCTGCGGCCGCTGGGCCTGACGTCCACGTTCTGCGACACGGCCGTGCCCGATCACCTCCCGCGCGCCGTCGGCTATTCGCTGGACACAGAGGGGAACTGGGTCGCCTACCAACCGCAGACCTCAGACGCGTTCCTCGGCGCCGGTGGACTGGTGAGCACGGTGCGCGACCTCGCGCGTTGGATCACCTGGCTCGGCTCCGCGTTCCGGCCGGCGCGAACCGACGACGACACCCCAGTGCTGAGCCGCCTGTCCCGACGGGACCTGCAGCGTGTGCGCATCTTCATGCCACCATCACTGAGTCTGACCGGGATCGGGCAGGCCCGGCTGAGCTCCAGCGGATACGCCCTCGGCCTCGGGGTCACGACCGACCTGCATCGCGGGACGGTCATCTCACATGGCGGCGGACTCCCCGGTTTCTGGCTCGCCATGGCCTGGCACCCCGAATCGGGCCACGGTGCGGTCGTTCTGACCAACGGCAACCGGGGTAACCCGGGCGGGCTCTGCACCGAGGCGCTCGGACGGATGCTGAACCACAACCAGGCCCCCGCGACCACCGCCACACTGTGGCCGGAAACGGTCGCGCTTCGCGCGCAGGCCGACTCGCTCGTCCGACACTGGGACGATTCGCTGGCCGCCCGGATCTTCGCCGAGAACATCGACTTCGACCGTCCGCTTTCGCAACGCCGCGCGGAACTCGCTGAACTCGTGGCCGAGGTCGGCCCCCTGCTCGACGCCCGCCCGCCCGCTGTCGTCTCCGCCGCCACCGCCGCCGACATCACCTGGTCGATTCCCGGTGAGCGGGGGGAGCTGCTGTGCATGATCCACCTGACTCCTGTGGAGCCGGCGCGCATCCAGGAGTTCATCGTGAAAGCCATCCCCGCCGGCAGCCCGCGATCAGCCGGCTCCACGGACATCTCGCTACAGCGCCGTCTCGGCGACGCCTACCTCACCCCGGCGGCGAACGTCCGGGTCCGGTTTCCCGGCTCTGATCCCGAATAGCCGTCCCTCCCCGCGACTCGGTCCCGACGTTTCCAGGCACCGCCACCAAGCATTCGGTCATCGCAGCGTGCGGCGGACGTCCGCACGCGACCAGCGGCATGACGGGACGTTCTGGAGCGCGTCGCCACGCGATATCGAATTGGCCAGGGGCAGCCGCGCTGACAGCATGTGCGCATGCAGAAGCACCACTCGTTCATCGGCTGTGACCAGGCGCCCGGCGCGGTGTTGTTCCGTACCGACCGGACCGTGCACGTCTGTTACCAGACCGCGTCCCACCGCCAGTTGCTGCTACGCGCGCTGGGCAACCATCCGACGCGGATCGACCTGCTGTTCAAGGCCGTTGACGAACAGCATCTGCGCTCGTCCTACGACGGGCTGGTCGTGCGATGCCCCACTGAGGCCGACGCCACCGGTCCGGGTGTGAGCACGACCTTCATCTTGGAATCCGGGGGCATCCGCGGCCATGTGTCCGCCTTGGCTTTCGCCTGGCAAGAAGAGGAACGAACTGACCTCGGTCCGGACTCGCTGCCCGCGATGATGGGGCCCCTGCCGTTCGCGCCGCCGTGGTGGGAGGGAGATCCGGACTTCACCGCGTACCGCCCTGTCGGCCCCACGATCCCGCTCGACCATCTTGTTGACGCACTGGCGGGTAGGGGGCAACAGCCCCAGCACGATGGCTTCCGGCATGTGCACACCGTTGTCGTGCGGATCACCCGGACACTGGCGGGCGGCGGTGAGGATCAGCGGACCGCTCCGGTAGCGGCGTACCTGACCAGGGACGAGGCGGAGGACGCGATTCGTGCGGACATGGCTGCGAAGGCTGCCACGATCTCGCGAGCTGAGCAGCCCGGCGCTGTCATTCAGGACAAGCTCGTCGCTCGATCGCTGGCGCAGATCAGGATCGAGCGGTGGGTAGTCGCCGTTCCGGTAGGACTGTGACCACCGAGGCCGACCACTCCGACGGCGTGTCGGCGGTTGTGGGACGGCTGCGGACTTGCGTCATTGTGGTGGGAGCGGGGACTTCGGACTCTGTCCGGACATCGGCGGAGGAACGCACGGCCAGCTCATATGCTCGCCTGGTCAACTACCGCGCTGCTCTGTCCGGGTGGTACGCGCGGAGTAGCGGTTGGCCATCCTCATGATCGCGGCCACCGGGCAAGATCACATTCTGCGGGCCGCCGTACTAGGCTGGTTTACCGACCACGAGGCCCCAGGACTTGGCCACCCCCGTCTGGGGCGAGTTCGCGAAGTGCAACGTGTACTGACCCTTCGCCGCGGGCGCAACGCTGACCGCGACCTTGTATACGTTGATGTCGATGCCGTCCTTCGCCGGGACCCCGGTCAGATCCACGTCCAGTTCGGGTTGATCTTTGGTACCCCCAACGACCCCGCCGACCGCATTGGTCGGGAAGGATTGCTCGTACCACTTCTTGGTTTCAACGTCGTAGTCGGCGATCCACCAGGCCGCGGTGTCGATCTTCGTCGTCAGCGTGTTCTGTTGGGCCTCCTTGGTCTGCACGGCGTTGTGCTGCGAGACGTAGAACTCCAGCTTCAGTGGCTGGCCCACCCCGCCGTCCCATTCGAACTTCTCCAGCACGCCGACGACGGTGATCCGGCCGAAGCCCTCATTCGCGGCTGCCGGCGCGACGGGACCAAGTCCCTTGAAGCCAACAGGCTGCACCGCGGGGACAAACACCTGCAGGTCCTTCGCATACTCGGTTGTGCCGATCGTCAACGCGGTCACATAGCCAACGCGCTGCGGCTCGTTCGGGTCCGGCAGGAACCCGGCCGCTTTGCTGCACTCGTACGCGAACGGAATACTCGCCATCATCGGTTCCTTTGTTCAGGATCCTTCGTAGCCCTGAAATCTACATGGATGCCCCGGCTCGACGTATGGCTGGATCTTCAATTGTTACAGCGGAGGCAGTCGATCTTGTATCTGCGGCACCTCCAGATTGCTGGTCCGGCGGTGCGCCTGACACCGCGCCAATCGTGTCGGTCCGGGAAGTCTCGGCTAGTCGAGGCGCAGGCCAGCCGTGCTCGTCCGGCTCAACTGGCGACTGCTGGTCGTCTGCCGGTTCCTGGCCGGCAGCCACATGCCGGAGATCGAGCACACCTTTCGCGACCGGCACCCACTGCTGATATCGCGTTGATCGTGACAGGCTTGGAGCGCGACTATCCGGACGTACTTCATGCCGGCGAGGTGGACGTATTGCCCATCCGACCAGATCGCACTCTGCGGCCGCCGTACTAGGCACTCCCAGTGCGTCCGCCGATCTTGACGACCTTGCGAACCAGGCCGACGACCAACCCGATCATCACCAGCATCAGGACGGCGATCAGCGCCCACAGAGGAACCCGCCCCTCGGCGAGACCACCGTGCTGCCCTACTACGCCTACCTCGCCGCGACCGGAGCGTTCCTGGAGAACCACTGCTCCGGGTTCGGCAGTAACTCCACCCCCAACCACCTGCTCATCGTCGGCGGCCAAACACCCACCCTGCGCACCCGCCCCGCTCCCCCAACCCGTCTGGGACATGCCCTCCATCCTCGGCCACGCCCAGGACCACAACGTCACCTGGAAGGCCTACACGGGCACCTCCGACTACCCCGTCGCGTTCTGCCAGCAACCCAAGGGTCCCCGCCCGCCGACGTCACCCAGGGACAGGACAAGATCTGGCAGGCCGTCGACGCCATCATCAAAGCCGGCCGCTGGGACGACACCGTGTTTTGCTGACCTGGGATGACTGGGGCGGCTGGGATGACCACGTCGTCACACCCAACGTCGAACACACCCCCGACGGCGTGCAACTCGCGTTCGAACGTGCGTGCCTGACCGAGTGGTTCCCCCATGTGGGTCCTGCTGTTACGAGGCTCATGCTCGGTAGCCCGGACGGCAAGAGCGACGCCGTCTCCATTTCATCTACATTCGATCACTGAAGCCCTGCTCCTCGGAGGAGGAACAGGGCTTCTGGCCAGCGGAAACCACTGGTGGGCGACACAGGGATTGAACCTGCGACCTCTACCGTGTCAAAACTATGGTCGACAATCGACGCTGACCTGCGGAAACAAGACTTCAGCAGGTCGGTGACGGTTCGTCCAGAGCCGTTCGATGCGGTTCAGCGACGTTGAACGCACAAGCCTGCTCCCAATCTGCTCCCCACAGTGCTCCCAGGTGACGCGGGTGTCGCGCCAACCGGCAGACCTCGGGCGCCAAGCGGACGGCGGTGATCGACTTCTCGCTGGACGAGCCGGGAGAGGACGGCCAGCCAACCTACATGTCCGGGTGGCCCGCGTCCGAGGGACGCGGGCCACGGCGAGTTGCCGAATCAGATCAGCTTGCCGAGCCATCGCGGCCGGTACTGGCGGGTGCCGCCAGCGCGTGGGCGTTGGCTGGCCGGCCAGCGCCCGAATCGAACGGGTGGAACGCCATGTTGAACACCATGTTGGCGAAACCCTTTGACATGAAGGTGAACACGCGTGGGTCGTTGTTGCTGAGGTTGTCGCACCAGCGGAACGGATTGTCGACACATCCGCCGTCGGTGGCGCCCAGGTTTCCTTCGAAGTTGCCCAGCGTGCCGCCGAACAGGCTGACATCCTGCGGGGTCTTGCAGCAGTCCTGCCCGGTCAGCACGCCACTCGCCGGGACTCCCGCCATGTTGAAGGTGAACGCGTCGGTACCGTCCGGCGAGATCAGCTCATGGTTCTTACCGATACCGTTGAAAAAGTCGATGCCCTGATCCCGGGCGATCTGCGACGGCTGGTACACCGCAGGCGGGAACTGCGTCGTCACGGTGCGGGTGAAGAAGTCGACCCCGGCCGGGTCGAGGACGCCAACGATGTAGTTGGGTGTCGATGTCACGTCCGCGTCGAGGTCGTAGCTGATCTTGCCCAGCTCGGTCGGGCTGAGGTTGTTCACATAGAACTTCGAACCCAGCAGGCCGAGTTCCTCACCGCCGAACCAGATGAAGCGCAGCCTGTTCGTCGTGTGCACCTTGCGGATCATCTGGGCGATATCGAGTATCGTCGCGGAGCCGGACGCATTGTCCAGGATGCCCGCACCGAAGATCGCGTCGAGGTGCGCGTCGACGACGACGGTGTGGTTCGGGTCGCCGTACGGCGAGTCGGCGATGACGTTGTAGTCCACCCGGTTGGGGTCGGTGATCGACTTGACGTCGAGCTGTACCTTCGGCAGCGCCGTTGCGCCGACGACCGCCGCGTTGTACTGGTTGAGCAGGTCGGTACCGTTCGCGAAGTCGGTGAACGCGACCGGGATCGTCGGGGTGATCCTATTGCCATTGGCGTCCGTCAGGGTGCCACCGGGAACGCTGGTACGGCCCGGGTTGCCCTCGTTGAAGATGATCACGCCGGCGGCGCCTGCCGCCTGCGCGTTCTGGACCTTCACACCGAAGGTGCAGGTGCCACGCTGGATCAGCGCGACGCGACCCGGCATGAACCCGGCGAAGTCGGCCGCCGTGCAGCCACTGGCCGACGTGGGTGTCGGTGTCGGCGGAAGGATGATGCCGCCTGCGGGCTGGATGGCCGCGTCCGCGGTCCCGCCGCTCTTGCCGGGCTGCCAGTCGGTCACAAGGGTGAAGTTGTGCGGGGTCGGCGACACCTCGCGCAGGGTCGGCGTGCCCAGGTAGGAGAAGTAGAAGAACGTGTAGGGCTGGACGGTGACGTGGTAGCCGGCCGCGCGCATCAGCCGGGCGACGTAGTCCACCGACGCCTTGTAACCCGGCTCACCCGAGTTGCGCGACGGGTGGCCATCGGGCCCGGGGTGGGCGTCGGCGATCGCCTGGAACGCCGACAGGTGGTGCCACAGATCGGCGGTTCGGATGCACTCCAACAGCTTGCTCGCGGTGTTGTTGTCCCGGTGCACGCAAGCAGACTCACCGGGACCATGCTCTGCTGGTGACGATGGTGCCGGCCCGGCGCTGGCCTGCGCCGTGGTGACGGCGACGAGGGTGGCGGCAACCACCCCAGTCATGAACAGACGCGACAAACCTCGAGGGCGTCGTAACATCGGCAAACTCCCCTTCAACAGTCAACAGCGTTGTTCGCCAGGGAGGACACCGTGACACGCATCCGGATGTCCCGACCAGATGCATAAGTCGGGCAACCAATTCCTTCATCGATCCGGACACCACCGGCCGTCACCCGGCCGGACCGTCGCTCTTGGTGTAGACCACATGAAAGGCTCAGCCGAGGCGGTTGCGGCCCAGGGGAACGTCAAGGTCTGTGATCTTGGTGTGAAGTCCGGTGGGGTTGGTTCCGGTTTCCGGCGCCGGATGTGAGTGGTGGCCTCCGAGCTGGGATGATGAAGGTTCCTACACCCACTATCGCCAGAACGAAGGCCACCGTTGTCAGTGTCGCATGCTCCTGTGTCCCGTGTTGGTGCCGCCCTGGGCCTGGATACGTCCCCGGATGTTATGTCCGCGGATGTGGGGTGGGCCGGGGTCCGTGGCCTGGTCGACATGCTGGCCGGTGTGCCCGACCCGCGAGCCCCCGGGGGATTCGCCACCAGATCGGCTCGTTGTTGTCGGTGATGGTGTTCGCGGTGTTGACCGGCGCCGGCACATTCCAGGCGATCGCCGACCGGGCGGTGGAGTTGCCACCGGAGTTGTTGGCAGTCGCCGCGCCGGTGCTGGCCGAGCCCCCGGTCGGCGCCGGCTGGGCCGTGGCCGGCCAGTCGGCGCTCACCGCGAACCGGCGCTCCACTACGGCGACCTGCACATGTCCGACGTGACCCGCCCGTTGGACGTCCTGGCCACCTGGTGGACGAGCGGTGGCACGGTGATCGTGATCGAGCACGACCTGGACGTCATCGCGCACGCCGACTGGGTCGTCGACCTGGGACCGGACGGCGGCAGCTACGGCAGGCGGCTGATGTTCCAGGGCACGCCGGCCGACCTGTGCCACGCGCCGGGGTCGTACACCGCGACCGCGCTCGGGCCCGGCGGTCACGACCTCCAGGCCCTTCGGTGTTATCCCGCCGGTCTTCTGGGTACGCCTACGGATGAGACAACGGAAAGGAGTAGCAGTCGTGTCGACGACCGAGGCCGGCCACGTGACCGGCACGAAGGACAAGGACTACAACATCATCTGGTTCGCCGAGGCGTCCCTGAACAACGCACTGCGCCTGGAAACCTACATCGAGGATGCCGAACGCGACGGTGATTCGGAACTGGCGGACTTCTTCCGGCGGGCCCAGGGCGCCAGCCGAAAGGGTGCCGAGCAGGCCAAGGAACTGCTGCGGCGCAGACTGACCGGTTGATCTCTGTGATCGCGCCACGCGTACTGTCGGCCCGTCGGTTCGTCGCCGGGCTCGCACCGATCGGGCCGACGCCGCAGCCGTTCTAGGCGTTCACGCTGGCCTTTGTGCGGTTTCGATCGCGCACCCCGTCGCCCGGGTGTGCGACGGGGTGCGCGATCTGGCGGTCACAGGCCGGGGAACGCCGGGAACGTGCAACTCGGCACGCCGCCACTGCCACCAACGGGGGTGACGCTCACCCCGGTGCCGGTGGGCTTCAGGTTCGTGTTGAACGTCTGGATGTTGGCGTCCTGCGCGGTCGTCCTGGTGACGTCCAACTGCACATTTTCCAATGTCAGACCGAGTGGGTGCGACGGGTCGAAACCGTCCAGTTGGGACTGTGCGCTGGAGGCCGAGCCGACCGACTGCACGCCGTTGACCACGACGCCGGTGAACGTGGGGATTAACGAGCCGCTCGTGGTGGAGTAGAACGGGTTGAACACCAACAGATCCTTCACGCCGCTCAGGCAGGTGTTCTGGTAGGTCACCCGGGAGACGGTGCCACCCCGCCCGGGATCGCTCTTGATGCGGATGCCGTTGTTGGAACTGCTCACCGTGCCCGAGCTGTCCTTGCCCTGCAGCGTGTTGTTCGTCATCAGCACGTTCGTCACGCCGGCATTGGTCTCGCTACCGATTGACAGGCCATGCGTGCCGTAGCAATGGTTGTTGCTGACCGTGATGTTCCGCGACGGACCGTTGCCGGCCTTGACCGCCACGCAGTCGTCACCGTCCTGGATCCAGGAGTTGGTGATCGTGACGTCAGCGGCCGCGTTCGGGTCGATGCCGTCGGTGTTCTTGGCCGTGTCCGGGGTGAAAATACGCACACCCCAGGCGGTGAAGCCGTCCGCGTTGCGGAATTCGACGTGGAAGAACGGCGAATTGAGCAGATCGACGTCATAGAGGGTGAAATTGTTGGCCGAGGCGACGATCAGCATCGGGTTGTTCTGATTCTTGCCGGAATTCTTGGCGTCCAGCGCGAGCTGGTACCAGCTCTCCGTCCCACCGGCCAGCGTGACGTCGCCACGCCCGTCGATCTGGCCGAAGCCTCCCGAGCCGTTCATGGTTCCCATGATCGCCGCATTGGCGCCGGTGACGCTGAGGAACGGGGCACAGCCGCCACTGCTGGACTGCACCGTGCCGCAGGTCGGTTTGCCGGCGAGCTGGTACTGCGCGGCGCTGGCCGACGCGAACAGCGTGACACCGGGCGCCACCAGCAGCGTCTCCCCCTGCCGCACGGTCAGCGGGCCGGACAGGAACGCCGTGTCGCCGCCGGATGTCGCCAGTTCGACGGCCGTTCCGCTGCCGGCGCAACTGTTCAGCGCGGACTGCACGCGCGCGGTGTCCGGTGGCGACGCTTCCTGACCACTGGCGAACCGCCGGTTGCTCGGCGGGGCCAGCGTCGACGTGAGCGTCGTGCAGACGGCCGGCACCGTCGGCCGGCTGACCTGCCGGGAATCGCCGGTGGCGAGTTGTGCGGCGTTGGCCGGGCCCGCACCCACGACCAAGGCAGCCAACGCGAATCCGACAAACAGGGCGAACATCCGCATCACAACCTCCTCGTTGAGGTATGGCATCTCATATATGATGTGCGACGCACACCGTAGGCAGGTCCACACGTACCGTCAAGGCGCCTTGAAACATTCACAGTTCGAGATTTCGAACGACCGGAATCAGCGCACTTGACGGCGTGGTCAGTGCGGTTCTAGCGTCTTTGTCAGGTATCGAACGGTGTTCGGTATTTCGAACCACGGAGCGCTGGTGCGGCGGACACGAGAATTCCTGCGATCACTCGGCCTGCCGGGCACGGATCCCGGCGAGCTGCCGACCAGCGACAAACGGTTCCCCGACGGTGCCCGGTACCGGGTCGAGATCCCCAGCGTCGAGGGACCGGAAGCGCTGGCCGCCGTGCTGGCCGAGGCGGACAAACGCGGCGTGCCGCTGCACCGGATCTCGCAGGGCAGCGGCGGCATGCTGCTGACCGCGACGGAACTACGGGAGATCGCCACCAGCGCCGCCGACCGGCAGATCGAGGTCTCGCTTTTCGCCCGGCCGCTCGCGGGCTGGGACATCGGCGCGTTCGGCACTACGGCGGCCGGCGCCGCACAGGCCCGCGGCACCGAGCAGTTGGTGCACGTGCTGGAGGACGTCCGCCGCACCACCGACGCCGGCATCCGGAGCGTGCTGCTGACCGACTTCGGTGTGCTGGACGTCGCGGGCCGGATGCGCGCGGCCGGCGAACTGCCCGGCGGCCTGCGGTTCAAGGTGAGCGTCCAGATGGGAGTGTCAAACCCGGCGTCCGCCCGGCTGGCGGAGCGGCTCGGCGCGGATACCGTGAACGTGCTGACCGACCTCACCTTGGCACAGCTCGCCGCGATTCGTGCCGCCATCGACGCGCCGTTGGACGTGTACGTCGAGGCACCGGACGATTTCGGCGGTTTCGTGCGGCACTACAAGATCGCGGAGATCGTGCGGGTCGCCGCCCCGGTCTATCTGAAGTTCGGCCTGCGCAATGCCCCCAACATCTATCCCAGCGGCACACATCTCACGCCAACCGCCGTCGCGCTGTGCCGGGAGCGCGTCCGCCGCGCGGAGATCGGGCTGGAACTGCTGGCAAGCCACGCGCCCGACGCGACCACGTCCGCCCTGCCGGCGGCCGATCTCGCCGTGCCCACGCCGACCTGAGGAGTGCCGCGGGCCCGCACCGCTCCCGCCGTGATGCGGGCACTGGACATCCTGGAGCTGTTCCTGGACGGCCACGCACACTCCGCGCCGGAGATCACCACCCGCCTGGACCTGCCGCGGACTTCCGTACACGAACTGGACCTGGCACGGGGAGGGCCGGGTGGTCGCGGAACGGGTCGCCGCGCAGTGCGCGGAGACCGCACAGGTCGCGGTGCTGGACGGCACGAACGTGGTATATGTGGCCAAAGTGGACGGAACGCATCCGGTGCGGCTGGTGTCGTCGGGCGGGCGGCGGCTGCCGGCGCACTGCACGGCGGTGGGCAAGACGCTGCTGTCCGCGCCTGCCCGAGGACGAGTTCGACGTCCGCTACCCGCCCGGTGTCGCCCGGCCCGCGATGACGTCGCACAGCATCACCGCCGCTGACCTGTTGTCCCGGCAGCTGGCGGAGATCCGGCGGCGCGGAGTCGCCACCGAGTACTGCGAGTCCAATCCGGACGTCGCGTGCGTCGCCGCCCCGATCCGCGACTCGTCCGGTACCGTGGTCGCGGCACTCAGCGTGTCCGTGCCGACCCAGCGCTGGACAGGCGTGGCACGGTTCGCCCGGCACGTGGCCAACGGCGCGGCCGAACTGGCCGGTCGGCTGGGTTATCGGGAGTTGGGCTACCGGCAGGTCACCGGCCACCCAACACAGGATTCCCACTCGATCAGGTGATCATCGGCGAATCCGGGAGCAAATCACCCGGTCCCATTCGTTAAGCGAAACAGCAGAACAGCCCCCTCGCGCCGGCCCCCAGCGCCCGCGACCGACAGAACGGAGACGGCCCCGGCAGCCCAGTCACGGACGGAGCAGGACCTTCACGGCGGTCGCGCGTTCCTCGCGCAGTACCCGGAACGCCTCGACGGCATCGTCCAACCCGATCTCGTGTGTCATCAGCGGCGCGGGATCGAGCAGTCCGGCGGCGAACGTGCGCACCGCGTGCGACCACGCCCGCGACGACGCACCGAACACGGTGTGCACCGTGATCTGGTTGAGCACCAGGTCGACCGGGCTCGGTGGATCGTCGTCACGGGCCGGCAGCCCGGTGAGCACCACCCGTCCGCCCCGGCGGACCAGCACGGTCGCCAGCCGGGCCGCGCCTGCGGCACCGGCCGTCTCGATCACCACGTCGTACCGGCCCGCGTGCGCGCCTGCCGCATCCCGGGTGACGAATGTGGTGGCGCCACAACGGATGGCGTGTTCGGCGCGGGTCGGTCGGGTGTGCACGACCGTGAGCTCGGCCGGTCCGCCCGCCGCGAGCAGTTGGGTGGCCAGCAGGCCCAGCATGCCGGCCCCGACCACCGCGACCCGCTCGCCGGGTACCGCCGCGGCACGCAGGCACGCGGCCGCGACGCACGCGGCAGGCTCCAGTCCGGCCGCGGCCCGCAGGTCGGCGTCGGACGGCAGCACGTGCAGCAGCCGGGCCGGCAGGGTGAGGTAGTCGGCCCACGCGCCGGGCTGGGTGAAGCCGGTCTCGTCGTAGGCCGCCGTGCAGAGATTGGTGTCGCCGCGCCGGCACGCGTCGCACCGCAGGCACGACCGGAATCCCTCGCCCACCACCGGCGCGCCCACCAGTGCCTGTCCGCCGTCGGTGCCCGGCCCGACGGCGACCACGGTGCCGGACCACTCGTGGCCGGGCACGATCGGATAGCGGGCATACGGCGCATGCCGTGTGCCTGCGAGCAGTTCCTGGTCCGAGCGGCAGATCCCCGCCCACGCGACCCGGACCAGCGCCTCCCCGGCCAACGGTGGCCGGGCCTGCGCCGGCACTACCCGTAGCTCCCCCGGCGCGTCGATCAGCACGGCGCGCGGCTCGCCCATCGCGCCACCTCCTTGAGTTTGCCAATCATCGAATGATTGATCCATCGAGTCATTCCTCGTAGGCTCGGGTGACGGTCGCCGAGGGACGGGCGGGAGTACGGCATGAAGATCACCGGACTTGACACCCACGTGCTCGGCACGGCGTGGCGCAACCTCACTATCGTCGAGGTGCACACCGACGAGGGCATCAGTGGCCTCGGCGAGGCGCGGATGCTCAACCACACCGACGCGCTGCTCGGTTACCTGAACGAGGCGCTGCCCAACCACATCATCGGCAGCGACCCGTTCGACGTCGAGAGCCTGGTACACCGTCTTGTCCGGTTGGACTACGCGCGTGCCGGCGAGATCGCGATGTCCGCGTTGGCCGTGGTGGAGATCGCCTGCTGGGACATCAAGGGCAAGGCGCTGGGCCTGCCGGTGTACCGGCTGCTCGGCGGCGCGGTGCGGAACCGTGTCAAGGCCTATGCGAACGGCTGGTACCAGGTGGAACGCACACCCGAGGCATTCCACACGGCGGCGACCGGGGTCGTGCGGCGCGGCTACCGGGCGCTGAAGGTCGACCCGTTCGGCGCCGGCATGTTCGAGCTGGACAGCGAGGAACAGGCGCGGGCGATCGCGCTGGTGGCCGCCGTGCGGGACGCGATCGGCCCGGATGCCGAACTGCTGATCGAGATGCACGGCCGGTTCAACCCGGCCACCGCGATCCGGCTCGCGCGCCTGCTGGAACCCTACCGGCCGTCGTGGCTGGAGGAACCCGTGCCGCCGGAGAACCTCAGGGCTCTGGCCAAGGTCGCGGCCGCCACCGACATCCCGATCGCGACCGGTGAACGCATGCACACCCGGTTCGACTACCGGGAGCTGTTCGAGTCGCAGGCCGCGGACATCATCCAGACCGACATCACGCACTCCGGCGGCCTGCTGGAGGCGAAGAAACTGGCCGGCACGGCGGAGACGCACTACCTGCTGATGGCACCGCACAACGTGGGCGGGCCGATCTCGACCGCGGCCAACCTGCATCTGGCGGCCAGCACGGTCAACTTCAAGATCCAGGAGTACTTCAACGACTTCGCCGATCCCTACGTCACCGCGTGCGCGCCGGGGCTGCCGAACGTCAGCGACGGGTACTTCCCGCTGCCGGACGCGCCAGGACTCGGCGTGACGCTCGACCACGAGGCGCTACGCGCACGCCCGCGCCGGCAGGTCAACTTCAACCTGTTCTCGAGCGGCTGGGAGCGGCGCCAGGCCGAGTCCGACAAACCAGGTGCGTAGTCGCTCCCTTGACTATATCAGCGAATCATTGAATGATTCCCGACGACACGGCTCCGGCCCGACCCTCAGCGAGGAGGGGGTTTCCGCACCATGAGTGATCAACAACAGGAACGCTCCACGATGAACCGGCGGGACACACTGCGCTGGCTCGGCGCGGGTGGCACCGCTGCCGCCGCGGGCCTGGCGCTCGCCGCGTGCAGCAGCGGGACCAGCTCCGCATCAGGCAGCGGTGCCGGCAACTTCGCGAGCACGCCGTCGTGGCGGTTCGTGTTCATCAACCACGTCACCACCAACTCGTTCTTCATCCCCACCCGGCAGGGTCTCGCGGACGCGGCGAAACTACTCGGCATCCAGACTCCACAGTGGACCGGCGATGAGAACGGCAACGTGGCCAACATGGCCAGCGCGTTCGACACCGCCATCAACGGCGGCGCGGACGGCATCGCGATCGCACTCACCGATTCCAACGCGTTCATCGATCCGACCAAACGAGCACTCAGCAAGGGCATTCCGGTCATCGCGTACAACGCGGCCGCGCCGAACAACTATCCCCTCGCCTACGTCGGCCAGGACCTGTTCCAGTCGGGTCTGCTGATGGGCCGGCGGATCGCCGGTCAGGTGACCTCCGGCACCATCCTGGTCGGCATCGCCCAGCCCGGCGCGAACAACCTGCAGCCCCGGCTGGACGGCCTGACCAGCGCGCTCAAGCAGGACGCGCCCGGCGTGACCGTGAAGTCGATCAACACCGGTGCCCAGCAGGCGGCCGAGCTCAACGCCATGACCGCCGCGTTCGCCGGCACGCCGAACGCCGCGGGCCTGTACGCGGTGGACGCGGGCAGCACGGCGGCCTGCGCGAACCTCATCACCAGCAAGGGCTTGCAGGGCAAGATCCACGGCGGCGGCTTCGACACCCTGCCGGACACGATCAAGGGCATCCAGGCCGGCGCGCTGGACTTCACCATCGACCAGTCGGCGTACATGCAGGGCTTTCTCACCACGCTGCACCTCTACCTGTACCGGCTGTCCGGCACGCTGCTCAAGCCGCCGCAGACGGACACCGGCCTCACGTTCGTCACCAAGGAGAACGCCGCGCCGTACGTGGCCGCCAGCGCGTACGAGGGCGGGTCGAGCCACAACGTGATCCCGATGCCCGGCTCGATCCCGCTGCCGCCCCCGTCGACGGTGACGATCTAGATGAGTCACCAGGTCGGCGCCCGACCGGTGTCGTCGGAGACCTCCGGCGGCACCGGTGGCATCGGTGGCGTGGTGCTGCGCGGCCTCGTCCGGCAGAAGGAACTGAGCATCCTGCTGGTCACCATCGCGGTCGCGATCTACTTCAGCACGTCCACCCGCGGTTTCAGCAACGCGGAGAACTACCACACCATCGCGCAGTTCTTCGCGCCGTGGGCGATCGTGGCCGCGGGCGAGGTGATGCTGCTGATCTGCGGCGAGATCGACCTGTCCGCCGGCTTCGTGTTCACCCTCGCGCCGTTCGTGCTGACCACGTTCGCCGACAACGGGGTGCCCTTGTTTCTGGCACTGCTTCTCGCACTACTGGTGTGCGCGGCGATCGGCACGGTGAACGGACTGATCCGCACCCGGTTCAACATCCCGTCGTTCATCGTCACGCTCGGCATGTACTTCCTCATCGAGGGCGTGTCGCTGCTGATGTCCAACGGCGCACCGGTCAGCGCGCCGTCATCGGGTTGGGTGGTCGGGGTGTTCGGCCACCAGCGCTGGTCGGAACTGATCTGGGTGCTCGTGGTGGTCGTGGTGATGCAGGTCGTGCTGTCCGCGACCCGCTTCGGCATCTACACGCAGGCGGTCGGCGGCAACCCGGTCGCCGCGGCCGAGGCCGGTATCCGGGCCAACGTCGTCAAGATCGTCAACTTCGCGATCTGCAGCACCCTCGCCGGTTTCGGCGGGATCCTCGACGGGATGCGGACCGGCTCGTTCGATCCCACCAACGGCGGCGCGACCACCATGTTCCTCGCGGTCGCGGCGGCGGTGATCGGCGGCACGGCACTGCTAGGCGGGTCCGGCACGGTGGTCGGGGCGCTGCTGGGCGCGGTGCTGCTGGGCATCGTGTTCGACGGGTTCAACATCCAGGGCATCAGCGCCAACTCCTTCGACGTGGTGCTCGGCATCGCGATCCTGGTCGCCATGCTGCTCAACGTGTACCTGAGCGTGCTGCGAAAGCGGGTGAGCCGGTGACAGCGCGGGCCCACGTTGTGATCAGAGCTGAGCACATCAGCAAGCGGTTCGGGCCGGTGCGCGCGCTGCGCGACATCAACCTGTCCGTGGCACAGGGCGAGATCCTCGGGTTGATCGGGGACAACGGCGCCGGCAAGTCCACGCTGATCAAGATCCTGACCGGCTACCACCAGCCGGACGGCGGGCGGCTGCTGTTCGACGGCCACGAGGTGTCGCTGCGCTCGGTGGTGCACGCCCGCTCGCTGGGCATCGAGACCGTCTACCAGGATCTCGCACTGGTCAACGACCTTCCGGTGTACCTGAACCTGCACCTGAACAAGGAGTCGGTGCACCGGCCGCTGCCCTTCCTGCGGCGCAAGGAGATGCGCCGGAAGGCGCGTGAGGCGCTGGACGAGATCGGCATCGACATCCCGTCCGTGACCGCACCGGTCGGCCAGCTGTCCGGCGGCCAGCGCCAGGCGATCGCGGTGGCCCGCTCGGTGTCGTCGGACGCGCGGGTACTGCTGCTGGACGAGCCGCTTGCCGCGATGGGCGCCAAGGAGGGCGCACTGATCCTCCGTCTGCTGGCCAGGCTGAAGGAACGCGGCGACCTCGCCATCATCCTGATCGCGCACAACTACAGCCAGGTCGTCGACGTCTGCGACCGGGTGAACCTGTTGCAGCACGGCGAAATCACCTTCGACCGGCCGTCGAAGGACACGTCAGTGGCGGAACTACTGGAACTCGTGCACGCCGAATACCGGCTCGACCGCACACCCTGAGCGGAGGTTCAGATGAGACAACGGACACGATGGACGACCGCGGCCGCCGCGACCGTGCTGGCGGTCGGCCTCACCGCCACGGTCTCCTCGGGTGCGCCACCAACGCACCCGGTCGGCACGCCGACCATCAGCAAGGCGCCCTTCGGCAGCGTCGACGGCCAGCCGGTCGACCGATTCACGCTGGCCGACGGGCGCGGCATGACCGTGCGGATTCTCACGTACGGCGGCATCATCCAGGAACTGACCGTGCCGGACCGGTTCGGCCACGAGGCCAACGTCGTGCTCGGCTTCGCCACCCTGGACGACTACGTGGCGCACAACAGCCCGGTGGCCGGCGGCGGTGTCTACTTCGGCGCGTTGATCGGCCGGTACGCCAACCGGATCGCGAAGGGGACGTTCACCCTGGACGGGCAGACGTTCCACGTGCCGGTCAACAACAACGGCAACAGCCTGCACGGCGGCACGATCGGCTTCGACAAGAAGGTGTGGGCGGCCACCGAGATCCACGGCACGGACGGCGTGGGACTGCGGCTCACGTACGTCAGCCCGAACGGCGAGATGGGCTACCCCGGCACGCTCACGTCCGTGGTGACCTACACGCTGGACAACGCGGGCCGGCTGGGCATCCACTACCAGGCCACCACCGACGCGCCGACCATCGTCAACCTGACCAACCACAGCTACTTCAACCTCGCAGGCGAGGCGTCCGGCGACATCTACCACCAACAACTGCTGATCAACGCCGACCGGTTCACCCCGACCGACTCGACACAGATCCCCACCGGCCAACTCGCCCCGGTCGCCGGCACCGCCATGGACTTCACCCGGCTCGCGCCGATCGGCGCCCGGATCAACGAGAACGACCCGCAGTTGCTGACCGGGCAGGGCTACGACCTGAACTGGGTCCTGAACCAGCCGCGGGGCAGCAACACGCCGACGTTTGCCGCCCGCGCGATCGATCCGGCCAGTGGACGAGTGCTGTCCATCTACACCACGCAGCCAGGCATCCAGTTCTACTCCGGCAACTTCCTGACCGGCACGCTGGTCGGCACCGGCGGACACGCCTACCGTCAGAGCGACGGCTTCGCCCTGGAGACGCAGCATTTCCCGGACTCGCCGAACCACGCGAGCTTCCCGTCCACGGTGCTGCGCCCCGGTCAGACCTATGACCAGACCACGGTGTTCCAGCTGTCCACCGAGTAGCCTGCGCCAACGCACCACGCGAATCCGAACCGACTCGCCGATTTCGCCGAACCGCGGGCAGACCCCCGCCCAACCCAGGGGGCTTCGGCCCTTTTCAACCCTATGCCTGTCAAGCCCCGAACGGAGGGTCTGCGAGCTATCTGTGGACAACCGGAAAGTTGTCCACAGATTGCAGCTTGGCGCCCGGTCACGACAATCCCGGAGCTGAGCGTGATCCGGCTCCCACTTTGACCTGCGCCAACTTGACTTTATCGATCAATCATCGGATCGTTTGACGGTGAGCGTCACCATGGAGAGCCCCCTCGGCGAACACCGCACGATGCACGGTCGCGTCGTGGAGTGGATCGGCCTGCGCATCGTGTCCGGCGAGTTCGACTCGGGCAGCCAACTACCCAACGAGACCGACCTCGGCGCCCGGCTGTCGGTGAGCAGGGGCGCGGTCCGCGAGGCGGTGAAGGCCCTCGCCGCCAAGGGCCTCGTGGAGCCGAGGCCGCGCATCGGCACCATCGTGCTGCCCAGGGACCGGTGGAACCTGATGGACCGCGCGGTGGTGGGCTGGCACGGCCGCGCCGCGGACACCCGGTTCCTGCACGACCTGCTGGAACTGCGGCTGATGGTGGAACCGATGGCGGCCCGGTTCGCCGCAGAACGTGCCAGCACAGCGCAGGTGACCGAGCTGGCCGCGGCGTACGCGGGCATGGCCGAACACGCGGCGGCGCTGCCGGCCGCGGAGGACGCCTTCGTGGCGGCGGACCTCGCGTTCCACCTGACGGTCCTGCGCGCGAGCGGCAACCAACTGGTGGAGCAACTGGGCCAGCTCCTCGAGACCGGACTACGGCACACGTTGGAGGCGACATCGCACCTGCCCGACGGTGTGCGCACCACGCTGCCGCTGCACCACGCGGTCCTGGTCGCGGTGCGCGGGCGCCACCCGGTCGCCGCGGAACGCACGGCGCGCAAGCTGCTGGAGACGACCGTGGCCGCGGTCGGCACGCACGATGCCAGGTGACCAGCCGATCCATCATGGCGATCGATGTACGTTCCATGGCGTCCTCGACAAGACAGAGATGCGCAGGGTAAGACAAGAACGAACAGCAAAGAACATATCCATCCTGACCTCGGCACCCTGCCTGTCAAGAGGCCGAGTGGACCCTCCAGCGTCGTATGAGGTGCCATGTCCGAGCTCATCCAGTCCAGGCGCGTCCGCCGGCTACTCGCGACCGTGGCGCTGGCGACCATGGTGTTGACCAGCTCCGCGCAGGCCACCACCGTCGACGCCGTGCCACACCCGACGCGAGCCGTGGACATCGCCATCGGCGCGAGCACCACCGCCAGTTCGGCGGCAGCCAACTCCCCGGCATCGAACACGGTTGACGGCAGCGCCAGCACGGCTTGGTGTGCCACGCAATGGACCGGTACCGTCACGGTCGACCTCGGAGCGCCGCGCACGCTGAGCGGACTGGGCGTCACGTTGGGCTCGACCGCGTCACCCGCAACGGTGTCGATCGATCTCGCCGTCGCCGCCGGTACCTGGCATCCGGTGCCGGCCGCCCGCAGTATCGCGTTGACCGGCAACACACCGTCCTACATTCCCCTACCGGCCGGGCAAACCGCTCGCTACGCCCGGCTGACGGTCACCACCGGCGACGGCACACCGGCCTGCGTCGGGGAGTTCCGGCTGTTCACGGACACCCACGCCGACACCGACATGATGCTCGGCGCGGACCTGTCGTTCACACCACAGGAACTCGCCGCCGCCACCACGTTCACCGACCAGGGACACGCCGCCACTCCCGTCCAGATCCTCCGCGCGCACGGCGGCAACTACGTGCGCATGCGGCTGTGGGTCAACCCGCCCCCCGGCTACAGCGATCTCGCCGGCGACCTGGCGCTGGCCCGCGCCGTCCACGCGGCCGGGATGAAGCTGTACCTGGACATCCACTACTCGGACTTCTGGGCCGATCCCCAACACCAGGTCACGCCCGCCGCGTGGCAGGGCCAGGACCTGCCGACGCTGGCCACCACCGTGCGTACTTACACCCACGACGTGATCTCCGCGTTCACCCGGCAGGGCACGCCGGTGGACATGGTGTCCATCGGCAACGAGATCCGCAACGGCATGCTGTGGCCTACCGGGCAGGTCGATCCGACCGCGAACACCGGCTGGGACAACCTCGCCACACTTCTCAAGGCCGGCATCGCGGGTGCGCGTTCGGCCAATCCGGCCGGCCACCCGCTGCGCGTCATGCTGCACTACGACCAGGGCGGGAACAACGCCACCAGCTTCCAGTTCTTCCACAACCTCATCAGCCGCGACGTGCGCTTCGACGTGATCGGACTCTCGTACTACACCTTCTTCCACGGCCCGGTCACGGCGTTGCGGGACAACGTCGACAAGCTCGCCGCACAGTTCGGCAAGGACATCGTCATCGCCGAGACGCAGTACGCCTGGACGTTGGCCAACGGTGACACCACCGGCAACTTCGTCTGGCAGGCCAGCCAGCTCGAAGGCGGTTACCCGGCCGGTCCCGGCGGCCAGCTCTCGTTTCTGAATGACCTGCTCTCGATCCTGGCCCAGGTGCCCGGCGGGCACGGCGCAGGCCTGTTCTACTGGGAACCGGAATGGGTGCCCGGCGTCGGCTGGGAACCGGGTGCCGGATCGCCGAACGACAACCTCACCCTGTTCGACTTCCAGGGCCGGGCGCTGCCCTCGATCGGGCTGTTCGAGAATCCGGTACTGGTGTGTCAACGCTACGACCGATCCGACGTGCCGTGCGTACTGCCGTCGTGACCATCGCCGACGGTCACCGGCGAAGTAGGGCGAACGGCTTGGTGTTGAACAACAACCAGCCGACCTCGGGCTGGGGCCGGTTCGGTGCCACGGTCTCGACCGCGGTCGGTCTCCACGCCGGGCACAACGTGATCCGCCTGGCCAAAAGCGCGCCGTTCTTCAGCGGCGGCACGGGATTCGCCGAACTCGACTACATTCAGCTGACCTGACCTGACCTCGGTCACCGGATCGTCCGGCAGCCAGCATGGCAACGACTGTGAAATTTTCGCCTCGGCGATCACCCCCGTCCCCGCCGACCTGCGGCCGAGTCGTCGGTCAACAAGGGAACATTGACGCTGGTGCGCCGGGGTACGAGCGTTATTGACAGATACCGAGAATCGTTCGAGATATCGAACTAACTAAATATCGAACC
Organism: Candidatus Melainabacteria bacterium; assembly: GCA_963702275.1. Classification (GTDB taxonomy): domain Bacteria; phylum Actinomycetota; class Actinomycetes; order Mycobacteriales; family Pseudonocardiaceae; genus DATEPR01. The sequence goes on from CAVPCF010000089.1 coordinate 32,338, forward strand.
CCTCGACAGTGGAGTTCACCAACACTGTTCGGTCCCCCCGCACACCACAGGAGGGCACATGAAACGCACCAGTCGTCGGGCGTGGCTCGGCATCGTGACAGTCGCCGTACTCGGCGTCGCTGGCATGACGCCCGCGGTCCCCGCCCAGGCAGCCACCACCCCTCAGGCCACCACCACATCGGCCGGTGGGTCGCTGCCCACCAGATTTCGATGGCACTCCTCCGGTGCGCTGGTCAGCCCGCAGTCGGACGCGACGCACAACCTCGTGTCGATCAAGGACCCGTCCGTCGTGTTCTTCAAGGGCCGCTGGCACATGTTCGCGTCCACAGTGGATACCTCGGGCAACTACAGCATGGTCTACCTGAACTTCACCGACTGGTCCAAGGCCGGCTCCGCCACCCAGCACTACCTGGACTCAAGCGCCATCGGCACCGGGTACAAGACCGCGCCGATGGTGTTCTTCTTCGCTCCGCAGAAGCTGTGGTATCTGGTGTACCAGACCGGCAACAATGCCTCGTACTCCACCAACAGCGACATCAGTGACCCGACCGGGTGGAGCGCGCAGAAGAACTTCTACAGCTCGATGCCGGTCATCATCTCCCAGAACATCGGCAGCGGCTTCTGGGTCGACATGTGGGTGATCTGCGACAACGCCAACTGCTATCTGTTCTCGGCCGACGACAACGGGCACCTGTACCGGTCGCAGACCACGCTGGCGCAGTTCCCCAACGGTTTCAGCGACCCCGTGATCGCGGCATCGGACCCCAACCGCTTCAACTTCTTCGAGGCGGAGAACGTCTACAAGGTCAAAGGATCGAACACGTACCTGCTGATCATGGAGGCGATCGGCTCCGACGGGCGCCGCAACTTCCACGCCTTCACATCGCCCAGCATCGCTGGATCGTGGACTCCGCTGGCCGTGACGCAGACCAACCCGTTCGCCGGTGACGCCAACGTCACCTTCACCGGCACGCCGTGGACGCAGGACATCAGCAGCGGCGAAATGCTCCGCACCGGCTTCGACCAGACCCCCACCATAAACCCCCGCCACATCCAGTACGTCTACCAGGGCCATGATCCGTCCTCCAACGTCCCGTACAACTCCCTGCCCTGGCGGCTGGGCCTGCTCACCCAGACCCGCTCGACCCGTTGACACCGGAGTCACAGTCCGGGACCGGCGTGACCGGCGGCAGCTTCAACTCGGCCCCACACCGTGACCGCGTCGTCGGGGCGCCACCCAGGTGGTGATCATTCTGGCGAATTAGCGGCGGCCATGCCGTCGTAACGGAAGGACCGTCCATGCTCTCGACCAGAATTCGTCGGGTGGTCACCGCGCTGGTGGCCGGCTGCCTCGCCATGGCGGCCGCCACCACCGTGGTGACCGCCGCGCAGCCGGCCGGCGCGACCCCGCTCGCGCACCGGATCGGCTGGGACAAGTACTCGCTGACCATCGACGGGAAGCGCACCCTCGTCTGGTCCGGCGAGTTCCACCCGTTCCGGCTGCCAAGCCCGAGCGAGTGGCTGGACGTGCTGGAAAAGATGAAAGCCGAGGGCTACGACGCGGTCTCCCTCTATTTCGACTGGGCCTATCACTCCCCGGCACCCGGCGTCTACGACTTCACCGGCGTGCGGAACATGGACGAAGTCCTGGACATGGCGGCGAAAGTCGGGCTGTACGTGATCGCCCGACCCGGCCCGTACATCAACGCGGAGGTCACCGGCGGCGGCTACCCCGGCTGGCTCACCACCCAGGCCGGCAAGGCACGCACCGCGGCCGCCGACTATCTGGCCGCCGCCGACCAGTGGCTGGGCCAGATCGACCAGATCCTGCGACGCCACCAGCTCACCAACGGCACCGGCACGGTCATCCTGTACCAGCTCGAGAACGAACTGGCCAACACCGGCAGCTCCGAACAGTCGTACATGCAGCACCTGGCCACCACGGTGCGCGCGGACGGGATCAGCGTGCCGCTGTTCTCCAATGACAAGGGCCGCAACGGCTTCTGGGTGCCGACCAGTTCGACCGTGCCGGGCACGGTGACCGGCCCGACCGACCTGTACGCCTTCGACGGCTACCCCGGCGGCACCTGCCACACCGACGGCACCCCTGGCGGCCCGGCCACAGCACCGGACTGGGGGTTGTACGGTGTCGGCGGAGCCAAGGGCGGCGCGTCGGCCTCGCCGCAGACACCGGGCTATGCGGCGGAGTTCGGTGGCGGCTGGTTCGACTACTGGGGCAGTGTGGGCACCTATTCCTGCATGGCGGTGCGCGAGGGGCCGGGTTACGAGCGGGAGTTCTACGACACCAACATCGCCAACGGCCTGACCCTGCAGAACTTCTACATGACCTTCGGCGGCACATCCTGGGGCTGGCTGCCCGCCCCGGTGGTGTACACGTCGTACGACTACGGCGCGGCCATCAACGAAGCCCGGCAGCTACGGCCGAAGGCCAGCACCATGAAGGAACTCGGCTACTTACTACAAAGCGTCGCCCCGCTGTCCGAAATGGACAGAGGATCAGCGGTCACGCCGTCGGCGACGAACATCAAGATTTACCACAACGTCAACCCGGAGACCGGGACCGCGCTCTACGTAGCCATGCACAACCCGTCCAACGCGACCACCGACGACAGCTTCACCTTCCCGATCGACACCCCGGACGGCAGCTACACAGTGCCGCTGACCGTCAACGGCCAGGACGCGAAGCTGCTGGTCGCCAACTACGACATGGGCGGCCAGCACCTGGTCTACTCCACCTCGGAGATCATGACCCATCTCGCGCGGGCCGACGGCGACCTGGCCCTGCTGCACGGCCGGCCCGGCGAAACCGGGCAGACCGCGCTGCGCTATGCCAGCCGGCCGACAGTGACCGTGCTGTCCGGCACCGCCACCAGCACCTGGGACGCCACCACCGGCGACCTGCGACTGGATTACACCCACTCCGGGCTCACCGAGTTGCGCATCACCGGTGGCGGTCGCCGGCCGCTCACCCTGCTACTGGCCGACGACGCCACCGCGGACACCTTCTGGCGGCAGGACACCGCGGCCGGCCCGGTGCTGGTGCGCGGCCCGGAACTCGTCCGCACCGCGACGGTGCGCGGCCCGGTGCTCGCGCTGACCGGCGACACCTCGACCGGCAACCGCCTGGAGGTCTGGGCGCCCCCGCGGACGAAAGTGGTGACCTGGAACGGCATCCCGGTGCGTGCCAGGCCGACCCCGGCCGGTAGCCTGGCCACCGAGCGCGACCTGCCCGACCCGGCACCGGTCACCCTGCCGGCGCTGACCGACTGGCGGTACAGCGCCGAATCCCCCGAGCCTGGTCAGTCCTTTGTGGACAGCGCATGGGCGGTCGCGGACAAGACCAGCACCAACAGCACGACGAAGCCACCATCGGGGCAACCGGTGCTGACCGCCGACGACTACGGCTTCCACACCGGTGACGTCTGGTATCGAGGGCACTACACGGTCACCGGCACGGCGGCGGACACCATCAGCCTGACCTACGGCGGTGGCGGCGCCGGCCTGCTCCAGGTGTGGCTGGACGGTGCGTATCTGGGCCAGAACGTGCTGCCACCGGGGTGAGCGCACCGCCGACCACCGGCACCGCCACCTTCGCGATTCCGCCGAACCTGCGCGCGGTCGGCGCGCACGAGATCTCGGTGATGGTGCGCGACGACTCACACAACGAGGACGGCGGGGTGAACGACGCGCAGAAGGAAGGTCGCGGCCTGATCTCGGTGGCCACCACACCGGTCGACGCGGGGATCTCCTGGCGGATCCAGGGAAACCAGGGTGGTGAGCAGATCACCGACCCGGTACGCGGCGCGCTGAACAACGGCGGCCTGTACGGCGAGCGGTCCGGCTGGTCACTGCCGAACTATCCGGACGCGAACTGGGCCGGCGCCACCCTGCCGGCGAGCAGCGCTGCCATCCCTGGAACAGCCTGGTACCGCACCACCTTCACGCTCGACGTGCCCTGGTCCGACGATGCCTCGCTGGGCCTGACCATCGGTGACCCGAGCACGCCGCGATCGGCCGCGAACTACCGGGCGCTGATCTTCGTGAACGGCTGGAACATGGGCCAGTACATCGCGAACGTCGGCCCGCAGCACACCTTCGTGGTGCCGAACGGAGTGCTGAACCCGCACGGCCGCAACACCGTCGCCATCGCGGTGACCAGCGACGGCGGCGCGGGCAACGCCCTGGAGTCGGTGTCACTGACCAACCTGGGCACCGTACGTGGCGGCGTACCGCTCGCCCTGGACGACTCCCCCGGCTACCAGCCGCCGACCATCAGGTTCACCGGGCAGACCAGCGGCACCCTGGCCACCCTGTCGATCCCGCCGGACGCACGGGGCACCGAGTTGCGTGCCACCGTCGAATGGGGCCACGGCGTGACCACCACCGAACTGATCGACCCCACCTTGGCCGTCACCGGAGCACAGCCAGGCCGGCGCCCACTGTCCATCACCATCAGCGATGCCGTGAACGGCACCACCCTTGCCAGGAGGACGCCATGACCCCGGAGTTGGGACGCAGGCAGTTCATCACGGCGGTCGGCGCCACCGGCCTCGCCATCGGCGTCGGCGGCATGCTCGCCGCACCCGAGGCCGACGCCGCGACCTTCGGCCTCACCAACAGCGGCGGCTTCTTCACCGTGGATACCGGCGCCGGACTGGTGTTCAAGATCAGCCAGCGCAACGGCGACATGACCTCCATGAAGTTCAACGGCATAGAACTGAACAGCCAGACCACCGGCTCGCACGTCGAGTCCGGACTGGGCAGCACGGCGGTGGTCACGGCGCAGCAGACCGGGAACTTCGTCGTGGTCACCGAGTCGGTGACCAACTGGTACGGCAGTGGCACCCTGTTCCACTACTTTGTCGCGGTCAGCGGCCAGAACAACATCTACCTGGCCACCTTCGTGGACGCGAACGGCGCAGGCGAGCTGCGCTGGATCTCCGAGCTGGATCGCTCCGTGGTGACCAACGTGCTCACCAGGGCCGACCAGAAGGGTGGTACCGCGATCGAGTCGGCGGACATCTTCCTGGTCAACGGCCAGACACATTCGAAATACTATTCCAACCGGCAGGCGATGAACCTGACGGTACGCGGCGTGACCGGCAGCGGGATCGGCGTCTTCATGGCGTTCGGCAACCGGGAGAGCAGTTCGGGTGGTCCGTTCTTCCGAGATATCGAACAGCAGGGCACCGACGCCACCAACAACTTCTACAATTACCTCTGGTCGGGCCACAACGACACGGAAAGCCAGCGCCTCGGCGTGTTGTACGGGCCGTACTGCCTGATGGTGACCAACGGCGGCACGCCGAGCGCGCCGGACATGAGTTTCATGGCCAACTTCGGTTTCCGCGGTTCGGTCGGCCCGTCCGGTCGCGGCAGCCTAGCCGGCCGGGCCAGCGGTGTGGACAGCGGCGTGCCGGCGATGGTCGGTTTCGCGAACACCACCGCGCAGTACTGGGCGCCCTGCTCGTCCACCGGCGACTACACGAGCCCCGCGATGAAACCCGGCACCTACACGATGACCCTCTACCAGAACGAACTCAACGTGGCGACCAGGTCCGCCACGGTCGCCGCCGGCACGACCACGACCGGCCAGAACATCACATCGGCCTGGACCACCCCGGTGGCGATCTGGCGAATCGGCACCTGGGACGGCACCCCGAGCAATTTCCTGAACTGGCCCAATCTGACGTCGATGCATCCGTCGGACACCCGAATGAGCAGTTGGGGCCCGGTCACCTACACCATTGGATCGAGCTCGGTCGGCCAGTTCCCCGCGTACCAGTGGAAGAACGTGAACAATCCCACCACCATCAAGTTCGCTATGACGGCGAGCCAGGTCGCCGCACACACGGTGCGAATCGGCATCACCGCCGCCTACGCCAACGGCCGTCCGCAGATCACGGTGAACAACTGGACCTCGGGCCAACCGAGCCCGTCCACCCAACCGTCATCCCGCAGCCTCACCATCGGCACCTATCGCGGCAACAACGCCCAGTACACCTTCGCCGTGCCGGCAAGCGCCTTCGTCGCCGGCACCAACACGATGACCATCAGTGTCATCAGCGGTTCGGGCAGCAGCGGTTTCCTCAGCGCCGGGATAAGTTACGACTGCGTAGAACTCTTCTGAAAACGCCGGATGCTGCACCACCTGCACCACCAGCACCTCCTCGACGCCCTCGACGCCGCACAGCGCCCACCAAAAGACCGTCTCTGCCACCTCGGTCCGCCACCATCACCCTCGCAGGCATCAGCCGGCCGATCGGGCTGGTTGACCCGACCGTGGCAGGTGCGGGTCGTTGCGCGATGAACAGATCGCGGCGCGCGACCGTTGCCTGTCAAGGAATTGTCAAGGTTTCGTCGTGTGGAGCACGGCCTCGACGAGCACGGTTTCGATGCCGCGTAGACAAGCTTCGAGATCGGACCGGCTCAGATAGCGGGTGTCGGCGTGCGCCTTGAGGTACACGCTGTCGGGCACCTCGTCGATCCCAGGGTCCGGCAGATCGTCGAAACTGATGAACAGACGCTCGCCCGCGTACGACTGGTCCAGCCAGTGCAGCCTACTGTGCGACACCAGGGCGCGAAGACCCGACTCGGACAGGGCAACCGGGTCCATCATCGCGGGATCCGGCGCCCGAAGATCATTGAGAACGCATGACAGGTCGAACGGCTCGCCGCGCTCGCGCCCGAGGGCCGCGACCAGTTCGTCGCGGCGGGTCGAGTCGTAGTACGCGTATTTGTACGCGTTGGTCGAAGCCTGCCACGCCCGCCCGATCACCTCGTCGAAACCGATCCCCGCGACGTCGATCACACACAGCCCGGCCTGGCTCAGCGTGCTGACCGACTCGGCCAACCCCGGGCGGAACCGGTTGGCCACCAGCACTTGCGTCAGGCTCGGGTTCCGGCCGGACACCCTGGCCATCGCCACGGCGAACGCGGCCAACAGCACCGTCGCCGTGCTCACCTGGCGGCCGGCGGCGAGTATCCGCGACGCGGCCCACACGGCGGGCGAGCTGAACGTGGCGTGTGCGTATCCCCCGTCGGGCCGGCCGCCGCCGTCCGGGAACCTACGCGTCGGCGCGGACCGCAGCATGCTCTCCCAGTACCGCATGGCCGTCTCGCTCCGCTTGCGCATCGCGGGCGTGCTCTGCCGCTGAGCCTGTTCCAGCGGCTGCAACGCGGTCACCGGGTACCTGGCCATACCGGTGTCGGGGTCGCGACTCGCCAGATCGGCCACCATGACGTCCATGCCGGTACCGTCGACGGCGAGATGGGAGTACGCGCCAACGATGTGCGTGAGCACCCCGCGATGCCGCACGACGGCCATCCGCATCGGCCAGTCCTGCGCGAAGTCGAATTTCGTCTCGCGTAGGCGCACATGGACCACCTCGGCGACCTCAGCCGGGTCGACGCCGTCGGTGTCCACGACCTCAAGGTGCGTTTCGCCGCGCTCCGCGACGACCTGCCGCAACCGGCCCGTGTTGTCGGACCCGATCCGGGTGCGGAGCGATTGGTGACGGCCCAGCATGTAACCGAAGACAGCCGCCATATTCTCGACGGTCGAGTCCGGAGGAAGGGGAGCCACACCGGCGAGCGTGATCTGGGTGTCGGTGCACCGGTGGATGTTCCCCCACATCTCCCGCTGGCCCCAGCTCAGTTCCCCGACGCCACCGCCATCGCCCTCGAAATGTACCGGAACCCGACTGACCAAGCCGCCGTACATGCGTGAGGCCATGGCGCAGCTTAAGCAGGGTCTCGGTCAACTATCAACGAATGGCATGAAGCCGTGCGGCCCAAGGAAATCCCTTGGGCCGCACGGCCGAGTGTTTCAGGCCGCCGAATGCTTCAGAGCCTGTCGGATGATCACGTGACTGGTTTGACGGCGCGGGATGGCCGGGGACCAACTAAATCACTCCTGCCGGGCGTCGCGTCAGGTGAGAAGAGTGTTCCTCGCAGCACTCCTGGTACCGCTGGCCCGCGCCACATTCGACGAGATCCTCAACAGTGCCAGGATCACCACCGTACTGACCGGTCCGGATGCCCAGATCGAAGCGCTTTCACCAGGCTTGTGAGGGCTCAGTGGACGTCCGCTTCGGTGGCGCCGGGCGTGCCGGCGGGTCGCATGTCCTCGCTGAAGATTCGGTAGCCGCAGCGACCGTTCCGCTTGGCCTGGTACATCGCGATATCCGCACGTCGGATCAGGTCGGCCGGGTCGGTCACGCCCGGGTCGTGCAACGCGATGCCGATACTCGCGCCGACCTGCAACCGCTGCCCCGCGATGACCATCGGCTCATCCAGCACCCGCAGGATACGCTGCGCCACAGCGGCCGCCACGGTCGCGGTGGACACGCCCGACAGCATGACAACGAACTCGTCACCGCCGAACCGGGCCGCGATATCGGACTCCCGCAACTGCGATGTCAGGCGGTCCGCCGTGATCACCAGCAACGAGTCGCCGGCCGCGTGCCCGAGTGTGTCGTTGACGACCTTGAAGCGGTCCAGGTCGATGAACAGCAACGCCACCAGCGCGGACCCGTCACCCTCGGCCCCCATCAACCGCTGCCGCAACAGGTCCAGGAACAGGCCACGGCTGGCCAGGCCGGTCAGCGAGTCGCGGAACGCGTGATACATCCGCTCGACCGTGTTCGCGTCGGTCAACGCGAGACTCACCTGCTCCGCGAACGCCCGGATCGTCTGCACCTCGGACGGGATGTACTCGCGGTCCGGCCGGTACGAACCGACCAGCAGGCTGCCGGTCACGGTGCCGCTGTCGTGCACCGGCGCGGCCATCGAAACGCACAGCTTGCCGCCGGTCAGGTCGGCGATCACGTCCGACGTGTGCTGGTGACCGGACTGGATCACGACGTCGTCGGTCAACATCGCGGCACCTGCCGTGCCCGCGTCGGAGAGCGGCATGGCCGGTCCGTTCAGGTTGGCGTCGACGTCGAAGCCCACACCGGACACGAGTCTGGCCCGCGCGGTGTCCACGGTGTCGCACAGCCACAGCCCGACCACCTCGTCACCGAGCAGGTCCTGCGTCGCCGACGTGATCATGTCCAGGATCTGCGGCAGCGGCCGCCGACGGGAGATCGCGCGCTGGATGTGAAACAGGTGCTCCTCCAGCAGCTCCCGCCGCCGCAGGCATTCCAGCAACGCCGCCTTCTCCCCCGCCTCGCGTTCGCTGCGTTCGCGCATCGCGCGTTCGGCCTGGAGGGTGCGGAGTACGCCAAGGGTCATGCTGAGCAGCCGCGCTATTTCCCGCACGACACTGTGCTCCTCGACGCTGAAGCCGTCCCCCGCCCGGGCCACGACGAGCTGGCCGCGATGCGCGCCGTCCCATTCGGCACTGATCGCGGGGCAGCGGCCCACGCCCGGCACGTCGAGACTCTCCCGCGCACGCAAGGCCACGGCGAGCACGTCGGCCTCGGCCGTCATCGCGGCGGGGAACCCGACACAGGCCGTCACGCGGTCGTCCACGACGATCGCGGCGACCTCGGCCTTGAGGGTCTGGGCCGCGTGTGCGACCGCGACGCCCATGGCCGAGCCCTCGTCCGAATAGGACAACATCACGTCCAGGAGTTTGAGCAGGCCGATGTTGGATGATCCCGGTGGCTCTGTCATGTCACGTCCTGTCAGGGGTCTTGTCAGGCCAGTGCCATGACGGCGGGTGTCTGGTTGCGTGGATCCCGAAACGCGGGGTACGTATGGAATCGGACGCCGGCGGTCCAGTTGGCCAGCCGCTCGGTCCCCCGCTGTGTGCCGTCATCGCCGAGCGCCGGACGCAGCGCGGCACAGCCGAACGTCAGCATGCCGACCAACTCGTGTCCGCCGAGTGCCTGCTCGCACGCCTGGTCGCCGGTCATCGCCACACCAGCCTGCCGTGATCGATCACGCTGCCCGCCGATGGACCGGCCCTCGGCGGCGATCACCGCGTCGGTGTGGACGCGTCCGTTGCCGAGCAGGTAGGCGCCGGTCGTCCGCCAGCCATCCGCTGCGGCGCCGCCGAACAGCGGGACACTGGCGCCGAACTCCCGGTAGCAGCCACGCAGGATCGCCTCCTGGTCACGGACGAGACCGTCGGTGAGCAGCATCAGGACGCGGTGGGGCTGGTTCGCACGCCGGCCAGCAGGGCAGGACGGTCATGGTCAGCGAAGACGACCAGCATCGTGGGGTCGGCACTCACCAGTGCGGCTCGTCCCGCAGCTGCCGCCACGGTACGCGAATCCTGGTGCCCTGAGTGGCCTACGCCCATACAGCGGCGACCGTCGCGTGACGCGGCCACGCTTCGTTCCTCCAACTTGAGTCGGAATGTTGAAGTTTACACCCTAGAGCGGTGTCGCTCCGTAATCACCTTGGTGCAGTAAATTCACTCGATCAGAGCAATGACGGTGGCCGGGTCTGTCGACTTGACGTGCTGCTCCACCCTTTCTTCCGTATTCTTCGGACCGATTCCGCATTGGTAGCGGGTGGTCGTCGAAGCGATCGTGGGACCGTCGCAACGTTCGCGCGCGGCGGCTACGATGTCGTGGTCGACGGCATTGTCGGACCGTGGTTCCTGCCACCGTTTCGCGCGGCCGCGGAGCATGACCACCTGGCGCTGTCCTACGTAGTCCTCAGACCTGGAAACCACGTCGTCGCGCGCGAAGGAGCGCGTCGGTGAACTGAAGGATGTCGACGCGATCACCGGCCTGCACGGCGCATTCGAACGGCTCGGAGATCTCGAGGACCACGCGATCGACACCGGGGACCTCGACGCACAGCAGACGACCACCGAAGTCCGGCGCGCCCTCGCTTCAGGCAAATACCGACTCAGGTCGCGGGTTCGGTAGAAGTCGGTGACCACCTGTGGACGGCTTTGCACCGGCATACGGTGCCGCCACCGTGCGCGCCGAGTGGTACCAAGGTCCCTGCGCGCATCAGGCGCATTGCTGCTCGCGTGCTGTGATGGACACCTGTCGGGCACCGCTTGACCGGGGTTCGTCGGGTCCGCCACGCTTGTGTGTGTGATGCTCATAGTGTGACCGAGATGTCCGCGGCGACGTCAGTGTCGTCGATTGCCGTGGGAGGCTTTGCGTGACTCGTAATTCTTCGCCTCTTCGTGGCCTGCTCGCCATCTCGCTGGCCACCGTCCTGTTCGGCGGTGTGCTCGTCGCGGCGGCGGACGCCGCCCCGGCTGCCGCCGGTACCACCAGGGACGTCATCGCCAACCTGTTCGAGTGGAACTGGAACTCGATCGCCAGCGAGTGCACCAACGTGCTCGGCCCGGACGGTTACGGCGGCGTCCAGGTCGCGCCGCCCGAGGAGTCCATCTCGTTGCCGGCGAACAACCCGCCCCATCCATGGTGGGAGGTGTACCAGCCGGTCAGCTACCAGATCGCAGGCCGGATGGGCAACCGCGCCCAGTTCGGCGCCATGGTCACCGCGTGCCACAACGCCGGCATCAAGGTCTACGCCGACGCCGTGCTCAACCACATGACCGGCCACAGCAGCGGGACCGGCTACGCGGGCACCACATTCAACGACCAGTTCACGTACCCGAACCTCTACACCACCGGCGACTTCCATCACTTCCCGGCCAACTGCCCGAACGCCGACGACCAGGTCACCAACTACAACAGCCAGGCCGACGTGCAGGAATGCGAGTTGGTCGGCCTGGCCGACCTGTTCACCGAAAGCGACAACGTCCGCAGCAGGCTGGCCGGCTATCTCAACGACCTGGAAAGCCTTGGCGTGGACGGGTTCCGGCTGGACTCGGCCAAGCACATGAACGACAGCGACATCGCCGCGATCGAGTCGAAGCTGACCCGTCCCGCGTTCATCTACCAGGAGGTCGTGCCCGGCGGCGCGGTCAACCCGAACATGTACGAGGGCACCGGGAACGTGCTGGAGTTCACCTACGGCCAGCAGCTCAAGGCGCAGTTCCAGGGCAGCATCGCCAACCTGCGGACCTTCGGCCAGACCTGGGGCTTCGAGCCGCCTGGGTCCTCGGTGACCTTCGTGGACAACCACGACACCGACCGCAGCGGCAGCACACTGTCCTATAAGGATGGTGGGGCCTACACGCTGGCCAACGTGTTCCACCTCGCGTGGGGCTACGGCACGCCGCAGGTCTATGCGAGCTTCACCTTCGGCAACAATGACCAGTCGCCGCCCGCGGACAGCAAAGGCTTCGTGACCGACACCGACTGCGGCAACGGTGCGTGGGCCTGCACCGACCGTACGCCGGCGATCGTGGGCATGGTCGGCTGGCACAACGCGGTGGCCGGCAATGCGGTGGCCAACTGGTGGAGTGACGGCAACAACGCGATCGGGTTCAGCCGCGGCTCGGCCGGTTTCGTCGCGATCAACAACGAGGGCTCCGCGTTGACCAGGACGTTCGCCACCGGCCTTCCGGCGGGCACGTACTGCGACGTGATCCACGGCAGCGCGTCCGGTGGCCGCTGCACCGGCCCCTCGGTCATCGTGGACGGTTCGGGCAACGCGAGTATCACGGTGCCGGCCGGCGACGCGGCGGCCATCGACGTGGCCGCGCAGGGCAGTGGCGTGGCGACCGTGGCGGTGACGTTCGACGAGACCGCGACCACCGTCGTCGGTCAGAACGTGTTCCTGGTCGGCTCCATCCCGGCGCTCGGCGACCGGAACCCGGCGACACCGAGTTAGCAGGACTGGCGCTGATCGCCCACAGCGCGATGCTCAGCATGTCCGTGCAGGATCCCAAGGCGTACCAACGCAGTCAGGCCGAGGTCTTCCGCACAAGCCTCGAGGACCTCCGGTCGGATCTGACGGAAGGCATGATGCTGCCCGCCGAGCGATTCCGAGCAGGCCGTCGGATCGACGAACGGCTGGCTGCCTGCACCGAAGCGATCCAGATCTTCCGCACCTTGAGCTAGGAGTCCGGCTCGACCGACGTGCTGCGTTATCTCATCGGTGCGCTCAGCAACTACACCGGTGTCCTGCTCGACGACCACCGGCCCGACGAAGCCGAAGCGGCGGCGTGGGAAGCAGTGGAAGGCTGCCGAGCGACGAGTTCCGACGTCAGCATGCTGCCGGACCTCGCGCGGTCGCTGCTCAACGCGGGCGTACTGATCGCCAGGCGCAAAGACGGCGCGCGCCCGACGTCAGGTCATGCGTCAGTGGCGAATGCCGCGAGCCCGATCTCGAGCAGGTCCGCGGCGCGGCGGACGTCGGCGGTGACCGCGTCGCGCACTCGCGCCGGGTCGTGGAGTCCGTCCAGGTGCTTGCGCGAAGAGTTGACCTGGACGCTCCACAGGCCGAGCAGGGCGGCCGCGGCGATCTGCGGCTCGGGGTCGCGCGGGTCCAGTCCGGCGCGCTCGGCCAGGACCTCGCAGGCGGCCACGGTCATGTGTTGGAGCATGTTGCGGTGGTGCGCTTGCAGCGTGGCGGTGTCCTGGACCATGTCTTCGAAACGCTGCACGGCCTCGGCGGCCCAGACCTTGTCGTCCTGGGCATCGAGCCAGGAAATCAGGTTGTCCAGCTCACCGGCCAAGATCCGCACCATGCCGTCGAGCGGCGTCGTCGCCGGGTCGGCGAGCGCGGCTCGCAGGGCGACGAGCAGATCGCCAGGGAGGTCCAGGACCAGCGATTCCTTGGTCGGGAAGTAGTTGAACACCGTCGTGGGGGAGACATCGCACACCTCCGCGATCTCGGTCACCGTCACGGCGTCGAAACCGCGCGCCAAGAACATCTCGGTGGCGGTGTCGATCAGCATCTGGCGGGTGGCGCGCTTGCGTCGCTCCCTGCGTCCGGTGGCCTCGCCCGTACCGGCGGCCGGTGCGCGCAGCGCGCTCCAGTCGACGGTGTGTGAGCCCATGGCCGACCAGCATAGTCGCGAATTCATGATCATGGTGTTACACTAAAATTGTAGTGACACCAGTTCCGCGTAGACGTCGGGAGGACAGGTCATGTCGGATCTCGAACGCAACAAGCAGGTCGTCGTCGACTACTACGCCACCGCCTTCGCCGGGAACCCGGAGAAGGCGATCGCCGACCACTTCGGACCGCGGTACATCCAGCACAACCCGGACGCCCAGGACGGCCCGGCGGCGTTCATCGGGTTCGTGACGTGGCTGCGGGGTGAGTACCCGGACCTGAAGCTCGACATCAAGCGCGTGATCGCCGAGGGTGACATGGTCGCCACCCATTCCCATCTGGACCTCGAGCCCGGCAACCCGGCCAATCCGGGACGGGCGCTGGCCGATTACTTCCGTCTGGAGAACGGCAAGGTCGTCGAGCACTGGGACGTGATCCAGAACGTGCCGAAGACCGCCGCGAACGACAACGGAATGTTCTGACGCCCGCCACACCGCCGCAACAAGGCCACCGGCAAGGACATGGTCGCGCGCGTCGCGTCCGCGCCGTCACGGCTCCCGCAGCCCGGTCGAGATCGCGATGGCGACCAACGGAATCAGCACGAGTACGACGAACGCACCGTAGGGACCGTGGTGGTCGGCCATGATGCCCAGCAGCGGCATGAACAGACCGCCCGCGCTCACCGCCAGGCCGCGTCGGCAGGGTAGTCCTGGCCCAGCTTGACGAGCACGGCGAACGGGATGTTGGTCACCACCCGACCAGCAACACCAGCGGCAGGGCCGCGTACTTGTTGTCGCACCACAACAGCGCGGCGAACGCCGAAATGAGCAGGGCGTTGCCGAGTCGGACGGTGCGCACCAGGCCGATCCGGTCACCGATGCGTCCACCGATGATGGTGCCCAGCAAGGCCCTCTGCTGTTGATTGGGGGTGGGTGGAAGTTCGCTGTTGACGGTGTCGGCCGACGCCAACCTCCGGCTGCGCCGGAAACGCAGCGCCTCAAGGCTAAACTTGGGCTGGATCGGTGGCCCATTCGGTCCCGCGTCGTGGCCGTGAGTAACGTCCGCCGGCAAGATCCTCATGATCACGGACTCCCTGGTCAGCCATCTTGATCTATGCGCCACCAGTGACTCGACCATAGAACCCGCTGGTTAAGAGCCCGGCACCGCGCACGTGAAACGCGCGTACGGCGATTGGACCGGCACGAGCCTGAAGGGCTGGAAAGACCAGCTACTGGCCCAGTCGATCCAGCCCATCCAGCAGTTCGCCTACACCACCGGCAAGAACGCCACCGACGCGGCGATGGTCATCGACGCGATGGACCTGCTGTACTCCGGCCGCTTCGAC
Organism: Candidatus Melainabacteria bacterium; assembly: GCA_963702275.1. Lineage (GTDB taxonomy): Bacteria > Actinomycetota > Actinomycetes > Mycobacteriales > Pseudonocardiaceae > DATEPR01. Next base: position 47,534 of record CAVPCF010000089.1, read on the forward strand.
GGGTTCTGCATCGTCTCCAGCGACAGTGACTTCACCCGGCTGGCCGCGCGCCTGCGCGAGTCCGGCCTGACCGTGTACGGGTTCGGTGAACGCAAGACCCCCAAGCCGTTCGTCGCGGCCTGCGACAAGTTCATCTACATCGAGAACCTCACCTACACCGACAACCCCACCCAACCGGCCGACTCGATGACCGCACCGAAACCAACCACGCCGGCCGTGCAACTCAAGGGAGACACCGCGTTGGTGACCCTGCTGCGCAACGCTGTCGAGGCGACGTCTGATGACGACGGTTGGGCCTCGCTGGCATCGGTCGGCCACATCATCACCAAGCAACGTCCAGACTTCGACCCCCGCAACTACGGCTACGCCAAACTCAGCGACCTGATCACCGCGACGACCCTGTTCGAGATGAACCGGCGCAGCCCCGGCGACGGTAAACCAGCGGTCATCTACGCACGCGACAAGCGACGCCAGCCAGACAGGAACACCAAGACCACCGTGGCCGGCCCGTGAGTCCACCGTGCCGCGGGATATCCACACCTCCCCACCTGCCGGTACTACACTCCCCCGCAAGCTTGATCCATTGCCCCTGACCAAGGCCAGCAGCAATCCGCTACGTCGCTACACAAGGAACAAACCACCATGGCCCAGAAGACAATCGTCCAGCTCGTTGACGACCTTATGGCTCCACGAGCGAGAGCATCGAGACCGTCACGTTCGGTCTTGACGGCGTGATCTACGAGATCGACCTCAACGAGGACAACGCAGCGACACTCCGAGACCAACTGGCTGAGTTCGTCAACTCGGCGACGCGCACCGGTGGCAGGGTCAAGCGTGGTACGGCTTCCGCCTCTAAGAGGGCATCTGATCTTGGTTTGTGGCGATCTGTCGGTATCGATCTTGGGAGTCAGGTTGTTGATCAACATGTGAGTTCTCGGCGTGCGTACCCCAGTGACCTGTCCGATGCCCGGTGGGCGTTGATCGAACCGATGTTGACCGCGTGGCGTGCGGCCCGCCGCGGGCCGGGCACGGCGGCGCGAGTGCATGACCTGCGAGAGATCGTGAACGCGATCCTGTACGTGTGCCGCACCGGGATCGCGTGGGCGTACCTGCCCCATGACTTCCCGCCGTACCAGACGGTCTATGACTACTACGCCAAGTGGGAGGTCGGCGGCACCACCGAGGCGCTGCATGACCTGCTCCGCGGGCAGGTTCGTATCGCCAAGGGTCGTACGGCCACGCCGACCGCTGCGATCATCGACTCGCAGAGCGTGAAAACCTCCTGCAACGTCAGCGAATCCAGTCAAGGTATCGATGCGGGCAAGAAGATCAAGGGCCGGAAGCGGCACATCGCCACCGACGTGCTCGGCCTGCTGCTGACCGTGATCGTGACCGCGGCATCAGTGCAGGACTCGGCTGCGGGACAGCAGATTCTGGACCGTATTGCTGTGGAGCATCCGAGTGTGTCGGCGACCTGGGTCGACGGCGGCTACAACAACGCTGTCGTCAACCATGGTGCTCTACTGGGGATCCAGGTCGATGTCGTCAAACGCCCTACTGCCAAAGGATTCCATGTCCTGCCCCGTCGTTGGGTGGTTGAGCGCACTCTGGGGTGGCTGATGCAGCATCGGCGACTCGTCCGTGACTACGAAGCCCTTCCTCAGCGCTCCCGCACGATGATCCACTGGGCGATGGCTAACATAATGAGCCGCATCCTGACCGGTGAATCCACCCAAACCTGGCGAAACGATCTACCTCAAACGGGCATAGCCGCCTAAACCAAGATCAAATGCCCTCTAAGAACTCCTAACAGAGTTGCAGGTTGACCAGTCGGCGGAAGCAGATGATGGCGCACGCCAGACGCAGGAACGCCTCGTGGATGTCGTCGCGGATCTCCCACCGGATGCGAAGCCGCCGGAACCAGTGCAGCAACGCGAAACTTTGCTCCACGACCCAGCGATACACGCCCAGCCCGGACCCGTGTTCCTCACCGCGGCGGGCGATGAATGGCGTGATCCCGACCTCGCGTACCTGTTTGCGGTACTTGTCGTGGTCATACCCGCGATCCGCGTACAGCGCGTCCGGTCGCTGTCGCGGGCGGACTCGGCGGCCTTTCACTGGTGGGATCGTCTGGATCAACGGCATCAGTTGGGTGACGTCGTTGCGGTTGCCGCCGGTCAACGAGACCTGCAGCGGGATGCCGTGCGCTTCGGTGATCAGATGGTGTTTCGAGCCAGTTCGGGCACGGTCGACCGGGCTCGGTCCGGTTTTGGGCCGCCCTTCATGGCCCGCAGGTGAGAGCCATCGATCACCGCCCTGGACCAATCCAACTCACCAGCGGCATTCAACTCGGCCAGCAACGACTCGTGCAGCCGCTGCCAGACCCCGGCCTCGTTCCAGTCGCGTAGCCGTCGCCAGCACGTCATCCCTGATCCGAAGCCCAACTCCTGGGGCAAGAACTCCCACGGAATGGCGGTATAGAGAACGAACAGGATGCCGCACAGGGCCTTGCGGTCATCCAGCCGAGGACGACCTGGACGGTCGCTTCGCCGGGGGACGACGACCGGCAGTAGCGGCTCGACCCGCGCCCACAACTCGTCGGACACGATCCACGGTGGCTGCTCACCCTTCCTCACGGCCGAATCAACAACCCTGATGATCAATCTATTCCATGATCAATATTGTTAGGAGTTCTAAGCCTTCCGGCTCCGCTGGCAACCGCGAGCGGACTCAGGCCATCCGGGAGTGGGCCAGGCAGAACAACTGGGAGATCTCCAACCGCGGCCGTATACCCGCCGAGATCACCGAGGCGTATGAGGCGGAGTCGAAGAAGGGCAAGAAGAAGTAGGCGACACGCCGGTGAACTCGATCTGTGCACCGTTTTTCGCTGCCGGGGGGTGCTTCATCATTGACCGGCGATGGTCACAGCCCCAGACGTCGGGCGATGCCGTCGAGGGGCTTCAGAGTGCGGGACCAGACGCGGGTCCATGAACCAGATGTCGACGGTGTAGGGCTGAAAGGCCAACGACGTCCACACGCGACGGACCCGCTGCATCGCGGGCTCGACGACAGCAGGATCGTCGAGCGCATCCTCGTCCAACTGGATGGACCACGACCACCCGTGGATCGTCACACACCCAATGCAGCAGCCGGCCAGTCAGCAGCCGGTCGGACTTCTTTAGTGGGTCGTAGTTGGTGAATGGTCTGACCTACCGCGGTGTAGATAGTCTTGTCGGCGTCCACTCCACCGACTCGTTGTTCATCACAGTCCTAGACACGCTCAGCCCAGCGGCGGGCGCACCCACAACCGGTCGGTCAACCGGCAGTACAGCGCCAGGTCGTCCGGGTCGAGGGTGGTGATCTCGCCGGTCACGGTCTCGACCATCACCAGGTCGTCGATGATCCAGTAGCCGTGCATCGGTACGGCCGGGTAGCCGGGTGTCCAGCGGGATCACGCCGAACCTGACGTTGGGCAACCCGGCCACGATCATCAGCCGGTCGATCTGGGCCGCCATGGCGCCTGGTGGGCAGCTCGGGTACCGCAACGCGGCCTCGACCACGAGGATCTCAAATCGCTTGGTGGCGTCCTACAGCACTCGCTGCTGCCGCTCCATGCGCGTGGCCACGGCCTTGTCGATGTCTCGCTCGGTTTCGTGCAGCGCCGAGATGAGTACGACCTGTTGATCAATTCGTGCGGAGCGGGTCGCACGCACAGTACGTGCGGCGCGCGTCCGTGGTCAACGACAAACCCGATCAGCCCAATAGTGACGAGATCTCAATCGGAATGTCGGGGTCGTACTCTTCCACTCTTCCAGGACCCACCGCGCCCCGTGGGTCCAGTCGGTGCCGTGTGGACTGGACCAACCCGGTGAGCAGGACACCATTCGCGGTACCGTTCGTCATCCCGGCCAGCGCTTCACGTGCATCCAGAGATCAGCGATACAGCCACCAACAAGGCCCGGTTGTAACGCTCTAGCCCGAGCCAGTGACTCGCATGACAAGGCTCGCTTTGTACCGCTTGCACCATCACCGCGAGCTCCGGCGCCGGTGGAAGCCTCGACCCGAGCCGATCTGGCCGCGTTTGACTCAGTTCTTGCTGTAACCCCCGCGGCGGAGCCGATCGAACACTGCCACCGACCTGCCCAACACGTATCTCCGAGAGACGATGCAGGCGATCTCCCCACATTGGGACCGTGGCAGGCGCCGCGGTCACGCCACGGTCAAACGATCACCAGGAGGTGACTACGGTGGGTTACTCACGCGTGCGGACCGGTCGTGACGGTCGCCCGCACTACACCGCCTACTACCGGGATATCCGGGGACAGGAACGCTCCGCAGGCACATACGCCCACAAACGCGACGCCGACCGGGCCTGGGCTCCGAGCACAAGCCAAAGTCGCCGAAGGCCGCTACATCGATGTCCGCAGCGGCCGGCAAACCTTCGCCCGCTACGTATGCGGGGTCTGGCTGGCCAACCACCCCGTCGAAGCCAGCACCCGTGAGGGCTACGCCTACATCATCGGCAAACACCTGTTGCCGGTGTTCGGGCGCATGCGGATGGCCGAGATCCTGCCCGGCCACATCCGCAGCTTCCTCCGCCGACTCCTCGACACCGGCACGTCCTCCTACACTGTCCAGCGCTGCAAGACCGTGCTGGGCGCCATCTTCACCACCGCCCTCGCCGACGAGATCGTGACCATCCACCCGTGCCGGGGCATCAGAGGACCACTCCGGCCCCGCCGACCCCTCCACATCCTCACACCCACCGAGTTCGACGCACTGCTGGCCGCGCTCGGCCACGAGCGGTGGCAACTATGGGCTGAAACCGCCCTGGAAACCGGACTGCGCTGGGGCGAACTCGCCGAACTCCGCACCGCGGACCTCGACCTCGAGGTCCGCACTATCACCGTCGCCCGTACCGTCTTGGAACTGCGCTCCACGTTCCACCCCACCGGCGGACACTTCCTCGTCAAGGACTACCCCAAGAACCACGAACACCGCACCCTGCGAATCAGCCAACCGCTGACCGCGCGGCTGCGCACCCACCTCACCGAACATCGCCTCGGCCCACACGACCTGCTGTTCAGCAGATATCCCGCCATCCACGGCACAGTCATCAGCCCGCCCAGGGACACCAACACAACCGCACGCGCTGAAGCCATCACGGAAAGCCGTCACCGGCACGGCACCCTCACCGCATACTCCCTCGGCCGCTGCCGCTGCCCGCACTGCCGCGCCGCCTACGCCCACTACCGGGCCGCTCGCCGCGCCACCGGCAAAGACCGACCACCCATCCCTCGCGGCGATGCCAGCCAGCCAGACCCGCACCTATCCCGCGACTGGTTCCGCAACGCCATCTGGAAACCCGCCCTCACCGCCGCCGGCATCACCCGCCGCGTACGCATGTACGACCTACGCCACGCCAACGCATCCTGGATGCTCGCCGGCGGCGCCGACGTCCAAACCGTCCGGGAACGACTCGGCCACGCCAGCCTGCGCGCCACCGAGTACTACCTCACACCCTCCCCAACGCAGACGACACCGCCCTGCGCGCCCTGGCCACCATCCGTCACCACCCACCTCTTTCACCAGCGGGTGAGACGCGCCAACATGGCGAACACTGCGGTCAAATCGCGGTCAACAACGCACGAACCCCTCCGGCGCACGATCGCCGAAGGGGTTCTGACCAGGGATAACACCTGGTGGGCGACGCAGGGATTGAACCTGCGACCTCTACCGTGTCAAGGTAGCGCTCTCCCACTGAGCTAGTCGCCCGAGGCGGAGACGGGAATCGAACCCGTGTACAGGGCTTTGCAGGCCCTTGCCTAAGCCACTCGGCCACTCCGCCGCTGTCTCGATGACGTCTCGACCGGAGACTTTCGAGGATACGACCCGGACCTTGAGGGCCGCTGCCGAGCGGACGACGGGATTCGAACCCGCGACCCTCACCTTGGCAAGGTGATGCGCTACCAGCTGCGCTACGTCCGCATACACTCAACAGTCGTCGACCGGCATGATCACCGTCCGCCTCGTGCGAGCGGAACTTTATCGGACAGGTCGACGTCGATCCAAATCGGGGTGCCCGAGCGTCACCGCTCGGTGCACCCGGCCGCGTTGATCAGCCGAGATCGTTCGAGATCATGTGGGTGAGCGCCTCGTCGACGTCGACCCAGAGGTGCTCGTTGCCGGGTAGTACCACGTCGTAGGTTCGGTCGAGGAAGTCCGCGAACTCCTGGGCCGAAGCCTCGAACACCGCGTGACCGGACGGTGAGCTGAGCTCGACCACGACCACCTCGGGATCATCGGCCGACGGCCGGATCCGCACGTCCCCCTCACCGGCGGCCGCGATCAGCCCGTCCGCCAGCAGGTCACGCGCGAACACCCATTCAACCCAGCCGGCCTTGCCGGTCCGGAAGGCCGCCACCACGGCATACGGGTCACGTGTGTCATAACGTAGCTCCACCCGAACGGGCACCGCGGGGCACCGGGGTGCCAGCAGGTCGAAGACCGCTGTTGCGCGGAGCGTCACATGGTCGTTTCGCATCGTCGTTACCCCTCTGCTCCTTCCCGGTCAGGAAACGACCGAGCCACACAGTTGTGACGTCCAAGTGAGCGCAATCGCTCTAACTCTGGCCGTAGTTCACTCATCTGGGCCAGAACTACTTCGTAGCGCTACCTGGTAACTTCGCTCCGTCACCAATCTCCCCACTCACATCGCCTGCCTGTTCATCATGGCCGGTCCCTACCAGTGCCGGAACAGCATCCCCACGAATGTTGGCGGTGCGTAATCTCCCCGGCGGCGCCTGGAGCAGTGCGATCCACCCAGCGGGGTAACCCCCTGGTTTCCGTGTCCACCCACCGATCCTGTACCGTCTGCAACGTCACCGAGCGGTCCCCTGGCCGTTACCGGGGCGATTAGCTCAGCGGGAGAGCGCTTCGTTCACACCGAAGAGGTCGCAGGTTCGATCCCTGCATCGCCCACACCGTGTTTTGCCTGGTCAGACGGCCTGTCGATGATCTTCATCGGCAGGCCATTTCTGATTTTGGGGAGCAAATTGGGAGCACGGTCTCCTGACCACAAGCCCCAATCCGAAGAGGTCATGCCGCTTCTGGCTCCACAGCGGGGCTTTCCTGCCAGGTCCACCCGCCATCCTGCTCCCACCGCTGCTGGAGGGCCTGCAGCGTCTCCTCGATCATCTGCTCGGTGACGTGCGAGTAGAGGTCGTCGACGTCCTTACGCTTGTGCCCGAGCCGCACCAGCCGCATGATCCGGGGCACGTGATCCTCGATCAACCACGTCTCGTGCGTGTGCCGTAGGTCATGGAAGTGCATCTCCTCGTTGAGTGGTGACCAGCCCTTCTTCTCGTCCCCGGCCAGGGCGGGCAGCCAGACCCGGCGGCGGAAGTTGGACCGCCGGTGCAGCCCGCCGTTGACCCCGGTGAAGACGAACCGGGCGTCGGGGTTGCGGTCGCGGTGTGCCCGCAGCTCGTCGGCCAGGAACGGGGGCAGGTGGACCGTGCGGGCGCTGGCCGGGGTCTTGGGCGGGCCGAGTTCCGACCTGCCTCGCACCTCGTGCAGCGCGCCGAACTTGGGGTCGATGTCGATGTGCGGGGTGTCGTCGTCGAGGTAGGTGCGGATCCACTGCAACCCGGCAATCTCGCCCCACCGCAGCCCGGTGTAGGCGTCGGTGATCGTCATCAGCCCGTTGTCCGGGGTCATGCGCCCGGCCAGCGCGTCGACCTCATCGGTGGCAGCGTGCGGACGCTCCGGCCGGTCCTCGAAACTGATCCGCAGCTTCCGGCACGGGTTCGACCCGATCAGCCCCTCGTCCACGGCTTCCCCGAGAATCATCGAGAACAACACGAGGATGTCCTGGGCGCTCTTGTCGGCCATGTTCGCGCGGAGTGTTTTGTTCACCCACCCCTTCACCGCGATCCGCGCAATATCTCCCACGGCGGTGCCCGACCAGCGGGGCAGGATGTGGTTGCGGATGTGGGAGTCGTAGGTCGCCCAGGTGATGTCGGCGACGCGGTGCGCGTCCGACCACTGATCGAATCCACTCGTCGATCGTGGTCTGCGCCAGTCGGGGGTCGACGAAGCGGCGGCGTCGCTGGTCAGACTCCACGTCGGCCGCGCGGTTGTCCGCCTCGTCCTGGTCGGCGAATCCGTTCTCGGTGAAGATTGTTTCGTCGTCGAGTCGATAGCGGACACGGAAACTGCCTCGGTGTTTTTCTACCCAAGCCATGGTCGGCTCACTTTCAAGAAAAGAGTGGATATGGCCGTGCCGGAAATACGGCACGGCCATATGGACGCTCTGTGGACGGAAAAACAGCAACCCAACTGTGTTCACGCGCCTGAAGAACGTGTGCGTTTCCCCGCATCGGGTCGGCGGAGTCAATTCGGGCTCGGGCAGGCGGGCGGCCCCGGCGACGGGGCGCCGCGCTGGTGCCGGACGCCGGCGCGCGGGCTGGCGTCGCGGGCCGGGCGGCGTCGGCGAGGATCTGGTCGAGGTCGGCGCGGGAGAAGCGCAGGTGCTTGCCCAGGAACGTGCACGGCACCAGGCGGCGGGCGGCCCGGCGGCGTAGCCACGACTCCGGCACCTGCAACAGGTCCGCCGCTTGGGCCGGGGTGAACAACGTCGGGACCGGATCACCCGCTGGGTACCCGTAGACGGCCCCGCGCCGTCCGGCGCACCGGTCCCGCCCGGCTGCCCCTGCTCGCCCGGCAGCGGCGACGCACAAGATCCCGGTGACATCGTGATCGCCGCCGATCCCGGCCCGGCGCGCCCCGGCGCGGTGGTGGCCTCGGGGGCGAACCCGTCCGGGTCGACGTGCATGGTCGGTGGACACGCCGTGGCGGGTCATCAGGCCGCCCTCCGATCCGGCAACTCAGCAGACGTCAGGGCGCCGTTGTCGGTCGGTGGGGTGTCCGCGAGCCACTGGTGGCGATTGGCCGCGGTGAACTCGGCGACGGTGATCAGCGGCGGATGCACCCACTCCTGCGACCAGACCCACTGCGCTCGGGGAACCCGGCTGTCCATGGTGGCGGCGTCCCCAGACCTGGCGGCCGGTGTACTTCGGGTTGCGCAGGATCGCCCGCACCGCCGCCCGTGTCCACACGCCTTCCAGTCCGGTCTCCGGGTCGCGGGGCGCGGGGCAGCGCCGTGTCGATGAGCCGCCGCCGGATCGCGCCGGTGTCGAACCCCGCCTCGGCGCGCCACCGGAAGATCAGCTTCACCGCGATGGCCTCGGCCGGCTCGATCACCAGCCGCGTCCGCCACCGCGGACGCCGCCCCGATGGGCTGATCCGGACTCGTCGGGGTCGATAGCCGTAGGGCACCGCTCCGGTGTTGAACCCGGCGCGCACCAGGTCCTCGGACCCGCGACGTGCCTGGGCGAGGGTGGCAGTGTGGTACTCGCGCAGGACGCGCTGGCGGACCGCCCACGACACGTCCGCGCTGTCGGTCGTCGGGCCGCTGCTCACGGTCGGTCGGTCGTCGCTTCGACGAGCCGAACAGGCGGGCGCCGTGCGCGGCGACTCGCTGGGCGAGAGAGCGGCGGCCAGCGGTCGCGGCCCAGCGGGGAACGCCGTCGGGGTTGGTGTTCGTGGTCATGGCTGACTCCCTGTCGGGTGGCCGCTACGCGGCGGTGGCCAGAGGCGAGGTGCTCGTGATCGAGCGCTCTGCGCCGGGTACGGGTGGCAGGCCGGAAAGCCGCGCTCGCCTGATGCGGGCGCGATCCGCGACCGCGTGCTCGCGCGCATCTGGTGGTGCGCAGACGACGTCACCGGTCGCTGGGGTTCTGGGCTGTCATCGTTGTCGCCGGTGTCGGTAGCTGAGAGGGATGCGAGAAGCTTGGTGTGCCAGGCCAAGGCGAAGTGGACGCAGTTGGATTCGCTGCGGTGGCTGGGAGAACAGCCGGGCACGTGGCGCCCCCGGAAACTCCAACGCGAGCGAGTCACTGGAGCAGACCGCGTCGGCATAGCGAGACAAGCCGAGGACCTTCGCGCCGAAGGTGTGCAAGCGCAGGCCGCGGCCTGCCAGCGAGCGCACGATCTGCTCCACCTCGCCGCTGTGCGAGCGTCGGCAAATGCTGCCAACCCCGACCCGAGGCAGCGCGGCCAAGTCGACACCGTGCCGCTCGTAGAGGTCCGCGCAGCGCTGGTAGTCGGCGACCGATTGCCCTTGCAGCGTCGCGATGAACGGCAACTCGGGAGCCAACTCACGCAACAGGAGGTAGTTGGCGACGGTGCGGTGCTGGTGGGTGCGCAGAGTCGCGCCGGTCCTTGCTCTCACATGGCGTTCGACCATCCAGTCCTGGCCCGCGCCCAGTCGAGGTGTCCGATCTCCTCGGAGTAGCGGCGCACGGCGGTGACATACGTGCGGGCGTCCGTGCGCCACTCGCCGTACAGCGAAAGTTCCGTGAAGCCGCCACTGTCCAGCGCCCACGGGCCGGTCGCGCGCGGCAGGCTGCGGCGGCCGGCCAGACGCCGATGCGAGACCAACAGCGGCACGCCGAGGTCGCGCGCCAGCCAGGCGGGCTGGTGGGTGCTTTTGTGAGCGCGCGACATGTTCAGCGGGGTCCGTGTCGCTGCGAGCCTCCGTGTTGGCCGGCCGAGACGTTTACTGGTGTTCGGCGTCGGGTGTCGCGGATGGACGACCGGGGGTGTGATGGAGGTCATGGCGTCCTCGCGGCCGACAGGGTGACGACCTTGGTGAGGTCGGCAGCGCCGGGACGAAGTCGGAGCAGCTCCTCGTGCTGCGCGACGAGTTGTGAGATCGCCCCTGTCTGGTTGGCCTTCAGTTCGACGACCTCCTGTGTCAGCTCGCTGAGTCGGGCCCTGAGGTGAACGTTTTCGGTCTTGAGCCTGGTGATCTGGGCGTCGCGCGGGTCAGGTTGCTGGTTGTTGTCGCGCAGCCGGTTCATGCGCTGGTCGAACTCGACCTTGAGGTGGAGGTAGGTGCGGTAGAGGGCGGCGCGGGAGATCCGTGCTGCGCTCGCGAGGGTCTTGACGTCGCAGCGGCCGCCCGGGGGAATGTCGCCGCTGAGCAGCCGGTCCATGGCTGCTCGGATGCGTGCTTCGGTCTGGGTTCGTTGCGCGTCGTTGATCGTCATGATCGGTTGCTCCTGGTTGAGTTCGCGTCGATCGCGTCGACGACCTGGCGTGCGCGCTCGTGTTCCGTGGTGAGGCGGAGTTTTTCTCCGGCGGGGATGCGTGGGTTGCCGAGGAAGGTTTTGGTGGTGCGGGCGCTGCTGGCCCAGACGTCACGGTGGTGCTGGTGGAAAGTCGCCTGTGGGCATCGGGCGGCGTCGCAGAGGCCGGCGAGGGGTTGGGTGGCATCGGGTGTGCCGGCCAGGCGCAGGCAGAGCGCTTTTCGGGGATCGGTGAACCAGCAGTAGTTCGCGGCCTGGATGTGCAGGGTGTTGGTGAGCTTCTTCAGCAGCACTTCGACCTGTCGGTCGGTAGCGACCACGGTGGGTTGGCTGGTCTGGTGCTCGCGCAGTTGGGCGTCGACGTGCTCGAACGTCGTGATTAGGGAACGCGCTCCTGGTCCTGCGGGTAGGACGCCGGCCTGGTAGTCGCGGAAGGCAGCGACGGTGAGGCTCTCCCGGTGCTTGCGCTCCTCGATGACGGTCTCTGCCCGAAACCGGGCCTGGGAACCGCCTGGGCGTGCGGCGTATCCCTCGGTTGTCGCGACGGAGATGTGCTTGAGATGCAGTTGCGCCGCGAACAGGCCGTTGGGTCGGTGCGCGAGCTCCAGGGAGAGGGTTCGGCGCAGCATCGGTGCGGTGACGCGACCCTCGGGGATGGCGGCGAAGCCGAGCCTGGCGCCCGCGGAGCTGTTGACCCAGTTGCGGAAGGTGTTGAACCGGGAGGCGAAGGTGAAGCGTCCAAAGATGGACTCGCCGGGTTCGGTGCCAGCGATGCGGGTCGCCAGCTCAACGGCTCGGTAGGCGGGTTCGATGACGACCCACTCATCGTGAACGCCGCCGAACTGCTCGCCCTTGATTCTCGTGCTGCCCAGAGCGAAACGGAACAGGTTCGGGCCGAGTTCGCGCGGTGGTAGGGGTGATGATGCGGTGATCTCCATCAGTTCCCCGGACCGCATGCCGCTGATCGCGGCGGTGACCAGCAGGCAGGCGTTGAACACCTGGCTTCGCAGGTAGCTCAGGCGCACCGGTGTCAGCGGTGGTGTCCATGGCACGCGGCCTTGTCCGTCGGCGCGGTCGATCAGCGCGGCATCGCGTGCGATGGCCGGCGCGATTCCGAGCTTGGCGACCGCGTCTTCGAGCAGGTCGCGGTGGCGTTCGACCATCGTGCCGGTGAACTCAACGCCGAGGTCGTGAGCGATGTCGCCAAACGCCACTCGCAGCAGCGGATCGTCGTGGTGCCAGCCGTTCTTGAGCCGCGCCGCGACCCTGGAGTCGTCGGTCTGGGCAAGCGCCTGCGCTTGGTCGATGCGCCGAGCGAGGTAGGCCGCGACGTCATCCCGCTGGACGGCTTGCGCGATCCGTGGCTGTTGCCTGCGGGAGCGGTGCTGCTCAACGACGGCGGCGAGGTGAGGACCGACCGCCTCGACCATGTGCAACGCGGCCTGGAGTGCCGGTTGCAGGATCTCCGGCGGGACCGGCTGAGTGGCGTTCTCCCCGCCGCGCTGATAGCCACTCACCGCCACCAGCGACTTGCCGTTCCAAGGGATGAACCCGTCCGGATAATGATCTGTCGTGAACAGGTCGCCGTAGCGAGCAACGTCCTTGATCACGACGGCGACGCTCAGGAGGGTCGAGGCGGCAAGCCCGCGCTCCCGCTCGTGCTGGAGGAACCGATCGCAGTGCAGCTGGGTGACCTGCCCGAGGTAGCTCACGCCCTGCCCGGACAGCCAGTTGAACCACTGGGTCAGGAAGTTGAGCCGGTTGCCGCAGGTGTTGGGATTCAGTGCCCGGCGGTAGGCCAGCGGCAGCGCCGCGACCTGGTCGTGGCCGGGTGCCAGCAGCGCGAGCAGGAGTTCCCGCGCGATCCACCGCCAGTGCGGACGGGTGATCGCGGTGAAGTCCCAGACCAGGACGGTGCCTGCCAGCTGCACCGGCTTGCCGGCCACGTCGTTGAGATCCCAGATCGGGTCGTCGAATTGTGGCCCTTCGGATCCGGAGACGAGCGCGAGTCCAGCGATGTCGCAGACCCTGCGACCAGCGAACGGCGACCGGGCCGGATCGTCAGGCAGGTGTGGGGCCGGGACGGTCATGAGGTCGTCTCCTCCGGGCGCAGCGGCAGCTCGTGGTCGCGGTCGCTCACTTCTGTTCGTGCCGCGGCCAAGGTCGCCGGGGAGAAGCGCGGCAGGATCTCGTCCAAGCGGTGGGCGTAGGGGCCGAACACGGTCATGAAGTGCGCCGAGGGCATCTGCCGGAAGCTGCGTGCGAAGAAGGCTTTGAGCCGCAGCAGGTTGGGCGCGTGACGCGGGGCGAACACCGCGAGCGGACACAACAGGCAGACCCATGGGCGGGCGGGACAGGGTTTCCCGGCGGGGCCGTGCAGTCCGGCGAGTTGGTCGGCGCAGGCGGCGGTGAAGACGTCGCGCTGTCCGCCCACCAGTTCGGCGATCACCTCATCGGTGACCCGCAGGCCGGCCAATTCGGTGGGCAATCGAGCTGCGGCGTGTTCGGTGTCGTCCTGGGTCAGGACCAGCGGTGCTGTCGCCTTGCGGATCAGGTCGGCTTGTCCCTGCTCGATCACCGCTTCGAGGGAGTCCTTCTGGGCGGGTGTCGGGGCCGACAGGTAGTGGTCGCCCTCGACTCGTGCGGTGTGGTTCGGGTCGATCGTGACGCGCCCGGTCCACCGGCTCTTGTCGCGACGGTGATGGAACGTGGTGCGAATCCGGGCCTTATGCAGGCTCAGGGGTTGACCGTCGTCGCCAAGGAGGTTGTGGCGGGCGACCCAGGACTGGACCGTGGTGTACTGGAAGACCGGAGCGAGCACGCGCTTGTGTCCGGGTCCGGCTGGGTAGTAGCTCAGCCAGAGGTTCGCTCGGATGTCGTCGCGGGCGAAGCTGCGAATCGGAGCCGAGTGCCGCAGCCATTGCCGCAGGATGCGCACCGCCGGTGCCGGCAGGTTCAGGCTCTCAGGTCCCGTGCGCTGTTTGAGATAGCTCAGCACGATCGTCTCGTCGCCGGCCCAGTCCACGTCGGACAGCTCCAGATCGTCGAGGCCGTCTGGGACGATCCCGCTGGTCGTGCCCAACAGCAGCCGGTAGGCCAGTGCGACGTCGGTGGTGACGAACAGTTTCGCGCCCGCCGTAGCGATACCGCCACGCTTCACGACGCCGGTGCGGTCCTTCCATCCCATGTGTGTCGCGACGTCGAGCTGCCCGAGCGGTCCTCGGTTGTGCAGCAACCACAGCAGGTTCTGTTCAGACCAGCCGGCCAACGCAGGATCTCGACCCTCCGTTGCCGTCTTGATCGCTTCGTTGTGCTCGGACCAGGACGTCGTGACGATGTCGGTGCAGCAGCGCACGAGCCGTTGCCATTCGCCGTCGCTGTAGGGGCGATATGCCTGGCGGTCGCGGTTGTGCGTCACCCGGAACGGCGGCCCGTCCAAGTGTTTCCTGACGTCCTCGCGCACGGGCTCGACGTGGGCGTCCACCGAGCGCAGAAGCCGGCGAGACATTCCTTCCACGACGGCATCAGTGCTGCGCCAGAAGCCGACCATGTGCGCTGCCGTCAAGTCCGCCACGGTCCCGGAGAAGCCCGCCAGGTCCAGCCACCGGGTGATGTGGCCGATGCAGCGGGTGTAGTCCTTGGCGGTCCCCTTCGCGTTGACGTCGCCGTGCGGATGGGCCAGGTTCTCCAGTCCCAGCGCGAGTTGCCTGACCAGCGGTTGACAGGGATAGCGATCAAGTCGGCAGACGTGGGTCCGGCCGCTGCTGAAGACGAACGTCAGGCGCAGCGGGGAGTCAGTAACGTGTGCGGGCATCAGCCGGCCACCTCCGCCGGCCCGAAGTCCTCGGTGAACTCGTCGTTGACCTCGTCCAGGACTGTGGGCGTCAGACCGGCCTGTGTCCCCGCCGTCTCGTAGGCTTCCCTGAATACCCGGGTCGTGTCCAGTCGCCGCAGATAGAGCTCCGTCGTGGCGACCGAGGAATGCCCCAGCAGGTCCCGCAGGACCATCAGCGGGTCCGACATTCGTCAGGAACAGCGCGAGCGCCGGGTCCGTGTCGGTGTCCGTCACGAGAGCGGCCGCTTGCTGGTAGTAGCCCATCACCAGCCACTCCAATGTGGACATCGCGAACGAGTGCCGCAGCCGATGCGGGTTGACATGCGGGAACCGCGGATCGAAGTCAGCGCGGATCCGATCGGAGGCGCGCCGGAAGACAGTGGCCCAGTCCAGGAACGGACTGCCGTCTCGCTGCAACGCCAGCAGCAGTGAGCCCCCAGCGGCATCGACCAGCCGCAGCCGCTCGGCCGGGCCTATGCGAGACCAGTTGATCCGGCGACCGTTGATCGTGCCACCAGCCCCGTCAGCACCGGTCACCACCAGCGGCGGCCCCAGCTTCGGGTCCGGGTGCCACGACGAGCCCGCCGCGGCCAACGGTCGTTCGAGCGCGAGGTAGCGGTGCACCGCGGACAGCGCCTCGTACGACACCCACGTGGTCCGCTGCTTGCGGCCTTTCGCGATCGCCGCTGCAACAGGCAGTGGTATCGGCACTGGCGTTGGGTCCGGCGGAAGCGGCGGCACCTCGGGCACCAGCAAGTGGGTGAACTCCTGACGGCGCAAGCCGCTGCTGAGCACCAACTGCGCCACTGCGGTATTACGACCTGGTTCGAGCCCTCGGAACTGAGGGTCCGCTGTTCCATCGGGCCGTAGACCTTCCAATGCCCGAACAAACAGCTCAGCGAAGTCTGGTTCAAGATGCTTGACCGTCACGTGCGCCTTCGGAGCACGAACCTTCGCCAGATTCCGCTCGACCTGTCGAGTCACGTCCCGCACCACACGCAACGCGGTCGCGTAACTGAACGGCTCGGCGGACGCCAGCTCCTCAACGACCGCCCACCGGTAGAACGCCGCCACCACGCCGACATGCAGGTTCCAGGTCGCAGGCGCGAACCTCATCCCCAACTCGCCGGCGAACCGGTATTCCGCGTAGGAACTCAACGCAGCACGCAGACGCCGCCGGCCTTCGAACACGCCCACGCCACGATCAGCCAGGAACTCCATCCATGCGCGCAGCGCCCGCGCATAGACCTCCCAACTATTCGGCGAGTGCACCCCAGCCGACGGCAGCTCCCGCAGCCACCGGTTCACAGCGACCGTCGGACGCTGCTGCTCGACGCCGTCCTCGAACCGAAGGTCCTCGTCGATCAGAACCGGCATGCCCTCGGGCACCACGGAACGGTGCTCCAGGCGCCACGTCTCCCAACCCGCCGACGAGTAAAAGATCAATTTCATGGGCGGAGAAGCTAGAACGACGACACGCCCCGCTGCAAGCGACAAACACCGGGCAAAGCCCAGCTCCAGTCTCAATGCGAGACACACCGATTGTGCCGACATAAGGGTGCCGAGGTAGAACCTCATGACCGCACCGCCCGCCGAACTGTCCGCACCGCGACGAGCACGGCGACGGTGAGCACGGTGGCGACCGTCTTGCCCAGGAGTCTGGCCGGGTACGAGGGCGAAGACGCCGAATGCCAGCGGCACGAACAGCACACTGTCGATGCCGAGCCCGACCAGGTTCGAGCCGATCACCGCGCCCAGCACCGACCAGGCCCGCAGTCGTCCGTACACAATGGACCCGACGAGTTCGGAGGTGGTGAAGGCGAGCACGCTGGCCACCGCGATCTGCGGTGTGGCCAGCAGCCAGGACAGCCCGGCGCCGGCCGCGATCGCGGCGAGCACGCCGCGTGGGCCGAGGCACTCGTGCAGCAGGTCCCGCAGGGTGAACGTCACCCCGGCCCACAGCGTCCCGGCCGGTATGGCGACCGCGCCGACGAGCAGGGCACTGCAGTGGGTGGAGGCCCAGTTCGCGGTCACGATGGTGCCCACGTAGGCGGCCAGCACCACCAGGCTCACCCCGGTGACGCGACGCCTCGTTGCGTCACCGGAGCGCCAGTCGGCGGCGAACAGTGACGCGGTGTCGGGAGGGTGTTGGGGCGTGGTCATGCCGCACGCTCCCCGACGACGGCGGTGCCCGAGCGGCACGACCACGGCGAGCACCCGTCCGGGTCGTCCTCCTCCACCGAACTGGTGCTGACCAGCCGCAGGTGCCGCTTCGCGGTGATCGGCGGATCGAGGTCAACCTGGTCGAGGGGTTGACAGGAGCGGTGCAGGAAGTACTGCCCGCGCAATTCCTGTCCGGCGTGCGTGGCGTGGGGATAGCCGTGCCGGATGGCCTTGTCGAACTCGACCGTGTCCGCCCACCCGTCGGGATCATGGTCGCGAATCCAGCGCCAGCCCGCGTTTCCGTGAAAAGGACAGCCCAAGCACGCGGATTTCACGGTTTTCTCGAAGCCGCGTTCGGCGAGGTACTCGACGCAGCGGGCGCGGTCCCAGTCTAGCTCGATCAGCGGGAACACGTTGCGCAGATACTGGACACCGGAGTCTTTGGCGCGGGTGAACTCGTCGGTGCTGATGCCGATCGCCTGCTCGATATACATCCCGCGCGGCACCCGCCGCGGATGGGGGTAGCCGAGCAGTTCGCGTGCCGCTTTCTTGAGTGGCGAAATCTTATATTCCGAGGTACATTGCCTGCGTGCGAGTCCTCGGGTGCCGTCCGGGTTGAGGACATGCAGCGGCATCGATACGAACCGGTGGGCCGGGTCGAGCGCGTCGTCGCGAATGTTGCCCGCCGACACGGTGCGCACCGGGATGCCGAATGTGCCGGCGTGTGCGCGGAGCCGGGCGAGGTTCTCATACACCGCGCGCGGTTCCCAGCCGGTGTCGGCGAACAGCGCGACGTCGAAGCGGGGAATCACGCCTTCGCAGGCGAGCAAGCAGCACGGTGCTGCTCTGGATGCCGGCGCCGAGGCTCAAGCACCGCAATGTCGGTCGGGGGTCCGGGGTGGACGCTGAGGTGGTCATGCCGCGTTCGCCTCCTGCCTGTGGCTGAGACGGTCGGCGGATGTGTCGGTATCAGCGGTGCAGAGGAGCGTCGGCGAGGTCGGCCAGCAGCAGCCCGACGGCGTGGGCGGCCTGTTGCGGGACGACGCCGTTGCCCAGCGCGCGAAGTTCGGCGGTGCGCGGCAGCCCCAGGGCGGTGACCCAGCCGGGTTCGAGCCCCTGGAGCCACTCCACGAAGACCGGGGCCAACACGGGGCGGCCGTGTGTGCCCGGCTGGGTGGGAAACGGGGCCGGTCGCCCGAGCGCCCGTTCCCACCGCCGCACCGCTGGCGCGTAGTGGCCCCAGTCCACCGTGAGGCGAGCCGACGCGGACACGGCGGATTGCTGGTCGGTCGGCGCGGGGAGGGCTACGTGCTGTCGCCGCCCGTCTCCAGGATGGGCAGCCGCATGACCGCCGAGGGCAACATCAGGTCCCCTTTGGAGCCGCGTTGCGCTGGGCAGCCCTTGGTTCCGTCGGTCGCCCGAGGCGTCGGCAGCAACTGGACCTCGTCGGGCAGTGACGGCCCACCGTGCTGAGTGCGGTGCGTGCAGTTCTTCGCGTCCGACGCGGTAGGGGTCGGCAGCAACCGGACCACGATCGACAAGGGCATACCCATCCCGTTGCCATTGATCCCCCGTGCTGTGTGTCGCTCGCGACGAGCCAGCCATTGGTCGGGGTGTTCGTTGTCGTTCGGGTTGATCGCGGTCGGGGTCGGCAGTAGCCGCACTTGGTCCAACAGGGATGGCCCGCCTTGCCGGCTGGCCGCTGAGATGCCGTTGGAGGAACCGTCGTGCGCGGTCGGTGTGGGCAGCGTCTGTGCCTGCGGTGTTGGCGGCGCGGGGGCGGGGCCAGGCGAGCAGGAATACTCGTTCGCGGCGGTGGGCGGCGCCGATGTCGGCGGCGCGGACGCTACGCCAGAGCGCGTCATACCCTGCTTCGGCCAGGTCGCCGAGTACACGGTGCAGACCTCCGTCCTTCCAGCGAAGCGCGGCGACGTTCTCCACGACGAGGAGCGCGGGTCGTAGTAGGCGAACGCCCGCCACGATGTCGGTCCACAAGCCACTGCGTTCGCCTTTCTCGATCCCCACGCGCCGCCCGGCGGCGGAAATGTCCTGGCACGGGAACCCGGCGGTGAGCACCTCGACCGGTTCCACCGCGGTCCAGTCGATGCCGCGCACGTCGCCGAGGTTGGGCACGCCGGGCAGTCGGGCGGCGAGGATCTGGCGGATGTGGGGGTCGGGGTCGGCGCACCACGCGATGCGGCCGCCGCCGAACGCGGCGAGTACGCCGAGGTCCAGTCCGCCATATCCGGTGCATATCGACCCGACAACCGGTCCGGGGCTCGCGGAGACCGCCCCGTTCCGTGGCGCTGTCGCGGGAACGGTTTGTGGTGGGGCTGCCCGCACCGCCCCCGCCGCTGTCGTGGTGACGGCGGCGAGGTCGGGGGCGCCGCCGCGTTCCGACCGGGAGGCGGTGTGGCGTGGTCGGGTGGTCATGCCGCCCAACTCCCCGACACACCCGCGTCAGCGCTCGGGTTCGGGGTGTGTCGCGCACGGCCGCTGAGCAAACCTCGGGAATCCTGAGGGCCTGTCGCGGCTGCTGAACCCGAACTCCGGCGGTTGAGTCCGACATCACCTGAGTTCGTTCGCTTCCCGGATCCCTGCCGACCGCTGATCAGCGGCCTCCTCGTTGTCTGCCCTGGATTCGGCGTGTTGAAGTTGCTTCGGGATTCCTGAAGTGATCTCATCTTCGCTGATGCCCTTCCAGGTTTGCTGAAGGCAAGGAGCGTGGGTTGGCTGTCTCTGTCCTGTCTCGTTGATGTCGAGGTAGTCCCGTCGTTCTGAGGCATTCGGCGCGTCGTCTCACGAAGATGAGGCATCAGCCGGTAGGGTGCGCTGTCCATACAGCGACGAGCCTGGGGATGACGCAGTGGCCGGTAGCAGCCCGACTGTTGCTGTCGATGCTGGTCAAACGGTTGGATTCGAGCTTCGATACCGGGATTTGGGTCCTGCTGGCGCCACCGAACGGCGCGGTGCACTGAAGGTCTGCTGGAACACTCGGTTTGAAGATCTACCGCCGGTGCGGAGCTTCCCGTCCTACCAGGGGCAACGCAACTTTTCGGGCCTGTACTTCGCCGCAAGCATGGGTCGCCACGTCGCGTTCGAGTCGTGGTTGGAACGCGACCACCTGATGATGCTGGACTTCTCACCGATGGTGCGGTCGTTCGCGGCTCAGCCGTTCTGGTTGTCCTGGTCGGCGGGCGGAAGGATCCGCCGGCATGTCCCGGATTTCTTCGTCCGGCAGGCCGATGGCAGTGGCGTTGTCGTCGACGTCCGCCCCGATAAGCGGATCAAACCGATCGACGCCGAGGCGTTCGCAGCGACCGCGGAAGCGTGCAAGTCGGTGGGGTGGGGTTATCGCCGCGTGGGTGAGCTTGATCCGGTTCTGGCGACGAATGTGCGCTGGCTGGCCGGGTATCGGCATGCTCGGTGTCTGCGGGAGGAGCATCGCGCTCTGCTGGTGGAGGCGTTCGCCCGGCCAGCGCCGTTGATGACCACGGTCGAGGCCGTGGGAGACCGGATCGCGGTGCTGCCGTCGTTGTTCCACCTGATGTGGACCGGGTTCCTGGCCACGGACTTGACCAGCGCACCGTTGACCGGATCGTCGCTGGTCCGCATCGGTGGAGCCCATTGATGACAGTGTCACGGCCGCCGGAACTGCGAGTGGGTGACGAGATCGTGGTCGACGGCGCCACCCACACAATCGCCGGACTGTCCGGATCTCAGGCTCAGTTGGTCGACGTGATCGGTGCGGAATCGCGTATCGCGATGGCCGACCTGCTCGGCGCGCCAGGATTCCGGCTGGTCACGCGGTCTGCGGCACCGCTGCCTCCGCAGGGCCTGATGGACAGTCTTCCTGCCGATATTGCGGAGCAAGCTCGGTGGTGGGAGCGGCACGTCGTCGAGGTGATCCGGGGTATCCCACCGGACTCTGGTCGGAAGGCTCGTCCGCGCCCGGAGTACGACCCGGCGACGCGCACCCTGCGGCAGCGGGAAATGGCCAAGGTCAGCGAATTGGCGGCCGCCGGGCATGCGGTGCCGTTGAGTACCTTGCAGCGGCTTCGGCACTCGTATGAGAAGCAGGGCGTGTGGGGTCTGGTCGATCACCGGGCGGCCCGCCGTCCAGGGGCCCGGACCGACGAGCGCGTGCTGGCCGCGATCAGCCAGGCCGTGGCTGAGGAAACGAACCGGTCGACGGGAACGGTTGCCCGGCTGCGGCGGCGAGTGGAGCAGATCCTCACCACCGAGCACGGGATCGACCCGGCATCGGTGATGCCCGCGCGGGCGACGTTCTATCGCCTGGCCGAACGCGTTTCGGCAGGCCAGCACACCTTCGGGTCCGCCCGCACTCGCCGCTCGCTGGCCCAGCGACCGGACGGCCCGTTCGGCACGGTCACCGTCGTGCGGCCGGGCGAGTGGACACAGATCGATTCCACCCCGATGGACGTGCGGGTCGTGCTGGACAACGGCGTGATCGACAGGGTCGAGCTGACCTGGATCATCGACCTGGCGACCAAGACGATCCCCGCAGCGGTACTCAGCCCGACGACCAAGGCGGTGGACGCCGCGTTGCTGCTCGCCCGCTCACTGACGCCGGAGCCGATGCGGCCGGGCTGGGCGGACGCGCTGCGCATGTCCCGCTCGGTGTTGCCGCACCGCAGGCTCACCGAGATCGACCAGCGGCTGGAGTCCGCGGCGGCGATGCCGGTGATCGTGCCGGAGACCATCGTCTGCGATCACGGCATGGTCTATATGTCCCAGGCGTTCCGCAACGCCTGCCGGGCGATGGGCATCAGCCTCCAGCCCTCGCATGAGGGATCCCCGTGGGAGAAGGGAACCGTTGAGACCAGTTTCTCCGCGCTGGCCAGCCTGTTCGCTCAATACGTCGCCGGCCATGTCGGCTCCAGTGTCGAACGGCGCGGCAAGAACGCTGAGCAGGGTGCGGTCTGGTCGATGGTGGAGTTGCAGGCGCTATTGGACGAATGGCTTGTGTCGTCATGGCAAACCAGGCCACACGACGGTTTGCGACACCCGCTCATGCCGGGCAAAGCGTTGACACCGAACGAGATGTACGCGGCGTTGGTGGAAACCGCCGGCTATGTTCCCGTCCCGCTGGCGCCTGAGGACTATATCGAACTGCTGCCCGCGGTCTGGCGGACGATCAACGCCTATGGAGTGAAGATCAACCACCGCGTCTACGACGGCAAGGCGCTCAACCCCTACCGCCGCCAGCACTCCGGCATGCAGGCCAGGAAGGGACTGTGGGAGGTTCATTACGACCCCTACGACATCACCCGCGTCTGGGTCCGCAACCACCACGACGGCGGCTGGATCCCGATTCTCTGGACACATCTGAGGACCGCACCCACGCCCTTCGGCGAGCAAGTCTGGGACCACGCACGGCAGACGCTGGCCCGCCGGGGCCAAGATCCAGCCACCGAAGCGGAGATCGCTCACGCCGCGGAAGCGTTGTTGGACAAGGCGGAACGCGGTCCCCACAGCAGGCCGGACAAGAAAGACGAGAAGGTGTCAGGGCGGGCTCGGGCGAAGGCCGCCGTCCAGCGGCCCCTGCCCACGCCGCAACCTCAACCGGCGCCCCCGCATGACAGCTGGGAGGAGGACGAGGACACCGGCCGCCCTGCCGAGGTGATTCCCCTGGGGGTGTTCGACGCCCACGAGGAGGCCAAGAAGTGGTGGTAAGCAGCCACGACGACGGGGCCGGACTCGCGCAACAGCTTGACCCGGATACCGGCCGGCGAGAGCCGACGATGACGCTGGCCGGATGGCGGCGATTCGTCGACACTCCCGCCGCGCGCTTCGACTTGCTGCCAGACCCGCAATGGGCCGCGCTATCCAGCCAGGACAAAGACATCTACGACGAGGCAAGGCTCAACTACCACTCCGAAATGATCATTGTCGCGACCTCCGCGGTCCGTGAGGTCGCCCGCCAGGGCCGGCTGCTGACCCTGCTCAACCGGCGGGAGATCAGCGCCCGTCGCGGCCTGATCGTGTCCGGCCAGCAGACCACCGGCAAGACCACCGCGCTCAAGCAACTGGGCCGCACCCACGAGTTGATGATCGCGCCAGCGCTATCCCGGCAGGCTGTCCGACCGGATCCCGGTGGTCTATGTGACTACGCCACCCAAAGGGTCCCCGCGCAAGCTGGCGATGGAGTTCGCCCGGTTCCTCGGACTGCCACCGGCAAGCCGGGGCTACAACACCACCGATATCGCCGACGCGGTCTGCCAGATCATGCTGGAGGCGAGGGTGGACCTGGTCCTGGTCGACGAACTGCACAACCTGAATCTGGCGACAGCGGCCGGAGAGGACATGTCCGACCACCTCAAATACTTCACCGAGCACCTGCCCGCGACGTTCGTCTACGCCGGGATCGACGTCGAGCGCAAGCTGTTCACCGGGGTGCGCGGCAAACAGATCGCCGGCCGCTGCGTGCTGATCAACACCGGCGCCCTTCCCCTACGCCGCCGAATGGAAGGGCCTGGTCGCCACGCTGGAGGACGCGCTGCGTCTGCACCGCCACGAGCCCGGCTCCCTGACCAGATGTTCCCGCTACCTGCACCGCCGCACCGGCGGCATGATCGGCAGCCTCTCCCATCTGGTCCGCGCCGCCGCCCAACTGGCCATTCTGGAAGGCGATGAGGCCATCACTCGCAAGTTGATGGACACCATCCCCGTCGACCACGCCGCCGAGTCCAGCCAGCACGGCGCCGCCTGATGTTCCCCTTCGGCGACCGACTCACCCCACCCTCCCCGCTGCCTTTCCCCCGTCCCGCCGTTCACCGGCGAAACAACCAAGTCCTACCTCTACCGGCTCGCCGTCGCCAACCAGCTCCACCCCGACGACCTGCGCGCGCATCTGACCGGCACCCGCCAGCACGCCCCGATTACCGTCGACAGCCTGGCAGCGGCGACCCGCCGGTCCCCGCACGCACTACTGCACGCGCTGCCCGAGATGCGCCAACCAACCCAGCCCGGCGTCAATCCCACGATCCCCGGGCACGCCCGCCGCACCGTCTGCCGACACTGCGCGGCACGCCGCGACGCCTTCCCCTTCGCCATGACCTGGCTACCGGCCGAGGTCAATATCTGTCCCCATCACATGATCTGGCTCGGGCGGCCCGTCCGCGGCCACTCCGCCGCCCAGTACTACATCGGCGACCTACCCGAAATCAGGCAGGCCCAAAAGCGGCACCGCCACCTGGCCCGCCGCCGCGGCCGCCAAGCTGCTGCCACCGCCTTCGCCGAAGCCGTCCACATCACCTCGGTCTGGTCACGACACGGGCTCTACCACGACCGGCGTGCACCACTGATCCACGCCTTCATCGGCCACAACCTCCTGACGGGCAAGCTGCCCACGCACAACCCGATCACGCCGATCGTGACCTACCCCGAGACCGTCGACCTCGCCCGCCTCCTGGCCATGCCCCGCTGGCGCCAGGCCCCAGGGCGCGCCACCAAACGCGAGCTTCGCCAGTTCAAACGCGAGGTCGACCACCGCCTCGGCATCCGCTACCAGCCAGGGAACAGCCGCTACGACGCGTTACTGCGCTGGTTCAACACGCACCACGCGTTATGGCCATGATTCGACGGATTGCTGTCAATGTCCGAAGCCGCCTGCACGGATGACATGGCGTTTTGAGGTTGCGTGCTTGCCGGACGCTTTGTCAATGAAGATCTCGTCGCAACGGGCCGCAGCGAGCGCGTCCCGCTGCGGACGCCACAACCGTTACAGGCACCACCTGCGGAAACGTCCGTCCGGTGGACGTGGCACACGAACGTTCGTTTTCGACACTCAGTTTCGCTGCGGCGCGGGCGGTGTGAGGCCAGAATGCCCATATGCCATCTGCGCGCAACACCCGGTTGCCCGATCCCGATGCCGCACGCAGGGTGATCAGCGAAGCCGTGCCGGAGTTCGGACCACGCATCGCGGCCCAAGCGGCCGAGCGTGCCACAGCCCTGGACCCTTTCCTGGAGCAGCGAAGGCTGCAACAGTCCTGGACGGATGTGCCAGCCCTCCTGTACGACATCTACAGGTGGAGCAAGGGGATGCACCTGTCGCTCTCGCCCTTCATGTCTCCTGATGCGTCAGCCCTCATGCACGACATCACCGTCGGAGCTTTAGTGCGATGGAGCGGAATCGCATTCCCTGGAGCTCCCGTGATCTGATTTACCGTGATCCAACCCAGGAGAAGATTTTCCTAGCCAATCTCAACAAGTGGTCAAACGAGTTGTCACCGATCCTTGCCACGCTTCACCGGGGTAGTTGCCCACGGTCGGCCAACAGCCGGTCGATACCGCGTCTAGTTCTCCCGGCTCAGCACCCGCCCAAGTTCGCCCGACTCCGGGAGGATGCTCATGCGGAGGCAGTCGCTGATCAGCTCGCCAAGCTCATCGACAAGGGCGTCAAGCAGTACGAAACGGTCGGGGACCGCGACCAGCCCGGTCAAGCGCGCGGGTTTCCACCCTGTGACCACATCGAGAGCCCACTTCACTGGTTCCTCACCGCCGAGGTCCTCCGGACGATACCAGGCGGCGACCCGGGGATTAAGGAGGCGGAGACCCTGAACAAGAGATTCCGGACCTCCTTATAGACCGACCCACCTCCGGACGCAATCAGACCCGGACATACTACGCACTTTCGCGAATCAAACGACGGGATATACGTGGCGAGGTGATGCGCTCGGCAGGAGATCGGAGAGCTGTTGGAGAATCATACGACGGGCGTATGGAGGCACCGCTGGGATTGCTCCTCGAATCCACTCGGCTTATGTCGCTGTCGCGGTCAACTACCTTGCGGAGGTGCTGGATCTCATGCCGGAGTACGCGGAGGCATCCGGGCAGGGCAAGCGACGCGATCCGGTGACCGTCTACGGCAACGTCGGCGCGATCAACAGTCAGGTGCACAACAGCCACCTCGCGGTGGCCGACACGCTCACCACCATCGGCGCGACCATCCAGACCGTTGCCGATCGCGGAGAGCCCGGCATCGCGGAGGCCATCCGCGCGCTGAGCGAGGCGATCCAGCAGGCCCCCGAGATCGCCGAGGATCAGCGCACCGAGCTGCTCAACCACGTCGCCGATGTCGCCGAGGGGGCCGCTGCTCCGGATGAGCCCCGCAGGATCACCCGCGCCAGGGCCGCCATCGCCATGATCACCACCGCCGCCGGGGCATCAACCAAACTCGCTCAGGCTGTCGACACGTGGCATCAGGTCGCCGGCCACCTTTTCTGAACGTCTCGCACACGCGGAGGCTCACTCCTGCGAGCTCGTCCTAGCTGGCGGGGACGTCGGGCGCATCGCGATCGTCGCCAGTTCCGCTCTGGTGTGACGGTCATGGCCACAGTGCATCGCGTGCAAAGAAGTTCGGACATCCGCGCAGGCGACTTCAGACGTTGACAATTGCCTCATGATCAGCGAGACGCGTCGCGAGTCATCCGTCTCACAGACATAAGGCATAGCTGCTCAGCGGTATGTCCCATGCCTCATGATCGATGAGACAGGACAGCCGCCGCAGCAGCCGCTTCCGGTAGAGACCGGACTGGCGGACGTGGTCACATTCCAGCGTCGGCAGCAGGCTCGCCTGTCCGTCCAGGATGAGGAGAGTTTCTTCGTCGACACGATCTCGGAGTATCAGTGGGCGCGAGACGCGGCGGGCCTGGCGGCCACGACGTTGGCCAACCTGGTCAAGCCGGTTGTCGAGATCTGCGAGTACCACGGAATTGTGCCGTGGCGTCTGACGTCCCGCGAGGTCGATCGGTACTTCGCCGGCCCTGGCAAGCGCGCACGGTCAACGCTGCGGCGCAAGATCAACGCCATCGATTGCTACTTCGCGTTCCTCGAGCAGCGCTACGCCGGCGAGATCATGCGGCGGTTCGGGGCGGCGGTGGAGTCGCCGATCGACCAGTTCAACCGGCCGCAACACCGCGGCGACTTTGGCTTGCGGGTACCACCGTCGCGGGCGGCCATGACGGACTTCTTCGCCCGGTGGCGGACTGAGCTGCCCCGGGCACGGAAGTACCCGGTGGCGTGCCGCGACTATGTGATGACCAAGATCGCCTACCTGTCCGGCGCGCGTGCGGCCGAGTTGTGCGGAGTATGCGTCAGTGACGTCCATTGGGAACACGGTCAGTGGGGCCGGTTTCTGGTGAACGGCAAGGGTGCCCGCGGGTCCGGTCCACGGCAGCGGGAGGCGTATCTGTTCCAGGAGGGTCGCGAACTGTTGTGGTGGTACATCGAGGAGGTTCGCGGCGAGTTCGGTGATGACGCTGATCATCCGCGGGCGCCGCTGTGGCCCTCCGAGCGCAAACCGAAGACGGTTGCGGCACTGAACCTGCCGATCGCGCCAGCGATCGTGCCCTCGACGTTTCGCAAGGCATTGCACAGCTCGGCGGCCCACTACCTCTCCGGATCAGTAACCGACCTGCATCCTCATCTGTTGCGGCATGCCTGCGCGACGCACAACTACGAGCGAGGCATGACGCTGTGGGAAGTACAGAAGGTGCTCGGCCACGAATGGGCGACCACCACGGTTCGGTACATGGCCACCGCGTACGCCGATCCGGAACACGCGAACCTGGCCGCCAACTCCCGGGCAGCGCAACGCCTGGTGATGGACAAGGGGAGTCTTCGATGAAATGGAACCTGCGGATGGTGGCGGCACAACGGGACCTGTGGCGTCCCACCGAGGTGCTGGCGGCATTTCGCTCGGTGGGATTCAACCCGTCGCTGAGCAAGGTTGCCGCGATGTGGGGCTCGACCCCGATCACCGTGCGCCTGGACGACCTCGACAAGATCTGTGCCGCGCTGGACTGCACGGTCGAGGAGCTGTTGCGGGCCGAGCCGCTGCCCGAGAGCCTGGGCACACCGGACAGCGGCCAGCGTGCGGTCGGCGCCGAGGCACCCGAGCGCGCACCGGTCCGCCCGCACAGCCGCCGGAAGTCCTCACGGCGCTCACTACCCCCGAACTAGCCGGACGATGGTGCGGACCTCGATAGCCACGGCTGGGCCGTGCGCTGCTTGCTGGGGCTGGGGATTGCTGAGCGGACAACGGTTCTGCCCGGGTTGCGCTTCGTGGAAGCGCAACCACCCGACGACTGGTCGGTGCCAACGATGCCGACACCACACGCACATCAGCAACGAAGAACTGTGCCGCCCGTGCCTGCAAGCGATCCGACTCGAGGACGACATCGACTTTGTTACTCACCGGGACCCCGCACGCCCGAGAGCCCGTCAACTGATCCTGCTGTTGCACGGTGTGCCGGCGCCGAGGACTGTGCCCTTGCGACGTGATCCAGGATCGAATCGAGTGCGGGTAGATCAACCGTGGCATACGAGCTCCGCGGCAACGGCGATATGGGACGACCCGTCGGTGCTGCCACCCGCGGTGCCGGGGCAGCAGCGGCTGTTCGCGATACGGCGGCGCCTGCCGCCAGACGCGGCCCAGCGAATTCAGCACCGACCGGTGCGGGGCTTCGAGCAAGCCGCGCAGGAGTGCGCGGCGTTCGCCGCCGAATACGGCCTGGGAAAGCAGTGGCAGTCCAGAACGGGCATGTGGCTGCGAGTGGCGCTCGCCCTGCGCGACGCCGACGGACACGACGTGTTGCCGCAGGAGTCCCTGGGTGACCTGCCGTACGTGGGTGAGGCGATCAGCCAGATCCTGCAACGAGCCCGGCTTCTGAGTCCGCGTGCGATGGACGCTCCACCAGCCCGGTGGACGTCAGTCAAGGGTAGCTACGCAGACACGAAACGGGCGCCGGCGCCCCGTACCTGCGCGGACTGCGGAGCATGGATGTGCTACGGCCGGAATCGCTGCCGAGCGTGTCAAGGCTGGCGAGGCCAGGGCCATTCGATCGGCACATGCGCACGGTGCGGCCGTGATGGCTTGCCACTGCTGGATGGATACTGCCGCAACTGTTGTCTGCATCTCACGGTGTTCGGTGTCGAGGCCGTGGACGAGCCGTTCACCCAACTGTGGCTGGGAGATCCGATCCCGGCGGGCATCCGCGTGCGGCGTTCCGCGTTGCGTAGCAGCGGGCGGACTCATTCGGGCGAACGATCTTTGCCAGCACCGTCGCCGCATCTGGCCGTGCCGGGCGAACAGGTGTTGATGTTCCACCTCCAGCGGGATTGGTCTTCCCTGGCTGGCCGACGGCCTGATGAACTGCCTGCGCTGACCGAGCCAGCGCGGCGTCTGGTCGAGGATTTCGAGCAGGTGATGCGCGAACAGCACTGGGAAAGGACCCGGCGCTTCGCCAACCGACGGACGCTCACGGTGATCGTCTCTTGGCTCGGCGCCGAGGTTCCCATCGCCGAAGCCGATGTCTACGACTTGGTGAAACTCGACCCGTACTTGTCGGCCAAGCGAGTGTGCCAGTTCCTCCAGTCCCGCGGTCTACTGCTTCCCGATCCAACGAGGCGGCGGGATCGTAATCGTGAGTGGATCGAACAGGTGATCTCGCAGCTACCGCACCATTTCCCGCGCGAACTGCGGGGCGTGGGTGAGCGTCCTTCGTGGCGAAGGTCGGTTGGAACATCACGTTCGCAGCTACGCCAGGCGTTCGCCGCCGTTACTTGACGACGCTGCGACCCGTCCTTGAATCCTGGGCCGAGCAGGGATCACCAGTCTGCGCGAGGTCACCAGCGACCACATCACGCAGGCTGTGGCGGCGCGGCAAGGAAATCCAGCCTGGGCCCGGCGCAACGCCACGACCAGCCTCTTTCGGGCACTCAAACAGGAGCGAGTGATCTTCCGCGACCCCACCAGAAACGTGACGCTCGGTGCGGTGAAAATCCTGCCACATTCGGTGCCGTCGGACTTCCTGTCAGGGCTGGTCGACCGGACCGGCGGTGCGCTCCAACGCGTCATCGTGGCGCTGGTGGCAGTGCACGCGCTGCCTGGTCGCGAGGTTGCCCGACTGTTGATCACGGACCTCGACCTGGCCGCCGGCCAGCAGGTCGTCCAGCGTGGACACCTGCGCCATATCCTCTATCTGGAGGAGTTCACGCACCACCTCGTCTGGGAATGGCTGGTTGAGCGTCACCGCCGCTGGCCGGCGTGCACCAATCCTCACCTGTTGGTGAGTCGGCATACGGCAGTTGATCCCGAAGGCCCGCCGATCAGTGTCGAAATCCTGCGTCGTACCTTTCGTTCTCTGGGAGTGACTGTGACGCAGTTGCGGCAGGACCGCATGCTGCATGAGGCCCGCGAAACGGCCGACCCACTGCGGTTGATCCGGCTGTTCGGGATCACCGAGACCACCGCCATGCGTTTCGTTGCTGCCGCGCACCCCGACAAGATCACCCGGCCGCCGCGTTGAACGCCCTGGACGTCAGTCTTGGCCGCGTAACGCCATGGCGGAGGCGCCGCCCGGTGAGGGTACGTTCCGATCGCGGATCACTGAGCCCCTTGTCATCGTGAACAGCAGTAGGTCTCGACACCGTGCAGGACGAGGATGGGCTGCACGATCGCGGTCGCTCGGCGACGATGTCATGGGTTCGGGCAGGGCTCAGCGCCGTGAACGGCGCGCCGCGTATGGCGCCTGCCTTATCACCCGACGTGCGAGTAGTGTGTCCGGTAGTTGCGCGGCAACAACGTGCGCGGCTCGTCGAGCCGGGAGCGCTTCACATGGGTGTTGCGTGCCCGGCCTGGGCCCGGCCCCCCGCCCGCTCGCCACCCATTTCCTTCTGCAGTCGGGTCGGAGGAAACGATGTCCACATGTGCAGATCGGGTTGGTCTGGACCGTTCCCGATGCCGCAACGCCACGAGTTGCTGCTTGCTGCGTGACAATCCGGGACGACGACATGTCTGATCGTGAACCATTGACCGAACTGGGTGCGTTCAGCAGCGACGGTGCGGCGCCCACGCCTTGGGCACGGGCACGCACAGAGCTACAGGATGCCCCGCTGTACTGGTTGTCGACGGTACGGCCGGACGGGCGCCCGCACGTCACTCCATTGTTGGGGATCTGGGTGGACGGAGCCTTGTACTTCTGCACCGGCCCGACCGAGCGCAAAGCCAGGAACCTCACGCAGAATCGGCAGTGCGTCCTCACCACTGGATGCAACCAACTCGACGGTCTCGACCTCGTTGTCGGGGGCGAGGCCACGCTGATGCACGACGAAGCCGAACTCGCGATTGTCGCCCGCACCTTCGAGTTCAAGTACGGCGTGCATCTCACCGCACGTGATGGGACCTGGTTCGGGCTTGGCGACGCCATCCGAGACGGCAAAACTCCGGTCTACCGGGTCGATCCCACGACAGCGTTCGGTTTCGGCAAGGGCAAGTCGTTCAGCCAGACGCGGTGGCGGTTCGACCGGGACCCAACCACGATCGCGACCGAGCGGGACGACCGAATGCGCCATGACGAAAGCGAGTGAGTCTTCATCCTGCTGCGGCCTCGGTCATACCGGCCGCAGTCGTGGCGATGTGCGCAGCAGCGCCGCCACATCTGACGGCCGGTCCGCGCTCACCGCTGGGGCGGTCAGACCAGCGGACATCGCGGGTACAAGGGGGCGACCGGTATCGGAGGCCGGGACTGGGCTGGTGTGGCTGTCCACTGTGGGTATCCCTTGTTCGAGCGATCACCGCTGACGCTCGCCACCAAGGTCCAGGGTGGTGTCACACCGCGACGGAGGTCTCCAGAAGAGAAATGTCACGTCGCCCTGTGCCGTCGCCACGGTAGCTTCACGCGACCGATGCGCACTCCTCAGTTGAGCGGTCAGTGTCCGGCGATCCCGCTTGCCGAGGCTCGCGGCGGGCTGGTCATGGGGCTGGCGCAGCGGTCACATCTGGATCGGCTGCGGTTGAGCGAGCGGGCGAACCGGCACCAGGGGCGCGGACATCGAAGCGGCCGGCGGTGATGGGTTCACGGCCGGTTCAGCTGGTGGTTTTGCGGGGTGTGTGGTTGGGGTGGGTCAGCACTGTGGTCAGGCCGGTGAGCAGGATGTCGAGGCCGGTTTCGAGTTCGGTGGCGCCGTCGTAGGAGGCCAGGACGGGTGCGAGTCCGCGCACGAGGGGGAATTCGTTGATCGGGAGCCGGTGCAGGCCCAGTCGCAGCAGGGCGTCGGTCTCCTCGGGGCGTTCGACGAGTTCCTGCAACTCGTTGAGGACGTGGCCGTGTAGGAAGCCGAACAGGGCCCGGTAGATGTGCAGTGCGATCGGCCCGGTGAACCCGGCACGGGTGAGCAGGTCCAAGACGTTTTCCAGCGGCCGCAGCGTGCCCAGCGGCCGCAGTCCCAGTGGGGTCGCCAGCGGTCGGGTGACCAGCAGTGGCACCACATGGGGGTGGGCCAGCGCCAGATGGCGGAACTGGCGGGCGAGGGTGCGCAGTTGCGCGGCCCAGTCCGGGGCGGTGATGTCCACCGAAAGCTGTTCGAGCACGATCTCGGCGACGCCGTCGAGTAGCGCGGCTTTGTTCGGGGCGTGCCGGTAGAGCACCATCGGGTCGCGACCCAGGGCATGGCCCAGCCGGCGCATGGACAGCCCATCGACCCCGTCGCGGTCGATGATCTCCAGCGCGGCCGCCAACACCCGCTCCCGGGTGATCCGGTCCGGTGCTGCCCGGTCGGTGCCGTCGGCTGGGTCCACAGGAGCCGGACGGGTGCGTTCGGTCGGCGGTCGGGGCATCTCTACAGCACCTTCCTTCCCGGCATCTGCCGTAGCACCCGATAGTAGACCTACAGTGTTGACATGGCGGTGGCCACGGCGTTCACTGAAGACCTACAGCGTAGAGATACGGGTGAACTATGATCATCGTCATTGGGTTGGTCCTGCTCATCGCCGCCGTCATCGTCGCGGTCACGGGTGTGATGACCAACGGAGGCGGCGCACACGCGCTGACCGATCACTTCGCCGTGTTCGGCTACCACATCACCGGCTCCACCGGCACGCTGTTCCTCTACGGCATCGTGGTCGGCGCGGTAGGCCTGTTCGGCCTGAGCCTCCTGTTCGCCGGAGCCCGGCGGACCGCCCGCCGCGGCCGCCTGGCCCGTCGCGAGCTCAAAGATTCCCGCCGGGACACGGCTTTGGTGAGCCAGGACCGGGACGACCTCGTCAACGCGCAACAGCGCGGGACCTCTGACGCGAACGCCGCAGCGACGGCGGGTGCACCATCGGCCGGCACGGACAGCGCCGAACACCATCGCCCAGTCGCTGGCCTGGGCCGACTGCACCGGTTCGGCCGCAGGTCCGCCGACCAGCAGCCGGTCGGCGCCGCGCCAGGCGAGGGCCCCGCGTAAGCACTCGCGCCGCTTCGAGTCCGGCGGCGTCCGCGCCACCGGTACACCGCAGGAAGGACACCATCATGAGCATGGGAAAGATGCTCGCGCACCAGGCTGAAGCCGCCAAGGGCACCATCAAGCAGTTTCTCGGCCGGGTCACCGGGAACCGGCGCCTCAGGACCGAGGGACGCGTCGATCACGCCAAGGGCACGGCGAAGCAGTCGGTCACCAAGATGACGGACGCTGTCAAACACTGATCCCGACTGCCGTCGATGTGCCGTGCGCAGCCCCGCGCCGCAAGGCACGTCGACCTGGCACGCCGATCGGGCATGGCCGCATCCCGTCACCATGAGTTGCTGATCGACGTGAACCAGCCGTTTCTGCTGGCTCGGAAACGCCACCCACCGCAAGCACAACGCTCGGCGACACGCGTGGCGCGGGCAGTACGACGGGCTCGAAAGAAGCCAGGAACGGCAAGCCATCCAGCGACGTGCGGGAACGTCGATGACATCCGAAGTACCGCGGTGGTGGACGGTCTCCCGTGACCGGACTCATGGTAGTGCGGATATGTGGCTCGAAGGATGAGCTGTCGCTCTGGACCTTGGCGGTATGCACTCGACGCAACCCCTAGGCAGGCGAATGTCATGACCACTACTTTGCCCCCGGCCCCGGCGGCGAAACCGTTGCTGGGTGCGGATCGCACACCGGCCGAACACGGCCTGGTGCACGTATTCATCCTCGTGCCCTTCCTAGCCCTCATCGCCGCCGTGCCTTTCGCCTGGGGCTGGGGCCTGACCTGGTTGGACATCGAACTGGCCGCCGGTTTCTACGTGGTGACCGGGCTCGCTGTCACCATCGGATTCCACCGTCACTTCACCCACGGCGCGTTCAAGGCCGCCCGCCCGCTGCGGATCGCATTGGCGGCGCTGGGCATCATGGCGGTGCAGGGGCCGGTCACCGAATGGGTCGCCGACCACCGGCGCCACCATGCCTTCTCCGACCGCGACGGCGACCCGCACTCGCCCTGGCGGTACGGCACCAGCCCAGTCGCGTTGACCAAGGGTTTCTGGCACGCCCACCTGGGGTGGATCTTCGATCGCGGCAAGACGAATCTGGACCGGTTCGCCCCGGATCTGGTGGCCGATCGCGACATCGTGGCGGTGGACCGGTTGTTCGTGTTGTGGACGGTGCTGACGCTGGGCCTGCCGCCGTTGCTCGCCGGACTGATCACCTGGTCGTGGTGGGGCGCGGTGACCGGGCTGTTCTGGGCAGGATCTGGTGCGGATCTCGTTGCTGCACCACGTGACCTGGTCGGTGAACTCGGTCTGTCACATGATCGGCGCCCGCCCGTTCGTCTCCCGGGACAAGGCGGCGAACTTCTGGCCGCTGGCGATCCTGTCGTTCGGCGAGTCCTGGCACAACTCCCATCACGCCGATCCGACGTGCGCCCGCCATGGTGTGCTGCGTGGACAGATCGACATCTCCGCGCTCGTGATCCGGGTCTTCGAGAAACTGGGCTGGGTATGGGATGTTCGCTGGCCCACTCCGCAACGACTCGCACGCCTGACCACACCGCACTGACCCCAGCCGCACCGGTGTCCCGAGGAACCAGACAGGTGGCACGCCGCCGTGGCCCGACTTTCGTACTCCGCTGGGATCCTCAATCGCCACACTGTCGAGCGTGATGTGCCCCGGGCCTCCGCGCTACCCACGCGACAGCGACCAGCGGCTGACGTCCCGGCGTCACTGGGTGAGTTGGCCATGACAGGACGGGGTGCCGAGATGAGCAGGCTCGGTGTGGGGCGGATCGGTATCGCGCTGAATGTCTCGGCCGACGGCACCTATCTCGATGAGGCAGCCGAAGACGAGGGGCTGGGGTATTCCACGATTTGGCTGCCTGGCGGTCAGATCGACAGCCTGGACCGGATCGCGAAGATCGTTCGAGCTACCACGACGGTCCTGGTCGCGCGTGAGACCGCCCGAGGCCCGCTGCGGTTCCTGTCCGGCGTCGCCGGGTACATCGCCAACTTCGAACGAATGGGTTTCAGCGACACCGATATCTCCGAGGTGAGCGACCGACTCGTCGACGACCTCGTCGCCTGGGGCGACGATGACGCGATCGTCGCGCGGGTCACTGAACATCTGGACGCAGGCGCGGATCAGGTGGTGTGGGCGTACTGAACGAAGGCAGTCAACCCGGCCCCATCCAGGTGGCGCGACAGCTCGCCCCCCGGCTACTCATCTGACGTCTCTCGGTGCGTGCTTGCTTTTGGTTGCCACCGACTTGGATATCCCGCCGTACAGGTCGTGGAGCGCTGTGCCGGCCGCCGGAGGATCGAGGTCGCCTTCGCTGACGCGAAGAAACATCACGGCGTGGGCAAGGCGCAACCGCACTTCGCAGGCCGTCTACCGCACCGTTTCTTCGTTCGCCCAAACCCCTGTGATCATCTGGGACCACCTCGCCGGCCATTCGCCGTAGCGTCGCCACCGCGGTGGCGACGCTACACATCACCGGCGTGTCAGGCGTTCTGATCCGGGCCGCGTTGTGCGAGACGGCGGATCAGGGCCGTCACCACCGCGCCCAGGCCCAGCCACACGAGTGCGGCGAGCCCGTTGTTGAACAGCACCCGGGCCGTCGCGTTCGCCGGGGTGAACAGGTTGTCGAATCCCAGCGACACGCCGTCCGACCAGCCGCGTACGAATGTCGCGACCCCGTTGGCGGGATTCGCGCCCCCCACGACCATGATGATCTGAGCGACGAGTACGACGGCGAACAGGCCGCACACGGCGGTGATGATGGTGCAGGTCACCCGGATCCTGCGGGCCCGGCTCCATCGCCGTTCCTGGCGGGCACGCTCGTCGGAGAAGGGTGTGGGGCGATCGGCGGGTGTTGGCTCGATCAGGCCGGGGGTTGGATTCGGGTAAGGATCTGGCCGGGTCATGACCTGGGTGTCCCGTGTCGGGGGTGACCCCGGCAGCGGGGTGCGACGCCAGCGCCACCGGGTCGGTGGGCCGGTCATCGGCGTACCCGGCGACGCAGCGGCCTGCGGCTGCGGCCGCTAGTGGTGATGGCGTGGTAGATCAGCAGTAGGACGACGGATCCGGCGATGGCGGCGAGCCAGGTGGTGGTGTTGAAGAAGCCTTGGTTGGTGTCGATGTGGAAGAACTTCGATGCCGCCCAGCCGGCGAGTAACGCTCCGGCGACGCCGATCAGGATGGTGATAATGATGCCGTGCTTCTCCCGGCCGCCCAACAACTTCTCGGCGATGAAGCCGGCGACTAGCCCGAGCACGATCCAGGCGATGATGCCCACGGTCACTCCTCAGTACTCTAGATCGCGAATATCCCTGTGATTCGGGGTCGCTTCGATGGCAGTCCATTCCAGACGGTGCGGGACTGCCGATCAGAAGCGATCCGTTGTTCCCAGCAACGCTGTGGCCGGCTTTCCGGGCCGTCGGGACACGTCAGCAGAAACAACTCGCGCGAGCGACGCCAGAACTCCTGGGCACGTCTGCCACTCGACGCGTACGCCGCCAGGGGCCGGAGCGGTGTCCGATGCACCACCCTCCGCCACGTCGAACCGCGATCTGCCCGACGGGACACCTGTGATCGGCGGTGTCCACTCAGCATAGACCCCCACCGGGCCGAATAGGGCGTTCGTTCAGAGAAACCCGCACACACACGGCTTTTTCGACCGCTGACAATGCCGCGGTCAACGGGTCTGACGTCCACGGGTGCGTCAGCGAGTCGACTGTGCCGACCGCCCGGCGCGGCTATCGGGACAATCGCCGATCGGCGATTGATGAATGACTCCGCGTTCTCGTTGTCATGTGGTGGGCGGGTCACTCGCCGTAACCGTAACTGTAGCGGTATTTGTAGCGGTGGCCGTAGCTGTAGGCGTTGCTGTGGGTGTGGCCATTTCACTTGTCCGGCTCGTTGCCGTTGTTGGTTGGTTGCTGCTTGACCAGTCTGGGATCAGACCAGATGAGGCGGCCGGCGCCACGGGTGCCTGTACGACCAGCGTCACCGGCGCCGGCGTGTCCTGCGTCGAGGCCGGGCTGGCGGGATCCAGGGCCTCGACCGGCTGATAGGAGACCGTATGGCTCGTCGGCTGACCCGACCCGGCCGAATGGGGGGCCTGGCCCTGCGCGGGCGCTCGCGGGCTGAGCGTCAGCGCCAGTGCGGCCACCGCGACCGCCACCACGCCGGCGCCGACCAGGTACGGCCGGCTGCGCTGCCGGACGAGTGCCGGCGGCCGGTGGAGCGGTGACTGGGCCAGCGGGGGACGCGAGTTCAGCATTCGCAGGGTGTCCACGCAGTGCCCGGCGGTCGGTCGCCGGTGCACGTCAGTGTCGGTCATCGCCGCCAGCAGTGCCGCCAAGCGTGGGGGCACGGTCAGGGGGACGCGTGGTGGTCGGTGGAGCCGGGTCAGAGCGGACGTGACGTCACCGGCCGCTGGATAGACAGGCTTGCCGGTCAGGGATTCCAGCAGTACCAACCCGAGTGCGTAGATATCGGCGGCCGGCGTGATCTGCTTGCCCAGTATCTGTTCAGGGGCCAGGTAGGCGACGGTGCCCACGATCTCGGTGGTGTTGGTCAACTCGGCCGCGCCGATCAGCAGCGCGATGCCGAAGTCCGCCACGTGCGGGTCGCCCTCGGCGTCCAGCAGGATGTTGGCGGGTTTGATGTCGCGGTGCACGATTCCGCGCTGGTGCACGTGATGGATCGCGGCGGCCAGGCTGGTGCCCAGCCGGATCACCTCAGCGGGTGTCAGTGGTCCGCTCAGCAGCCGGGAACGCAGGCTCTCGCCGTGCACCAGTTCCAGGACCAGGTAGGGCCGAGCGGCGTCGATGCCCGCGTCGTAGATGGACACCAACCCGGGATGCGACAGTTGGGCCAGAACGCGAGCTTCCGCGCCGAATCGTTGCTGTGCAAGGGGATCGGGATCGGGGCGGAACAGCTTGATGGCGACTGTCCGCCGCAGCCGGGTGTCTTCGGCTTGGTGTACGTCGGCCATCGAACCGCGGCCCAGCAGGCCGTCGAGTCGATATCGCTCGGCGAGCGGGGAGTCCCATCCCGAGACGGTGCCCAGGTCCTCACGCATGCGCCGATTCCTCTCGCCTCATGGACGGTTTCCGTTCTGACTGATTCCAATCGGGAGTTGGTCCAGTTCTGGCGTTGTGATCTCGCCGGCCGCCCGGCGAGTTGTTCGTCGTAACGGCATGCCTATGCGTCACGGGGTTTGTCGGTCATAGGTCGTCGGAGTCCTCGGCCGGCGCGCCGGCCCTGACCACGGTGTCGGACGTGAAGACCGTCGTGATCTGTACTCCGCCCAGGCCGATTGACACCAGGTACTCACGTGCCTGGGGCTCCCAACAGCCACCGAAGACCAGATGCGTCGTCCTGGCCGGCCGGTCGGCGTTGGCGGGAAAGGTGATCGTGGCCAGGACACCCCAGTCGAACTCCTGCTGCTCGATCACCTGATCGGCCCGGCCGTACTCGGCCAGCAACGCCGGGGCGTATCCATCACCACCAGAACCCAACTGGATGAACAGATCATTATCCAACAGTTTGGTTTGGGGGCGGTCTTCGTTAGTCGATGGGTAATCCGTGTTCGTCATGGAGGCTGCCTCCTCGTCGGTCCACCTGCTGGAGCGTCGGTCATGCTGGGGTCCGCGTGTCCGGCTTGGCGCGGACGGCGGCCTCGATCTTGTCGCCGAGGTTCTTGTCCACGTTGCGCCAGTATTCGAACGCCCGCAGCAGCACTGGCTCGGTCACGGCGTTGAGCAGGTGTCCGACGATGTTGCCCACCAGTCGGTCGCGGGCATCGTCGTCGAGCACGTCGCGGACC
>CAVPCF010000090.1:0-54658 GCA_963702275.1 Candidatus Melainabacteria bacterium
ACCACGTGCGAGGAATCCGAGTGCCCAGTTTCGCTGACACGACCTTCACGCCGCCGGAGCGCATCCGGAACTTCTGCGTCATCGCGCACATCGACCACGGCAAGTCGACGCTGGCCGACCGCATGCTGCAGCTCACCGGCGTCGTCGAGGGCCGGGCCATGCGAGCCCAGTACCTGGACCGGATGGACATCGAGCGGGAGCGCGGCATCACCATCAAGGCGCAGAGCGTGCGCCTGCCGTGGGTCGTCGACGGCACCGAATACGTCCTGCACCTCATCGACACCCCCGGCCACGTCGACTTCACCTACGAGGTGTCCCGCTCGCTGGCTGCCTGTGAGGGCGCGATCCTGCTGGTCGACGCGGCACAGGGGATCGAGGCGCAGACCCTGGCCAACCTGTACCTGGCCATGGAGAACGACCTCACCATCATCCCGGTGCTGAACAAGATCGACCTGCCCGCGGCCGACCCGGAGCGCTACGCGGCCGAGATCGCGCACATCATCGGCTGCCAGCCATCCGACGTGCTGCGGGTGTCCGCGAAAACCGGTTCCGGCGTACGCGAACTGCTGGACGAGGTGGTCCGCCAGGTCCCCGCGCCCACCGGCAACGACGACGCACCGGCCCGCGCGCTGATCTTCGACTCGGTCTACGACACCTACCGCGGTGTCATCACCTACATCCGGGTCATGGACGGCCGGATCACCCCGCGCGAGCGGATCAGGATGATGTCCACCGGCACCATCCACGAGCTGCTGGAGGTCGGCATCATCTCGCCGGACCCGAAGCCCAGCGTGGGCCTGGGCGTCGGCGAGGTGGGCTACCTGATCACCGGCGTGAAGGACGTCCGGCAGTCGAAGGTCGGCGACACGGTGACCAGCGAGCGCAAGGGCGCGACCGAGGCGCTGGGCGGCTACCAGGAACCCAAGCCGATGGTCTACGCGGGCCTGTACCCGGTGGACGGTTCGGACTACCCGGAACTGCGCGAGGCGCTGGACAAGCTCCAGCTCAACGACGCGGCGCTGGTGTACGAGCCGGAGACGAGCGCGGCGCTCGGGTTCGGCTTCCGCTGCGGCTTTCTCGGCCTGCTGCACCTGGAGATCACCAGGGACCGGCTGGAGCGGGAGGCCGGGCTCGACCTGATCTCGACGGCGCCGAACGTCGTCTACCGGGTGCTCACCGACGAGGGCAAAGAGCACATCGTGACCAACCCGTCGGACTGGGTGGAGGGCAAGGTCGCCGAGGTCTACGAGCCGATCGTGAAGGTCACGGTGATCTCGCCGAGCGAGTTCGTCGGCGCGATCATGGAGCTGTGCCAGAGCAGGCGCGGCCAACTCGGCGGCATGGACTACCTGTCGGAGAGCCGGGTCGAACTGCGCTACACGATGCCGCTCGCGGAGATCATCTTCGACTTCTTCGACGCGCTGAAGTCCCGCACCCGCGGCTACGCGTCACTGGACTACGAGGAGATCGGCGAGCAGGCGGCCGCCCTGGTGAAGGTGGACATCCTGCTACAGGGCGAGCCGGTGGACGCGTTCAGCGCGATCGTCCACCGCGACGCCGCCTATGGCTATGGCACCCGGATGGCCGCGAAACTGCGTGAGCTGATCCCGAGGCAGCAGTTCGAGGTCCCGATCCAGGCCGCGATCGGCTCACGGGTGATCGCCCGCGAGACGATCCGAGCGATGCGCAAGGACGTACTGGCGAAGTGCTACGGCGGTGACATCACGCGCAAGCGCAAGCTGCTGGAGAAGCAGAAGGAGGGCAAGAAGCGGATGAAGATGGTCGGCCGGGTGGAGGTGCCCCAGGAGGCGTTCGTCGCCGCCCTGTCCACCGAGGAGTCGCCCGACAAGGCAAAATCCGCCAAGAAGTGACCCCTTGCCAACGCGGCCAGACGGCGCTGTCACGTAGCACGATCGAGCATAGTTCGCCGGTTTTCAGCCGATCTGGCCCTTTCTTGTCGGGGTGCCCTGTTGCGCTTGGCCCCAGACAAGAAAGGAGGGCACCATGGTGGCCATGACTGAGACGACCGGTTCGTTCAGCCTCCCGCGCGGGCGCCCCTTCACCGTGCACGACCTGGAGGCGGCCCCTGATGACGGCAACCGGTATGAGCTCATCGATGGAATGCTTCTGGTGAGCCCGTCGCCCAGCTTCGAACACCAGAAGGTCGTAACCAGGCTCGGAGGCCTGCTGGATGGCCTATGTCCGCCGGACCTGCATGTATTGGTGGCGCCATTCGCGGTGCGGCCGAGCGAGTCGATCGAACTGCAACCGGACGTCCTCGTTTGCCGCGACGAGGATGTGACCTCAAGAGGTCTTCCTGTCGCCCCATTGCTGGCGGTGGAGGTCCTATCGCCGAGTACCAAGGTCATCGATCTGACCATCAAGAAGGCTGCTTTCCAGCGGATGGGCGTGCCGAGTTACTGGGTGCTCGATCCGCTTGAGCTCACCTTGACCGTCTTCGAATTGGACGGCACCGGCTTCCACTACCAAAAGGTGGCGGAGGTCAACGGCGACAAGGCTTATGAGGCGACGCAACCGTTTCCGGTGCGGATTGTGCCGGCTGAGTTGCGCCATCGTCGTTAGACGCGTTCCAATGGTTGTCTGATCTGCTGGTGGTCCTTGGCTGTGCGGTTACGGCCGAGGATCGCCAGCAGTAGCCACGCCACCCCGGCCGCTATCACCGCGCCGACTGTGTTGTTCAGGAAGTCCTGTTTCTGGCATACGCCCAGGCCGGTCCATGCCTGCGTGAGCTCGATCCCGGCCGACAGCAGGGCCGATGCCACCGCCAGCGAGATCGGGCGGCGGGTGGCCAGCGTGCCGAAGAACGCGAACGGCGTGAGCATCAACAGGTTCAGCACCTGCAGGCCGCCGTGCAGCGAGAACTGGTCGTGCAGGCACATCGCCACCGGGTTGGCGTCGGGATTGGGCAGGTGGCCGCCGGGTCGAACCAGGGTGACCGCGATTGCCAGTGACAGGCCGACCGCGGCCAATGTCGAGAACAGCCGGTGCCAACCCAGCCGCCGCGCCGCCAGCCAGGTGCCGACGCCGAACAGCGCGCACAGCAGGACGAACGCCGCCAGCACGCCGGGCTGGTCGAGGATCGTCCTGGTCAAGTTGATCTCAGGCTGAGCCCGGGCCAGCACCGTATCCATATCTGGTGGACGTATCACGATCGGTCAGGTTGTGTCGGGGTGACCCATCCCGACAAGTGGTAATGCATCAAAATTGGTCCAGACCTTGACAGGCCAACTGGTCTAGTCCACCTTGGGTTGTGACGTATGTCTCGGCGCGGTGCGGCGCACGATGTCCGCGCGCGGGACCCGCTCGAACCTGGAGATGGTGGCAGTGGGACTCAACAAGTGGATCGCCGGCTTAGCCGTCGCGGTACTGGCCAGCGCCGGTGCCGCGCTGCTGCCCGC
This sequence comes from Candidatus Melainabacteria bacterium, assembly GCA_963702275.1. GTDB lineage: Bacteria > Actinomycetota > Actinomycetes > Mycobacteriales > Pseudonocardiaceae > DATEPR01. The sequence continues at coordinate 3,420 of CAVPCF010000090.1, forward strand.
GAGCGCCTCGGCAGCGACCAACCTGATCAACAACCCTGGCTTCGAGACCGGCAGCACCAGCGGCTGGACATGCTCGGCCAACAACCACACGGTCACCAGCCCCGTGCACTCCGGCGCCGACGCGCTGACCGGCACGCCGACCAGCAGCGACTTCGCCCAGTGCACCCAGGTCGTCGCGGTGCAGCCGAACTCGGCCTACACGCTGACCGACTGGGTCATCGGCAGCTTCGTCTACCTCGGTGACACGGGCACCGGCACCACCGACACGAACAACTGGACCCCGGGCGCGACCTCCTACACGCAGCTCTCCACTTCGTTCAACACCGGCGCCAGCACCACGAGCGTGACCATCTACATCCACGGCTGGTACGCGCAGCCCACCTACTTCGCCGACGACGTCTCGCTGACCGGCCCCGGCGGCACCGTGACCGTCCCATCCGCGCCGACCGGCCTGTCGGTGACCGGCACGTCGTCCTCGTCGGTGTCGCTGTCGTGGACCGGGTCGTCCGGCGCGACTGGTTACAACGTCTATCGCAACGGCACCAAGGTCGGTTCCCCGGCGGGCACGTCGTTCACGGACAGTGGTCTTGCCGCGTCCACGTCGTTCACCTATCAGGTGACTGCTACCAACAGCGCCGGTGAGTCGGCTAAGTCCGCTTCGGTGTCGGGCACCACGTCGGCTGGTGGCGGCACGACGGTGCCGGCCGCGCCGACCGGTCTGTCGGTGACCGGCACGTCGTCCTCGTCGGTGTCGTTGTCGTGGACCGGGTCATCGGGCGCGACTGGTTACAACGTCTATCGCAACGGCACCAAGGTGGCGTCGCCGACCAGTACGTCGTTCACCGACGGTGGTCTTGCCGCGTCCACCACGTTCACCTATCAGGTGACGGCCACCAACAGCGCCGGTGAGTCGGCGAAGTCCGGCTCGGTGTCGGGCACCACGTCCGCGGCCAGTGGCGGTGGTGGCGGCGGTGGTCTGCCGGCGCACGTGCTGACCGGCTACTGGCAGGACTTCACCAACGGCGCCACGCCGCTGCGGCTGTCCGCGGTGCCGACCACGTACGACCTGATCGCGGTCGCGTTCGCCAACGCCACGGGTACCCCGGGCGGGGTCAGCTTCGCCGTCGACCCGGGTCTGTCCTCGGCGCTCGGTGGCTACACCGACGCGAACTTCACCAGTGACGTCGCGACGGTCCACTCGCGCGGCCAGAAGGTGATCATCTCGGTCGGCGGCCAGAACGGCACGATCAGCGTCAGCGACTCGACGTCCGCGAACAACTTCGCGAACAGCGTCAACTCGATGATCTCGCAGTTCGGATTCGACGGCGTGGACATCGACCTGGAGAACGGCGTCAACCCGACGTTCATGTCGCAGGCACTGCACTCGATCGCCTCGGCGCACCCCGGTGTGATCATCACGCTCGCCCCGCAGACCATCGACATGCAGTCCACCGGCAACGACTACTTTCAGTTGGCGCTGAACATCAAGAGCATCCTGACCATCGTCAACATGCAGTACTACAACTCGGGCAGCATGCTCGGCTGCGACCAGAACCAGGCCTACAGCGAGTCGACAGAGAACTTCATGACCGCGCTGGCCTGCATCCAGTTGCAGGGCGGGCTGAGCCCGAGCCAGGTCGCTCTCGGCCTGCCGGCGAACGCGAACGGCGCCGGCAGCGGCGCGGTCGCGCCGTCGCTGGTGAACAGCGCGCTGGACTGCCTCGACATGGGCACCAACTGTGGCAGCTTCGTTCCGCCGTCGACCTGGCCGGGCCTGCGTGGCGCGATGGACTGGTCGATCAACTGGGATGCCGCCAACGGTTTCGCCTTCGCCAACACCGTGCATCCGCACCTGGCAACACTCAAATAACAGGGAATGGTTCGACCTCCCGTACCGGCACAACGGGATGGTCGACCCCCGATCGGGAGGGACGGTTCGTGGTGGGCCCCGCGAACCGTCCCTCCCCTTTCCCTACGCTGGGCGCATGTTGTCCGAGCTCCGAATTCCCGTGATCGCGGCGCCGATGGCCGGCGGTCCGTCCACGCCCCAACTGGTCGCCGCGGTGAGCGGCACCGGCGCGTTCGGCTTCCTCGCCGGTGGCTACCGCACGGCGGAAGTACTGGCCGAGCAGCTCGCCGCCACCCGGTCGCGCACCACGGCGCCGTTCGGTGTCAACCTCTTCGTGCCGGGGCCATCGTCCACTGTGGATATCTCGGCGTATCGGGAGCAGGTGCGCGCCGACGCCGACCGCTACGGTGCCGAACCGGGGGAGCCGCGCTGGGATGACGACGACTATCCGGCCAAGATCGACCTGCTGGTCGAGGCGCGGATTCCTGTGGTGTCGTTCACGTTCGGCCTGCCTCGCCCGGACGACGTCCGGCGGTTGCACGGCGTCGGCACCGAAGTAGTGGTGACGGTCACCACACCCGGCGAGGCGCGGCAGGCCGCCGCGCTGGGCGCGGATTCGTTGTGCGTGCAGGGATTCGAGGGCGGCGGCCATCGGGGCACGTTCGCCAACGACCCCGCGTCGCCAACCGGTGGTGAGGCCTACGGCTTGTTGGCCGCGTTGCGTCTGGTGTCCGCGGCGGTCGACCTGCCACTGGTCGCCGCTGGCGGCATCGTGCACGGCCGGGACGTGGCCGCGGTGCTGGCGGGCGGCGCGGTCGCGGCCCAGTGCGGCACGGCGTTCCTGCGTTGCCCCGAGGCCGGCACCCCGGCAACGCAACGGGCCGCGCTGGCCGACGGCGCCCGCGCTACCACCGTGACAAGGGCATTCAGCGGCCGCCCCGCCCGAGGACTGGTGAACCGATTCATCACCGAGCACGGCTCACAGGCCCCGTCCGCCTACCCGCAACTGCACAACCTGACCCGGCCGATCCGATCCGCGGCCGCCGCGGCAGGCGATCCGGAGTCGATGTCGCTGTGGGCCGGCCAGACCTACACACTGGCCACCGAGGAGCCCGCCGCCGACGTGGTCACCCGCCTGCACACCGAGGCGCAAGCTGCGTTCGCCGCCGCTGCGGGGCGTCTCGGGTGAGGTTGAACATCACGCGCCTGGATTCCAGCGCCTTCGTTGGCCGGCGCGATGTTGTCCCATTGGAGAATGGCCAGACCGCGGTCTTGCGCCGACACGCTCGGCGATATGGCCCGCAATGCGGTGATCCACCCATGGCCCCAGGCTGAGCACCGTATGCGTCGACCGCGGGGCAGGACGCTGTGCTGTCGTGGTTCGGGTGCGATGCTGATCTTGGTGGAGACCAGAGCGCGGTTGCCAGGCTGGTGTGTCCTAGCGTGCTGAGTCCTTCGTGTGGTGGCTCAGCGTTGGGTCGTCAGTGCTCGGGTGAAGACGATCTTGCCGGCGGTCTCGCCGTCCAGCATGGTTCGGAAGCCCGTTTCGGCCTGGTCGAACGGCAGTTCGGTGCCGATCGTCGGGTGGATGTCGGCCTGTTGGCAGAAGCTCAGCAGGTTGGCCAGTTCCTCGCGGGTGCCCATGGTCGAGCCGATCACCCGGAGTTGCAGGAAGAAGATCCGTTGCAGCTCGGCGGCGGTGGCGTCGCCGCTGGTGGCGCCGGAGATCACCACGGTGCCGCCTGGTTTGAGCGACTTGATGGTGTGCGACCAGGTCGCCTTGCCAACGGTCTCGAACACGCCGTCCACCCGTTCGGGTAGCCGGGCACCGGACTCGAAGACGCCGTCCGCACCCAGTCCGGTCGCCAGCGCGCGCTTGGCCTCCGTCCGCCCGGTCACCCAGACGCGCAGGCCGGCGGCCTTGCCCAAGGCGATCAACGCGGTCGACACGCCACCGGACGCACCCTGCACCAACATGGTGTGGCCGGGCCGCAACCCGGACTTGACGAACAGCATCCGGTAGGCGGTCAGCCACGCAGTGCCCATGCAGGCCGCCTCGGTGAACGACAGCCCGGCCGGCTTGGGCAGCACGTTGCGCGCCGGCACGACCACGCTGTCCGCGAACGTGCCCTGGTGCAGCTCGGTGAGCAGCGTCCGCTTCGGGTCCAGCGTCTCGTCGCCGGTCCAGTCGGCGTCGCCGATCACCGAATGGATGACCACCTCGGTGCCGTCGGGCAGCACACCAGCACCGTCGCAGCCCAGGATCATCGGAAACCGTTCCGGTTTGATCCCGACACCACGCAGCGTCCACAGGTCGTGCATGTTCAGGCTCGCCGCCCGCACGTCGACCCGCACCCAGCCCGGCGCCACCGTCGGCTCGTCCCGCTCACCGACCACGAGGGCCGCCAGTGGATCGTCCCGATTCGGCTGCGCCGCATACACCGCGAACATGGTCCGAACCTACCGACTGGTCGGTGGCCGCCGCACCCGGACCCGGACGCAGGCGTATCGTCGCCTTGTGCTCCAGTGGTTGGCGAACTGGTGGGACAGCGTCGCACTGTGGTTGTCCGACCTGGCTTTCCCGATCCAGTTCGCACTCGTCATCGCCGTACTCGCGCCGGTCTGCTTCGTACTGGCGTGGGGGATCGACAATGCCGTCGACCTGGTCACCGCCTGGTTCCACCGCGCGCCGGGGTCACCCCGGCCGACCCCGCCGGAGCCGCCCCGAACACCGCCGCTGGTGCACGTGCGGGCCGATGTGCCGGCCGGTACGCCCGCCACGATCATCACGTCCGTCCTCACCGAGCCCAGGTACCCGGACGAGCCGGCGGATGCCGACGTGTCCGCCCGCGTGGATGCCACCGTGTCCGCCCGGTCGTCCGCCGGATCGGACGCGGTCCGCTCATGACGTCCGGTAAGCGCATCACCGCAGCTCTGGTCGGGCTGGTGCTGTTGGCCGTGATCGGCTGGCTGACCACCCACTGATCAGTTCTCACGCACCTCCTCCCACTGATCAGTTCTACGCACCTCCTCGTTCGGCACCTCCAGGGACACCTCGCTTCCAGCACGCCGTCCCTTAGGCATCTCCCTCCCTAGGCACCCAGGCCGGCGGCCGCTTCTGCGCGAAGGCGAGGATGCCCTCCTGGCCCTCGGCGCTGGCGAAGAAGCTGGCGGACAGGCCCAGCATGTCGGCGAATGCGGCGCTCAGGTCGGTCGGCCTCGGTTCGCGCAGCATGGTCTTGGTCGCGGCCAACGCGTTCGGACCACCCAGGGCCAGCATCCCGGTGTAGCGGGCCACCTCGGTGTCCAGGCCCTCGGCCGCGACACTGGAGTTGAGCAGCCCGATGGCCACCGCCCGGTCGGCGTCGAACGTTTCACCGGTGAGAAACAGCTCGTGGGCCGCCCGCGGCAACAGCCGTGGCAATACGGTGACCGAGATCACCGCCGGAACAACGCCGATCCGCACCTCGGTGAACGCGAACGTCGCCGTACGCGCGGCCACCGCGATATCACACGCCGCCACCATGCCGACCCCGCCTGCCCTGGCCGGCCCGGCCAGCTTCGCCACGACCGGCTTCGGGCTCGTCCAGAGCTGGGACAGGATCGCGGGAAACTCGTTGACCCCCTGGCTGCCGGCGGCGGCACCACCTGCCTCCTTGAGGTCCATCCCCGCGCAGAACACCGGCCCGGTGTGGTCCAGCACGATCACCCGGACATCCGGGTCGGCCAGTGCGGCGTCCAGTCGCCCGGCCAACTCGCGGCGCAGTTGGGCGGACAGCGCGTTGCGGTTGTGCGGGGAGTCCAGCGTGATCGTGCCGATGCCGCCGTCCACGCGGAAGTGCACCAGTTCCCCGGCCGTGTCGGTGGCCATCCCGTCCTCCTCGGTCGTCGCGGTCGCCTGCTGGCGATAGGGCCACACTGCCAGAGCAGAGCCGATCACGGCGGCGGCTGTCCACAGGCCTCGCGGTCTGTCCACAGTCGCCCGTTCGTGGCACCCAACGTTTTGGCAATCGGACTAGGCTTGAAAAGGGCCGTAGCCCCCGGTGAGGGCGGGGGCTGCCTCCAGGTCGGCGAAATCGCAATTGTATTGGTCGGCGAATTGCGAGCGTTTGGCCGGAAAGTGCGAGAGGGGTCTTGGCCGGAAGGTGCGAGTGGGTGTTGGCCGGGGCCAGTTGCGAAGAGACTGTTTACCAAGGCCGGTTTGCGAAGAGGGGCGGCCGGTTGCCAAGAGGGCGGCCAGTTGCTCAGACAGGCTGCTGGCCGGGCCGGTTGCGAAGAGTCGGTGCGGCGGGCCGGTTATGTGGAGGCTGTTGGCTGGAGCCGGTTGCCAGAGGGCGTTGGGTAGGCCAGTTACGCGGAGGGTGTTGGCTGGGGCCGGTTGCCAGAGGGCGTTGGGTAGGCCAGTTACGCGGAGGGCATTGGCGACGACTTTGCCGTGCGCAGCGCGGTTTGGTGGAGTGTTGGTGGTCAGCGGGCGCCGGGCCAGGGGCCGGGTGGGGTTGGGGCGTGGTGTTCTTCGTGTTCGTCCGTCCTGTAGGGGCGTAGGCCTCTTGCCTGGTAGTTGGCCAGTGCGTGTTGGCCGTCCAGGGTGAAGGTGTGGACCCATACTCGGGTTACCGGTGGTAGGGCCGGCCAGCGGTCCCGGATCGACCATGCGTTGGCTATGCCTTCGGTCAGTAGCTGGCCGCCGAGGCCTCGGCCGATGAATGCCGGGAGCAGGCCGAAGTAGGCGATCTGGACTTCCGTCCTTTCTTCGCCGGGCTCGCTGTCCAGCTCCACGTAACCCGCGGGTGTGCCGTGCAGCCACAGGACCCACGTCTCAGAACCCGGGCGGGACAACCACTCCGTCCACTGCTGGAACGTCCACGACAGGCGGCCCAGCCAATACCACTCGCCACCTACCGCGGTGAACAGGAAGCGGCAGAACTCCGGGGACACCTCGGCCACCCGGACCACCTGGCCGGGTTCCAACGGAGGCTTGGCCGGCCGTAGATCGGTGGGTGCGGTCTGTTCAAGGTACGTGGTGGTGACGAGCATGCCGCCAGTCAACCCGACGCGCGCCATTCGTCGGCCAGCAGGCCCAGCACCACTCCGTCGGTGAACGCTCCCATTACCCACGCGCACTGGCGCATGGTGCCTTCGACGGTGAAGCCGACCCGTCGTGCCGCGCCGATCATGGCCGCGTTGTCGGTCAGGGTGTCGACCTGGATCCGGTTCAGGCCCAGTACGTCGAAACCGTAGTGGCACAACACTTGCACGATGTCGGTGCCCAGGCCACGGCCACGGAACGTCGGGCGCAGCGACAGACCGGCGTGCGCGGCGCGGTGGAACGTGTCGATGCCCCACAGCACGGCCTCGCCCGCCAACTCGTCGCCTGCCAGTTCCACGACGGAGAAGACCGCCACCTGTTCGGACGGCGGCTGCAGCACGTAGCGCGACCCGGGCGAGCCGGGTGGTATCGGTCGCCACGGTCTGCTGTCCGCCCGCGCTGTCGTCGGCACGTCGTTGTACAACTCGGCTTCCAGTATCGGGCCGTCGGACTCGTGCCGGGCCCGCAGGCCGACGGTCTTGCCACGCAACATGACGTCTGTCTAGCCCGCCACCAGGGACGCGGCAACCCAATAAGGCGCCGCCGCCGCGTATCGGGCCAGGATGACCTGGGCCACGGCCGGGTCGGCGCCCAGTGGGGCGGCGATCAGTGCACCGGGCGCCGCTCGGCTCACCCGATCGGGCAGCAGGCCGGGGGCCAGGAACCAGGAGCCGACGGCGATCCGCTGTGCGCCGCGGGCCCGCAACGCCGCCACCGCGGCCGGCACGTCCGGCTCGGCCGCCGCCGCGAACGCAGCCGTCGTCCCGGCCCACCGGGTTCGGCGGGCCCAACGACCGGCAACGGCACGCACCGCCGCGTTGGCGGGCTGGTGCGACGAACCGGCCCCGGCCAGCACGACACCGAGCCCGGCATCGGTCGGGTCCGCGCCGGCCGCCGCGAGACGGCGCAACGCCACCGACTCCAGCCGCGGGTCGGGGCCGAGCACGTCCGCGAGCCGGATCCGCAACCGGGGCGGGGCGGCGGCCAGCGCGCCGGGGATGTCCACCCGCGCGTGGTACGCACTGCCCAGCAGCAGCGGCACGACCACCACCTCGTCGTGGCCCGCCCGGTGCACGGCGCTCAGCACGTCGGCCAGCCGTGGCGCGGACAGGTCGAGGAACGCCACCCGCACGTCCAGGCCCGGCGCGGCGGCCCGCACCACGTCCGACAGCTCGTGGACGGTTGCCGCCGACCGGGGATCACGGCTGCCGTGGGCCACCGCCACCAGGGGCACCATCACGCGATCCCGGTCAGGCCACGGGAATGCAGCACGTACCGCTCCAACGGGCGGAACACCAGCAGGTCGATGCCGATGCCGACGATCAGGATCAGGATGATCGCGGCCATCACGGTCGGCATGTCGTTGAGCGACCGGCCGTCCTCCAGGTACTGGCCGAGACCTTGGCCCAGTTGCGGCGAGTTGGCGATCAGTTCGGCGGCCATCAGCGACCGCCAGGAAAAGGCCCAGCCCTGCTTGAGTCCGGCCAGGTAACCGGGCAACGCCGCCGGCAACAGGATGTGCCGGGCACCGGCGAGTCGTCCCGCGCCGAGTACCTTGCCGACCCTGGGCAGGATCGGCGGGATCTGCGCGATGCCGGAGATGAGGCCGTTCGCGATCGAGGGCACCGAACCCAGCAGCACCACGAAATAGATGGAGCTGGGCGTGATGCCGAACCACAGGATCGCGGCCGGCACCCAGGCCACCGACGGCAGGCTCTGCAGCCCGGACAGCAACGGCCCGATCGCCGTCCGCAGGGTGCGCACCTTGGCCAGCAGCAGGCCCAGCGGAGTGGCGATGACGATGCCGATCAGGAAGCCGAACACCGCCCTGTGCACCGAAACCCACAGCTGGCCTGCCATCCGGCCGCTGGTCAGGTCGCTCCACAGTTCCGCGCCGACGGCGCTGGGCGCTGGCAGCTTGTACTCCGGCCAGATCGCGGCCGCCCACAACGCCTGCCAGATCCCGATGAGGAGCACGATCGCCACGATCGGCGGCAGCACGGCACGGACGATCTTGCGCAGCCGGTCGGCACCGGTCTGGGCGCCATCGACCGGCTGTTCCAGCGCGTCAAGTCCGGCTTCCACCGCGTCGTGGTCGGCGACCGCGACCGGCGCCGTGCCCTCGGCGGGCACGGCGTCCTCAGGCGGCGGCATGACGGCTGATCACCTCGCGGAGTCTGCCGTTGATCTCGTGCACCGCGTCCGCCTCGGTCGACCGGTCGGACACCTGCCATTCCTGCACCACCCGGCCGGGCCGCGAGGACAGCAGCACGACCCGCTGGCCAAGACGCACCGCCTCCCGGACGTCGTGCGTGACGAACAGCACCGCCGCGCCCGTCGCCTCCCAGATCCGCAGCAGTTCGGCCTGCAGGACGTCCCTGGTGATCGCGTCCAGCGCGGAGAACGGCTCGTCCATCAGCAGCAGCGCGGGCAGTTCAGAACCGTCCCCGCTTCCGTCGATGGTGCAGGCCAACGCCCTGGCCAGCGCGACCCGTTGGCGCATGCCACCGGACAGCTCGTGCGGCCGCTTGTCACCGACACCGCGCAGCCGCACCAGGTCCAGCAGCTCGTCGGTCCGCTGCCGCCGGGCCGACCGGCCGACACCGGCCAGCCGCAGGGCCAGCTCGACATTGCGGGTCGCGGTCAGCCACGGCATCAGCGCGGCCTCCTGGAACATCACCGCGGGCCGGGACGTGTTGCGCACGACCTCGCCCGAGGTGGCCGAGTCGAGGCCGGCCACCAGGTTGAGCAGGGTCGTCTTGCCGCAGCCCGACGCGCCGAGCAGGCACACGAACTCGCCGGGGTCGACCCGCAGGTCGACCCCACCCAGCGCGGCGACCGTCCGGGTGCCCCGGCCGAACACCTTGTGGACGCCGGTCAACTGGACCGCCGGCTCGACGATCGGTGTCGAGGGCCGTAGCTGGAGCGTTGCGGTCATGTCGTTCACGCCTTCCACGGTTGCGCAGTACGAATGAGGTCAGTTGCCGGCGAGGTTGGCCGCGCTGACCGCTGGTTTGCCCGCGGCCTTCAGCACGGCGTTCACCGCGTCGAGGTTCGCGAAGCCGGTGAGGCTCGGTGCCGTCTTGGCGATGCCCGCGGTGACCTGGTCCTTGGTCAGCTCGGGGAAGTCCGCGGCCAGCGGGTCGAGAGTGAGCTTGATCTCACTGAACGCCCTGTCGATCACCGGCTGCGCCAGGGCCTTGCCGGTGAGCTGCTTGAGCTGGTCGTTCACCGCGGCCTCGGCGCCCGTCTTGTCGCCCTGCGCGTAGTCGACCGCGTCCAGTTCGCCCTTGATCAGCGCCTGCACGGTGGCCGGGTGCTGTTGCAGGAACGCGGTGCGCACGATCAGCACGGTGGTCGGGAACTGGCCGCCCGGCCACAGCGTGCTCTCGTCCACCAGTACCTTGGCGCCGCCGGTGAGCACCAGCTGCGAAGAGTACGGCTCTGGCAGCCAGCCGCCCTGGATGTCGCCCTTCTGGAACTCCGACAGCGTCTGGGCGTTGGCCAGGTTGGTCACCGTGACCTGGTTGGTGAGGTTGTTCTTGGCCAGCCACGTCTTCAGCGACACGTCCTGCGTGTTGCCAAGCTGCGGCGTGGCAATGGTCTTGCCCTTCAGGTCCTGCGGCGAGTTGATGCCCGACTTCACCACCAGCTGCGCGCCGCCCGACGTCGCGCCCGCGACCAGCTTGACGGCGCCGCTCGACTTGGCGAACCCGTTGACGGACGGCCCGGAACCGATGAACGCCGCGTCGAGCGAACCGCCCAGCAGGGCGCTGACCTCGTCCGGGCCCGCGTTGAACGTCTGCAGGGTGAGCTTGGTGCTGCCCAGCTCCTTGGTGAAGAACCCCTTGTCGACCCCGATCAGTGCCGCCGCGTGGGTGACGTTGGGGAAGTAGCCCAGTCTCAGTTCACTGGCCGCGCCCTGGTTGGTGGCCGTCGTGGTGGGCGTCGCGGCCCTGGAACACGCGCCGAGCGTGAGCGCGACGGCCATGGCCGGGATGGCGACAGCGGCGAGCAGCGGGACGCGGCGTGTGGTGGTGTGCACGGGAGTTGGGCCTCTCGAGTGTGATGGGCGGTGTGGTCAGGGACCCGGGGAGACCAGGTCGTGGACGCGTTCGGTGGCGCTGTCGCGGTCAAGCGCCGGCAGTGGCGCGCCGATCAGGCCGGCGGCCAAGGTGGCGCCGTCGGCGGGGTCGATCACCAGGAACGAACCGGTTCGGCGGCTGGTGGTGTAGTCGTCGGCAGGGACCGGTTCCGACGTTCGGAGCCAGACTCGGCCGATCTCGTTGAGCTGCAACGATTCCGGGTCGTCCGTTGTGGACAGCTTCTGCTCGTCGAACCGGGAGTTGAGCGAGGTGACCAAGCCCTGCACGGTCCGGGTGCCGTGCTTGACCAACACTCGAGCGCCGGCGCGCAATGGCTTGTCGGACAACCAGCACAGCGTCGCGTCCAGTTCGTCGGTGACCGTCGGCGCGTCGGTCGCGGCGACGATCACGTCGCCACGCGAGATGTCCAGCTCGTCGTCCAGCAGCAGGGTGACCGACCGCCCTGAGCCTGCCTCGGGCAGCGGGCCGTCCATGGTGTCGATCCGCCGCACCCGGCTGCGCAGGCCTGCGGGCAGCACCAGCACCTCGTCGCCCTCGGTGATCGTGCCCGCGGCCACCTGTCCCGCGTAGCCCCGGTAGTCGGGGTACTCGGGGGTGCGCGGCCGGATGACGTACTGCACGGGGAAGCGGAACGGGAGGTGGTGCGGATCGGGCTCGACCGGCACGGTTTCCAGGTGGTGCAACAGGGTCGGGCCGCTCCACCATGGTGTGTTCGCCGACGGGGTGGCAACGTTGTCGCCGACCAGCGCGGACACCGGGATGGCCACGACGTCCTGTTCGGTGTAGCCCAGGGCGGTGGCGTGGGCGAGGAACTCCTTGGCGATCAACGCGAACGTGGACTCTTCGTACCCGACCAGGTCGATCTTGTTGACCGCCAACACCAGTTTCGGTACGCCCAGCAACGCGAGCACGGCGGCGTGCCGGCGGGTCTGCTCGATCACGCCCTTGCGCGCGTCCACCAGCAGCACGGCCAACTGGGCGGTGGAGGCACCGGTCACGGTGTTGCGGGTGTACTGGACGTGGCCTGGGGTGTCGGCCAGCACGAACGAGCGGTGCGGGGTGGCGAAGTAGCGGTAGGCCACGTCGATGGTGATGCCCTGCTCGCGTTCCGAGCGCAACCCGTCCACCAGCAGCGACAGGTCCGGGGTGGCCAGGCCCCGGTCACTCGACACCCGGTGCACGGCGGCCAGCTGGTCGGCCAGGACGGACTTGGTGTCGTACAGGAGGCGACCGACGAGGGTGGACTTGCCGTCGTCGACACTGCCGGCGGTGGCCAGCCGGAGTAGGTCGGTATGAGGCATCAGAAGTAGCCTTCCCGTTTGCGGTCTTCCATGGCTGCTTCGGACAACCGGTCGTCCGCCCTCGTCGCGCCGCGCTCGGTCAGCCGGCTTGCGGCGACCTCGGCGATCACCTCGTCGACGGTCGTTGCGCCGGATTCGACCGCGCCGGTGCACGAGCCGTCGCCCACCGTGCGGTACCGCACGGTGAGTTCGTGGACGGCTTCACTCGGACGGGGTCCGCCCCATGGGCCGGTGGTCAGCCACATGCCGTCGCGTTCGAACACGGCGCGTTGGTGGGCGAAGTAGATGGCGGGGAGTTCGATGTGTTCCCGCTGGATGTAGCGCCAGACGTCCAGTTCGGTCCAGTTGGACAGGGGGAACACGCGGACGTGTTCGCCGGGGCGGTGCCGGCCGTTGTAGAGGTTCCACAGTTCCGGGCGCTGGCGACGGGGGTCCCACTGGCCGAAACCGTTGCGCAGGCTGAAGATCCGCTCCTTGGCCCTGGCGCGTTCCTCGTCCCGTCGGCCGCCGCCGAACACCGCGTCGTAGCGGTGCTGGTTGATCGCGTCGAGCAGCGGCACGGTCTGCAACGGGTTGCGGGTGCCGTCCGGCCGCTCGATGAGGCGGCCGTCGTCGATGTAGTCCTGCACGGCGGCCACTTCCAGGCGCAGCCCGTAGCGGGCCACGACGTGGTCGCGGAAGCCGATGACCTCGGGGAAATTGTGGCCGGTGTCCACGTGCAGCAGCGGAAACGGCACCGGCGCCGGCCAGAAAGCCTTGACCGCCAGGTGCACCAGCAGGGTGGAGTCCTTGCCGCCGGAGAAGAGGATCACCGGTCGGTCGAACTCCCCGGCGACCTCCCGGATGATGTGGATCGCCTCGGACTCCAGGGCGTCCAGGTTGTCCGCGACGACCGGCGCCGACGCCTGCTTTGATGCTTCGACTGCCAGCGTCTCCTCAGCCATGGAGGCCGCACTCCGTCTTGCCAAGGCCTGCCCATCGTCCGCTGCGCGGATCGGCGCCCGGCAACGGCTTCGCGGTGCACGGCGCACAGCCGATGGACAGGTAGCCCTCGGACACCAACGGGTTCTCCAGCACGCCGTGCGCGGCGATGTAGTCGTGGAACTCCTCGTCGCTCCACGCCGCGATCGGGTTGATCTTCACCAGCCCGTTGCGGTCGTCCCAGCTGACGATCGGAGTGTTCGCCCTGGTCGGGGCATCCACCCGGCGCACCCCGGTCACCCAGGCCCGGTAGCCCGCCAACGTCCGCCGCAACGGCACCACCTTGCGCAGGTGGCAACACCGGTCCGGCTCGGTCCGGTTCAACAGGCCGTACTGCGCCTCCTGGTCGGCCACGGACTGCTCCGCGGCGGCGTTGACGATCCGGATCTCGGGATAGACCGTGGCCACGGCGTCCCGGGTGCCGATCGTCTCCGCGAAGTGGTAGCCGGTCTCCAGGAACAGGACGTCGACGTTCGGTTTCACCCGCACCGCGAGATCGATCAACACCGCGTCCTGCATGTTCGACGCCACGATCCACTCGTCGCCGAAGGTGCGCGCCGTCCATGCCAGCGCCTCGCCGGCGCTCGCGTCGGCCAGTTCGGCCGACGCGGCCTCGGCGATGGACTTCAGTTCCTCGGTCGCAGTCTCTTTGGTCGCGGTCACGACCGCACCACCCCTCCGGACAACAGTCCGACCAGTTTCACCGCGAACACGCGGCGACAACCCAGACACAGCCAGGCACCGTGCGGTTCCTCCTGCGGCCGCAGGTCCTCCTCGCCGCAGTAGGGGCAACACGCGACGGCCGCCCGCTCGTTCATCGCAACTCCGCATCGTCGGCCCGGGTGACCCACTGGGCGAACCGCTCGCCGTCGCCACGACCGGCCACGTAGTTGCGCACCAGCCGTTCCACGTACTCGGGCAGTTCGACGCTGGTGACCTTGTGCCCACGCAGTTTCCGGCCGAAGCCGGCATCGAGGCCGAGGCCGCCACCCAGGTGCACCTGGAATCCCTCGACCTGCTCCCCGGCGGCGTTCGTGACGATCTGGCCCTTCAGGCCGATGTCCGCAGTCTGGATGCGGGCGCACGAGTTCGGGCAGCCGTTCACGTGCACGCTCACCGGCTGGTCCAGCGCGGCCTGCACGTCGGCCAGCCGATCCTCCAACTCGGTCACCAACCGTGCCGCGCGCGCCTTGGTCTCCACGATGGCGAGCTTGCAGAACTCGATCCCGGTGCAGGCCATCACACCGCGCCGCCACGGCGACGGCTCGGTCGGCAGCCCGATCCCGGCCAACTCGGTCCGCAGCCCGTCCAGGTCCGGCTCCGCCACGTCCAGCACGACGAGCTTCTGTTGCGGCGTCAGGCGAACCCGTCGCGAACCGGCCCGCTCGGCGGCCTTGGCGACCGCGACGAGCATGCCGCCGGACACCCGGCCGGCGACCGGCGCGGCGCCAACGTAGAACTTGCCGTCCCGCTGCGGGTGCGCGCCGATGTGGTCCCTCGGGTGCGCCGGCACGTCCGGTGCCGGGCCGTCGATCAGCGACCGCTTGAGGTACTTGGTCTCCAGGATCTCCCGGAACCGCTCAGGGCCCCAGTCCGCGACCAGGAACTTGATCCGCGCCCGGTGGCGCAGCCGCCGGTAGCCGTAGTCCCGGAACACGCTGATCACGCCCGCCCACACGTCCGGCACCTCGTCCAGCGGAATCCAGGCGCCCAGCCGCTTGCCGATCATCGGGTTGGTGGACAGCCCGCCGCCGACCCACAGGTCGAAACCGGGGCCGTGCTCCGGGTGGCGCACGCCGACGAACGCGACATCGTGGATCTCGTGCGCGACGTCCGGCAGGCCGGAGATCGCGGTCTTGAACTTCCTCGGCAGGTTGGCGAACGCCCGGTCGCCGATGAACCGCTCGCGGATCGCCTCGATCGCGGGCGTGCCGTCGATGATCTCGTCCGCCGCGATGCCGGCCACGGGCGAGCCGAGGATGACGCGCGGGCTGTCGCCGCACGCCTCCATCGTGGTCAGGCCCGCGGCTTCGAGTTTCGCCCAGATCGCCGGCACGTCCTCGATCCGGATCCAGTGGTACTGGATGTTCTGCCGGTCGGTGATGTCCGCGGTGTCCCTGGCGTAGGTCTGCGAGATCTCGCCGAGCACGGTCAGCTGTTCTGTGGTCAGCGCGCCGCCGTCGATGCGCACCCGGAGCATGAAGAACTCGTCGTCCAGTTCTTCTGGCTCCAGGATGGCGGTCCGGCCGCCGTCGATGCCGGGGCGTCGCTGGGTGTAGAGGCCGAACCAGCGGAACCGGCCGCGCAGGTCGGCCGGGTCGATCGAGTCGAACCCTCGGTGCGCGTAGATGTTGAGGATCCGGTCGCGCACGTTCAGCGGGTGATCGTCCTTCTTGGACCGTTCGTTCGGGTTGAGTGGTTCACGGTAACCGAGCGCCCACTGGCCCTCACCGCGCCGGACGTGGGCACGCTTGGGCGCCGAGGCGGTCGTCGGCGTGGTTGGCACGGTCGTCCTCCGGAGGTCGAGGCGCTCGGTGCGCCGACGAGGTCCCGGAGAACTACCGAATGGGAACCATCAGCCGGCGTCCGGCGCCGGCTGGCAACAGCGAAATAGCACGGCGACGGTCAGTGACCGCGCCGGCACAACGCGCTGGAGACGCGACGGAAGTCCACGTGGCGGCGGGCCACGAGGTGAACTTCGGTCGCAGACATGATCCCAGCGTGCCACGCTCCCGAACGGTGGTCCACCGGCATCCGAATGCTGGGACGAGGCTCACGTCCCGGTGAAATCTCGTGGTAGGCGACACTGGACTGGTGCCTTCCGCGTTGCCGGCCGGTGAGCCGGCGCCTGAGGACGGGGCGCTGCCCGCCTCGGCCACCGCCGGTCTCGGTGCGCGTCCGTTCGGGGTGTACGTGCACGTCCCGTTCTGCGCGACCCGATGCGGCTACTGCGACTTCAACACCTACACCGCGAGCGAACTCGGCGGCTCGGCGTCGCCCGCGTCCTGGCTGGCCGGCCTGCGCGCCGAACTGGCACTGGCGGTCCACATCCTGGGCGGCCCGCCTGCCGCGGACACCGTGTTCGTCGGCGGCGGCACGCCGTCGCTCCTCGGCGCGACCGGGTTGGCCGACGTGTTGGCGGCGGTGCGTGACACGGTCGGCCTCGCCGACGGCGCGGAAGTGACGACGGAGTCGAACCCGGAGTCCACGTCACCGGAGTTCTTCGCCGGCATCCGCGCCGCCGGGTACACCCGCGTGTCGCTGGGCATGCAGTCCGCGGCGCCGCACGTGCTGTCCACGCTGGACCGTCAGCACACGCCGGGCAGGCCGGTGGCGGCCGCCCGCGAGGCCCGCGCGGCCGGGTTCGAGCACGTCAGCCTCGACCTCATCTACGGCACACCCGGCGAGCGCACCGACGACCTGCGCGCGTCGCTGGACGCGGTGCTCGCGGCCGGGGTGGACCACGTGTCGGCGTACGCGCTGATCGTGGAGGCCGGCACCGCGCTGGCCCGGCGGGTCGACCGGGGCGAACTGCCGGCGCCCGACGACGACGTGCTGGCGTCGGACTACGAACTCATCGACGACACACTGGCCGCGGCCGGGTTCGACTGGTACGAGGTGTCCAACTGGGCGGTGTCGCCCGCCGCCCGCTGCCGCCACAACCTGGGCTACTGGCTGGGCGCGGACTGGTGGGGCGCCGGGCCGGGCGCGCACAGCCACGTCGGCGGCGTGCGCTGGTGGAACGTCAAGCACCCGGCCCGCTACGCCACGACGCTGGCCGATGGCCGCTCACCGGCGGCAGGCCGGGAGGTGCTGACCGACGCCGACCGGGCCATCGAGCGGGTGCTGCTGGAACTGCGCCTGTCCGACGGCCTCCCGGTCGCCGCGCTGGCGGGTGGCGCACCGGCCGAGGCGGCGGCCGCCGTCACGGACGGGCTGCTGGAGCCCTCGGCCCTTGCCGCGGGCCGGTGCGTGCTGACCCGGCGTGGCCGGCTGCTGGCCGACGGGGTGGTCCGCAGGCTGACGTGAGTTCGTCAGCCGGCTCTTTCCGTGAACGTGCGACAAGAAGAACAGATCCCCCTGGTCACCGGCTTCTTGTCCGGAACGACCCAAGCCGGTCGCCAAACGGGGCAGAATCGAGTACACCGAGTACTGGGGTGATGGCCTTCATATCTGGGGGAGGAGAGGCCAGTGGTCGACTCGGCGTATCTGGCGCTGCGTCGCGACATCGTCTCCGGCGAGATCAAGCCGGGGGAGAAACTGGTCGAAGTGGTTCTCGCTGATCGGTACGGGGTGTCCCGCACACCGATCCGGGAGGCGCTTCGGCGGCTGGAACAGGACGATCTGGTCCAGCGCAACGGGAGGCGGGTGCACGTCCGGCAGCACCGCCCCGACGAGATCCTGGACATCTACGAGGTTCGCATCGTTCTCGAGGAGGCCGCCGCACGGGCCGCGGCACTGCACCGCACGCCGCTGGAGGTCAGCCTGCTGGTCCGCGGCTACGAGGCGATGCGGGGTGTGCACCCGGACGACACGGTCGGACGGGAACGCACCTGCTGGGCCTTCCACGAACTCGTCTGGACGGCCAGCCGCAGCAGAACCATGGCCGACCTGCTCGACCGGCTGGAGGTGAACCTGCGCCGCTACCCGGACGGCGCGATGACCCACCCGGCAGGCTGGCGGCAGGCGCTGACCGACTACCAGCGGCTGGTGTCCGCCATCCGCGAAAATCGCCCCACGGAGGCGGCGGAGATCGTCGGTGCCCGGCTGCGGGCCGCCCGCGACCTCCGGTTGCGCGACTACACCAACCACCACGAAAGGTCCGTTCCGGCACGCTGACCCGGCATCCGGGAGCACATCGGCAAGGACAGGCCACACGCCCGTCGCTCGGCTCCGTAAACTCGACGTGAGAGAGACGTGAGATCGGACGTCGAGCGGCCGGAGGTGACGGGTGAACGCGGATGAGCGCCGCTTCGAGGTGCTGCGCGCCATCGTCGCCGACTACGTGTCCAACCAGGAACCGGTCGGCTCGAAGGTGCTCGTCGAGCGGTACAACCTCGGCGTGTCCAGCGCCACCGTGCGCAACGACATGGCCGCGCTGGAGGAGGAGGGCTACATCGCCCAGCCGCACACCAGCGCGGGCCGGGTGCCCACCGACAAGGGCTACCGGCTGTTCGTGGACCGGCTGGCCGAGATCAAGCCGCTCAGCCCGGCGGAACGCCGGGCCATCCACAGCTTCCTCGAGGGCGCGATCGACCTCGACGACGTGCTGCGCCGCAGCGTCCGGCTGCTCGCCCAGCTCACCAGGCAGGTCGCCGTCGTGCAGTACCCGACGCTGACCCGGTCCACCGTGCGGCACCTCGAGGTGGTGTCCATCACACCGGCACGGCTGATGCTGGTGCTGATCACCGACAGCGGCCGGGTCGACCAACGCCTCGTCGACCTGGGCGACGTGATCGGTGAGGACTCGGTGAGCCGGCTGCGCGCGGTGCTCAACGGCGCCATGGTCGGCGAACGGCTGGTCGACGCGTCCGCCAAGGTCGCCGAACTGCCGGAACAGGCGCCGACCGAGCTGCGGGACGCGATGATCCGGGTGTGCTCGGTGCTGATCGAGTCGCTCGTCGAGCATCCGGAGGAACGCCTCGTGCTCGGCGGCACCGGCAATCTCACCCGCAACGCCGCCGACTTCCCCGGCTCGCTCCGCATGGTGCTGGAGGCACTGGAGGAGCAGGTCGTGGTGCTGAAACTGCTCGCCGCCGCCAAGGACGCCGGCACGGTGATGGTCAGCATCGGCAACGAGAACGAGGCGCAGGAGATGCGCAGCACGTCCGTGGTGTCCGTCGGCTACGGCGGCGGCGGGAACCTGTTGGGCGGCATGGGAGTTGTCGGTCCGACCAGGATGGACTATCCGGGCACCATCGCCGCCGTCCGTGCGGTGGCGAACTACATGGGGGACATCCTGACCGGGCGCTAGCGGCCCGGGGTGGATGCGAACGACGACGAAACGACGGCGGCCACGGTCCGTACCGACGGACCGTGGCAGGAGGACTGGACGACAGTGGCGAGGGATTACTACGGCACGCTCGGGGTTTCCCGGGACGCGACACCCGACGAGATCAAGCGTGCCTATCGCAAACTCGCTCGGGAGCTGCACCCCGACGTCAACCCCGACGGCGACGCGCAACACCGCTTCAAGGACGTGACCGCGGCCTACGAAGTGCTGTCCGACCCAAGGAAGCGGCAGGTCGTCGACCTCGGTGGCGACCCGCTGTCCTCGGGCGGCGGCGGCAACGGCGGCGCGCGCGACCCGTTCGCAGGCTTCGGTCTCGGCGACATCATGGACGCCTTCTTCGGCGCGGCGGGCGGCAACGGCGGTCCGACGCGCGGCCCGCGCAGCCGCGTCCAGCCCGGTTCCGACGCGCTGATCCGTCTCACGCTGACGTTGGAGGAGTGCGCGGTAGGCGTCAGCCACGAACTCACCGTGGACACCGCCATCCTGTGCGAACTGTGCAGCGGCGAGGGCACCAGGGAAGGCACCACGACCCGGATGTGCGACACGTGCGGCGGGCGCGGCGAGATCCAGTCCGTGCAGCGGTCGTTCCTCGGCCAGGTCGTCACCGCGCGGCCGTGCCCGGTGTGCCGCGGCTTCGGCGAGGTCATCCCCGACCCGTGCCCCCGGTGCGACGGCGAGGGCCGGGTCCGTGCCCGGCGCACCATCACGGTCAAGGTCCCGGCAGGCGTCGCCGACGGCGTCCGGGTCCGGCATGCGGGCCAGGGCGAGGTCGGCCCAGGTGGTGGCCCGGCAGGCGACCTGTACGTCGAGGTCGAGGAGTTGCCGCACGCCACGTTCGACCGCGAGGGCCCCGACCTGCACTGCACCGTGCGGGTGCCGATGACCTCGGCCGCACTGGGCGCGGTGCTGCCGCTGGACACGCTCGACGGCACGGAGGAACTGGAGATCGAGCCGGGCACCCAGCCTAACACCGAACTCGTGTTCACCGGCCGTGGCCTGCCGAAACTGCGGTCGTCGGGCCGGGTGGACGGCCGTGGCGACCTGCACGTGCACCTCGACGTGGAGATCCCGGCCAAGCTCGACCCGAGGCAGACCGAGCTGCTGCGCCAGTTCGCCGAACTGCGCGGCGAGGAACAGCCGGAACTGGCCGTCAACGGCCGCAACGCGGGCGGGCTGTTCTCCCGGTTGCGGTCCCGGCCCCGTCGGTGACGACCCTGCCGGTGTTCCTGGTGGACCGGCTGCCGGACACCGACCATGCCGTGCTGGACGGCCCGGAGGGCCGGCACGCGGCGACCGTCCGCAGGCTGCGGGCCGGGGAGTCGCTGATGCTGTCCGACGGGAGCGGCGGCCTGGCCCGCTGTGTCGTGGACACCGTGGACCGGGAGTCGGTCGGGCTCGCCGTGCAACGGCGCTGGACCGAGCCGCGGCCGCAGCCCCGGGTGGTCCTCGCGCAGGCGCTGGTCAAGGGCGATCGCGGCGAGCTGGCCGTCGAGCTGGCCACCGAGGCGGGTGTCGACGAGGTGCTGCCGTGGCGCGCGCAACGGTGTGTCGCCCGATGGGAGGACGGGCCGCGCGGCGACAAGGCCCTGGCCCGGTGGCGGGCCACGGCCCGCGAAGCAGCCAAGCAGGCCCGGCGGGCGTGGTCCCCGTCGGTCGGCTCGCCTGTCGACACCGTGGCGTTGGCTGTTCGCGCTGGTCGGGCCGATCTCGCCTTGGTATTGCACGAGTCGGCTTCGCGTGGGCTGGTGGACGTGCCGATGCCGACGTCCGGGGACCTGCTGCTGGTCGTCGGGCCGGAAGGCGGTATCACCGACGACGAACTGGACACCCTGGCGGTCGCGGGCGCCGTGCCGGTGCGGCTCGGCCCGACCGTGCTCCGCGCGTCGACCGCCGCTGCCGTGGCCCTCGGCGCCCTCGGCGCGCTGACCCGCCGGTGGCAATGAAGCACGGCGATTCCGCCAACATCTACTAAATTCACCCGAATGGGAACGCTACGCAGAGCAATGGTTGCCGCCCCAGTAGCGCACACCGCCATTGACGGCTAACCTCTTCCCACAACAAGACCTCATGTGCCGTACTCGAACCCCTGCTTGACCGGATCGTGATGCGGCACCTGTGTTGACCCGCCGGACACCTCCCCCCTCGGTCCGGCGCACGCTGCGTCGCGGTGAAGTGACCCCCAGACTTCACCGCGACGCAGCCACCCCGGCGACGCTTGCTCGCGGATCGCGCTCGCCGAGGGTGGCTGCCTGTGCTTGTTTGGGGGCCAAGCCCCCAAACCCCCGGCCGGCGGGGCTTCGCCCCCCGGACCCCCCATGCTGTGGTCGCCCTGGTTGCGTCTTCCTTGGCTGTTGCTGTGGTCGCTTTGGTTGTGTCCTTGGCTGTTGCTGTGGTCGCCTTGGTTGTGTCCTTGGCTGTTGCTTTGGTTGCTGCCTTGTGTTGGCCTTGGCTGTTGCTTTTGGTTGTCGTTCTTGGGGGTTGCTCCGGTTGCTTTCGTTTGCGGTTTCTTGATCGTGGGTTATTGGCAAGGTTCTTGCCTTTGGCGGAATCTTTGCAACGGCCTTGTTACAAAGGCTTGGTTTGTGGACCTTTCGTTTGGCGTGCAAAGGGCCATGGCGGCAAAGGTCCACAGTTGGCCAACACGACGACGCTTCCGGCTAGGGTCTGGGGTCATGGTGGCTGTGGCTGACTGCTTGTTCTGCAAGATCGTTGCTGGGGAGATTCCGGCTGCCGTGGTACATCGGACCGCTCGGACCTTGGCTGTTCGGGACATCAATCCGCAGGCCAAGGTGCATGTGTTGGTGCTGCCTGTCGATCATCACGAGGACGCGCTGGAGCTCGCCACGTCCGCACCTTCCGTTCTGGCCGAGATGGTTGCCGCCGGGGCCTCGGTTGCGCGTGTCGAGGGGATCGCGGAGAGTGGGTATCGGCTGGTGTTCAACACCGGCGAAGATGCTGGGCGGACGGTGTTCCACGCTCACCTGCACGTGCTCGGCGGGGAGCGGCTGGGGCTGTTCGGGCGTTATCACGCTGCCGGGTAGCCCGAGTGCCCAGGTTATCCGGTGCGCGGTGTCGGTGCGGACGACTAGCATCGAACCGTCCAGTACCGACAGCGCTGACGCGCAGGAAGTAGGCCCGAGCGCCTGTGGCCGGCAGCACGCAGGGTGGAGCTGCCCGATCCGTACCGTCGCGATCGGAGACCACCACACCAGTCCCCAACCAGGATGCCAACGTTTCGTCATCGGGGGGACAGGCCGGAAACGGCGCATCCGCCCGGGGTGCCGCTGGTGTCGTGTCCTCTCGGTTCACCGTGCCGGACGACGCGGTTCTCGCGTTGCTCGGCTCAAGTGACGAGAACCTCAAGGTGGCCGAGGAGTTGCTCGCCGCAGACGTGCACGTCCGTGGCAACGAGGTGACGCTGTCCGGCCCGCCGGCCGATGTCGCGTTCGCCGACCGGGTGTTCTCCGAACTGGTCATCCTGGCCGAGCGCGGTCAACACGTCGGCCCGGACGCGGTCCGCCGCACCGTGGCGATGCTGTCCGCGGGCGCCGCCGAGTCGCCGGCGGAGGTCCTCAGCCTGGACATCGTGTCCCGGCGCGGCCGCACCATCCGTCCCAAGACGCTGAACCAGAAGCGGTACGTGGACGCGATCGACTCGAACACCATCGTGTTCGGCATCGGTCCCGCTGGTACCGGCAAGACCTACCTGGCGATGGCCAAGGCCGTGCAGGCATTGCAGGCCAAGCAGGTCAACCGCATCATCCTGACCCGCCCTGCCGTCGAGGCGGGGGAGCGGTTGGGGTTCCTGCCCGGGACGCTGTACGAGAAGATCGACCCTTACCTGCGGCCCCTGTACGACGCGCTTCACGACATGATCGATCCGGAGTCGATTCCCCGGCTCACCCAGGCGGGGACGATCGAGGTCGCGCCCCTGGCCTACATGCGTGGTCGCACGCTCAACGACGCGTTCATCATCCTGGACGAGGCGCAGAACACCACGCCGGAACAGATGAAGATGTTCCTGACCCGACTTGGCTTCGGCTCCAAGATCGTGGTCACCGGCGACATCACGCAGGTGGACCTGCCCGGCGGGGTGCGCAGCGGCCTGCGTATCGTCCGGGAGATCCTCGACGGCATCGACGACGTGCACTTCGCCATGCTGACCAGTCACGACGTGGTGCGGCACCGGCTGGTCGGTGCGATCGTGGACGCCTACGAACGGTGGCAGGTCGTCCAGGAGAGCCACGAGGAGTCGGACAAGGTCCGGCAGGCCAAACGACGGAGTCGCTGAGTTCCCAGATGAGTATCGAGATCGCCAACGAGTCGGGCGTCGGGGTTGACGAGACGTCGATCGTGGCCGCGGCCCGGTTCGCGCTGGACCGGATGAGTGTCAGCCCGCTCGCGGAGCTGTCCGTGCTGCTCGTCGAGTTGGACGTGATGGCCGACCTGCACGAACGGTGGATGGACCTGGAAGGCCCGACCGACGTGATGGCCTTCCCGATGGACGAACTGGACTCCGCGCGCCGGCCCGACGCGGCCGACGCGGGCCCCGCGCTGCTCGGCGACATCGTGCTGTGTCCCGCGTTCGCCAAGGACCAGGCCAGGACCGCCGGGCACAGCCTGCTGGACGAGTTGCACCTGCTCACCGTGCACGGCGTGCTGCACCTGCTCGGCTACGACCACGCGGAACCCGCCGAGGAACGCGAGATGTTCACGCTGCAGAAGCGCATCCTCGCCGACTTCCGCACCGCTCGGGTGGACGCCGCCCGCCGGGCCGCGCAGCGCGACGCGGACGAGCGGCTGCTCAGCGCGGTCGGCCTCGACCGGAACGCGGAACCGGTGCCGGTCGACGACACCGAGCCGCGGCCGCCGGTCGAGGACGCCGGCCAGGAGTAGTCACCGGTGGCGGGCACGAATACGGCGTTCCTGCTGGTCCTGGCACTGCTCGGGGTGCTCGCGGCCGGCGCGTTCGGCTGCGCGGACGCAGCGCTTGGCACGCTGTCCGTGGCAAGGGTCGAGGAGTTGGCACGGCAGGGTCGCCCTGGCGCGAAGATGCTGGCCACCGTGGTCGCCGACCGGCCGAGGCACATCAACCTGCTGCTGTTGCTCCGGCTGACGTGCGAGCTGACCGCGACCGTGCTGGTCACCGCCGTGTGCCTGCGGGACATCAGCCCCGGCTGGCTGGCGGTGCTGGTGGCGTCGGTCAGCATGGTGGTTGTGTCATACGTGCTGATCGGCGTCGGGCCGCGCACCGTCGGCCGGCAGCATCCCTACGCGGTCGGGCTGATCGCGGCGGGCCCCGTGCGGGTGCTCGGCGTCGTGCTCGGACCGTTGTCCCGGCTGCTGATCATGATCGGCAACCTGATCACCCCCGGCCGCGGTTTCCGCTACGGCCCGTTCTCCTCCGAAGTGGAGCTGCGCGAACTGGTCGACCTGGCCGGCGAGCGCGGGGTCGTGGACGAGGGCGAGCGCGAGATGATCCACTCGGTGTTCGAGTTGGGCGACACCATCGCCCGCGAGGTGATGGTGCCGCGCACCGAGATCGTATGGATCGAGCGGACCAAGTCGGTCCGGCAGGCGCTGGCCCTGTCGCTGCGCACCGGTTTCACCCGGCTGCCGGTGGTGGACGAAAGCGTCGACGACGTGGTCGGCGTGGTGAACCTGAAGGACCTGGTGCGCTGCACCCTCGACGCGGACGACGCTAACGGTCGCACCGTCGGCGAGCTCATGGGCACCGCGTCATTCATCCCGGACACCAAACGGCTCGACGAGCTGCTCAAGGAACTACAGCGGGACCGCATCCACCTGGTGATCGTGATCGACGAGTACGGCGGCACCGCGGGCCTGGTGACCATCGAGGACATCCTGGAGGAGATCGTCGGTGAGATCACCGACGAGTCCGACACCGACGATCGCCCGCCGATCGAGCACCTGGAGGATGGCACGGTCCGGGTCAGCTCCCGGCTGACCACCGAGGATCTGGGCGAGCTGTTCGACGTCGAACTGGACGACGACGACGTCGAGACGGTCGGCGGCCTGCTGGCGCAGCGACTGGGCCGGGTGCCGCTGCCGGGCGCGGAGGCCGAGATCGCCGGCCTGCGCCTGCGCGCCGAGGGCGGCAAGGACCGGCGCGGCCGGATGCGCATCACATCCGTGCTGGTAAAGGCGGTCAACGACACGGTGAAACTGCCGGAGAGGACGAACGACCGTGGCTGAACTGGACCCCGAGGACCAGAAGATCATCACGCTGGCCCGGTCCGCGCGGGCGCGCACCGGCGCGGCCGAGGGCGCCGCGGTACGCGACACCGACGGCCGCACGTATGCGGCCTGCACGGTGTCGTTGTCCGCCTTGCGGTTGACCGCGTTGCAGGCCGCGGTCGCGGCCGCCGTGGCCAGCGGCGCGACCGGTCTGGAGGCCGCCGCTGTGGTGACGACGGCGGCCGACGTGTCCGCGGAATCCGTTGCGGCGGTGCGGGAACTAGGTCCGAAGGCGTTGGTGTTCCGTGCCGATCCGTCGGGTGCTGTGGTGGCCGTGGACGATCCGTCGTGACCGAGCATCGCTCTGGTTTCGCTTGTTTCGTCGGCCGTCCCAATGCCGGCAAGTCCACGCTGACCAACGCGCTGGTCGGCGGCAAGGTGGCTATCACGTCGGACAAGCCGCAGACCACCCGGCACACCATCCGCGGCATCGTGCACCGACCGGACGCGCAGCTGGTGATCGTCGACACGCCCGGCCTGCACCGGCCGCGCACCCTGCTCGGCCAGCGGCTCAACGACCTCGTCCGGGAGACGTGGTCGGAGGTGGACGTGGTCGGCTTCTGTGTGCCGGCCGACGAGAAGGTCGGCCCCGGCGACCGGTACATCGCCGACGAGCTGGGCAAACTGCCCGGCCGCACCCCGGTGTTCGGCATCGTCACCAAGACCGATCTGGTGTCCCCGGACCGGATCGGCGAGCAACTGCTCGCCCTCCAGAGCCTGCTGGAGTTCGCCGAACTCGTGCCCGTCTCGGCCGTCGACGGCTTCCAGGTCGGCGTGCTGACGGATTTGCTGGTCGCCCGCCTGCCGGACGGCCCTGCGCTCTATCCGGACGGTGAGCTGACCGACGAGCCGGAGACGACGCTGGTCGCCGAGCTGGTGCGGGAAGCCGCGCTGGAGGGTGTGCGCGACGAACTGCCACACTCCATCGCCGTGGTGGTCGAGGACATGCGGCCGCGCGAGGGCCGCGACGACCTGATCGACGTGTTCGCCGAGCTGTACGTGGAACGGCAGAGCCAGAAGGTCATCGTGCTCGGCGCGCGGGGAGAGCGGCTCAAGCAGGTCGGCACAACGGCGCGCAAGCAGATCGAGGCGCTGTTGGGCACCAAGGTCTACCTGGACCTGCACGTCAAGGTCGCCAAGGACTGGCAGCGCGACCCCAAACAGCTGCGTCGGCTCGGCTTCTGAGGGATCGTCGCCGGTGGATGGGACGATGGGGGCATGAGTCTGTACCGCGACACCGGGGTGGTGCTGCGGGTGCACAAGCTGGGCGAGGCCGACCGGATCGTCACGCTGATCACCCGCAAGCACGGCAAGGTGCGCGCGGTGGCCAAGGGTGTGCGTCGGACCAGGTCCCGGTTCGGGGCCCGGTTGGAGCCGTTCGGGCACGTTGACGTGCAGTTCTACACCGGCCGTTCGCTGGACATCATCACCCAGGTCGAGACGGTGGACGCGTTCGGTGTCGGCCTGGTCGGCGACTATCCGCGCTACACGGCCGGTTGCGCCGTGCTGGAGACCGCGGACCGCCTTGCCGTCGAGGAGGGCGAGCCGGCGATGCGGCTGTACCTGCTGGTCGCAGGCGCGTTACGGGCGCTGTCCACCACCGAGCGCGATCCGTCGCTGGTACTGGACGCGTTCCTGCTGCGCGCGATGGCCTACGCCGGCTGGGCCCCCGCCGTCGACGAGTGCGCCCGGTGCGCCGAACCCGGCCCACACCAGGCATTCAACGTGCAGGCCGGTGGCTCCGTGTGCGGTCGGTGCCGGCCGGCCGGCTCGAACCGTCCGAGCGCGGAAACCCTCGTGCTGCTGGCAGCGCTGCTGCACGGCGTGTGGCAGGTCGCCGATTCGACCGGACAGTCGGCCCGCCGTGAGGCCAGCGGCCTGGTGGCGGCATTGTTGCAGTGGCACCTGGAACGCCAGTTGCGCTCGCTGCCACTCGTCGAGCGGCGTTCACCACCAGCGGTGTCGTAGTTTTCGTAGTCGTCTCTAGGAGGATCCCGCCCCATGCTGCCTTCGCGGCGCCAACGGACCGCGACCGCCAGGACCACCCCGGTGCGGCCACCCGACCCGCACCCGACGGGGGCCCGGCCGCCGGACATCCCGATCGACCTGGTGCCCAAGCACGTCGCCCTCGTCATGGACGGCAACGGCCGGTGGGCCAACCAGCGCGGGCTGCCCAGGATCGAGGGCCACAAGCGCGGCGAGGCCGTCGTGCTGGACGTGGCGAAGGGCGCGATCGAACTGGGCGTGCAGTGGCTGTCGTTGTACGCGTTCTCGACCGAGAACTGGAAACGCAGCCCCGACGAGGTGCGCTTCCTGATGAACTTCAACCGCGACGTGATCCACCGAAGGGTCGACGAACTGGACGAACTCGGCGTGCGCATCCGGTGGGCAGGCCGGCAACCGCGGATGTGGCGCAGCGTGGTGAACGAGCTCAAGATCGCCGAGGAACGCACCAGGGGCAACAAGGTCCTGAACCTGACGATGTGCGTGAACTACGGCGGCCGGGCCGAACTCGGCGACGCGGCCCGCGAGATCGCGCGGCTCGCCGCCGCCGGCAAGATCAACCCGGACAAGGTCGACGAGCGAACCCTGTCCCGGTACATGTACCAGCCAGACATGCCGGACGTGGACCTGTTCGTGCGACCCTCGGGCGAGGAGCGTACGTCGAACTTCCTGCTCTGGCAGTCGGCCTACGCTGAGCTGGTCTTCCAGGACATCCTGTGGCCGGACTTCGACCGGTTGCACCTGTGGCGCGCGTGCGAGCACTACGCCAGCCGGAACCGCCGTTTCGGCGCAGCCACCGACCTTGCGGAACCGGAGGAGGTCCGATGAGCTCGGCAGAGGACGCCGCCGCGACGGCCCAGTTGCTGGACACCGCGCGAGAGGCGCTGGAGCGCTACCACGACGTCCACATCGACGACGACGGCGCACTGACGTTCCGCCACGGCGACGTGCCGTGCGCGTTGCAGGGCATGCGCCTTGCCGAGGGCCTCGCGGTCCTCAGCCTCACGTGCGTCGTCGCGTGGGACCTGCCCGACTCGCCCCGCCTGGCCGCGTCGGCCGCCGAACGAGCTGGTCAGGGCCTGTTTGGCACGCTGGGTGTCGTGCACACCGAGCGGGGCATCGACGTGACCCTGCGGTACACGTTCCCGGCCGCGGGCCTGAACGCGACCGCGATGGGCACGCTGTTGATGCTGGTGGTCTCCACGGCGTCCCAGCTACGCGACGAACTTCTCACCGAAGCCAAGACCACCTAGGCCGCGCCGGTCAGGTAACCGCCCACTCGACCGACACTTCGGTTGTCCACAGCCCCGCCCGAATCGAGTCGCACCCACACTCAAGATCGAATAGAATGGAAAATGGGGGGATCCCCAGGTCCTGAGCTGCGAAAATGCGATGGTCCGCGAAAGTTGTCCACAGGTAGTAGGCGGAGTCGTACCTCGCCAATTCGGTGTGGCACCATGATCGGATGACTACTGTCCGTCGCCGATCGACTCCTGCGCGTATCGGATCGCTCTCGGTGCTCTGTGGCGGGCTGGTGCTGGCTGTTGTGCTGCGTCGGTGGCTCGACGTGGCCGCTGTGCGGACGGGCGCGACCGTGTTTGTCGCGGTGTTCGTGCAGGCCATGCCGTTTCTGGTGTTGGGCGTGTTGATCAGCGGCGGCATCGCCGCGTTCGTGCCGGCAAGCCTGCTGCGGCGGGTGCTGCCGCGTAGCGAGGTGGCGGCCGTCGGCATGGCGAGCCTGGCCGGAGTGGCGCTGCCCGGCTGCGAATGCGCGTCGGTGCCGGTGGCTCGTCGATTGATGCAGCAGGGCGTGCCGGTGCCGGTCGCGCTGGCGTTTCTGCTCGCCGCG
The DNA here is from genome assembly GCA_963702275.1 of Candidatus Melainabacteria bacterium. GTDB lineage: Bacteria > Actinomycetota > Actinomycetes > Mycobacteriales > Pseudonocardiaceae > DATEPR01. The sequence continues at coordinate 32,870 of CAVPCF010000090.1, forward strand.
CCCGCGATCAACCCGGTGGTGCTGGTCGCAACGGCGGTGGCGTTCCCGACCGCGCCGACGATGGTGCTCGCCAGATTCTTCGGCTCGCTGCTCACGTCGCTGGTGATGGGCTGGTTGTGGTCGCGCGTCGGCCGTACCGAGTGGATCGCCGAACGTGCCCGCGGGGTGCTGCCGGGTGGTTCGCGCTGGGTGGTGTTCGCCGAGACCGCGCGCTCCGATCTCGCCGACGCGGGCGGTTTCCTGGTGGTCGGAGCGGTTGCCGCCGCGGCGCTGAACGTGCTCGTCCCGCGGTCGTGGTTCGCGGTTGTCGGTCGCAGTCCGTTGGTCGGCGTTGTGGTGATGGCCGCGCTGGCGGTGGTGCTCGCGCTGTGCAGCGAGGCGGACAGCTTCGTGGCGGCATCGCTGTCGGCGCTGCCGTTGTTGCCCCGGTTGGTGTTCCTGGTCGTCGGGCCTGCCGTCGACGTAAAGCTGATCGCGTTGCAGGCCGGCACGTTCGGCCGCTCGTTCGTGGCCAGGTTCGCGCCGGCCACGTTCGTGGTGGCGGTGTGCTCGGCGGTTGTCGTGGGGCTGTGCATCCTGTGAAACGCGAGACGACGAACGTCCTGCTCCTGCTGGTCGGCGGTGCCCTGGTGAAGATCACCCTGGACGGTACCTACCTGCGCTACGTCAAGCCGGCGGTCCAACCGTGGGTCCTGACCGCCGGCCTGGTGATGATCGGTCTCGCGGCCGTGTCCATCGGGCGGGACATCGCGGCCCGGCAGTCGATCGACGTTCATCACCACACCGGCCGCTGGGTATGGCTGCTGACGTTGCCGGTGTTGGCGATCGTCCTGATAGCGCCGCCCGCACTGGGCGCCGACACGGTGCTGCGAACCGGCAACCACACCGCGCCCGCGATGGTGGCCACGTTCCCACCGCTACCGCCCACAGCCGCCATCCCGCTGACCGACCTCATCACCCGAAGCGTGTGGGACGCATCGAATGCCCTCAACGGCCGAACAGTGGCACTAACCGGTTTCGTCGTACACCAGAACCAAACCACCTACCTGGCCCGACTGGTGATCACCTGCTGCGCCGCCGACGCCACCGCGATGGAAGTCGCACTCACCGGCCACCAGGCCGACCAACTACCCGACGACCAGTGGATCCAGGCAACCGGCACCCTGCGCCCCCACTCGGCGACAACGGCCAACGGCTACACCCCAACGATCACCGTGACATCGCTGACGACCGTCGATCCACCAGCCGACCCGTACGAATACTGACCGCCTCAGAATTTGGCGGCGCAGTCCGCACAAGTGCCGAAGATCTCCATGGTGTGGCTGACCTCGGCGAACCCGTGCTCCGCGGCGACCCTCGTCGCCCAGGATTCGACCGCGGGGCCTTCCACTTCGACGGTGTGCCCGCAGTGTCGGCAGACGAGGTGATGGTGGTGATGGCTGGAGCAGTGCCGGTAGATGGCCTCGCCCGACGCGGTGCGCAGGACATCCACCTCGCCGGCGTCGGACAGCGACTGGAGGGTGCGATACACCGTGGTCAGGCCGATGCCCTCGCCCCGCTTGCGGAGTTCCTCGTGCAGTTCCTGGGCTGACCGGAAGTCGTCCAACTGGTCGAGCAGTCTCGCGATGGCGGCCCGCTGCCGCGTTGCCCGCAGGCCAGGCACCGGCGCGGTGTCCCGCTCCACGTCGCTGTCTGTCACGACCGACCCTCCCGACCGGCGTCAGCGCCCGCCCGAGGTGGCCCGACGGCTTCTTCGGCGTGCGTCACCGCGTCCACGACGATGTGGGCCAGGTGCTCGTCGACCAGTCGGTAGACGACCTCCCGCCCATGCCGTTCCCCCGACACCACACCCGCCGCCTTCAACACCCGCAGATGCTGACTGATCAGCGGCTGGGTAACCCCGAGCACGGCGACCAGTTCATGCACGCAACGATCCGCCACACGCAACTCCAACACGATGGCGATACGCACCGGAGCGGCCAGCGCCCGCAACAGATCCCCCGCGGCGGCCAACGTGGCAGCGGGCCGCGCCGGCGCAAGCCGAACGTGCGCCCGATCCGGGGAGTGCACCTGCTCGTCGGCAAGCCGTGCCGGTACAGCGTCGGCGCTCACGACGGGCTCGTCCTCTCCAAAGCGGTAGGGCCGGCTCCCATCCAGCGAACCAACGCCGCCGGACGAAGAAACCACCCACCATCCTATGCGGTGCCTCGACCGGCACCGCTCAACGCAACAAGCTGACCGCGACCGCAGCCAGGATCAGGACCACGATCACCCGCAACACCCGATCCGCAGGCCGCAACACCCGCCAGGTCGCCGCGAGCAGGGCCAGCAGACCAACACCAAGCACACCGAGCAACGCTGCCCCAGCGGCGCCACGTACCCACACCGCCAGCCCGAACACCACAACGACCAGGCCGAACGCCACCGCAGGCGGCACCCTGGCCAGCGGGCCGTTACCGGCCACCAGCGGCGCACGGGTGTCCACACGCCTACGGATCACACGTCGTTTCGGCGGCACAGCCAACTCCTCACCTCGCTCATGACCAGCATCGCACTACCCCCAGCATCACCGTCATCCAGTCGCCCGCCCCACGGCTCACGACACGCTCTTTGCACTCACTCCATGACAGCGGATATCGAATGAAGGTCGCGCGCACCGCACGCTGCGACCTCCGGTGCGTCCGGTTCTGGTCCCGGGGCGGCATCCGCTTCTGGTACGCGGGCGGCACCCAAGTCTCTGGTACCTCTGGCGGCGCCGGGTTTCACCCGCACTGTGCCCAGACCCGCTCCGCTGCCGCGTCGGACTGCTCCCCGTCCGCTCAGCAGGCCGGTTGGTAACGGTGAGTCGCCAACATGACCACACTCCGTCTACAGGTTGTCCACCCTGTGTCGGGTGTGGCGGGCGTCAAGCTACCCTTGGTTCTCACACGTGCGCTGGTCATGCCGTACGTGGCCCTGGTTCAACATGCACACATCCCATGGAGTTGTCAGTGCCCGCCGACCGTATCGATACCGTCGTCAGCCTCTGCAAGCGCCGCGGCTTCGTCTACCCGTGCGGGGAGATCTACGGCGGTACTCGCTCGGCGTGGGACTACGGTCCGCTCGGCGTCGAACTGAAGGACAACATCAAGCGCCAGTGGTGGAAGTTCATGGTGCAGGGTCGTGACGACGTCGTCGGCCTCGACTCGTCGGTGATCCTGCCCCGCCAGGTCTGGGAGGCGTCCGGCCACGTCAAGGCCTTCGTCGACCCGCTGGTCGAATGCACCGCCTGCCACCGCCGATTCCGTGCCGACCAGCTCGCCGAGGAGTACGCGGAGCGCTCCGGCAAGCACGCCACCGAGAGTGACCTCACCGACGTACCCTGCCCGAACTGCGGCAACCGAGGCCAGTACACCGAGCCGCGGATGTTCAACGGCCTGCTCAAGACCCACGTCGGACCGGTCGAGTCCGACGAGGGCCTGCACTACCTCCGGCCGGAGACCGCGCAGGGCATCTTCATCAACTTCCTGAACGTGCTGACCACCTCCCGTCGTAAGCCGCCGTTCGGCATCGGCCAGATCGGCAAGTCGTTCCGTAACGAGATCACGCCGGGCAACTTCATCTTCCGCACCCGCGAGTTCGAGCAGATGGAGATGGAGTTCTTCGTCGAGCCGGGCACCGACGAGCAGTGGCACCAGTACTGGATCGACGAGCGCACCCGCTGGTACACCGAACTCGGCATCGCCAAGGACAACCTGCGGCACTACGAGCACCCGAAAGAGAAGCTCTCGCACTACGCCAAGCGGACCGTCGACATCGAGTACCGGTTCGAATTCGCCGGCCAGGAATGGGGCGAACTGGAGGGCATCGCCAACCGGACCGACTTCGACCTCACGACGCACAGCAACCACTCCGGTGTCGACCTCTCCTACTTCGACCAGACCTCCGACTCCCGCTACCGGCCGTTCGTGATCGAGCCGGCGGCCGGTGTCGGCCGGCCGATGATGGCCTTCCTGCTGGACGCCTACGTCGAGGACGAGGCGCCCAACGTGAAGGGCGTCATGGAAAAGCGGGTCGTACTGCGGTTGGACCGCCGCCTGGCACCGGTGAAGGCCGCAGTGTTGCCGTTGTCCCGCAACGCCGACCTGTCCCCGAAGGCCAAGGAACTCGCGGCCCAGCTGCGCCGCAACTGGAACGTCGAATTCGACGACGCCGGCAACATCGGCCGCCGCTACCGCCGCCAGGACGAGATCGGCACTCCGTTCTGCGTCACCGTTGATTTCGAGACACTGACCGACCTCGCGGTGACCGTCCGAGAACGCGACACCATGACCCAGGAACGAGTCGCCATGGACAAGGTCGAGGCATACCTGGCCGCCCGACTGATCGGCTGCTGACCCACCCGATCCGCCGACGGCCGCCGACGTATCAACCGCCCGACTGTTTCCACTGTCGTCGCCTACGATAGCCAGGACTCCTGGTCCCAACTGCACGAGCCGACTGCGGCCGCCGAGGATCACTGAACGGCCCCGCCGGAACATGCCGAGCGTGCCGCCTGCGGCCGAGCGGCTCACCGGTTTGTCCAGTCGATTGGTGGATGCCCGGACACCTGTTGGTCGGGGTGTCCGGCGTCTGGCCGAATCCGGTTGATAGTCGATCGGTTGACCGGCTGTCGGGCGTGACAGCTCAGGATTACGGTTCTGTCTACACAGGTCAGTTGCAGATGCCAGGGATCAGCTGGTCATCGGAACAGACCGAGCAGACAGGACGTGCCGGAGTCGTGTGCGGCTGAGCGGGTTCGCCGGTTGTTGAGCCGGTTGGTTGGCCACCGGTCCAGTCGCTGCCGGCTTTGTTGGTCGGCTGGGGCGTTGGTTGTCCGGGAGCCAGGTCGGTCATGATCCGGCTCCCGGACAACCCGGATCGATCGGGTTGTCTGGCCTGGTTGGCGGGCGGTCCGATCGATCGCTGATCCGGTCGGTCAATGGCGGTTTGGTTGCGTGGCAACCAGATCAGCTGGCTGCTGATGTGGTTGCCGTCTGTGGACCTGGCTGGTGACGTCTGTGCTGGTCGGCTGTCGGCTGGTTGGCTCTCGGCCGATCGGCTGGGTGCCGGTTCGTCGGTCGGTCGCTGGTCGATCTCGGGTTGTTGCCGTGTCGTGGGCTGACGGTGCACCGGCAGCCCACGACATCCGGTCGTCCGTCAGACGTTCGCCACCTCCCGGATCCAGTCGCGGTTGGCGGCGACACTGGCGTACTGCTGCGACTTCGCGTCGTCGTCACCGGTCGAGCACACGCCCACCTCGACGCCGGACGCCATCTCCGGGCCGCCGGAGTCGCCGTTGAACGCCGTGCCGGTGATGCCGGTGCTGCAGATCGCCCGGCCGCCCTGCGCGTCCTGGCAGTCGATCGAGGTCACCTTGACACGGGCAGACTTCAGCTGGTCAGAGGGCCCGGACGTCGGGTCGGTCTTGCCCCAGCCGTAGATCTCGTTGATCGCTCCGACCGTCGGGTCATCGTCGGCCAGCGTCACGTAGGTCGTGGACACCGGCTCGGCGAGGTGCAGCAGAGCGAGGTCGCCGACCGGGTCGACGATCTTGTTGTCGACGACGGCCTTCGTGCCGTCGCCGAGCTGCTTGGCGCCGATCAGGACGGTCATGCCGGCCCGATTCACGCAGTGCCGTGCGGTCAGCACCCACTGCGCCGCCACCGCCGTGCCCGAGCATTCGTAACCGGTGTCGTCCCAGGAGACCTGCGCCGCCCACGGCGAGTCCCCGGCGAGCTTGCCGCCGATGATCCGCTGCGTCGGCTTCGGCGCCACAGTTGGCTGACCCGCCACAGGCTTTCCCACGACAGGCTGGCCACCGACAGGCTTGCCCACGACAGGCTTGCCCACGACGGGCTTACCCACAACAGGCTTGTGTGCGACCGGCTTTCCGGCCACCAGGCTTGTGCGCGACTGGCTTTCCGCGACCGGCTTGTGTGCGGCTGGCTTGTGTGCGGCTGGCTTGTGCTTGATTGGCTTGTGCGCGACAGGTTTGTGTGCGACTGGCTTATGTGCGACCGGCTTTCCGGCAACTGGCTTGGGCGTGATTGGCTTGGGCGCGACCGGATTGCCGGTGCCCGGATTGCCAGGGACTGCTTTGCCGCCGCCCGCCGTGCTACCACCCCCGGTACCGGGCTTGCCGTGGGACTTGCCGGTGCCCTTGTGGTGTCCGGCGGGCGTACGGTGGTGTTTCGGGGTACCGTGGCTGGGCGCGTGTGGGTTGTGTGTCGCCGGATTGGCCGGCGCACTGGGCATGGCCGGGCTCGTCTGCACCGGGATCGGGGTGGGCGCGATGATCGCGGCCGACGCCACGGCGGGCAGGAGCCCGACCGTGACCGCCACGCCACCGACCACGGCCGCCGTCATGAGCTTGTTCATCATGGACTGTCCTTTCAGGATGGAATGTGCGTCCGGTGTACGGGCACAGGTCAAGCTCACCAGTGCGGACCGGGACGCGACACTCACAAAAGACAACCTGTGGACAGCTCATGTCGCTGTGGACAACCAAACCCTCTGGTTGGCAGAAGCTGGTATAAGCCGGGTCAGAGTCGGCTGATGTCGAGTACGTCCTCCACGACGGTCGCCGAATCGCCTTGTCGCAGCACGCGGTAGCAGTTCGCCAAACCCTGCTCCGCCACGGCTTCCACCATCGTCGTGCCACGATAGAGCAGTCCGGCACCGTCATCCGTGCAGTAGGTGAGGGGCAGCTCGCCGCTGGCCACCGCGGCGTGGACCATTGGTCTGCATGCGTAATTCCGGTCCGAACGATTCAGGTGGTACACCTCGACCCCGGCGACTTGGCCCGCCTCGGACACCCGGGCGTTGAACCAGCGTGGATCACCCGACGCCGTGCCGACGTGACACAACCGGGGCCGTCGGCCGGTCACCACGGCCAACTCGATCGCGAAATGAATCAGTGGACCGAACTCCAGATCCGTTCGGTAGCCGGCGCGCCACCCACCGGAGGTCGCCAGAATGGTCGGTTGATCAGCGGATATGCGATGGATCGTGTCAGTCCGGGCCCGGCGCTGCCACCCAATCGGTGGACCTGACACATGTCATGGACAGACCATGACGCGTGATCGGGTCGTACCGGGCGCCGACACGGCATGCTCGGCAGCATGAACGATCTGACACGAACCGCGGCCCCTGGCCGGGCGGAGGTGTCCGCGGGTGCCGCGGTCAGCCTCAACGGTCTGCGTAAACACTACGGGGAGGTGCGCGCGGTCGACGGGGTGGACCTGGTGATCGCGCCAGGTGAGGTGGTCGCGCTGCTCGGGCCCAACGGGGCCGGCAAGTCGACCACCGTCGACATGCTGCTCGGGCTGAGCAATCCGGACGCGGGGGAGGCTCGGATCTTCGGCCAGACACCACACGACGCGGTGGCCAGCGGCACCGTCGGGGCGATGCTCCAGGAAGGCTCGTTACTGGAGGACGCCACCGTCGGCGAGACGGTCGGCATGATCGCCTCACTGCACCGCAGGCCGATGCCGGTCGCCGAGGCGTTACGGCGGGCCGGGGTCGAGGATCTGGCTGGTCGCCGATGCACCAAGCTGTCCGGCGGCCAGAAGCAGCGTGTCCGGTTCGCGGTCGCGCTGGTCTGCGACCCGCACCTGCTCGTGCTGGACGAGCCGACGTCGGCGATGGACGTCAGCACGCGCCGCGAGTTCTGGCAGTCGATGAAGGAGTTCACCGACGCCGGCAAGACCGTGTTGTTCGCCACCCACTATCTCGACGAGGCAGAGGAGTTCGCCGACCGGGTGGTGCTCATGCGGAACGGTCTGGTCATCGCGGACGGTTCGGTGGCCGAGGTCCGTTCCGCGGTCTCCGGCCGTACCTTGACCGCGCAGGTCCCCGGGGCGACCGTGCCGGCCATGTTGGCGCTGCCCGGTGTGCGCAAGGCCGACGTGCGTGGCCAGCGGACCGAACTGGACTGCGAGGACTCCGATGCCGCCCTGCGCGCGCTGCTCACCGGCTACCCGGAGGCACATGACATCGAGATCAGGGCGCTCGGCCTCGAAGAGGCATTCCTCGCGCTGACCGGCGATACAGCGTTGGCCGGGGACACAGCGTCGGCCGGGGACACCGCGCTGACCGTGAACACAGGGGAGACAACCCGATGAAGACCGCGTATCTGGGCCTGGAAAGCAAGCGGGCCCTGCGTAACCCACGCTTCCTGATGTTCACGATGATCTTCCCGGTCGTGATCTTCTTGATCGACGTGGCCGCGTTCGGCAACGGCCTGGTACCGGGCAGCAGTACCGTCACGTTCGCGCCGTACATCATGGTCAGCATGGCGGCGTTCGGTGCGTTCATGGCGGCAATGAACACCGGTGCGCGCACCGCGGTGGAACGGGCCGCGGGCTGGCAGCGGCAGTTGCGGCTCACGCCGCTGAAGCCGACCGGCTACCTGGTCGCGAAGGCCGCCGTCGGCACGTTGGTCGCGTTACCGCCGATCGTGTTGGTGGCGCTGGTCGGGATCGTCGTGGAGCACGTGCACCTGTCGGCCGGCGGCTGGGTGCAGGTCGTGCTCGGGGTGTGGGTGGCCAGCATCCCGTTCGCGGTGCTCGGGCTGCTCGTCGGGCAGTTGGCGACGTCGGAGACCATGCAGGTGTTCACCAGTGGCCTGATGATCGTGCTGGGCTTCCTGGGCGGCATCCTGATCCCGGTCACGGTGTTCCCGAACTGGATGCAGCACGTCGCTCAGGTCCTGCCCAGCTACTGGCTGGCCGACGTCGGGCACAGCGCGCTGTTGGGCAACCGCGACATCGGCACGGCGATCATCTGGCTGGCCGGCTGGACCGTGGTCCTCGCGTTCGCGGTGGTCCGTCGGTATCAGCGCGACAGCGCTCGGGTCTGACGTCCTGGGTTGCTTCCGAGTCAGAATGGCGAACGGAGGTGGACGCGGTGGAGACCATGGACGGCTGTGCCGAGAACGGCAGCGAGGAGAAGTTCGACAGGTGGGCGTGGCCGAACTGGAATTTCCATCCCGACCGGCCTGCTCGGCTTCGTTCCCGGCGCGAGGTGTTGGGCAGCGTGGTCTGGCCGGGGCTGTTCCTCTTCTACCTCGCCCAGCCGGTCATACTGGTGTTCGACGGCCATCATGCCCTGTCGCTGGCCGTCACGGTGTTGACGACGGTCATCGTGTTCGCGCTGAGCTATCTCGGCGTGGCCTGGCGGGGTCAGTCCGGCTCGCACCTGGCACGTTCGCTGATGATCGTGTGGCTGAGCCTGTTCCCGATCTGCCTGACCCTGCTGCTCGGGCCGGACATGCTCACCTTCTTCACGTACGCCATCTCTCCCGCGCTGATGTTGCTGCCGGCCAACATCGGCGCCGCGTACGGCGTGCTGTGTGCCGTGGCGCTGTTGGTCACCACCAGGATCGTGCAGGGCACGGCGAACTGGGGCGGCGCACTGATCCTCATCGTGCTGACCATGGCCATGTTCGCGTTCGGCGGCCTGTTCCGCACAGTTCGGGAGCTACGCGCGACCCAGGGCAGGATGGCTCGGCTCGCGGTCGCAGAGGAACGCTCCCGGCTGGCGCGTGACCTGCACGACGTGCTCGGGCACAGCCTGACCACGATCACCGTGAAGGCCGGCCTGGCCCGGCGGGTGTTGGAGACCTCGACCGACCGGCAGCGGGCCATCGACGAGGTGCGGGACGTCGAGGAACTCGCCCGGCAGGCGATGACCGACGTGCGGGCAACGGTGTCGGGCTACCGAACCGCGTCGCTGCCGGCCGAGCTGGTCGGTGCGCGGGCCGCGCTGTCCGCCGCCGGGATCACCGCCGACCTGCCGCAGGCGGTGGACAACGTGACCGGCGGCCTGCAGACGACGTTTGCCTATGTCTTACGCGAGGGCGTGACCAACGTGATCCGGCACAGCGGGGCCAGCCGGTGCCAGGTCCGGCTCGGCGACACGTGGCTCGAGGTCCGGGACAACGGCCGGTCCGCCGCCGAGGTGGTCAGCTCGTCCAGGGCCAGCGGTGGCGGGCACGGCTTGTCCGGCCTGGCCGAGCGGGTCGCGGCAGTCAGCGGCACGCTCGATGCCGGGCCACTACCCGAGGGTGGTTTCATGCTCCGCGTGAGCGTGCCGACAGCGACGCCGGCAACGCCGGCACCCAGCAACACCCCGGTGCCCGGACTGACCGGCCAGCCAGCGGCCGGCCTGGCGTGATCCGCGTCCTGCTGGCCGATGACCAGGCCCTCGTTCGGGGCGCCCTGTCCGCGATGCTCAACCTGGAGGCCGATATCGAAGTCGTCGCCGAGGTCGGATCAGGCGACGAGGTGGTGCCGGCCGCGCGGCGGACGCACCCGGACGTCGCCCTGCTGGACGTGCAGATGCCCGGCAAGGACGGCCTGGCCGCGGCCGCCGAGCTCCGCGACAGCCTGCCCAGCTGCCGTGTGGTGGTGTGCACGACGTTCGGCCGGCCGGGCTACCTGGCTCGGGCGATGGCCGCGGGTGCGGCCGGGTTCGTGGTCAAGGACGCGCCGCCGGAGCAGCTCGTGGACGCGGTGCGCCGGGTGCACAACGGCCTCCGGGTCGTCGATCCGGCGCTGGCGGCCGAGTCCCTCGCGCGTGGGGCCAGCCCGCTGACCGACCGGGAACGAGACGTGTTGAACGCGGCCCGCGACGGGGGCACCGTATCCGATGTATCCAAAGAGTTGCATTTGTCCGAAGGAACGGTACGTAACCACCTGTCGTCGGCCATCGGCAAGACCGGCGCCCGGACCAGGGCGGAAGCCGCGCGTATCGCGGAGGACTGTGGCTGGCTGTGACCATGATGGGCAGCACCGGCCGGCTCGGCGCCGACCGGCTCTGACACCATGGCGTACGTGACTGGCTCCGCGGTGTGGCTGTTGCGCCGATGGTTGGTGCGCGGTGCGCTGGCCGTCGTGGTGGCGTTGGCCCTGGTGGTCGGTGGCACGGCATTCCGGATCTGGCAGTTCGGCCGGATCGACGACCGCGGCCACGCCGACGTGATCCTGGTGCTCGGCGCCGCCCAGTACGACGGCGACCCGTCCACGATCCTGCGTAACCGGCTGGACCACGCGAGAACCCTCTACGACCAGGGCGTTGCCAGCGAAATCGTCACCGTCGGTGGCCGTCAGCCGCGCGACCGGTTCACCGAGGCCGAGGCCAGCGGGATGTACCTGATCAGCCGGGGCGTGCCGAGCGACCGGATAGTCGAGGTGAACGCCGGCAACGACACGTTGAACAGCCTGCGGGCCGCGGCCGACGTGCTGCGGCAGCACAGTTGGGGCAGTGCCGTGCTGGTCAGCGACCCGTGGCACATGTTCCGCGCCCAGACGATGGCAAGGGACTCCGGCATCGACGCCTGGACGTCGCCGACACACAGCGGGCCTGCCGTGCAGACCAGATCGACCCAGCTGAAGTACATCGTGCGGGAAACCGCCGCGCTGTTGTTCTACCGCGTCACCAAGGCGCCCGCCGACGACTCGGGCCCGGGTATCGGCTAGCCCCGCCGACCGTAGGCTGGCCGGGTGACACCGGGTTATTCCGAGCACGATCGGCAGCGGCAGGTGGTCGAGCCGGCCAAACGCGCCGCGCTGCCCGGTTCCGGCCCCGACTCGCGCACCGCTTTCGCGAGGGACCGGGCCAGGGTGCTGCATTCCGCGGCGCTGCGTCGACTTGCCGGCAAGACTCAGGTCGTCGGGCCGGACGAGGGCGACGTGCCGCGCACCCGGCTCACGCATTCCCTTGAGGTGGCCCAGATCGGCCGCGGCATCGGCGAGGAGCTCGGCGCCGACCCCGACCTGGTGGACACCGCGGGGCTCGCGCACGACATCGGCCACCCGCCGTTCGGCCACAACGGCGAGGGCGCGCTCAACGAGCTCGCCCAACCGTGCGGCGGGTTCGAGGGCAACGCGCAGACCCTGCGCATCCTGACCCGGCTGGAACCCAAGGTCCTCACACCGGACGGCGACAGCGGCGGCCTGAACCTGACGAGGGCCTGTCTCGACGCGGCTTGCAAGTACCCGTGGGCCCGAGTGGCCGGCGCCGCGAAGTTCGGTGTCTACGCGGATGACCTGCCGGTGTTCCACTGGATGCGGGACGGTGCGCCCGCACGCAGGCGGTGTCTGGAGGCCCAGGTGATGGACTGGGCCGACGACGTCGCCTATTCGGTGCACGATGTCGAGGACGGCGTGCTGTCACACCGGATCTCGCTGGACGTACTCGGGACGCGGGGCGAGCTGGCCACGCTCGCGGAACTGGCCGCGGCGCATTTCTCGGGCGAGTCGGCGTCCGCGCTGGCGACCGCGGCGGCCGACCTGCTCCAGTTGCCGGTCGTCGCCGACCTGGCGCGGGACGGCTACGACGGCTCGCGGACCGCCCAGGTCGCGTTGAAGCGGCTGACCAGCGAACTGGTCGGCCGGTTCGCCGCGGCCGCGGTCACGGGTACCCGCCGCCGTTACGGCGACGGTCGGCTGACCCGGTACGCGGCCGAACTCGTGGTACCCGACCAGGTCGCCGCCGAGGTCGCGTTGCTCAAGGCGCTCGCACTGCGGTACGTGATGAGCGATCCGGATCGGCTGGCCCGTCAGGCAAGGCAACGCGAGCTGCTCGCGGAACTGTTCGACATGCTCCAGCGGCGCACCCCCGAGGCACTCGACCCGGTGTTCCACCCGGCCTGGAAGGCGGCGACGGACGACGCGTCGCGGCTGCGCGTGATCGTGGACCAGGTGGCCTCGCTGACCGACAGCCGGGCGGTCCGCTGGCACCGCGAGCTGTCCGCGACCAGCTGATCGTCCGTCCGTTCCATCCGATTTATGCCCACGGTGAACTGACCCCCCACGTGGACAGCCGGTGGCACACTCGAAGACATGGCGAAAAACGAGCTCAAGCGGCCACGCGGCCGGCGCGGCCGGTCGCGCGCACGGCAGCCGGTCACGGCCGATACCGCCCTGCCCGGCGACGACCAACCGGGCGACGACGGCGCCGCAGGCGTGCGCGAACCACGTCGCCCCCTGCCGAAGGGCCCGGTGTCCGGTGCGGGTGTGTTACCCGAGCCCGAGCCGCCACTGGTCCTGTCGCTGCCGGACCCGAGGTACTGACCTTGCCGACGTCGACTGTTGGTCGCCAGGTGGAGCATGCCCACCTGGCGTTCACCCTGGCCGTGCAGCAAGCGCTGGCCGGCGCTCCCACCGGTGCGGCGTGCTGGTCGCCGTACTCGGTGGCAAGCGCGCTCGGCCTGGCCGCGACCGGCGCTCGGGGCGCGACCGAAGCCGAACTCAGCGCGCTGCTGCTTCGCGGCGACGGAACGGGCGAAGGTTGGACCGACGCGGGCCGTGCCGGGGAAGAGACCAGGGATCTCGGTGGGTACAGCGCGATGCTCGGTGAGGCAAGCGTGCTGGGCACCGGGGTGGACCGGGTTGTTGGCGGTGCGGCGGCTGCCGGCGCGCCGGTGCTCGATGTCGCGAACACGTTGTGGACTCGGGAGGACACCCCGATCCGCACCGAGTTCACCGCCGAACTGGGTCGTTGGCCCAACGGTGGTGTTCGGCCCGCACCGTTCGCCACCCTGCCCGACGTGGCTCGGCAACTGATCAACACCGACGTCGCCGAGACCACGCACGGCCTGATACCGGAACTGCTGGGTGCCGGCTCGGTCACCGCCAACACCGCGGCCACACTGGTGAACGCGTTGTACCTGAAAGTGGCCTGGCGCAACGCGTTCCCGGATCGCGGCACCACCCCTCGACCGTTCCGCACGCCGACCGGACCGGCCGACGTGCCGACGATGCGGCTGTCGGGCAAGCGGCTCGGCTACACGGCCGGCGGCGGTTGGCAGGTCGTCGTCCTGCCGGCCGCCGGCGATGTCGACGCCGTGGTGCTGTTGCCGGACGGCGATCTCGTCACGGCAGAGCCCGGGTTGGCCGCCGACGCACTGGCCGGCCTGCTGGCCGCGCCGGTGCCGATGTCGGTGGACCTCTACCTGCCCAGGTTCAAGGTCCGGGCCAACGCCAACCTGACCTCGGCCCTCGGCAGTCTCGGCGTGCACACGATGTTCAGCGATCAGGCCGATTTCAGTGGCATCTCCGACCGGCCGATGGCAGTGTCCAGCGTCCGGCACGAGGCCGTGCTGACCGTCGACGAGCAGGGACTGGAGGGTGCGGCGGCCACCGGCATGGTGATGCGGGCGTTGTCCCTGCACCGCGATGTGAGCGAGCCGGTGGTGGTCCGGGTCGACCGGCCGTTCCTGTTCGTGGTGCGCCATCGGCCCAGCGGCGCCGTCTACTTCCTGGCCCGCGTCACGAGCCCGTAGACGCGCGCTACCGCTCGACCCGGCCGAGCTTGTCCGGGTTCACCATGTCGTACACCCCGGCTATCACGCCGTCGCGCATGGCCAACGCGATGACGCGGCCGGTCAACGGCGGGTGTTCGGCGTCGCCGGGATGATCCGACATGACGACACCGAGATCGCCGTTGACCAACACGAACCGGAAGCCGGACATGGCTTCGACGCCGTAGCGCCGGAGCAGGCCGAGCAGGAACCGCGCCACCTTGTCCGGACCCGATACCAGCTGCCGGGCCGTGCTGGCCTTGCCGCCCCCGTCGCCGACCACGACCACGTCCGGATGCAGCAGTTCCATCACCGCGCGCACGTCACCGTTCGACATGGCGGCAAGGAACCGGCCGAGCACGTCCTGCTGCGCCGCGAGGTCCACCCGAGACGGCGGATCGGCGTCGGCCACCGCCCGGCGGGCCCGCGATGCGTACTGGCGGGCCGCGTCCGGCGTGCAGTTCAGCGCGTCGGCGATCTCCGCGAACGGCAGCCCGAACGCGTCGTGCAGCACGAACGCCACCCGTTGTTCCGGCGGCAACCGGTCCAGCACGATGAGCGCCGCCATCCGCACACCGTCGTCGCGGATCACCGCGTCCAGCGGGTCCTCACCCGGTTGCCCGGGCAACGGCGTGACCAGCGGTTCCGGCAACCAGGGCCCGACATAGCGTTCCCGCTGCACGGTCGCGGAGCGCAGCCGGTCCAGACACAACCGCCCCACCACCGTGGTCAGCCAGCCGCGTAGATCCCGGATGGCCGCCCGGTCGGCAGGGGCGAGCCCGGCCAGCCGCAGCCACGCCTCCTGCACCGCGTCCTCGGCGTCGGCGAGTGAGGACGTCAGCCGATATGCCACCCCGATCAGGTGGGACCGGTGCGTGGTGAACGTTTCGGCGAGGGCGAGGTCGCCACCGTCGGTGTCCGGCCGGAAGGTGTCCACACCCCGAGCGTAGCCAGCGACTGACCTGGCGGTTTGACGGCCTTTGTTCAGCAGCGGCTCAGCTTTCCCTCAGCTCACCGAGCCATGCTGAACGTGTTGTCAAGGTCCGAAGCCGCACCGCGCGCTTCCCTAAGCCCTCGAGGAAGGCGTGATGTCACAACCGAACGAGCCCACACCGGGCACTGAACCGGAACGTGCCGTGCAGGGCGGCACCGAACCGGCCGGCGAGACGGCGGATCGGACCGAGCAACTACCACAGGTGGGAACTGAGCCGCCGACGGAGCCCGAATCGGCTCCGTCGGCGGCACCACCACCGCCCGGCCAGCCCTACGGCGGCCCGGCAGGCCACTACGTGTTCGTGCCCGCCGGTGCGACCGTGCGCACCCGCAGGTTCGGTCCGGCGTTCGGCCGCTTCGCCCGCAACCGGGCAACCCAGCTGGTCGCCGCGGTGGTCGTCGGTGCCGTCATCGGGGGCGGCACCGTGGCCATCGTGGACAACGCGACCAACCACGACCAGCAGTCCCGCCAGGTCGTCCGGCCCGCCGGCCCCTTCGGCAACAACGGCAGGCCCGGCTTCCGGTTCAACGGAGGCTTCGGTCAGGGTGGTCAGGGACCTGGAGGCTGACCGGCGCCTCTAGACTCGGTAGGCGTGGCAGGTCGTATTCGGGAAGCGGACATCGCGGCCGTTCGCGACCGGATGCGGGTGGACGAGGTCGTGGGCGACTACGTCTCGCTGCGTAGGGCCGGCGGCGGCGCGCTCAAAGGGCTGTGTCCGTTCCACGAGGAGAAGACGCCGTCGTTCAACGTTCGACCCAGCCACGGCACGTTCCACTGCTTCGGCTGCGGCGAGGGCGGCGACGTGATCGCCTTCGTGATGAAGATCGAACACCTCGGCTTCGTCGAGGCCGTCGAACGCCTTGCCGATCGCACCGGCATCCAGCTCACCTACGAGGGCGGCAACGCGAACGCGGTCCGGGACCGCGGCACCCGCAGCCGGATGCTGGACGCGCATCGCGCGGCCAGCGAGTTCTACGCCGAACAGCTCCACCTGCCCGAAGCCGAGGCGGCCCGGCAGTACCTGACCGAGCGCGGTTTCGACGAGGCGTCCTGGCACACGTTCGGCTGCGGCTTCGCGCCGGCCGGATGGGACCGGCTGACCAAACACCTGCTGAGTCGTGGGTTCGAACTCGACGAGCTCTACAAGGCCCAACTGAGCAAGGAGGGCCGGCAGGGCAGGCCGAACGACCGGTTCCACCGCCGCCTGCTCTGGCCGTTGAAGGATCTCGGTGGTGACGTGGTCGGTTTCGGCGCGCGCCGGCTGTACGACGACGACCCGATCCAGGCCAAGTACCTCAACACCAGCGAGAGCCCCATCTTCAAGAAGTCCCAGGTGCTCTTCGGCGTGGACCTGGCCAAGCGCGAGATCGCCAAACGACACCAGGCCGTGGTGGTCGAGGGTTACACCGACGTGATGGCCATGCACGCCGCCGGGGTGCCGACCGCGGTCGCGTCCTGCGGCACCGCGTTCGGCGACGACCACATGTCGGTGCTGCGCCGCCTGATGCTGGACGACGACGCGTTCCGCGGCGAGGTGATCTTCACGTTCGACGGCGACGAAGCCGGCCGGAAGGCGGCGCTCAAGGCATTCGAGGGCGACCAGCAGTTCGCCGCGCAGACCTACGTGGCCGTGGCACCCGACGGCATGGACCCGTGCGAGTTGCGGCAGGCCAAGGGCGTGGTCGCGGTAAGGGATCTGGTCGCCCGGCGCACGCCGCTGTTCGAGTTCGCCATCCGCAGCCTGCTGACCGAGTACGACCTCGACTCCGTCGACGGTCAGGTCACCGCGTTGCAGCGCACGGTGCCGCTCGTGGCCAGGATCAAGGACCGGGCCAGCCGGGACGGTTACGCCACGAAGCTGGCCTGGTGGGTCGGCTGGGCGGACGAGTCGATGGTGGTGCGCCGGGTGCGCGAATCGGCGGGCGAGTCGCCGGTGAGCCGTCGGCCGAAGCGCTCCCAGCCTGCCGATCCGAACCAGAACGCGCTGGACGTCGGCACGGACGGTCCGGCCCGGCCCGACCCGCGAGACCAGCGACTGCAAGCCCAACGGGACGTGCTGAAGGCGGCCCTGCAACTGCCGGCACTGGCCGGCCCGGTCTACGACGCGCTGCCCGACGACGCCTTCACCCACCCGGCGTACCTCGCCGTGCACCAGGCGATCCAGGCCGCCGGCGGCACCGCGTCCGGCCTCGCCGGGCCAGAACTCGCCGAGGCCGTCACCGAGCGGTGCACCCAGTCATCGATGCGCACCCTGGTCAGTGAACTGTCGGTGGAAGTCATGCCGACGAAGGACGAGAACGACACCCGTTACATCGACGGAATCCTGGCCGGCCTGCAGAAAGAATTGGTCGGCCGGCAGATCGCGGTCATGAAATCACGTCTGCAGCGACTGAATCCGCTGACCAACGCGGAGGAGTACCGATCCGCGTTCGGCGACCTGGTGGCGTTCGAGGAGTACTACAAGGCGCTGGTGAGGCGAGCGTCCGGGGTCTTCGAATGACCGGTCGCGTGCGCCGCCTGTTCGGCCGGCTGGTCGAGGACCTCCCACCGGACTTCACCGGCGAGCTGGTCGCCGACGAACGTGTGCTCGGCGTGGCCGAACTCGCCGACGGCGGGCACGTCGTCGCCACGTCGTTCGGCCTGTGGCTGCCGGACGGTGTCGGCACTCGGCGGATCGGCTGGCACGTGATCAGCAAGGCGACCTGGGAGGGCGGCTCGCTGATCGTCGTCGAGGCCGACGAGACCGGCACCGTCGAGGACGCTGTGCTGCTGGCCGACCGGCCACCACGCCGGCTGCGGCTGGGTCGCCCCGGCCGGGTGCCCGAGGTGGTGCACGCGAGGGTGACCGGGTCGATCAAGTCACGCCACCACCGGGAGTTGCCCGGCGGGGGAGCGTGGGTGGTGCAGCGCTCCGTCGCCGGGCGCGACGGCATCGTGCTACAGGTGAGGGCCGACCCCGGTACCGACCCGGACGTGGTGCGCTCGCTGGCCGCGCAGGTCGCCGAGCAGGTACGCAGGGTCAGGCGCGGCAACTAGCGAACTTGCCGTCTTCTCAATACAGTACGTACGTACGGTTTATTTTGAGGAGGCAGCGATGTGGGATCCGACGGCGTACCTGACCTTCGCCGACCACCGGGGCCGGCCGTTCCATGATCTGGTCGGCCGCATAGCCGCACATGAGCCGCGTCGGGTCGTCGACCTGGGCTGTGGCCCTGGCAACCTGACCGAGACGCTGGCCCAACGCTGGCCGACCGCGACACTGGACGCGCTCGACTCGTCCCCGGAGATGGTCGAGGCGGCGCGGGCGCGAGGCATCGACGCCCATGTGGGCGACGTCACCGAATGGACGCCCGACCCCGACACGGATGTCGTCGTCACGAACGCCGTACTCCAGTGGGTGCCCGGCCACTCGGAGTTGATGCGCAGGTGGGCCCGTCAGTTGCCGACAGGTGCGTGGCTGGCCATGCAGGTCCCCGGCAACTTCGCCGCACCGTCACACGTGCTGACCCGCGAACTGGCCGCCGGCCCAGCCTGGCGCCAAGAATTGAACGACGTGGTCCTACGCGAAGAGGACGCGGTCAGCACACCGGGGGAGTACGCAGACCTGCTGGTTGACGAGGGATGCGAGGTCGATGCGTGGGAAACCACGTACGTGCAACGGTTGTCCGGCGAGGACCCGGTGTTGAACTGGATCGCCGGCACCGCGCTACGCCCCGTCCGCGCGGCCCTTTCCGACGAGCGTTGGGCCGAGTTCGTCAGCGACCTGACCCCGAAACTGCGCGCCGCCTACCCGACGAGGCCGGACGGCACAACGTGGTTCGAGTTCCGCAGGGTGTTCGTGGTGGCCAGAACGTAGCTCTCAGTCAACGGCCGGGCCGCTCACCGATCTTGGCCCGGATGATGCCCGCGGCCCCTTGCACCATCGGGTGATCCTTCAGCTGGCGGTAGGCCCGGACAATCTGCTCGTAACGCTGACGGCCGGCCCGGGAGCCCAACACGTAGCCGGTGACAACGCCCAGCAGAAACGTCTTCATCTCCCTCAGCCTCCCTCGCGTCACGACCAGGCTACGTCGGCCATCGTGCCGCAGCAGCCCCGACGGCGCCGGGGTGCGCGAAGGGGGTCACCGAGGGTGCGCTATAGTTATGGCTGCCCGGGAGGCCGGGCCCACAAGAGAACAGTCCTCCATAGCTCAATTGGCAGAGCATTCGGCTGTTAACCGAAGGGTTGTTGGTTCGAGTCCAACTGGAGGAGCATCAGCCCAGGTCAGCGACCTGGGCTTCGTTGTTCCCGGGCCCTTGCCCACACTGGTGGAGCCGATCGGTAATCTCTGACCCGCACACCACCGGAGCGGTGCGCGAGGGGCGGTAGCTCAGATGGTCAGAGCAGGGGACTCATAATCCCTTGGCCGTGGGTTCAAGTCCCACCCGCCCTACTTAGTTTGACCAGCAGCGCAGCAGTTTCCAAGATCGCAATAGTTGATCTATGGGTGCCGCTGTGGGTGCGAGGTACTATGAGGTCATGGCTGGTACGCGCCCTGACGGCCGTAGGCGAGGCCGGATCGAGCAGCGAGGGGACACCCTCCGGGTGGTCGTCTATGCCGGGATTGACCCCGTCACCGGGCGCCGCACGTACAAACGCGAGAGCGTCAAGGGCACCGATGACGCAGCATGGAAGCGTGCGAACAAGGCCCTCATCAAACTTGCCGCCGAAGCCGACAAGCAGCGGACTCCGACCTCGTCGGTGAGCTTTGGCTACGCCATCAAGGAATGGCTACGTACTGCCGACATCGAGACCAGCACGCGAGACGGGTACGTCGGTTACATCGAACGCGTCATTCGTCCTGCCCTTGGCACGATCGCGATTGACAAGTCGGCGCACGTGACCTCGAAAACCTGTATGCGGAGCTTCGACGCTGTCGCATCCGGTGCGACGGCAAGCCCTTCATCGAGAAGCACAAGAAGGACGAGGAGCACGACTGCGTTAATGAAAAGTGCAAACCGCACGAGTGCAAGGCTATGGCGCAGGCGACGGTCCGACAAATCCACTCGATCATCAGCGGCGTATTTAACCTTGCCGTCCGGTGGGACTGGATAAGCTCTAATCCGGCGAAGGTTGCGCAGCGTCCGAAGCAGAAGCCACCCGAGCCTGATCCGCCGTCTCCTGCCGAAGCCGCGCGGCTGATCGAAGCGGCGTTCGAGACGAGCAAGAATGGGGAACGCTCGTCTGGCTCGTCATGACAACCGGTATCCGCCGCGCTGAAGTCGCCGGACTCCGCTGGTCACGTGTCGACCTGGACAACGAGATACATCGACATCCGCCGCGCACTACGTGATGTCAAAGGGCAAGGGTAAGGAGAAGGACACCAAGACGCACCAGATGCGCCGAATCGCGCTGGACTCTGAAACAGTCGCGTGCTGCGTACGCACAAAGAAGCTACTCGCAAGCGGCTGAAGGAGAAGTACGGAATCGAACTGACCGACGACATGTACGTCTTCACAACCTCGCGCACTGCCCGACCCCGACACGCCATACTCGCCTGACGCCATATCGCATCGGTACAAGAACATGGCCACCCGTATCAGAATCAAGACCCACATTCATGCCTTACGCCACTACTCAGCTACCGAACTATTGACTGCTGGAGTCGACCTCCGAACCGTGGCCGGTCGACTCGGCCACGGTGGTGGAGGCGCAACCACCCTTCGCGTTTATGCTGCCTGGGTGGCGGCCGCTGACCGCAAGGCCGCCGAGATCCTTAGGCGCTAGGATGCCAAAAATGTCGCTGGCTCCCGCCGAGTAAGATCTGTCGGTAACTGGGTTTCGGCCGACAGAGGGGATATTTTGGACAACGAGCATAATTCTGTAGAATACTTCCATCCTCGGTTAAGCAGTGCCAATCGCGCTGCGGCATATTTTTTGTCGTTCATCCTGGCTGGCGCAGGCGGGGTCGCTGTATTTCTGAGCAATAACGAAGCTGGCACCACTGCATTGCTCGCTATTGCGGCCATATTCGGATTGGTTGCCATTTCGGGAGTCGTTCCTCTTCGGATTCGAATTGGGGATAACGAGATAGTTTTAGTCGAGAAGCTGACTCGGGCTATCGAAGAAACAATTAAAGAAGCTCACCAAGGAAGCTGAGATTTTGACCGCTGCTGTTGTTTCGGCGCTGCCTGAGGAAAAGCAGGATCAGCTAAACAACAGGCTCATGGCTTACCGTCATGAGAGAGATGTTGTTGAGGCACTACAAAGAGCTCTACTGAAGGGACTACCCGAGGGCGCTCGCGTTGAAGTGGAGCCAGCGTTTGGGAGGCTTCGCCCAGACTTGATCGTTCATGGTTCGAAGGTAGTCGGAATTGAAGTGAAGTGGTTGCAGGCGTCGCGGAAGATTAACATGATGGTCATTGAACAAGTGCTGGACTATGCCAGGTTGGCGAAACAAAAGGGCGTGCCTGTTGATCGTTGGCTAGT
>CAVPCF010000091.1:0-15351 GCA_963702275.1 Candidatus Melainabacteria bacterium
ATATTTTGCCTGATTGACGAGATGTGCCAAGTGTTACGAAAGGAAAGCCGTTGCGAGAACGAGGACCGCAGCCGAAGTTGGCCGACAGTGAAGTGATCACGATAGAAGTGGTCGGAAGCTACCTGGGACTCTCTGAGGATAAAGAGTTGTTTGCCTATTTTCAGCGGCATTACACGCACTTTTTCCCGGCTTTGCAGCTAGTTCTCGCGTAGCACCTTCGTCCGAGAACGCCGTTGATTGTGGGCTATTAAAGAACGCCTCTGGTGCTGGCTGAAAAATGAACCGATCAAGCTACGATCCGTGCTTGTCGATAGTGGATAGCGTGCCATTGCCAGTCTGTCGTTTTGCCCGTGCGCCCTGGTGTGTGCGCTTCCGAGGCGTAGCAAGCTATGGCAAAGATCATGCGGATCGCCAGACCTTTTATGGCTTTCGGCTGCATGCGCAATTGAGTTGGCCGGGTCTGCTGACCCGTGTGTTTCTGGCACCAGCCAATGAAGCTGATGGCGAAATCGCCCCCATCTTGTTGGAAGGCACCACCGGCGTGGTGCTGGGAGACCGCAACTATTGGTTGCCTGATCTGTCGATGGCCGTGCCGCTGGTCGTGCCGCTGCCGGCGACCGTGAGGCACTTTCCGTCGCGGCTGATGGTGTTGAGGACGCCGCCCGATTGCGGCGTGATGGTCCACTGCTGCGCCGCGGAGCCGTTGCAGGTGTAGATCTGGATCGGATTGTTGTCGGTCTCGACACCGCCGCGGTCATCGATGCAGAGCCCAGTGGACAGGGCGGATGTGATGGCACCGGTCACGGCCTGGGGGCTGTGGAACGGCGTGACCTGGGCGGGGGTGAGGTAGCCGGCGTAGTAGGACGACGTTGGCGAGCTGGCCGGTGAAGTAGCTGGCCCTGGTGGTGGCGCCGTCGCCGGGTGCGTTGACCCACTTCTTGGTCGCGGTGTTGGCGGGGAAGACCCCCGCGCCGATGTCGTTGAGCGGATCGACGTTGTTGACCGTCGGGCTACCGGCCATGCCGACGCGCAGATCGTTGTCGATGAACAGGCTCTGGTTGGTGCCGTCGCTGGCCAGCGTGACGGTGTGCCACTGGCCGTCGTTGACGGCGTGTGCCGAGATCATCGGGCGGACCTAGCCGTTCCAGAACTGGGCGTACAGGTGGCCGTCGGTGCCGATGTACATGACGGGCATCGCGGACGGGTTGAGGCTGGCCGGCGCGGCGTTGCCGGTACCGACGAGGATGCCGGAACTGCCGGGGGTCGGCCTGGAAGGCCAGCGACAGCGTGAGCGTGGTGGACGGAGTTGACCAGGTTGTCGGGCAGGGCGAGGTAGTCGGTGCTGCCGTTCAGGGCGTGGGACGGGGCGTTTGAGCAATGGGTCCGTGACCCAGTCGCGCTGCCCGCGATGGGCTGGCGTTGTCGCCGCCGCTGTCGGTCGGTGGCGGTGGCGCCGTTGCCGTCGGCCAGCGGCCAGTCGTGGGCCGGGTCGAGCAGGCTCGTTCGCGGCTCCGGCGGTAGCGGTGGTTCCGGTCAGGGTGTAGTCGGTGGCGAGTGGTGTTCGCGGTGTTGGTGGTCCAGATCTCGATGGTCCCGGCCGGGTGACGTCCGCGTCCAGGAGGGTCGGCACGGTGGCGGAGTGTCCACGGCACGGTGAGGCGGGTCCAGGTGCCCGGACAGCCGACGAGGGCTCGTGATTGGCCGGGATCGTGGCTTCCCACAGTGCGCCGCTGGCCGTGTTGAGCGCGAACAGGACAGTGTTGCCGCCGGGTTGGGCGCGGTCAGGGTGTAGTTGTGCCAATCGGCCGTGCTGTCGGGGCTCTGGCCGGGGCCGGCGATGGTTGGCGTAGGCGTAGTCGCCGAACCGGCCGGCGGGGCTGGTGTATTCGTCGAGCTGGTAGCCGTTGGCGGCGTCGCCGGCGATGCCGATCAGGTCGGGCCGGCGTTGGTGGCAGGGTGGCGTTGCCTGCGGCGACGAGTTCGGCGGGGTTGTCACCGGCCGCTGTTGAGGGTGGTGTCTCCGAAGTTGGGTGCGGTCAGTTCTTGATGGCTGGCGTAGGTGGTGTCAGCGCGAGGTGTCGCCGTTGCCGAACAGCAGTTCGGCGTCGCCGGCGATGGTGCCGGTCGGGTAGTAGGCGGTGACGTCTTGCACGTGGTCGCCGGTGAAGTCACCGTGCGGCATGCCGCGCCCTGCCAGTCGGCCGGAGCTAGCGAGTCGGAGCTGAGGCCGGTGCCCGGTTGCCGATGTCGGTGGGGGTGGCCAGGTTGCCGCGGCCGTCGCTGGTGGCAAGCCAGAGTCCAGGGTCCCGCCGGTGCCGTAGGCGAGCAAGTCGGGTTTGCCGTCGCCGTTGATGTCGCCGTCGGTGTAGGGCGTGCCGGATGCTGTCGTGACGAAGGTGGATGGCGGCGTTCGGGCCGGGGTTGCCGCCTGCGGATTGCGCGTAGACGGTGACGATGTTGGCCCGAAATGGGTGAGGTGAATGGTCGTGGTCTGGGTTGTGCCGGTCGCGGTGACGTAGGCGGGGGCGCCGTCGTCGAGCTGGTAGCTGTAGCGGGCGGGGCTCGTGCCGGTGCACGCGGTGGTCGGGGTGGCCACCGCGCCCGCACACGGGCCGAGCGTGACGGTCATCGAGCTGCCGAGGTCGGGGACGTGGCGGGCAGCGCGGCACCGGGTGCGGCGGGATGGGTGGGGTCGTAGGTGAACGTGCATGGCTGACCGTTGGTGCCGGTGCCAGTGGTGGGGTTGAACAGCTTTCCGTCGCTGGTGATCACGTACCAGGAGTACTGGTATGCCTTGGTGGCGCCGTCCATGCCCCAGTGCTGGATCGTGCTGCGCGAGATGGTGATCGGCGGTGGCGTGCCCGACGAGGTGGTTAGGCCGGCGACCGCGGTGGCGGCGGTCCCGAGTCGTAGACCGTGGTGCCGTTGGGTAGTTCTTGATACGAACTCGGTGCCGAGTAGTCCGCCGTCGACGTCGTTGGGAATGACCGAGAAGGTGACGTCGTCATTGCCGATAGTGACCGCGGCGGGGCTGCCGGTGTTGCAGATCCCACCGGGTGAGGTGGCAGGCAGGCGGGGCAGTCCGGGGGCGTGTTGTACTCGGTGGACATGCTCGCCGCGCCGTTCTTGCTCCAGAATTCCTTCCACTGCGTGTTGTCGGACTCGTCGGGCGCGCGCAGTCCGAACGTCATGCTGGTGGCGCCGACGTGGGTCTGCATGAAGGACGTGACGTTGAAGTCGACGCTGGTGTTGGGACAGTCGGTGCCCGACGCCGAGGCGATCTTGTCGCTCATGCCAGGCATGTTGTTCCAAGTGAGCGGGTTGCGGATCGGCCCGGTCCAGTAGAGATCCACGTTGGTGGCCGAGGATTTGCACACGTCGCCGGCGGATGTGAATTTCACGTCGGAGGAATAGATCGTGGCGCCGTCGAGAACGGCGGAGACGCCGAACCGGATGAAGGAGCGGGCGGTGTAGTAACTGCTGTTGCCTACCTGGAGAATGCTCGCGTCGGGATCGGTGGAATTGTCGTACTCGTTGTTGCCCGGATACAGCGTGGACACCGATCCCCATGCCTGCCGTGCGCCACCGGCCGGCAGTGGGCTCCACGCCGGGTCGATGTAGACCGGGAACACGGTCGACGGACTAGTGAGCATGGCTGTGTTGGGCGACAGGGTCAGGGTGCTGGCACCGCTGGCCGGTGCGCTTCCGGTGAGTGCCGTGCCGACCGTCGCGGTGTGGGCAGCGTGGCTCGGTCCGGCGACGTCGGACAGTGCAGTGGTGTGTCCGGCGGAATCCCACATGATCGGCGCGGCCGCGGTGAACAAAGGCAGGCCGTGATCGCTGGCGGCCGCGGTCAGCGTCCCGGTGGCGTCCTGGGTCACGTGCAACTCGGTGCCCGCCAACCGCATACGCAGCGCGGCGAGCGCCGGATTGGCTGCTGCTGCGGCGTTATGCACCACCAGCACCTGCTGGAGTCCACCTTGGACGGTCACGGTGACGTCGAGGCCCACGCCGGGCAGCACGCCGGGATAGTCGGCCTGGGCGCCGCTGAGCACAGGCACGGGCAGCGGAGTCGGCCAGCCAAGGGACAGGCTGTGCCCGGCGTTCGTCAGGACCGCCAACGGACCGCTCCCGCCGCCGGACAGCATGACGCCTCCACCGGTGGCCCTCGGCGATACCCGGCCGTCGGTGTCGCGGCGCAGCGTGGCGTCCAGGTTCACCCAGGTCCGGCCTTGTTTGACGCGGGTGGGTTGCAGGGTCTGGATGAGCGTGAGCGTCCCGGTCGGGTTCGCGGTCACCATGGCGTCCGGTGTGGTCAACGCGTCCACGACGACCGGCATCCCGCTCGCCTTGGCCCGAGCCAGCGCGGTGTCCTCCGCCCGCGCGGTCGATGCCACCGGTTGCGCCGACACCGCCGCGGGCGCGGCCTGGACCGGGGCACCCACGGCGAACACGCAGGCGGCCGCCATCGCGATGGCCAGCGCGCCCACGCACGGCGGGACACGGCGAGCGGACAAGGAAATGAGCGAACGCTGGCGCATCAGGGAATTCCCTTCATTGCCGGCCCTGCGGCAGTCTGGATTCAGCCGTCCGAAGTCTAGAAGTTCGCACATGACGTGTCGTCGGACCAGCGGTGGAACAAGGCCGTCAACCTGAGTACTACATGTCGGTGCTGCCCATACCGCGTCGGTTGACCAGAGGGGAAAACGTCATTCCCGAGTTGACGCGGGATTTCCATCGCTGGTCCGACGACGTTTGGCGCCAGGTTTTCTAGTCTTGTCGCGCATCGGTATGCAATGCACGAAACAACACCTGGGGTGGTCGCGGTGCGCGGAAGTAGCTGGATGGTCGCGATGCTGTTGGTCGGCACCCTGACACCGGGCCTGCGCCCGGCGGCGGGTCCGCCGAGTGCGCCGCCGGTACCGATGATGCCCGCTGCTCAGGGTGTACGAGCGTTCGCGTACCAAGCGCCTCGGCTACCCGCTCATACGGTCGAGCACCCCTATGCGGCGGGACCGGTGACGTGGCCCGCCCAGCACGCCGGGATGGCCGAACTGGCCGCCAAGCCGGTGTCCGTCGCCGGCACACCGGTGTGGGCGCAGGCGGCAGCCGGTGGCGCGGCAGGATCGCTCACGGTGTCGGTGGCAGGCCACCAGGCCGCGCTCGACGCGGGTGTCGACGCAGTGGCGTTCACCGTCACGCCGCACGACGCCGTCACCACCACGGCCGCGCCGCGCATCGGCGTGAACTACGGCGATTTCGCGCACGCCTACGGCGGCAACTACGGTTCCCGACTGCGGCTGGTTGCCCTGCCGGACTGTGCGCTGACCACCCCGCAGGTACCGAAATGCCGAACCCAGACGCCGCTGCCGGCCGCCGCCAACGATGCCGGCACGGACAGCGTGTCCGCGTTGCTGCCCACCGGGACAGCGGGCACACCAATGGTGCTCGCCGCCACCAGCACGGCCACCGGCGGCGATGGCGGCGGCTCGGCCGGCACATACGGCGCCACGACGCTGAAGCCATCCGGGTCCTGGTCGGCGGGCGGCTCGACCGGATCGTTCACCTACGACTACCCGATCCCCGTGCCCCCGGCCGCATCGACGCTGGCGCCCACGGTCGGGCTGTCCTACGACTCGGGCAGTATCGACGGCCAGACCGCAGCAACCCAGGCGCAGTCGTCGTGGGTGGGCGACGGCTGGTCGACGCAACAGTCGTTCGTCGAGCAGTCATTCGCCAGCTGCACCGACAACCCGGAAGGTTCCGCGGCACCCAAGTCCACAACCGACGAATGTTACGACGGTCAGGTACTCACGCTCTCGATGAACGGCACGTCGACATCGCTGGTCTGGGACGCGACCAAGAAGGTGTTCCAGACCCAGAACGACAACGGCGACGTGGTCACCCGAATCACCGGTTCGGACAACGGATCGGGCACGCACGACACGGACTACTGGAAGATCACCGACCGGGCCGGCACGAGCTACTACTTCGGCCTCAACCACCTACCCGGCTGGACCGCATCGGACACCGCGACCGACTCGGTCGACTCGGTACCGGTGTTCTCCGCGCATGCCGGCGACCCGTGCTACGACGCCGACTGGGCGAGTTCGCTCTGCACCATGGCCTACCGGTGGAACCTGGACTTCGTCACCGACATCCACGGCAACGCCATGGCCTACTACTACATCCAGGACACCAACGCCTACGGCG
This sequence comes from Candidatus Melainabacteria bacterium, assembly GCA_963702275.1. GTDB lineage: Bacteria > Actinomycetota > Actinomycetes > Mycobacteriales > Pseudonocardiaceae > DATEPR01. The sequence continues at coordinate 6,214 of CAVPCF010000091.1, forward strand.
AGAACGGCGACACCACCAGCGCCACCAGCTACGTCCGGGACTCCCACCTGTCCCGTATCGACTACGGCCTGACCGCGACCAACGCCTATTCGGTCAACGGCGGCCACGCGCCGGACCAGGTGGTATACACCACCGCCGACCGCTGCCTTTCGGGCACCTGCGACCCGCTGAACACCGCGAACGCGAAGAACTGGCCGGACGTGCCGGAAGACCTGCAGTGCACGGCGAAAGCCACGTGCAAGGTGAACGGTCCGTCGTTCTACTCGACCGTGCGCCTTGCCGGCATCACAACCCAGCAGTGGACCGGGTCGGCGTACGCGAAGGTGGATTCGTGGCAGCTTGATCAGACCATGCCGGCGACCGGGGACGGCACGTCGCCGACGCTGTGGTTGTCGGCGATCACCCACACCGGCGCCGACACCACCGCGGGCGGCTCGTCGGTCACGTTGCCGAGCGTCAGCTTCGCACCGATCGACCGACAGAACCGGGTGGCCACCCACGACGGACTCCCCATCCTGACCCGAAACCGGATCGCCTCGATCACCAACGAGACCGGCGCGGTGATCGGCGTCAGTTACGAACAGGTCAGCGCCTGCTCCTGGCCGGTGTCCATCACGGCGTCGTCGAACACGTCATCGTGCTACCCGGTGAACTGGACCCCGTTGGGCTTCACCAAACCGTTGGCGGACTGGTTCATCAAGTACCAGGTGCAGCAGGTCACCGTGGCCGATCCGACCGGTGGTGCGCCCGTGATGTCCACTGTGTACAAATACCTCGGTGGCGGCGGATGGCACTACGACGACAACGAGGTCGTCAAGGCCAAGTACCGCACCTACGGGCAGTGGCGTGGTTTCGGTGACGTGCAGACCCTCACCGGCCAGGGCAACGACGCCCAGACCGAGGCCGAGACCACCTACTACCGCGGCATGTCCGACGACAACGACACCACCGGCGTGACGTTGACGGACTCCCAGGGCGGCAAGCACGACGACACCAACCAGTTGGCCGGCAACACCCTGGAGACCACCAACTACAACTTCGCCGGCGGTTCGATCCTCGGCTCGACCATCGACTCCTACTGGGTGTCCCCGGCCACCGCCACCCGCGACCGAACCGGGCTGCCGGCGTTGACGGCCAACGCCACCGGCCAGGTCGAGCAGTGGACCCGCACCGCGATCACCGACGGTCCGACCACGTGGCGCAAGACCGAAACCGACACCACCTTCGACACGAACACGTCCAGCCCCACCTTCGGCCAACCGCTGGTCCAGTTCGCGCATGGCGATCTGGCCGACCCCACCCAGCAACGCTGCACGAGGACCACGTACGCACCGGCCAACACGGCCGCGAACCTCGTCGGCCTGACATCCGAGGTCGAGGTCGACGCCGATCCCTGCGGTGGCGCGAATCCGGCCGGCGCCACGGTTCCCACCGCACCGGAACTGAACGCGCTCACCGCGCCGGCATCGGTGAACCGACCCACGGACGTGGTGTCCGACAGCCGTACCGTCTACGACAACCCCGCGCTCGCGCAAACCTGGCCGCAACCGTCGACCCTGCCCACCCAGGCCGCTCCCACCCGGGGTGACGTGTCCGAAGTGCTGCAGGCCAACGGTTACACCGCGGGCGCGTTCACCTACCAGGTCACCAAGGCCGGCACCTACGACACCATCGGGCGCCCGGTGAACTCGTTCGACCCGCTGGGGCGCGAAACCCAGACCACGTACACGACGGCCAACGGCGTGACCACCGCTGTCAAGACCACCAACCCGCTCGGTCGGACCAACATCCAGACCCTCGATCCGCTACGCGGTGCGGCCACGGCCAGCACCGACCCGAACGGCATCACCACCACAACGCACTACGACGGACTGGGCCGGCTGATCGCGGTCTGGGCGTATGGCCGGCCGGCCACAGCTCCGGCGAACTCGCTGTTCGGCTACCAGGTCTCGCAGACGGCCCCGACCGTGGTCACCACGCAGGTCATGAACAACCAACAGCAGTACAACGCGGCGACCACGTTGTACGACGCGCTGCTGCGCGTTCGCCAGACCCAGCAACCCACGCCGCAGGGCGGACGCCTCGTCAGCGACACGTTCTACGACAGCCGTGGCTGGGTGGCCAAGAAGAACACCAACTGGTGGGATTCGACGACGACACCGGGCGCCACGCTGGTCACCGTCGCGGACTCCCAGGTGGACAACCAGGACGTGATCGCGTTCGACGGTAGCGGGACAACCCGTCCTGGACACCTCGTACGACGACTCCGACCATCCGATCGCAAATCGCGACCGACTACACAGGCGACAAGTAGTCACCGTGCCGCTCGACGCCACCGGCCAGCCGTTCGCCGGGGGCACCGCGACCGCGACCGTCACCGACGCGTTGGGCCGCACGGTGGCGAACTGGACGCCTACACCACGCTCCCCACCGTCACGGCATCACGCCCGGCGCGATCACCACCGTCGCCATCACCGGCGGCAGCACGCCAGGCCACCCATTACGTCTACAACACGGTAGGACGGCAGACCGACGTCAAGGACGCCACGACCGGCGAGGACTGGAACACCGGCTACAACCTGCTGGGCCAGGCCGTCACCAAGACCGACCCGACGCGGGCACGTCCCGATGACGTACGACCCGGCCGGGAACGTGGTCCAAACCACCGACTCGCGCAACAAGACCGATCTCCTACACCTACGACGCATTGAACCGCAAGACCGGCGAGTACACGGCGCCGGTGACCGGTCAGGCGCCCGCCAACCAACTCGCGTCCTGGGTCTACGACAACGCCAACAACGCGATCGCCGGCATGTGCGACCCCGTCGGCCAGCTCACCACCGCGTACGTCGGCGCACGGTCCGGCGGAAACGCCTACACCGAACAGCAGAGGATTCAACGCCAACGGCGAATCCCTCGGCAACACGGTCACATCTCCCGCCGACCGAGGGCGCGCTGGCCGGCTCGTACACCTTCACCCACAACTACACCCCCAACAGCGGCCTGCCCGATTCCACGACGGCTACCCGGCCTCGCCGGGCGGCGGACACTGCCCGCCGAAACCGTCACCCATCAGTACGAAACCGCCCTCGACCTACCCAACGGCCTGGCCGGCCTGAGTTACTACCGCTCAACACCACCTACACCGCCTTCGGCCACATCGCCCAGTCGAACAGTCGGCTCCAACCAGGGCAACCACGCCGCATACGTCACCAACACCTACGACCCACACACCGCCGCACTCACGAACTCGCAGGTCAGCAACACCAACGTATCCGCAACCCCGATCGACAACACCTCCTACACCTACGACCAGGCGGCAACCCCACCAACCAGACCGACAAACGCCCCACCACGGCACCGCCACCCCGAAACCCAGTGTTTCGGCTACGACAGGCTCGACCGGCTCACCCAGGCATGGACCGCCACCGACAGTTGCGCCGCCGACCCCACCACCAACAACGGGCCACCATCGGCGACGGCATCGCCGGCAGCCGCCTACTGGACCAACTGGACGTTCGACCCTGGGCCAGCCCACCAAACAGGTCAACCACGGCATCGCCGGTGCTGCCGACACGGTCACCACCTACACCTACGGCAAGGGCAACCCAACCCAACACCCTCGCCGCCACCACCACGACCGGTCCGGCGGGCACTCGGCCACGAGCTACGTCTGCCGACTCCGCCGGCGACACCACACCCGCGACACACCCGCCAACGGTGCCCAACCCTCACCTGGTCCGACACCGGACAACTCACCGCGGTGGCCACCACAGTCGGGCGCCTCCAGCTACGTCTACGGCGCCGGCGGCACCTGCTGCTCCAGAAGGATCCCGGGCGGACCACGCTCTACCTGCCACGGGAAGAACTCCAACTCGACACCACCACCGGCGCGATCACCGGCAACCGCTACTACGCCCTACCCGGCGGCGGGCAGGCTGTGCGCAGCGGCGCCGGCGCGAACTACAGCTTCGAGATCGCCAATTCCCAGGGCACCGGGTTGCTGGTCCTGGACAGCACCCTCACCACGCCAACGTGGCGACAGTTCACCCCGTACGGCGCACCCCGAGGTACCACACCGGTCGCGTGGCCGGACAACAAGGGCTTCCTCAACGACCCCAACGACACCGCGACGGGCCTGACCGACATCGGCGCCCGCTGGTACGACCCATCCACGGGCCGATTCATGTCCCTGGACCCACTCTTCGAAGCCGATTCGTCGCAGGAACAGAACGGCTACACCTACTCCGGTGACAATCCCATCGCCAAGAGCGACCCCACCGGTCTGCGCCCCGCCGACTGCTACGGCGCTTGCGAAACGTCCTACATGAGCGGCCTGCACTCGAACGGCGGCTACCGCGGCATGGGCGAAAGCGGCTACTCGGGTGGCTATTCGAGTGGCTGCTGGGGTTGCACATATGGCGGCGGTCCCAGCCACATCACATGGTTCAACAACTTCTGGGGGAACCAAATCCCAAAGCCTACACTTTGGCTGGGGATCTGCCCGTGGGGGCAATGCCAGGCGTCGCCTCCGCCGCCACTGCCGAAGCCGCGTACATGTGGCCTTCTGGACATAACAGGGAAATGCGCGCCCCTCTCACCGGCACAACCCGCCCAATCCCACCGCAGTTTCTGGGGAAGTTTGTGGCATGACACTGTCGGCAAGCTGAGGCTGCCGGACTATTACACGGCCAATGTCGGCTTTGTCTTCGGGATACCGGATACCGATTTTGGATTCGGCGTTTCGTTTAACGTGACCATGACCCGCGGTGGTAAATTCTACAATAGTGGCGGGCTGGTAGAGGGTAGCCCGGGTGCCGGGGCATCAGCGCGCGCCGGCTGGCTCGACACGTTCAAACGGCCATCGGAGAAGCAGATCGACCATTACATCAATGGTCCGGCGTGGGCGCTTGAGGTCACCGGCGGCAACGGCGGCCCTGGCCCCTCGTACGCCACCGTCTGGGGTAGCCCGGGCAGCTTCGGGCCGGGAGCCTTCAGCAGCGAACTGGGACTGGGTATGGGGTCGGGGGAGTCCTGGAATCTGTCGCAGAGTGATGCGTGGCGAAACGGTGGATGGTGAGGGAGCCGGTCATGAAGCAGGTAGTCATATTTTGTCGGCTGCTGTTGGAGGCACAATGAGGATTTCCGCAGGCCGTGTTCTGGCGGCGGCAACTACCGTGAGTCTCGTCCTTGGCACAATCGTCGGCACACCGTCCGCCATGGCGGACGAGTCCGGTCCGGGCGGTGTCGCCATCCAGAATGTTGCGAGCGGCTTGTGTCTCGGCGTCCATGACTCCAGCACGAGTGTGGGTGCCGACGCCGTCGTCGGCACCTGTTCTGGCGACAGTTCGCAAACCTGGTACCCGAATGCTTCGACCACGATCGCCATGCTCACCTACGGGCAGTACCGAAATGGACTCAGCGGCCTGTGCCTCGGCGTCACAGGAGCAAGCGCCGTCGAGGGCGCGCAACTCGTCCAGGAGACATGTAGCGGCACCAACGATCACTCCCAGTTCTGGACCAATCTGGGCATCGGCCACGGCGGTCAGTTCGAAGCCCGGAACGGCCATAGCGGATGGTGCCTGGCGATCCAGGGGGCCACCAGCCCGGCAAGTGGCGCGAAGGCCGTGCAGGGGGACTGTGGCGGCATCCCCGAACCACTGTGGACTTTCGTTACGGCCCAAAAGTTAGGCGGTGGACGATAAACCAACACGTCGTGTTCCACTTGTCCTGCCTGTGGTGGCCTGCGTGCTCACTATGGTCGTCTCCCCCATGTCGACGGTGGCCTCAACTCAGGAGCCGGACGCCGCCCCGTTCGCGCACATCGATCCGTCCGGCTTCACCCTCGACCCAGGCCAGTCGTTCGCCCAACTCGGCCCGCTGGTCACCCAGTTGGAGACCGACTCCCGCATCCACAAGATCTCCCTGGACACCCTGGTCACCACCCCCGTGCCAGGGCGGACGGCGACCTGGCCGCTGTGCCACACCACGAACCTGTCGTCGCGCGTTCTACAACCCGTCCGGTTTCTGCTGGGACACCCAGGACGACACCACCACCGACTGGTATCCGCAGGGCATCACCGGTTCCGGCGACGCCGACCCCAGCGGCCTGGTCGACGGCAAACGACTGGTCGCTGCCAGCTGGCACGGGTCGAACGACGCCTACGCGCGGGTCAGCATCGCCGACTACACCAAACCCTCCGCCGGTGTTCTCTACCACCACCTCCTGCTGGTCCGGCCGGTGCGGAACGCCGACGGGACCGTGAACTACACGCAGGTCAACGCGCACGCGGATGGCCTGATGTGGCTGGGTAACCTGCTGTTCGTCGCCAACGGGCGGCAGTTGGAGGTCTACAGCCTCGACCACATCTGGCAGATGCTGACCACCACGGCCGACGCGGGCGTGGTCGGCCTGACCGCGACCGGCGCCTACGCGCGCTGGAACGCCTACGCACTACCGATGATCGGCGAGTACTACACCACCCCGACCCCCGGCACGGCGTGCGCCTCAGTCACCGGGACAACGCCGTGCCTGAACTCGATCAGCCTGGCACCGGACCGCGCCTCGTTCGTCACCGCCGAGTACTACCAGCCATCGGCCGCCGGTGGCCGGGTCATCCGCTGGCCGCTGGACACCCAGACCGGCTTGCCGCAAGTCAACGACGGCACGGAGACGCAGGCTACCGAGGCGTTCACCTCGCCGATTTGGCACATGCAGGGCGCGGCGACCGACGGCACCGCGTTCTACATTGCCGGGGACTGCCCGGCTGGGGTGTCGGAGTTCACCCACGGCTGCATCCACAAGGCGTTGCCCGACCAGGCGCCGCACGTCCTGACCACAGCGCCACCGTTGCTGGAGAACCTATCCTACTGGCCGGGGACCGGCGAACTTTGGGGGATCAACGAAGTCGTGCCCAGTGCCACCTACCCCACCGGCGCCCGAGTGGTGTTCAAGATCTACCCCGGAGCGTGAGAGTGCGAGGACATCATGGACGAATCCGATCGACCGACCAGGCTGCGGCGGCGGGTCTTCCTCGACGCCGCCGCGACAACAATGCTCGGCACGGACGCCGTCACGGCCACCAGTCTGCCGACCCCGCTGGGCAACGGTATGTGGATCGCGTCGTTCCGGCAGGCTGGCTACACCGATGATCAGACCTTCGCCGCCGCGTTCAGCTACGCCGCCGCCCAACCTAGTAACCGCCATCACGTCGCAGTGTGGGACAGACCCACTTCAGCCCAGCCGATCAAGAGGAGCGGCCCGACGGCGTCGAAGGCTGCCTTTCCGTACTGACCTGCCACCACCGGGTCGGCTACGTTCAGCGCCAACGTGACTACGCTGGCAAAGATCAGGAGTCGACGAGCTGGTCGCAAGACGTCCGCCGACGCGCCAGCGAGCGCGAGATGCCGAGTACCCAGAAGCAGACCAAGAATCGACAGATCGACAGCGGGTGCGACGAGCGGAGCGACCCAGACCGGGGCTCGCACGGGGGACGCTTTGCTCAGGTTCCGGATGGATTTCCTGGTCTCGCTGCCCCGCGGGCGCCGGTCGTGCTGGAAGTAGACGGGAAGCACTATTACTCCACGGACGGCCGAGCGGATACCGCGTTGTACGCCACGAATATGCGCGCCGATCGCGACCTCAAGCTTAGCGGTTACGAGGTCTTCCGTTCGGAGCTGACGAGCTGCGAACGGAAGAACAAGCGCGCACGACTATCCACGAATTCTTTCGCGATCTCTTCCGTGCCTTCGGAGTCGATGCCTCGTAGACCGCCGCGGTTGGATGAAGAACAGCCGTCGCCTGGTCTTCCTGGGGCCGGATGCGACGAGGGCCCGTCATCAGGGGGAGGGATGACGGGCCGTCAAACATTAGTCGCATCGTCAGATCTGCCTGTTACTCGATAACTGCGGCTCCGCAGTGCCGGACCTCGGCGGTAAGTCATCGGACTTGCGCCACGGATTGGGCCGAGACCTGATGAAGCCATCGCACCAGGGGTCGAGTGCCTGTTCGCTGGGCGCATAGGCGCCCCATCAGTCGGCCGGACCATCTCGACCACACAGAACGCGGCCGTCAGAGGGGCGCAAAAGGCGCGCCTGCGGCTGCGAACGCTGCGCGGCTGCTGGCAGACGACCCGCTGTTGAACGTCGGGCGCGAGCGGGTAGAGCGGTTCGTCAGGGCTGCCTACTGGTTGCGGAACGCGGGAGTTCATGGCGACCACCCCGTCCGCCGATCGATGACGCTCCTCCGTGGAGCAACCACCGCAGACCTCGCCCGGTTCGTTGAGGACCTAGGTTTCGTGGTTGGTCGGGCGCTTCATCTGGTGCTGAGCGAGCTGTCACGCCCAGCCCCGGCAGCCGGGGTGGTCCGATGACGGTGCAACCGCGGGGATTGCTCGGCGCCGCAGACCCGGCGTAGTTCGAGTTCCTGATCCATTTCTGCGGGCGGCTCCGACTCGCCGATGGTGTGCCTGTCGGAAGCCCGCTGGAGCATCTGCGCTGGCTGCTGTCGCATCGGCAGTGGCCGCCGTGGGGTGTGCTCGTGCGTCGGCAGACCGTCTACGACCTCGGCGGCGGGCCCGTCTGGTACGCCCGCCCCGAGCAACTGGCGACGCTGCCAGCGGAGCTGCGCGGCTGGGCCGTACGGTTCGAGGCCGGGGCAACCGATCGGATTGACTGCACGAGCGCGAGTGGCGTATCCCCGTGCCACTCGACAACCCCGTGCTGCAGCTTCCTTTGGACGCCGTTCAGTGATTCTCGTCGGCGGCCCGCAGTGGCGGCCCACCGCGCTGGTCCAGCGCACTGTCTTCGTCGATCACTACGGCATACCGGCAGCGCCCGGACAGCCTGGTTATCCGCAGATTGTCGAGGTACCTGAACTGCCGTACCTGTGGACCGCCGCCGTAGAACGCTGGTTTTGGATCCGGCGAGCCAGCAGATCTGGCAGGTTCCTCGCTAGCTGCCCGCGTCGACAACTGCGGCGAAGGACCAGCAAGGAACGGCTGCTCAAGGCCGTTACACCGTCGATTCATGCGGCCATGGTGGTTGCCTCCTGCATTTCGTTCACCACGTCACCCGCGGCTCGCTGGGCGGCGATCTGCTCCTCGAACTCGGACCGAACGATCTTGACGAGCTGGCGGG
>CAVPCF010000092.1:0-17133 GCA_963702275.1 Candidatus Melainabacteria bacterium
CTCCCCAGGTCGGGTTCGTCGCCGCGCCCGCCGCGCCCGCCACGAACGTGACCACGAGAACGATCGGCAGGCTGTGCGTCAGTCCCAGCACGAGCGGCCGGGCACACTGCCCAGCAGTGCGCCGAAAAGCACGGTCGCGTGGCGCGGCAGCCGGTTCGCGTAGGCCGTGAAGACCACGCTGCCCAGCACCGAGCCGATCGCGTAGGCACTCATCACGGTCCCGCCGGCCGCCGCGGAATGCAGCACGGTGGAGATCCACAGCGGCACGAACACCGAGTTGTTCGCCTGGTTCAGCACGTTCAGCCCGAAGATCACCGCGGTGAGGCCGACGACGACTTGATCGCGGGACGCCTCCCGCGCGCCTTCCCGCAGTGCCGCCAGGTAGCCGCCCTTCGGCTCGTCGCTCGCCTCCTCGATGGGCAGCGGCCACACCAGAAGGGCGATGATGAGGCCGCACACCACGAAGGACACGGCATCCACCGCGACCGCGCCCGGCGCACCGAACCAGACGACCAGCAGCCCACCGACCGACGCGCCGATCAGCTGCGTGACGCGGACCAGGCCGGAGTAGGCGCCCATCACCCGCTTCATACTGAAGCCGGCGAGTTTGACCACGGGGCCCAGCAACACGTTCTTCGCCCGGTCGCCGACCCCGCGCAGGCCGCCGGTGACGGCGACCAGCACGACGAGCGGCAGGAAGGCGAGATGCGGCGTCAGCGCGATCGCCCCCATGGACAAGGCGCTGCCCGCGTCGGCCGCCACCGACGTCAGCTTCAGTCCGAGCCGATCGGCGACGGGTGTCGCGAAAATGCTGGCCGCGAGGAACATCCCCAGCTCGGCGAGTGCGACGACGCCCATCTTCGCCGCGCTGCCGGTGCTCAGCAGCACCAGCCATGGCAACGCGACCATGGAGACGAACGAGCCCAGCGTGGACAGCATGTCCGCGGCGAAAAACGCCACGAATCCGGTACGGCCGCCGTTACCCATGCGCGCCTGTCACCCCTCACCCCGCGGACCGAGCCCATCTATAGCAGGAGCACTCCCCGGCCCAGTCCCGGTTGCACTGAATTCGGCCGTGGTGCGGGGCCGCTGGATATGCTTGTATCGTCGTCGAAACGACCCTTTCTCGCTTATCGCGACCGGGAGCACACGATGAGTCACCCGCTCACACACAATGGCGACCCGGAAGTGTTCTCGGTGCGGATTTCGGTACGCGCATACGAGCTCGACAGCAATGGTCACGTCAACGGCACCGTATACTTGAGCTACGCCGAGCATGCCCGCTGGGAGTTCCTGCGCGCCGCCGGGATCGATCAGGAAGCACTGGCCGGCCAGGGTGTCGGACCGGTGTTCCTGGAGACCGTGCTGCGCTACCGGGCGGAGTTGCGCTACCCCGACACCGTGGACGTGACCTGCGCGATGAGGTGGGGTAGTGGCAAGACCTTCCAGGTCGTGCAGCGGCTGCGCCGGCCGGACGGCGGCGCGGTGGCCGAGGTGGACAGCGTCGGCGGGCTGATTGATTTGGCCACCCGAAAACTGGTCGAACAACCCGCGCGGCATTATCGCGCGATCAGTCGAACGCCTTCCGTACTCGGACTCTGACTCTGCGCTGATCTGCGTTTGCCGGCCGGCCGCAATATTGACCGGCCGGTAGTCGGGTACTAGGGTGCGCCATACATTAGGCCGCCGACCATGGCCCGGCCCCATTTGGGAGGTTCATTCCCCGTGAAACGCCTGAGAAAAATGCCGTTGGCAGCCGCGGCAATCCTGTTGGCGACCACCGTGTCGATAGTGGCCTCGACCACCAGTTCGTCGGCCGCCGGCACCCCCGCCGCCGCCAACAGCCTCCCGAGCACGTGGGCCGGCAGTTGGGCCGCCGCGACGACCGCGGCGGAACCGGCCGGATCGTCGCACAACGGGTTCGCCAACCAGTCGGTCCGGATGATCGTGCACCTCTCGGTGGGCGGCAACCAGGTGCGGATCCGGTTGAGCGACGCGTTCGGCCAGAACACCCTGGCCATCGCGCACGCCACCGTGGCCAAGCAGGCCGCCGGCACGACGGACCCGTCCGTCATCGACCCGACCACGCTGCACGACCTCACCTTCCAGGGCCAGACCGCCACAAACATCCTCAAGGGCGACGAACTGCTCAGCGACCCGGTCAACATGAAGGTCGACAACCTGTCGAACCTGGTCGTCACCGTCTTCCTGCCGACCGCGACCGGCCCGGTCACCTGGCACGCCATCTCCGTGGAGAACACCTACATCGGCCCCGGCGACCTCACCACCGCGGCCAACGGCACCCCCTTCACCACCGTCAAGGCGTGCTGCTGGTACTTCCTGTCCGGTGTGGACGTACTGCGGCCGATACCGAACGCCGCGGTCGTGGTACTGGGCGACTCGCTCGCGGACGGCAGCGGCAACACGCTCAACGCCAACGCCAATTGGCCCGACGACCTGGCCAAGCGCATCGTCACGCTGACCGGCCCACTCGCGGAGGGCGTGCTCAACGAGAGCCTGGCCGGCAACCGGCTCAACCACGAGGGCACCGAGCCCGGCGCGGGCGGCTTCCCCGGCCTAGTGCAACTGGGCACCAACGCCGCCTCCCGGCTGCCGGCGAGCCTGTACGCCCAGAACCACCCACACACGGTGTTGTTCGACCTTGGCATCAACGACATCTGGATCTCCGACGACTCGGCCGCCGCCATCATCGCCACAGTCCGCCGAATCGCCGCGGACGCCCACGAACACGGACTACGCTTCGTCGTCGGCACGCTCGGCCCGTTCAAGAACTTCGACACCGCGGACGGAATCTGGACACCGGAGAAGGAGGCCAACCGCACCGCGGTCAACGCCTTCCTACGCACCACCCACGAGGTCGACGGCGTGGTCGACTTCGACCAGATACTCCATGATCCCGCCGACCCGGCCGCACTGAACCCGGTATTCGACTCCGGCGACGGCATCCACCCCAACGACGCCGGCTCGCAGGCAATGGCCAACGCGATCCCGTTGAGCCTGCTGTACTGACGGAAGCCAGGGCCGGCGGACGTGCCGCCGGCCCTGCGCCAATTCGGCACGACGACCAACCGGCCCCCGTGCACTCGGGGCGACACGACCGGCGGGCCAGTGCGATCACAGCCGGACCACGGCCGCCCGAAATTGTCCACAAGCCGGCCAACTGTCCACAGGCCGACGCAACCCGGTCGCCCCCAGCGCCATGATCGACTACGCTGGAAATCGGGGGGCCCCCGCGGGGTCTCGCTATTCAGCAGCCGTGCCAACAGGGGTTGTACCAACAGCGATCGTGCCAACAACCGTTGTGCCGACAGGAGTTGTGTCGGCAGTTGTGCCGACAGCAGCCGAGCTGACAGCGGCCGCCTGGCGGCTTTGGGTGTACTGGTCGCGCAGCGCCCTCATGTTCACGATGGTAGTCAGGCTGTCGACGGACCAGCGGCTCGCCACAGCGCGATCACTCCGGTTGGTGAGCGAACACGGCGAGCAAGTCGTGCATGAGCTGGAAGCAGTTCGACAGCATCGCCGGTAGCCAGGTTCGGCGTGGCACTGTCCGCGGTCGCTCGGACTACTGGCCATCGTGGTGGACTGCTTCGAGCCGAGCCAGATCGTCGGGTGCTAGCTCCAGGGCTGCGGCGGCGATGTTGTCGGCGAGGTGGTCGAGGCTGCCGGTGCCCGGGATGACCAGCACGTGCGGTCCGCGTCGCAAAGCCCATGCCAGGCGGATCTGCGCCGGGCTGGCGTCACGCGCGCGGGCGATAGCGAGCACCTCGTCATGCTCGCCGCCCGGACCTGCCTCGCGCCCGGCTCCGGCGATGGCGAAGAACGGGACGAACGCCACGCCTTGCTCGCCGCAGGCGCGGAGGAGTTGGTCCTGCTGGGGGCGGTGGCCCAGGCCGTAGGAGTTCTGCACGCACACCACCGGCGCGATCGCCTTGGCCTGGGCGAGATGTTCCGGGCGGGCGTTGGACACGCCGAGGTGGCGGATCAGACCGGCGTCGCGCAGTTCGGCCAGTGCGCCGAAGTGGTCGGCGATCGAGTCCAGCCCGGACAGGCGCAGGTTCACCAGGTCAAGACAGTCGCGGCCGAGTTGGCGCAGGTTCTCCTCGACCTGGCCGCGTAGCTGATCGGGCGTGGCCAGCGGCAGCCACTCGCCGGACGGGTCCCGGCGCGGCCCGACCTTGGTGGCGATCACCAGGTCGTCCGGGTACGGCGACAGCGCGGTGTTGATCAGCTCGTTGGCCGACCGCAGCGATGAGAAGTAGAACGCGGCGGTGTCGATGTGGTTGACGCCCAACTCGACCGCGCGGCGCAACACCTTGATCGCCTGATCACGGTCGCCAGGGACGGCCTCCGGCGCGAACACCGCGCCACGCTGCGGCAAGCGCATCGCGCCGAACCCGAGGCGATTGACCGTCAGATCTCCGAGCGTCCAGGTTCCCGCAGCCGCCGCACCGATCGTCTCAGAAGCCATGACCGGAGTCTGCCACGCTTTGATTCCGCAACTCGGCCACGACGAGCTCGGCGCAGTCACACCGCCACCACGGCACCGAATCCGACCGCCGCACTCAAATTGTCCACAACCCAGCCAACTGTCCACAGGCCGACGCAACCCGGTCGCACCCGGCGCCATGATCGACTAGGCTGGAAATCGGGGGGCCCCCGCGAAGTCCCGCTATTCAGCTGCCGTGCCAACAGGAGTTGTGCCAACAGCGACCATACCAACAACCGTTGTGCCGGCAGGAGTTCTGCCGACAGCGACTGTGCCGCCAGCAGCTGCGCCGACAGGAGTTGCTCCCACAGGGACCGTACCAACAGCAGTTGCGCCAACAGCGACCGTAACAACAGCCGTTGTGCCGGCAGGAGTTGTGTCGGCAGTTGTGCCGACAGCAGCCGAGCTGACAGCGGCCGTCTGGCGGCTTTGGATGTACTGGTCGCGCAGCGCCCTCGTGTTCACCTTACCGATGGCCGTCGTGGGCAGACTGTCGACGAAGTCGATCGTGCGGGGTATCCAGGCCGCGTTGAGGTGGGCACCGACCAGGGCGGTGAGTTCGGCCACGCTGACGGTCGTGTTCGGTTCGCATACCACGAACGCGTGTACCGCCTCGCCGTGGTCTTCGCTCGGTACGCCGATCACGGCTGCCATCCGCACGTGTGGGTGGGTGGCCAACACGTCCTCGATCGGGCGTGGGTAGACGCACTTCGAGCCGATTCCGGCGAGGATCATGTCCTGTGTTCGGCCCACCAAGTAGAAGTAGCCGTCGGCGTCGCGGTAGCCGAGGTCGCGGGTGCGCACCCAACCGTCGACCAGGGTGTCGGCGGTCAGGTCGGGTTGGCCCCAGTAGCCTGCGAAGTTGAGCCTGCTCGACACCCACAGCTCACCGGTCTCGCCGAGCCCGACCGGCGTTCCGGTCTCGTCGCGGAGCTCGACCCGCACGTCGCCGTACAGCCGGCCGCAGGACCGCAGCCGGTTCGGATCGACGCCCACCCCGGGATACGCGGCGATGAACGGCGATTCGCTCAATCCGTAGGTCACCCGCAGGATCGGTCCGAAACGGACGATCCCCTGGCGCAGCCGAGCCGGATTCAGTGCGGCGCAACCGATGTTGACCGTTGTCAGACTGCTCAGATCGGTGTCAGCCAGCGCCGGGTGGTCCAGTACCTGATAGAACATCGGTGGGGCCATGAAGATCGAGGTGACCCGTTCGCGCTCGATCGTGGCGATGAACTCCGCCGGTTCGAACGCCGTCATGAACACGAGGGTGCCGCCGCTGAACAGGTAGAGCAGCGTCGAGATCTGGCCGGACGGGTGGCTGAGCCTGGTGAGTGACAGATGGCGAACGTTCCATTGATCGATGGCGACCAGGTCGTCCGCGAGCTCGCCGAGCTGCGCGTAGAAGGCGTGCCGATGGTGCACGGACTTCGGCACGCCGGTCGTACCGCTGGTCTGGAAGACCGACTCCGGCTCGACTTCCGCCGCGACGGGCGTCGGTTCGGCCGCTGTGGACTCGAGCAGATCAGTTCCCGCGCCGCCCGGACCGAGGCAGAGCATGCGCACGCCAAGCCGCCTGCCGAGCGCGGCACCGGATTCGGCCACGGTGTCCGTGTCGTAGACGAGGACGTCCAACGACATCAGGCGCAGGTACTGGTCGACCTCGTGCGGGTTCGCCGTGACGTCGATCCACACGGAACGGACGCCGACCAGGTGCAGCGCGAGTTGCAGCAGCGGGCTCTCGATCCGGTGGCCCACGAAGACACCCACCACGCCGCCGGGCCGCACGCCCGCCGCGCGCAGCCGCTCGGCGACATCGAGCACCAGCCGGCGCGCCTGAACATAGCTCAGTGTCCGGTTTCGTTGCGTCAGCGCCGTTCGATGCCCGAATGAGGCGAAACGTGCCAATGCGCACAACACGTAGTTCGGGTACCACGACCGGCTTTCCATCGCCGGAGAATAACCGTCCCAAGAGGAGTGGCACGATGATGGACGAAAGTCATGGCAGCCAGGGGTTCGCGACCGTCGCACGTAGACCGGCACACCTGACCGAGCTGCCGCTGCTGCCGCAGCAGAAACGCTGGCTCACGATCGAGGACCGGCACCCTGGCGCCAGCACACCGCTGGTGTCACTGGTGTACCGGCTGCGCGGTCGGCTGGAGCTGGACGCGTGGCGCGCGGCGGTCGGCACGGTGGTGGATCGCCACGAGGCCCTGCGGGCGCGCTTCGCCACCGTGGACGGCCAGGCGTACCAGTACTTCGCACCGCCGTCCGGGCTGGACACGGAGTACCTCGACCTGACGGACCTCCCGGCCGACCAGCGCGAGACCCACGCCCGCGAGCTGCTGGACGACCGCATGCGGGTCCGGCTGAAGTACGCCACCGGCCCGCTCGTCGTCTCGACCGTGCTGCGCATCGGCGAGGACGACCACGTGTGGCTGCTGACGATCGCACACATCGTCGCGGACGGCATGTCGCTGGTGACCGTGGTGGCCGATCTGACCGCCGCGTACAACGCACTGGTCGAGGGCGGTACGCCGGACCTGCCGGAAATCGAGGTCCGCTACGGCGACTACCTCGCCTGGTACGCCACCCTTGACCCGGCGCGCTACGACGATGACCTGCGCTACTGGACCACCCGACTGGACGGCGTGCCGACATTGGCGCCACCACTGGATTTCCCGCGACCGGAAAGCAAGGGCGCGCCGACCGGCGAAGTGCGCCAGGCGTTACCCGGCGACCTCTACCGCGACGCGAGCACCTGGGGTCAGAAACAACACTGCAGCCGCCATGTGGTGCTGCTGACCGTCGTGCAGGCGATGCTGTACCGCTGGACCGGCCAGGCCGACTTCTGCATCGGCCTGCCGGTCGCCGGCAGCGAGCGCAGCAATCCCATTTTCGAGCACCTCGTCGGCCTGTTCAACCGGATGATCCCGCTGCGGTGCGACATCTCCGGCGATCCCACGTTCGGCGAGCTGCTCATGCGTACCCGCGACGCGGTGCTGGACGGCCTCGAGCACCAGGACCTGTCCTTCGGCCAGTTCATCGCCGCGATGGAGGTGCCGGTCGATCGCAGCCGCGCCCAGCTCTGCCAGGTGCTGTTCCTGATCAACGAATTCCAGGACAGCGGCGACCTCAAACTGGCCGGCCTGACCGTGTCGGACTTCCCGCTGACGATCCCGGGCATGCCGTACGACCTCATGGTCTGCGCCCTGCCGGCCGGCGACGGCATGGCGCTGCGCATCTTCTACGACACCGGCCTGTTCACCGAATCCACGATAGCCACCGTGACCGACGAGTTCGACAAGCTCCTCCGGTTCGCGGTCGACCACCCCGAGTCACAGCTGTCCGACTTCGATCAGTAGCCGCGCTCAGCACGGCTTCGCCGACGGTCGCGCGGTGAGCGTACCGGGGACCGCGGTGACCGATGGCGGCGTTGTCGGGCACACGGGCGGTTGGCTGCCCCCGCCCGACGACCCGATGACGATGCTCACCACGGTCACGACCGCGATGACGGCGACACCGAGCACGGCGACGCGCCCGCTCAACCGGACCGGCCGTGGGACGTCCGGCGGTGTGAGACTCGAGCGAACCCGGAACGGCGCGGATTCCTCGATCGCGAACCGCTCCTCGTCGGCCAGGAACCGTTGGTAGGTGCCCGATGCGGCGACGCGTGCCGAGGTGAGATCCGCGCTCGACGGTCCGGTGACCGCCGTGTCGGTGCACAGGAAACCGCTGAGCAGCCGCAGTGGCCGACTGTGCTCGTCGTGGATGGCGCCGCCGTCCGCCGCGGTGGCCGGACGGTCCGACCACACCAGGCTGATCCGCCTGCCCCGCGGCGTGGTGACGGTGGCGGTGTGGCACGGTGCGCCGTCGCGCACCGGGCCAACCGCGTGCTCCAGGAAGCCGTAGTCCTGTTCGGCGATCAGGAATCCCGGCGCCAGGAGCACCGAGTAACCGCGCCGGCGGCCCCTGGCGATCAGGAACGGCCAGCCCTGGACCGGTCGGTCGGCGTCCATCTCAGGACTCGCTTCCCAGACGGGAGGTCGGCAGTCGGGCCTCCAGCATGCTGACCTGGTCACGGAGGTGCTGGATCACCCTGCGCCGGGTCTGCACGAGCTCGTCGGCCCACCGGTCGGCCTCGCTCAGCGCGGCCAGCCGGTAGTTGTCGGCCCCCGGCTCGGCGAACGAGTCCAGCAGCAGCGACAGCCCGGTGCCGGCCAGCCAGCCGCCACCGAGGACGGACAACAGTGCCTGGCCCGCTCCGGCAGCCGTGAACGAGGCGAGCGAGTAGAGCGCCTCAGCCGGCCCCATCCGGACGCGCCGCTGGGCTTCCGCCAGGACCGCCGCCCTGGTTTCCCGGTCCAGCAACAGTTCGACCTGCTGCAGCACGTCGGGGACGACGGCCGACAGCGGGACGTCCACGTTGCGCGGTGCGAACGTGCCGTTCGGCTTCTTGCGCACCGTGCCGGCGTCCAGGACCGCGAAGTCGTGCCCGACGGCCGTCACCGGGATCAGCCGGATCACTCGCCGTCTACTGTGGACGGCCACGAGGTCGCGGAACCCGTCGACGCCCATCAGCAGGTTCCGGACGATGCCCAGCCTGGTGTCCTCGTCCGGGTGCAGTTCGTCCAGCAGGTCCCATTTGGTGATCACGAACGCGATCGGCGTGCGGGCCGCCAACATGGAGTTGATCATCGCGTCCAGGTTGGCCTGCAGGATCACCGCGCCACGGCTGTCGTTGCGGTAGGTCTGCAGGATGCGCAGGCCGTCGATGATGCCGATCAACGCGTCCGCCGCCCCGATCGCGGTGCGCAGGTCGGCCTGGTCGGTCGAGCCCGCCCGGTCCGGATCGGTCAGCAGCTCACCGGGATATTCCAGGTACCCGATCCGCACGACCGGCGTCGCGGTGTCGCCGACATGCGCCATCACGCTGAACTCGAACTCGCGAATCTCCTGCCGGGTCGTCCCGCTCGGCCAGTCCTGGCCGGAGTCCGCCACCTGCCGGTACCAGCGGCCGAGCTCCAGCAGCTGGTCGTCGGGCGCCTTGATGTAGTAGCCGCGGTTTCCTGGCGTGTAGAGCCGCCGATACATGCTGGTCAGCAGCAGGGTCTTGCCGGAGCCCTGCAACCCGAGCGCGACCACCCGGAACGTCGGCACCGCCGGCGCGGCACCGGCACCCGCCGCCCGCCGCCTGCGTCTGTGTCTGGCCATCAACCACATGACGATGATGACCACCGTGATGCCGATTATCACAATCATGCACAGCGGAGCCACGCGCGCCGCCGGTGATACACGCGATTTCTCATATCATGTGAGCCATGACAACCGGGGGGTCGCGCGTCGGCTGGCTGGGGCTCGGTGCGATGGGCCTGCCCATGGCGGCGCGGCTGATCGCGAACGGCCATCCGGTGCGGGCGTTCGACCCCGATCCCGGCAGAGTCGCGCCCGGCGCGGTCGCCTGCCGAACCCCCGCCGAGGCTGCCGAGGGTGTCGACATCGTCGCGCTCATGGTGGCCACGCCGGCACAGGGCGAGCAGGCCCTGTTCGGACCGGACGGTGCCGCCGGCCACGCCGCACAGGTGATCGTGTTCAGCACCGTCGGGCCGCGGGCCGTCCGGGACTGGGCCGCCCGGCTGGCGGGCACCGTGGTGGACGCGCCGGTGAGCGGCGGCGTGGCCAGGGCAGGCGCGGGCGAGCTGGTGATCTTCGCGGGCGGCGAGCGCACACCAGCCGTCGACCAGGTCCTTTCGGTACTGGCGACGACAGTCACGGACGCCGGGCCGGAGCCCGGCGCGGGCCAACTCGTCAAGCTGGTCAACCAGTTGCTCTGCGGCGTCCACATCGCCGTCGCGGCCGAGGCACTGGACTACGCCGACGCGCTGGGCCTGGACCCACGCAACGTCTGGACGGCGGTGCGACAGGGCGCGGCAGGCTCGTTCATGCTCGGCGACCGGGGCGAGCGCATGCTCGACGGCCCGCCGGCGGCCGTACGCAGTGCCGTCGACATCTTCGTCAAGGACCTGGGCCTGGTACGCGACGAAGCCCGACGGGTCGGCAGCCACACACCACTGGCCGACGCGGCGGAAGCACTGTTCGAGGAGGCCGCTGCGGCGGGTCTGGGTGCCGCGGACGACTCCCGCGTCATCGAACTGGTACGTCGGCGGCGGCTCGGGTCGTGAGCCGACGGGCCCGCCGGCTCGCCGCCAGGATGAGCCCGACCAGCAGCATAGGCAGCGCTGCGAACAAGAAGGCCAAGCGGACGTCGATCGCGGCCAGCAGCCCCATCCCCGCGATGGACAGCGGCGCGAGCGCGACCCTCGGCAGGTCCAGCAGGCTGTTCACCCGGCCCAGCAGGTCCGCCGGTGTGCGGGTCTGCACGAAACTGGGCAACGCCACGTCACTGGAGTAGGCCACCCCCGCACCCAGCAGCGCCAACAACACCACCGCGAGCTGGTAACGCGGCACCACCCCCAACACCGCGAACGACGTGCCCTCCGCCACCGCCATGCCGATGATCAGCAACCCCCAACGCCGAGGCAGCCCGGTCAAGGTCGCCGACAGAGTGCCGACCAGTTGACCAAGCCCCCACGCGGAGAACATCGCGCCCAACACCAGGGAGTTCCTGGCCAGGGCGGGCAAGGCGACGGTGAACAACCCGCTGTAGCTCAACGCACCCGCACCCACCACCAACAGCACGATCCGCACCTCGACATTGCGGCCGGCATAGGAAAGCCCCGCGCGAATCTCACGGAACACTGACAGTCCCTCAACGGGCCCCACTTCACGACGCGGCGCGGCCAGCACGGTACCGGCGGCCACGAAGAAGGTGAACGCGTTGAAGCCCATCGCGGCGGGCGCTCCCGCCCACGCCATCAGCGCGCCACCGAGCAGGGGCCCGGCCAGCCGGCTGACCTGTTCCGCCACGCCGAACAACGCGTTCGCCCTCGGCAGGTCGGGTCTTGTCGACCAGGCTTGGCATGATGCTGCCGCTTGCCGGCCAGAAGAACGCCTCGGCGACGCCGACCACGACCCCGGCTGTGAACAATTGCCAGATGTGGAGTGCGTGGGCGGCGGACAATACGGCCAGCCCACCTATCGCGAGGCCGCGGGCCAGGTGCGCGGCGAGCATGAGCAGGCGCGGCGAGAGCCGGTCGGTGATCGCGCCACCCACCAGGAGCAGTAGTCCTCTGGGGATGGTCGCGGCCAGCATCACCGCGCCCAACTCGGCCGGTGATCGTGTTATCGACAGCACCAGCCAGACGAAGGCGACCTCGTAGCTGGTGTCGCCCAGCATCGAGATCGCTTCACCGCTCCATACCCAGCGGAACGGGCCCTTGCCCAGCACCAGCCAAATAAGCACCCAGTCACCGAACAATAGCCCTACCATCCGTATCCAGATAATCCCGCCAAGACCGAGAAGGCGACCAACCCAACAACCGCACAGCCTTCGCACTAGAAATACCACTGGCATCAACCCGACTCAACGAACGCAACTCAATCTGATCCCCATAATAAGTACGAAGCAACGAAGCAAAATCCCGACCACACGAGTTGTCCGGACTGGCGATATAGAACACCTCATGCCCAGCCAACTCACTCTCCACAGCCAACCGAACAGCATCCGCCAGATCATAAGCGTCGATGTAACTCCACAAATTAGGACTCAACACCGACGGATCACGCACCTGCGGCCCCAGATTCCGCTCGTAATTGCCCTCATACTGCACATGACTCGGACGAATAGAGATACAACGAATATCACTACGCGACACAGCAGCATCACACAGCTTCTCACCAAAGAATTTCGACAGCGCATACGGATCCTGCGGATGCACCGGATGATCCTCGTCAACCGGCGCATAAAGAGGCAGAAAGGGACGCTCCGGAAAGAAGAACCCAGGAACCGTCTCACTGGAGATATTGACGAACCGACGCACGCCGAACCGGACAGCCGCCTCCAACACATTGAACGTAGCCATCAGATTGTTCTGAAACACGACATGCGGCGGATTATGCGTCGGATCAGGAATAGCAGCAGCATGTACGACCGCATCATGCCCACGAACAACAGCAAAAGCCTGACCGGCATCAGCAAGATCAGCCTGCAGATACGGCAACTCACCAGGAAGCGGCCGCTCGAACACTCCACGACCGACATCAGAGGCAGTAACCGAATGCCCACCCGAAGCCAACGCGGCAGTGACAGCACGCCCAACCTTGCCGTGCGCACCCGTGACAAGGACCTTCATCGAAACCCCTAACGAGTCAGACGCGGCGCAGATCACTACCACGAAGGGCGGTAAGAGCAGCCGCAGGATCACGAACGTACTTGACCATGTCGTTCTCGGTCTGCACGATATGCGCGTGCATGGCGAGCCGAGCAGCGTCGGGGTCACCGGCCGCGACGGCCCGCAGGATGTTGTCATGATGGACAATGGCGTGCCGCCGCACCGGCGCGTGTGCGGACGTCTGGTAACGCGTCAACCGCAGGATCTGCGCCAGCGGATCAAAGATCGCCGCCACGAAGGCATTGTCGGCCGCGTCCAACACGATCTGGTGGAACTCGATGTCGGCTCGCACGAACGCGCCGACATCCTTCGCCTGGGACGCCTTGCGCATCGCCGCGAGCGAGTCGGCGAGGCGACTGATGTCGTCGTCGCTGCGGCGGGTGGCCGCCAACTCGGCGACGCCGACCTCCACCAGTCGTCGGGCCTCGATGAGCTTCAGTGGGAGCAGCAGCGAATCAGCCTGCGCGGCGGAGCGGGCGATCAGCAACGTCGGATCGAGCACCGACCACTCCTCGGTAGGCGTCACGAAGGTGCCGCGCCCGTGCACGATGCGCAGCACCCCCTTGGACTGCAACGTCTTGACGGCCTCGCGGACCGTCGGTCGTGACAGCGAAGCCGACTCGGCAAGCTCCGACTCGCTGGGCAACGCCGTCCCGACCGGGTAACGGCCGGCGAGTACGTCGTCGAGGATCTGGTCCGCGAGGTCATCTGCGAGCGGTCGTCGCACGGTGTGCCTCCACTATTCGCGTAACAGGGTGACGGCGTCGGCAAGGGCGGACGTATCGCCGACGTTGCCGGCGAACACGACGAACGGCAGGCCCGCGTCGGCCTCGGCCAGCCATACCGAGACCATCCCGGGGAACAGCTGACCCAGTACCTCCGCCCTGCGGATCTTCAGGGCGGACGTGGCGAGGTCGCTGGACGTGATGCCGCCCTTCGCGACGACGAAACGCAGTGGCACCTTGGCATGCGCCGCCGCGACGATGTCGACGAGGGCACGCGACACCCGGACGGCGATCGAACGGCCCTCGTCCGGGTTGGCGCCGCCGACGAGCTCCCGGCTGGTCGCGAGCAGCACGTCGGACCTGGCCAGCGCCGCCGTCACGTCGGCGGCCACGGCAGCCACGACCGCATCGCCCGCCGCGAGCAGCGCGGGCACGTCGAGCACGATGGCGGTGAGGTCGGGCAGTTCCAGCAACTCGGCGACCTGGCGGGTGCTGAGGCCGACGTGAGACCCCACGACCACCAGCCCGTGACCGGCGCGCGGCCCGTTCGGGTAGAGCTGCTCGTGGCGCAGCGGCGGCCGGACGGGCAGGCCGCCGAGAACCCGGACCAGCGACGGCCCGCTGCGGTGCAGGAAACGGTGGCCGCCGCGTTCGGCCAGTTGCACGCCGAGGGTGACCACCTCCAGGTCTTCTTCCTCGGCTGCGTTGACGATCACCGGGCGGCAGCCGTGTACGCGCAGCAGGTTGTCGCGGACCGCGTCCGGGCCGCCGGTTCGGATGGTGGTGAGGTCCAGTGACGTGATGTCGTCGGGCCGCCACCGCGTGCCGGTCTTCTCCAGTACGAAGTCGCGCAGGTTGGAGCTGTGGTAGCCGAACGTCGCGTCGCGCGCGTACTCGGTGGTCGCGATCGGCACGAGTTCGGCGCCGTGTCGGTGCCAGTGCACGTCGTCGACGGTGAGCCGGCCCGCGGCCAGGTAGGCGGGGCTGAACAACATGGCGTCGTAGGCCGCGGCCGCCTCGAGGACGTCGGTCTCCAGCGGATAGTGGCCGCGCAGCGTCGAGTCGCAACGGCTGACGGTGCGGATCCGCACGCCATCAGCGGCGGCAGAAAGGTTCATTGCGATCTCGACGTTACGAGAACGGGCCGCCGCCGGGCTCATGCCGCGGGTGTTGGTGAGCACGAAGAAGACGCCGGGACCTCGGTCGAGCGCCCAGCGCAGGTCAGCGACCGACCACGAGGTGAGCACGGGCACGCCCGCGACCGTCTGGGTGCCGGTCGGGTCGTCGTCGAGCACCGCGATGCGGGTGCCCGTTCGCTCGTTCTCGGCGCGAATCCGTGCCAGGGCGTCGGGGATCACGCGGACCGGCGGCAGTACGGCGGCCACAGGCACACTCCCATCAGACGTCAGACGTCTAATGTGTAGCGCAGCGACTGGTTCAGCGCCAGGGCTCGTCGACCACGCTGACACCGGTGCCGCGGTCGGCCGCTTCCTCGATGGCCAGTGCGATGCGGTGGTCGTGGATGCCGTCCGCGAGCGGGTACGGCTCTGGACCGCCGTCGGATACCCATGCCGCGGTGTCCCGCAGGAGGGTGGCGATGGCGATCTCCTCGTCGTTCCATCGCAGGCCCTGGTAGGGATTCCGGTACAGGACCTCGGAACCGAACGTGATGTGGTCGGTGTCGAAACCGTCCAGGTCCAGGTCGTAGCCGGTCTGGCGGCGCACGATCGCCGACCGGATGATCGTGCGGTCGGCCGCCAGGCGCACGACCTCCTGGTCGCGCAGTTCACCCGTGGTGCCGCGGACCAGCAGGCGGCGCGTCAGCAACTGGTTGTGCCACTGGTTGTCGGTGAAGTCGTAGAGGCCGAACCCGCCGTCCCGGAACTCGATGGTGGCGATGGTCGTGGTGGCCTGCCTGACCTCGACCGGGTCGGCCCAGCCCGCGCGGGTCAGGGGATCGGCCAGCGGCTCGATCGGCTCGACCCCTCGGCGCTCGACGAGCGGCTCGGCCCCGTGCTCCATGAGGCGCTGCGCAGCAGCCACGCTGTGATCGTCAACGTCGACTATCCCCTCGGCCTGGCGGCGTACAACATCCTCCGCGAGGTCGCCGAGACAGCCGCGGAGCTGCGCGGCGTGTACATCCTCGGCAAGGCGGCGACGCTCAACGCCGACGTCGGCGACGTGATGATCAGCGGGGTCATCCACGACGAGCACTCGGGCAGCACCTTCTGGCTGGACAACGCCTTTCGCGTCTCCCACATCGCCCCCTACCTGCGTTTCGGCAGTGGACTCGACAACCAGCGTGCGGTGACGGTGAAGGGAACGTTCCTGCAGAACCGCGGCTACCTCGACTTCTATCATCGCGAGGCGTTCTCGGTCGTGGAGATGGAGGCAGGCCCGTACTGCTGCGCCATGTACGAGATGAGCGAG
This sequence comes from Candidatus Melainabacteria bacterium, assembly GCA_963702275.1. Lineage (GTDB taxonomy): Bacteria > Actinomycetota > Actinomycetes > Mycobacteriales > Pseudonocardiaceae > DATEPR01. The sequence goes on from CAVPCF010000092.1 coordinate 15,954, forward strand.
GCCGGCGCGCTACCCGATGGGTGAGCCGATCAACTTCTCCCGCCTCCCGGTCGATTTCGGGGTCATCCACTACGCCTCGGACACGCCGTACACACAGGCACGAACGCTGGGAGCGCGCGGGCTGTCGTACTTCGGCATGGACTCCACGTACGCATCGTCGGTGGCGATCCTGCGACGCATCCTCCGGCTCAGGGCGCGCTCACCAACGATGTGCATCCACTCGATGTCGCCGTCGGCGACGACGGCGGCGCCATGTCGTCGGTGACGCCCGCGTGAAGCGCGCGGTGCTTCCGCTGTTTGCAGTCCTGGCCGCGCTCGACGTCCGCCGCCTGCGGGACGACCACAGATGGAGGTGCCCCCTCCCCCGAGAACCTCAACGTCCAACCCCAGAACAGCACGCTGCTCGTGGGTGTGAACCGCATCTCCATCGCCCTTCTCGACGGCCACGCGAACCCCGTCACCGCCGGCCATGTCAGCGTCAACATCCTCGATGCCGCCGGGGCGTCCGCCGGATCGAGGCCGCTCCAGGACATCGCACCCGTCTACGGGGAGATCCCCGTGTACGTCGGCATCGCGGACTTCCCCAAAGCAGGCCAGTACGACTTCGTGGTGTCGGGCACGTCGTCGTCAGGCGGCAGCATCACGGGGCACGCATTCGTGACCGTGGCCACCTCCGGCCCCGAGCTGGCGGTCGGTCAGCACGTCCCGGCACTGCACCAGGCCGTTCTCACCGACCCGGGCGTGACCATCTCCATGGTGGACAGCGGCGTCCCGCCGGACGTCTGGCACGACCAGACGATCGCGGGCGCGCGGCCGCCCACAAGCCGATGGTGCTGTTCTTCGGTCAGCCGGGTACTGCCCGAGCAACAAGACATGCGGTCCGACCGTGGCCATCCTCAAGCAACTGTGTGCGACGGCGTGTTCGCAGTTCTCCTTCCAGCACATCGAGACAGACTTCCCCGCCGTCCGCGAACGAGGTCTTCAACAACCCGGCGTTTCGCGCGTTCGGGCTGCAGACCGACCCATGGGTGTACTTCGTCAACAGCGCGGCTGGTCACCGATCGATTCGAGGGCCCGATCACGCTCGACGAACGGCAGAGCGCGGCCGCGGCACGCTGGCGGTGCACGTCCCGGCAGTCTCGCTCGCCGCCTGAGCAATACGTCGTCGAGCACGTACAGT
>CAVPCF010000093.1:0-8212 GCA_963702275.1 Candidatus Melainabacteria bacterium
GCGTGGCGTTCGACTCGCCGATCGCGGAAGTTCCTTTAACGAGGAGAACGCGGACGTACTGACCGTCTACGACGACAACGGCGGCTACGGCCACCCGGACCACATCCAGGTCCACCGGGTCGGCGTCCGGGCCGCCGAACTGGCCGGCACCCCGCGCGTCTACCAGTCCACGATGAACCGGGACCACTTCCTGCGCGGCCGCGCACGGCTGGCAGAGACCGTGGACGACCTGCCCGACATCGAGGGCCAGGACAACTTCGGCAAGCCGGAAGCGGTCATCACGGCGGCCGTGGACGTCAGCAAGTACCTCGACGCGAAACGCGCCGCGATGCGGGCACACGCGAGCCAGATCAGCGAAAGCTCGTTCTTCCTTGCCATGCCCACCGACGCATTCGCCTACGGCTTCGGCACCGAATGGTTCATCCGCGACGGCCAGGGCCCCGGCATCACCGAAACCGACCTCATGGCCGACCTGCCCACGTAACCCAGCGACGCGACCCGGGCATCACCCGCTGAGCACCTCGGCCTCGCCGATGACCAGATCCTCGATGCCGTGGAGGAACCGCGCCATGTCCGGTCGGGGGATGGCCGCGCCGTCGGCGACCATCACGAGCTCGATCGAGCCGGGCGCGTCGAGCACGTCCATGGCGAACGTGACGTCCGGACGCGGCTCGCAGTCGTGCCGCCACTCCAGTGTCGTCCGCGACCGGGCCGTCGTCAGCGGCTCGCGCGGCACGTCATCGTCGCCCCCCACGAGAAGCAGATTGCGTACGTCGTTGAAGAAACACGAATGGTCGGTGAGTGTGCCGCCGTCGCAACGGGCCTGTTCGATGTCCGCGTCCAGCAGGTGCTTGTCGTAGTAGGAGTTGCGATAAGTGCTCAACGTGATCCGGCCGGTGTGCCGGACCACGTCCGCGAAGTCGTTGCCCACGGCCGGAAAATGGAACAGTCCCTGCTGCGCGATGGTGCTCACCGCGTTCGTCAGCCCCGGCAGGAACCGGTTGTTGACGACCACCTGGAACGCCGCGTCCGGTGACCCGGACAGCCTGGACGCCATCATCGACGCGGCCGCGAGCAGCACCGTGGACGAACTCGCCTGGTACCGGCTCGAGACGGTCTCCGTCGCCATGGCCAACGCCGGTGAGTTCAACACGGCGTGCGGCCACGGCGAGCCCACCGCGTCGGCGTCGCGCGTGCGGAACAGGCGGTCCGGGCCGGCACTCAGTTTCTTGAGCCAGTGTTGCCGGGCATTCGCATCGAGGCGCCTGCCACGGTCGGTTGCCTGGAACTCGGCCTCGGCACGCGGTTGCAGCGCAGGGAACCGCTCGGCGACCTGGTCGATCGGCTCACCGAGCGAGATCGCGGCCATGTTCAACGCCAGTCGCCGCATTCCCCACCCGTCCACGGCCGTGTGGGAGAGCGACAGCGCGATGTTGCGCACCTGACCGTCGACCTCGACCAGCCCGATCCGGACCGGCCACTCCCCGGCGAAGTCGAAGGGCCGCCCAGCCAGCTCCGCGTACAGGGCAGCGCTCTGGGCCGCCACCTCGTCCGCGCCGCACCCCCGTACCACCACGGGCACTCCCCCGGCCGCGTCCACGATCTGGCGCAGTACGCCGTCATCATCCAGTCGCAGGCGGGTACGCAGCGATTCGTGCATGCCGATCAACGGCCGGATCGAGTCAAGGAGGTGCGTGACCGGCATGGCCGGTGTCACCGCCGACGAGACGGACACGTTGTACCGGTGCGCGTCCGATCCCAGCGTCCGCACGACATCCCAGATCGCGTGCTGGCCCCAGGTGGCAACTGCGGTACCCGCATCGCCACCGGCGAACTCGATCTCCAGGTCGCGACTCGTGCTCATGCCGAACCCTTCCCGGGCTACGTCGGTCGCGCGACCATAACGCATCGAAACGGCCAGGTGAGGGTCCTGCCAACAAGCGATGTCACCGTTGTCGCCGGTCACCGTCACTGGACGCGGACGAGAGGGCGCATCAGTATTCAACGCCAGAAGCGCTGCACTGTGCTGCATGGCGAGGACACTACGTCACCCTCCGCGACGAATCAGATGCCGCGATCATCCGCACGCTCGTCCGCGCCGGGGCCGAGGCACTACTGGACAAAGCGCTCGAGGATGGGTACGCCCGACTGGCCGCGTCACGGCACCAGGATCAGCCCGAACGCCGAGCCATCCGCGATCGTGCGCTCGACAGGCTTGCTGAATGAGTTCGCCACCATGCGAGGGCCGTTGGTCTCAGCAGACCCGCTCGTCGGGTTTGCACTGGACGCCGCGCTGGGGATCTCGTAGGTACTAGGCGATCTGACCCAGCTTGATGGCGGCCACGAGTGCGGTGATCTCGACGTTCAGCACGGGCCCATCAGGGTTCTTGCTGTCCCGCACCGCACCGTGCGCCGCCAACTCGAGACAGTTGCCATCGGCAGTGCCGGCGCCGCTGTAAGTCGACTTCCGCCAGGTCAGATCGCTCATCGGCCCTCACTCCAAGTTGTGCTCCCTTGCGATGGTAGCAACGAGCGCAACCGAATCGGCGGGGGTCAACGCGACCTTACCCACCTTCGCCGCATGACGTTGGAACAGTTCGACCTTTGCGTGGTCCTCAATGTAGACAACCGATGCCTGGCTCTCCAACTGAACGACCGACTCACCGCGCGGGAAGTTCAGCGTGTAGAACGGCCAGTTGAAGCCGACACTCGCGGCCCTGCCAGCGGGCACAACCCACAATCGCACGTTAGGCCGATCAACGACCTCCAGCAAAGCTCCCAACTGCCGAGCCATCACCACGTGGCTACCAACTGTCCGGCGCAGCACCGTCTCGTCCAGGATGATGTCGAACTTGGGTGGTTTGGCCTTGGCCAGCAGGAGTTGTCGTACCTTCGTGATCTGGAGCCGTTGTTCGGTCACCTCGGGCGGCGCATTCTCGGCCTCGGCCAGCGCCATGATGTAGTCCGGTGTCTGGACCAGACCTGGCATCAGCAGGGTCTCGGCGTTGACGAGCCCGATGGCCTCCGCCTCAAGACGCATCAACGGGGTCGGCTCCAGCGGCGACTCAAGCATCCAGCGGCCGGGCTCGTCCTGGCGTTCCACCAGGTGCAGGAGCTGATTGCGCTCCTGGCCTGTCACCTTGTAGATCACCAGCAACGAAGCGAGGTCGGCGGTTGAGATGCACTGGTGGCCACGCTCCATCCGCGACAACTTGGACTGTTGCCAGCCCAACTGATGGCAGACGACCTCCAAGCTGAGGCCGCATCCTTCGCGGATGTGCCGTACCTCGGCGGCCAACCCACTCCACACCACGGTCACGAGCTTCTGCGGCCCAGTGCTGCCCATGCGTCCTCCCGAACTCGGCTGATCAATTGTCTCCAAGACAATCAGATCCAGCCGAATTCCGCATTCACCCGATAGGCTGTTGCAGCTACCGCATAATAATCAGGTGATCGCGGAGCCGCCGTCGATGAACAGGTCCTGGCCATTCATTCCGCCGTTGCGCAGCAGGAACTCGGTGGCGTCCGCGACCTCGTCCACGGTGACCAGTCGGCCGATCGGCGTGCGTCCGACCGCTGGGCGTGTCGCGGCGTGATCTATCCACTTAGGACTATCGCCGACCATGCCCGGGTGCACCGCGTTGACCCGGAACGGGGCGATCTCCCTGGCCAGGGTGCGGGTCAGGCCGGTGACGCCCGCGTTGACGGTGGTGACCATCGTGGAGCCGGGATACGGACGCTCCTTGGCAAGGCCGCCGAACAGCACCACGGCGGCACCTGGCCGGAGCCTGCCGTGCAGCACGCGCACGACTTCGGCGTAGCCGACCAGTTTGACGGTCACACCCTTGACCGCGTCGGCGATGTCGAAGTCCGCGATCGTGTTCGCGAGCTGCCCGATGGCGGTGACCACGACGTGATCCACCTCGGTGATCTCGGCCAGCGACTGCGCGATCGTCCGCGGGTCGGCAAGGTCGAGGGCGATGCCGCTGGTCGCACCGCCGATCTCGGCCGCGACGGTCTGCGCCCTTGACTTGTCCCTGCTGGTGATCACCACGGTGTCGCCGCGGTCGGCCGCGCGCTGCGCGATGGCACGCCCCAGGCCGCTGCTGCCACCGACAACCACTGCTCTGCTCATCAATGCCCCCAAGTGTCAGAGATCGATCCTACCCAGGTGTGTGACCGGCGCCGGTCAGGTCCGCCTCGATCTGGCGTGCGGTGTCCAGCAGCAGCGGGACCACCTCGGCGGCCACCTCGTCCAGGCTGCGGCGTGACGCGTTGACCGCCACGTTCACCGCCGCCACCACCCGGTCGGACGCGTCTCGGATCGGGACCGCCACCGAGCGCAGGCCCTCCTCCAACTCCTGGTCCACCAAGGCCCAACCGCGTTCCCTAATTCGGACCAGTTCGGCCCTGAGTTCCTTGCTGTCCGTTGTGGTGTGCGGGGTCAGCCGCTGGAGTTTGGCCGAGGACAGCCAGCCGTCCAGCCAGTCATCGGAATGGCCGGCGAGCAGGACCCGGCCCATTGATGTGGCGTATGCGGGGAAACGGGTGCCGACCGCGATTACGACCGCCATGATTCGCTTTGTTGGTACTCGGGCTACGTACACGATCTCGTCGCCGTCCAGCACGCACATGGATGAGGACTCGTGTACTCGCTCGACCAACTGTTCCATGTGCGGCAGCGCGAGTTCGGGTAGGGACAGGCTCGACAGGTAGGCGTAGCCGAGTTCCAGGATCTTGGGGCGCAGCGCGAATTTGCCGCCTTCAATGCGCATGTAGCCGATCTCGACCAGGGTGCGCAGGAATCGGCGGGCCGCTGCCCTGGTCAGGCCGGTCTGCCGGGCCACGTCGGACAGGGTCAGCTCGGGGTGGTCGGCGTCGAACGCCCGGATCACCGCCAAACCGCGATCCAGGGACTGGACGAATTCACCGTTCCGGGGTTCCGTCACTGGTCGAGCACCCGGCGTGCCACGTTGTATGCCGAGTTGGCGGCTGGCACGCCCGCGTAGATGGCTACCTGCAACAGGACTTCGCTGATCTCTTCCTTGGTGACGCCGTTGCGTAGCGCGGCCGTGGTGTGCATGGCCAGTTCGTCATGGTGGCCGAGGGCGGCCAGCATGGCCAGCGTGATGCAGCTGCGGGTCCGGCGGTCCAGGCCTGGTCGCGTCCATACCGAGCCCCACGCGTAGCGGGTGATCAGGTCCTGAAAGGGCGCGGTGAACTCCGTCGTGTTGGCTGCCGCGCGGTCCACGTGGTCGTCGCCGAGTACCGCGCGGCGGACCGCCATGCCGTCCACATAGGAATCAGACATCGTTGCCTCCCAGGTGGTCCAGCAGTAGTTTGGTCACGTCGTCGGGTCGTTCCACGCTGGCGAGGTGCGATGCGTCGGCCAGTTCGACGAAGCGGGCGCCAGGGATCGAGTCGGCGATCAGGCGGCCGTGGTCCGGTGGGGTGGCCGGGTCGTCGTGGCCCGCGATGACCAGCGTGGGGGCGGTGATTCCGCTCAGGATGGGGCGCAGGTCCATCGTGGCGATCGCGGCGCAGCAGGCCGCGTAACCCTCGTCGGGGATGGCGGCCAGCATCGCGACGTACGGGTCCTGGCCGGTGAAGGCGGGCGTGAACCAGCGGGCCACCGACAAGTCCGCGATCGACGCGGTGCCATGCGCCGTGACCTGGCGCGCGCGGTCCAGCCAGTACTGGGCCGGCGGCAGGTGGGCCGACGTGCACAGCAGCGCCAGCCGGTCGATGCGGTCCGGGTGCCGGGCGGCCAACGTCATGCCGATCATGCCGCCCAGCGACAGGCCGCCGTAGTGGCACCGCGTGATGCGCAGGCTGTCCAGCAGCGCCAGCACCTCGTCGGCCAACTGGTCCACTGTGTACGGACCGGGCGGCACGGCGGAGTCGCCGTGGCCGAGCAGATCGTAGCGCAGCACCAGAAACCGTTGGGACAACACGGGATGCTGCGGCGCCCACATCGCCCTCGTGGTGCCAAGGGATGGCCCGAGCAGCAGGACCGGCGCGTCCACCCGGCCGGAGAGGTCGTATGCCAGCGTCATCGCGATCCCTCCGCCATCCGCACGGTGTCCACCTGCAACTCCACCAGCAGCACCCGGCCGTGCTCGGCCGCCGCAAGGGTCAGGGCAAGCAAATCGGCCACCGTCTCCCACTCGGCCTGCCAGCGGCCCGCCGCCCGTTGCAGCTCCTGCGGCAGGCCGGCGAAGATCGTGCCGATCAGGCCCGGTGCCCGGTGCGCGCACGCCATGAGCTGCACCGACCGCGCACTGTTGCGCTTGTGCGGCATGGACGACGACCCACCCGACCGACCCTCGGCCAACTCCGCTATTTCGGGCTGCGCCAACAGCAGCACATCGCCGCCGATCTTGCCGAGCGCGCCGATGACCAGCCCCGACGCGCTCGCCAACTCGGCAATCCGACCCCGGTTGGTGTGCCATGACGACGCAGGCACCGCAAGCCCGAGCCGCTGCGCGAACGCGGCGATCAATGCCGGGTCCTGCAGCGTGCCAACGGGTCCACCGAGCTGCACGGCCAGGCCATGACGGACCCGTGCCAACGAGGTCATCGCCTCGATGAGCCCCGACTGCCAGGCCGCGACCAGCCGGCCGAACGTGGTCGGCGTCGCGGCGGCCAGCAGGGTACGGCCCAGTTGCGGGGTGTCCAGATGTTCGTGGATGAGCCCGCCTGTCGAGCCGATGCAGGATTTCAGGTCCGGCAACACAGTGTCGATTGCTCGCGCGGCGATCAGCATCAACGCGCTGTCGATGATGTCCTGGCTGGTGGCCGGGGTGTGCACGTACCTGGCGATATCCGGCGGCAGCAGTGCGCGCAGGTCGTCCACCAGCGGCGCCACCGGGGTGGCATTCTCGGCGGCTCGGCGCGCGAGATCGGCCTCGTCGAACCGTTCGGCACGGCACTGCTGGACGATCGAAGTCGCTGCCGCCAACGGTATCCGGCCGATGTCGGCACCGGCGCTCGTCAGGGCCGCCTCCACTTCCAGCAGCGCGGCCAGCCAGTCCGGCCTGCTGCCGAACATGCCGGACAACAGGTCAGACATCGAAGAAGACCGTTTCGCCGTCACCCTGCAGGCGGATGTCGAACCGGTAGCCGCCGTCCACCGCCGCCGCGATGAGCGTGCCGCGCCGTGCTGGCTCGACGCCGGCCAGCACCGGATCGGCGACGTTCTCGGTGGCGTCCGGGAAGTAGATCCTGGTGACCAGCCTGCGCAGCAGGCCACGGGCGAACACCGACACGTCCACGTGCGGCGCCTCGACGTTGCCGTCCCGGTCGGGCAGGGGCGGTGGCCGGACGGTGATTATCCGGTACCAGCCGTCGTTGTCCGTCGGGCAGCGGGCGAAACCGCGCTGATCAGCGGGTGTCTGCCAGGTTTCGATGATGGCGTCCGGGACGGGGACGCCTGAGCCGTCGGTCACCCGGCCGTCGATGGCGATCGCGTCCGGCGTGTCCGGCGACGCGGCGAACGGGCCGTCCGCCCAGGGCAACACGATGTGCAGGAACGGGCCGACGGTCTGCGACGGCGTGAGATCAGTCATGGTGGTCCGCCGGCTCGAACGGGGTGCCGCGCAACACGATGTCGAATTCGTACGCCAGTGCCCAGTCCGGTTTGGTGCGGTCGAGGTCGAAGCGCGCGATGAGCCGCTCCCTTGCCTTCTGGTCCGGGATCGAGTTGTAGATCGGGTCGTAGGGCAGCAGCGGGTCGCCGGGGAAGTACATCTGGGTGACCAGTCGCTGCGTGAACGCCCGGCCGAACAGCGAGAAGTGGATGTGCGCGGGCCGCCACGCGTTGGGGTGGTTGCCCCATGGGTAGGCGCCGGGCTGGATGGTGGTGAACGTGTAGCGGCCGTCGGCGTCGGTGATGGTGCGGCCCGCGCCCGCGAAGTTGGGGTCCAGCGGTGCCGGCCAGTTGTCGTTGGCGTGCCGGTAGCGGCCTGCCGCGTTGGCCTGCCAGATCTCGACCAGCGTGTTCGGCACGGGCCTACCGTCGGCTTCGCAGACCCGGCCGTGCATGATGATCCGCTGGCCGAGTGGTTCGCCGTCGAACTGGCTGGTCAGGTCGTCGTCGTTCGGGCCGAGCCGGTCGGCGCCGAACACCGGGGCGGTCACCTCGGTGAGGTTCTGCGGCAGCAGCACCAGTGGTTGGCGCGGCGATCGCAGCAGGTTGGACCAGTAGCAATCC
>CAVPCF010000094.1:0-108802 GCA_963702275.1 Candidatus Melainabacteria bacterium
GGCGAGCAGCCGGTGCTCGTCGATCGGGCGGTTCGTCCACGCGGTCAGCAGGTAGGACAGCTCGTACCAGCGCGGCGGCTCGCGCCATCCCACGACGATGCCGGCCTGGTCGAGTTCCTCTGACGTGCCGGTGCGGCGGCGCGACAGGTCCTCGTGGATGTCGTAGAGGAACACGTTGACGGTCGGCGCGGTCCGCCGCGCCATCCAGTCCTTGGTCGGCGCGTCGAAGACGAGGTCACCGCCGCCGTTCCCGGGTACGCCACCGTCGGCGAGCAGCCGCCGGAGCGCCTCGTCCACCTCGTGGATCATCGCCGCACCACCAGGCCGGGCGGGCCGAACGTGCCGGGTACCACGAGGAACGGCGTGGTGACCGAGCTGAACCCGGTGCCGCTCGCGGTGATCACGCGCGGTCCGATCTGATCCTTGGGCAGGATCAGCAGTTGCGCGATGAACGTGCCGTTGGCGAGCGGCACGGTCGGCACGGCCGAGGCCGTGATGCCGGGTGTCCAGATCAGCGTGACCGGTACGCCGGGCGGAAAGTCGGTGCCGCGCACGGACGTCACGAAGCCCGGTTTGCCGGTCGCCGGCACCGCGATGATCTTCGGCTGGAGCACGACCAGCGGCGCGCTCGCGGCGTCGTCGGCCGGATTGGCGTCGGTGCCGGTGGTGGTGAGCAGGCCGGCCACTGTGGCCCGGATCGCGGCCGTCGGCGCGAGCACGACATGCATCGACACGGACGCGTTCGGCAGGAGGTCCGGTATCGCGCAGACTGTTGGCGTGCAGCCTGCGCTGCGCGAGCTGACCGGAATACCGGCTGGCAGGTTCAGGTCCAACGTGAGGCCGGTTGCCAGGCCTGTGCCCGTGTTCTGGGCGGTGAAGGTCACGGTCACCGAGCCGCCGACGTAGCCGGGAGCGGGGGCCACGGTGACGGTCAGCGCCGGATTCGCGGGCAGCGTCTGGACCGGCACGACCGTGGTTGCGGTGTTGTCGGCCGGTTGCGCGTCGAGGATCGTGCCGTTCACCGACCACGTCACCTGGGAGGTGCCCACCGCGAGGCCGGTCAGGGTCGCGATCACGCCGACGTGCTGCCCCGGCGCCAGCACACCGAGAGCGCAGCTCGACGCCGTCACGTCGCAGGTGCCGACGTCCGGCCGCAATCCGGCCAGCCGCAACCCTGGCGGCACGGTCACGGTCAGCGTGGTACCCGGGGACACGGCCGGTCCGCGGTTGGTCACGGTCACCGGGACGGTTTCGCTGCCGTTCACCGGAATGACCGGTGTACTCGGCGGTGCCGTCACCGCGAGGTCGACCGTCCGCTGCCAGTCCGGCTCCTTCTGCCGGCCCGGCAGTGCCGGCGAGATCGGGGTGAGCTGGCCGCTCGCGATGTCCAGCACAGCAAGCATCTCCGGCGAGTTCGGGTCGGCCGCGCGCCGGGTGGTGAGCACCAACCGGTTGCCGTCCGGCGAGAACGACACGTCCCTCGGCTGGAACGGGCCGCCCGGCGCGGTGATCGGGCCGGCACACGAGTTCTGCCCGGCGGGCAGCAGCACCCGGCAGCCGGTCCCGTCGGTGGACACCATCAGCAGGCCGTCGTTCTCGCGGTTGAACGCGACCCGGGTGCCGTCCGGGGAGAACACCGGGGAGTCGTCGTTCACCGGGCATGCGGCCCCGCAGACCTGCGCGGTCAGGTCCCGCTGGTTGCCAAGCGCGGCAGCAGGCGCGAGCCAGATGTGCTTGTTGCCGGGGATGCCGTTGATGTTCGCGCCCCGCGAGAACGCGATCGTAGCGCCGTCGGGTGACCAGATCGGCTCGGTGTCGTCCAGCGTCGGGTCCTGGTTCGGGATCGACGCGACCACCTGGCCGGTGGCCACGTTCGCGACGAAGATCCGGCTCGGGCCAGTGCCGGCGGCCCCGGGCAGGCCGCCCGGCGAACGTCGGTCGAACACGATGAACCTGCCGTCCGGCGACCAGCCCGCGTCGGTCTCCCAGTCCCCCGGTTGCCGGTCGGACAGCGGCAATGGCGCCGCGTTGCCGCCATCGGCATCGGCCAGCCAGATCCGCTCGATCCGCTGCCCGTTGACGGTCTCGAACCGGCTCAGCGCGATGCGGCGGCCGTCCGGGGAGTAGTCCTGCCGTTCGAACCATGGGTCGAATCCGGGATTCGGGTGGAACAACAGGAAGTTGTTGGTGGCGGCACCCGGATCTTCGTGCAGCACGGACAGGCCGAGGTCGCGCGGATCGGTGCCGTCCGGCAGGACGTCCTCCACGTCGGCGGTGATCTGGTCGACCGCGCTGGTGCGGGCGATCACGAGTTGCCCGTTCAGCCAGGTCGGCGTGTCGTCACCGCGGTTCTCGTTGAGCAGCAACTGTTCCTGACAGCCACACAGCGGTAGGCCGTTGGAGATGTCGACCTGGAGCACCTCGTTGACGTTGTTCTGGGTGCTGACGAACGTCAGGTTGTTACCGTTGGGCTGCCAGGCGGGTGAGAACGACGGCACGGAATCGGCGGCGCCGGTGAGCACCGGGATGTCGGACTGGGTGCCGTTGATCAAGCGGAGCCGCCGGCCGGAGCCGAGATCCTCGCTGTAGGCGATCAGGTTGGCCTGCACCGGATTCCACGCCGGCTGGCTGGCCGGGCCGCCGTTGGTCAGCTGCGTCGCGGTGCCGCCGGACAGTGGCAGGGTGAAGATCTGGAACGTGCCGCTCTGGTCGCAGGCGTACGCGATGTGGGTGCCGTCCGGGGAGAACGTCGGGTCGATCTCGTTGACCGGAGTGTCGGTGAGCCTCCGCAGCCCGGTGCCATCGCTGTGGACGAGCCACAGGTCCCGTTGCGTGCCGCCGTTCCCGGTCGGCTCCGCCGCGTCGAACACCACCAGCGTGCCGTCCGGGGACAGCCGTGGATCGGCCGCGTCCATGCCGGTCGTGAGCTGGCGCACCGCTCCCGTGGTGTCCCGCAGGAACACCTGGGGCGCTGGCGAACTCCGTTTGCTGGTGAACACGAGCTGCCCGCCGACGGCGTACGGCTGGTCGTCGAAGTGTGTCGGTCCCGGCCCGAACAGCGGCGCGGACGGGTCGCTGTTCGAGCCGGTGACGATCCCGAGGCTGCGGTGTTGGGTACCCGCGAACAGCACCCGCCCGGACGGCGGCGGGACCGCCGCGACGGCCTGCCGCACCCCGGCCATCGGCGCGATACCCACCACTGTGGACAGTACGATACCGGTCGCGACGACGCCGATGAGGCGAGTCGGCATACCCACGTCTGCTCCCTCCGACGAATGCCCACCGCGATCCTGCCCCGCGGGCCCTGGTGCGTCCCAGGCCCGGGAAGGCACGGCAGGGGCAGGATGCGGGGACTTTCGGGCACGCCGGTCAGATCAAGCCGTGCCGGATCAGGTAGCCGACGGCGTGCGCCCGGTTGCGCAGCTTGAACCGCGTGATCACCTCGTGCAGCACGTTCTTCACGGTCCGCTCCGAGTAGCTCGTCTTCACCGCGATCTCCGCCGTGTCGAGGCCCTCGGCGACCAGCCGCACCATGTCGGCCTCCCGCGCGGTCAGCGTGGACAGTGTCAGGCCGTGCGGGTCGAGCACCGTGCGCTGCAACTGGCCGACCTCGTCGAGCAGCCTGCCGAGCAGGTCCGCAGGCAGCACACCCTCGCCCCTGGCCAGCGACGTGATCACCGACACGAGCCGGTGCTCACTCGCCTCCGACCGGCGCACCACCGCCGCCACACCGCATTCGACGGTGGTGCGCAACACGTTGTGCTCGAGATGGCCGATCATCAGCCCGACCCGCACCCTGGACGACGAGTGCTGCAACCGGCGCAGCAGCCGCACCGCCTCGTCGTCCAGCCGGTCCACCACGACCAGCGCGACCGCGGCACGGTCCGCATCCGCCGCGTCGACCAGTTCCACCTCGGGCCGCGACCGGAGTTGACTTCTGACACCCGCCTCCAGGATCGGATCCTGCGCGTAGACGGCCAGTGGCACCCTTGTCATTTCTCGTGCTCCTCTCGACATCCCGGACACCCCCAGGCATCCGGAAACTCCGGTGGGCAACGCGGCGGCGCGCGGGGGCATCGGACGTGCCCGCGGCCTGCCCTTCGTTCCCTTCTCGCGGCACCCGTAGGCCCGGCAGTATTTCCTTGTGACCACTACATTCGCGGAGTTGGGCGGCACCACGATCGTCGTGACGCCGGGCGTGGAAACGACCACCACGCTGAATGTGCGCAACGACAGCGACATTGTCGAGGCGTACGAGTTCGAGGTGCTCGGCGAATGCGCGCCGTGGACCACGGTCGAGCCGGCGCGCCTGTCGCTGTATCCCGGCACGGCCGAGAATGTGACCGTCCGGTTGCGCCCGCCGCGTTCGCCCGAGGTCACCGCCGGCGAGAAACCGCTCGGCATCCGGGTGCTGCCGGTGGAACGGCCGCAGACGGGGACGGTGTCGGAGAGCACCGTCATCGTAGAACCGTTCCTGCAGACCGAGCCGGAGCTGACACCGCGGCGCCGCCGGGCCTGGCGCAGCGCCCGATACACGGTGTCGCTGACCAATCTCGGCAACTCGCCGATCACCGTCGCGCTCGCGGCGGCCGACACCGAGGCGCAGTTGCGGTTCACCGTCCCCGGCCAGATACCGGAGATCGAGCCGGGCACGGTGGAGCAGATCCGAATCCGCGCCCGCAGCCGCAAGCTGATCTGGTTCGGCAAGCCCGTCACCCGGCAGTTCCGCGTCGACGCGAGCTCGATAGCCGCGGCAGAAACTCCCCTGACCGAACAGCTCGACCTCAACGGCGAACTTGTGCAGCAGCCGCTGCTGCCGAGGTGGCTGCTTGCCGTGCTGGGCGCGCTGCTGGCGCTGATCCTCGCCTGGTTCGCGCTGGTACGGCCCACGATCCGCAGCGCCGCAATCCAGGCCGCGGCCCAGCAGCAGGCCGCCGGTAATCCGCAGCCGCCCAACCAGCGACCCCAGGCAGGCGGCACGCAGCACGCCGGCGGCGGGGCCGGTTCCGGTGGTGGCGGTGGCGGCACGACCAGCACCAAGCCGGCACCGCCGCCGCCCGCCCCGACGACCGCGCAGAGTTCTGCCACGATCCAGGTGCGCACCAACACCGGCGGCACCGGCCAGAGCGCCTACACGGTGCCGGCCGGCAGGACCTTCCGGATCACGGACATCATCCTGGCCAACCCGCAGGGCGACGAGGGCCTGCTGACCATAATGTTCGGGCAGCAGACGATAACCACGATCGCGCTGGAGACCTTCCGCAACGAGGACTACCACTGGGTGACGCCGATCGACGTGCCGGCGGGCGGGACCGTGACCGCGACGGTGACCTGCGCCAAGCCGGGCACCCCGGCCACCGGCGTGCAGGCGCCGAACTGCCTGCAATTGCTGAACGTCAGCGGCGACCTCGTCGGCTGACTCCGGCGCGGCACGACACGAATGTGATTTTGCCCATACATTTTCGCCGCCCCGAACATTATGATCGACTCCGTTTCGGAATCCACGCGTCCGGCGGCTTGACGCGAGCACCACATCGAACTCACACGGTCCGTCCACCGTCGCGTCCCTCTTTTGGCGCCTGTGTCAATTCCCGGCATTGATACGATGTCGGATGCGAGTACCTGACTTGTGACTGTTCAGTGACCGCGCCGGAGCCGGGAGATAGTACGAAAAAGGAACCGCCGTCGTGACCGGGTACTTCCCGGGCGGTTCGGCGCACCTGTCTGACGTGCGGTTCTCGATACTCGGGCCGGCTCGCGCGTGGCGCGGGAACGCCGAGTTGGACCTCGGTCCGCCGACCCGACAGGCATTGCTCGCGCTGCTGCTGGCCGCGGGCGGCCAGCCCGTGACGATGAGCGCGATCATCGACGTGCTCTGGGGCGAGGACGCCCCGAACAGCGCGGTCAACCTCGTACACCGGCACGTTGGCGCCCTGCGGCGGCTCGCGGAGCCCGGCCTGCCGCACCGGGCGACCGGCAGCGTGATCCTCCCCGGTTCCGGCGGCTATCGAATGATCGTCGACGCGGACACGCTCGACCTGCTCCGCTTCCGGCGCCTTTCCGAGCACGCCGTGCGGGCGGCGGAGGCCGGGAACCCGACGCAGGCGACCGAGTTGTTCGCCGAGGCGATGGCGTTGTGGCGCGGCCAGGTCGCGGCGGGCGTGCCGGATCGGATCCGCACCCAGCCGGTGTTCCTCTCGGTCGCCCGCGAGCAGTTGGTCGCGGCTCGCCGGGCCGCCACGGCCGCGCTCGCGTCGCCACCGGTGTCGGAGGACATCGTGACCGGCATCCAGCGACTGGCCGATGTCAACCCATTGGACGAGGACCTGCACGCCGCGCTGGTCCTGCTGCTCGCCGCGACCGGGCAGCAGGCCGACGCCCTCGCGACGTACCGCACCATGCGCGACCGGCTGTCCGACGAACTCGGCATAGATCCGGGTCCGCAGTTGCGGGCCGCGCGCGACCAGGTACTGGTGGCGCCGCCGGCACCCGCGACACCGGTCGCGGCAACGCGTGTCGTGCCAACGCAGTTGCCGGCGGACCTGGCGAGCTTCACCGGGCGCGCGGCCGAACTCGCCCGCGCCAGAACGTTGCTCGGCGGCGTCAGCACGGCGCCGGTGATCACGACGATCGTCGGCATGGCGGGTGTCGGCAAGACGACGCTCGCGGTCCGGCTGGCGCACGACATCGCGGCGCACTTCCCGGACGGGCAGTTCTACGTCAACCTGCGCGGTTTCGACCCGTCCGAATCGGTGGTCAGCCCGGACGAGGCGCTGCGCGGGTTCCTGGAGGCACTGGGCGTTGCCCCGCAGGGCATGCCGAGCGACCAGGACGGCCGGTCCAGCCTGTACCGCAGCCTGCTCGCCGGCCGGCGGGTGCTGGTACTGGTGGACAACGCGCGCGACGCCGACGCCGTCCGCCCGCTGCTGCCCGGCGCCGCGGGCTGCATGACGATCGTGACCAGCCGGCACCAGTTGCGTGGCCTCGTCGCCCGCAACGGCGCCCATCCGCTGACCCTCGGGCTGCTGTCGGCGGCCGAGTCGGAGCAGTTCCTGGTGCATCGCCTCGGCGCCACCCGGATCACCGCGGAACGAACGGCGGTCGACGAGATCATCTCCCGGTGCGGGCGTCTGCCGCTGGCGCTCGCCGTGGTCGCCGCGCGGGTGGCCACCAGTCCGTCCCTGTCGCTCGCGGACGTGGCCGCCGACCTGTACAACGGCGGCGGCGCGCTGGCCGATCCGGACGGCGAACTCGACGTCAGGAACGTCTTCTCGTGGTCGTGCGGCGCGTTGCGGCCGGCCACCCGGCGACTGTTCCGGCTGCTCGGCGAGCATCCGGGGCCGGAACTGTCCGTGCCGGCCGTGGCGAGCCTGACCGACCTACCACCCGAACTGACGCGGACCCTGCTGGACGAGTTGGCCGGCGTGCACCTGCTCTGCGAGCGCTCCCCCGGCCGCTACATGCTGCACGACCTGCTGTTCGCGTATGCCAGGGAACTGGCCGGCAAGGAGTCCGAAGAGGACCGTCGGGCCGCCCGGCACCGCCTCCTCGATCACTACCTGCACGGCGCGAGCGCCGCGGCGGCAACGTTGTTTCCTTACCACACCAAGGTTCCCGTCGATCCGCCGTCGGCAGGGGTGATCGACGTGGCACTCGGCAGCTACCAGCTGGCGCGGAAATGGCTGCGGACCGAACTGCCGGTGCTGTTCTCGATCGTCACCCAGGCCGACGACACCGGTTTCGCCGGTCACGTGTGGCGGACGGCGGCCGCGCTGGAACTGTTCCTCGACCGGCAGGGCAGGCGGTCGGACCAGGTCACGGTGCAGCTCGCCGCGCTGGTGAGCGCGCGCAGGGACGGCGACCGGTACGGCATCGCGTACACCACCCGCGCGCTCGGCCACGCCTACAGCCGGGCAGGCGACGACCGCGGCGCGCGCGAGTACCTGCCCAAGGCGTTGCGGCTGTTCGGCGAACTCGGCAACCGCGACGGCGAGGCCGAGACCAGCCGCAACATCGCCTTCCTGGCCAACACGAGTGGCGAGCACCGGCCCGCGCTCGATCACTACGACCATGCGCTGACCGCGTACCGGTCGATCGAGAACGAGACCGGCGAGGCCGCCGTGCTCAACGAGATCGGCTGGACCCTGATCATGCTCGGCGACCATTCCGGCGCGCTGGACTACTGCCGGCGATCGGTCGCGTTGCACGCGGCCACCGGCAACCGCAACGGCGAGGCGGCGGCCAGCGACAGCCTCGGCTACGCCTACCACCATCTCGGCGAGTACGACAAGGCCATCGCCCACTTCCAGGACGCGCTGCGCATCTACCAGGACATCAGCGACCGCTACCTGGAGGCGGACACGTTGCACCACATCGGACAGTCCGCCATGGCGTCCGGCGACCTCGACACCGCACGCCGCGCCTGGGACGACGCGCTGGACATCCTGAACGAGATCGGCCATCCCGACGCGGCCGCAGTACTCGACAAACGCCTCGCACTCACCAGAAGCACGAGATCTCCCGGCCAACGCACCGTCGAGCGCCGCCGGTTGGGGCCGACCGGCGGCACCCGGCACCGCACTACCGGCACTCGGCCGTCCACAACGGACTGATTCGTCATCCTGCTGGGCACGGCGGCTGTGGCGCGCCGAGACCGAGCAGGCCGCCGAGTGTGTTCTGCAGGTCGCACAGCAAGCCACCCGCCGGGGTTGCCGTCGTGGTCGGCGGCGTGGTCGTGGTCGGCACCGGGACGGGAATGACGACGACCGGCGTCGTTGTCGGGGTGGTCGTTGTCACGGGGGGCGTCGTGGTCGGCGCGGCCGTGGTGGTGGTCGGCGGCGCGGCCGTGGTGGTCGGGGTCGGCGGGGGTGTGCTGGTCGTCGTGGTGGTTGTCGGTGCGGTCACGGCGGCTACCTCGGTGATGCCGCCGCGATATGCCGTCAGCCACGCGGTGACAAGGCGCAGATAGGCCGTCGAGTCGTTGTAGCTGAGGATGGCGGCCTGGATGCCCGCGTCCGTCGACAGGTCGCGGCCGCCCGCGCACAGGTAGCGCCCGGCGGCCAGGGTCGCGTCGTAGATGTTCTCCGGGTCGGCGATGCCGTCGTGGTTGCCGTCCGACGCCCAGTTCCGCCACGTCGACGGGATGAACTGCATGGGCCCGACCGCGCGGTCCCACACCGGATCGCCGTCCAGCGCGCCGTGATCGGTATCCGCGATCGCGGCATCGCCGTTCGTGCCGTCGAGCACCGGGCCGAGAATGGGCGGTACGGCCGTGCCGGCCGCGGCGAGCCGGCCGCCGCGCGCGTGGCCGGACTCGACCTTCCCGATCGCGGCCAACAGTTCCACCGGCAGATGACAGTTCGGTTGCCCCTGCGCGAGCATCGCCGCCGCGTTCCGGTACGCGCCCAGAACGACCGACGGAATGCCACCGACATAGAACACAGGCGGTGTGGGTTCGGCGCCCCCGGTCCCCCCGACGACATCGACCGGAACCACCGGCGGCGCGGGTTGCCCAACCGGCAACGGCGGTAACGGCAGCGAGGGCCGCGGCGCCGCCGGCACCACCCCACCATCCACATCGGACAGCAAGGCCCGCCGCGCAGCAGTGGCCGCCAGATGTCCAGGCGGCCCCGCCGCAGTACTGACCACAACCAACAGTGCGATACCAGCCGCGGCAAGCCCGCCCCGACCAGCAACCCCACCACGACGGCCCCTACGCCGTGAACCCACGTCGATCACCTCCGTGCTATTTCAGTCGACGTCGATTACACGCCGCGAACAACCCGGAATCCCGCCCCCACGACCAACGTTGTCCCCCCGGTGAAGGACATGTGCCGACACGGGCAGCGGCAGATAGCACCCTGTACCACCAGATCAAGCCCGCGAGGGACGGACTCGCTGCATATATGACGACGCAATGGCTCCCAGGGAAGGCGTCGTCCACCCAGCGGGTGGCGGCAGCCCTGACGCGTGCCATGCTCACCATCCTGCCTTCCTCAGTCCCGACGGGTCGGCACGGTGCGTCGAGCGCGGCGGTGGCCCGGTCATGGACGGACTCAGGCGTGCAGGGTGGGCCGGTAGATGAGCTCTTGGGTGTGGCCATCCAGCGTCCGGCTCTCGATCAGCTCGAGGTCGAAGTCGGCCGCATCCTCGAAGACCGGGGCCACTCCGGTCTGACCGGTGATCACCGGGAAGACCGTCAGCTGGACGCGGTCGACCAGGCCGGCGGCCATCAGCGCCCGGTTCAGCGACAGGCTGCCGTGGGAGCGCAACGGCACATCGGACTCCTTCTTGAGCCGGGCGACGACATCCACGGCGTCGCCGCTCTCGATGGTCGCGTCCGGCCAGTCGAGCGGCCCTCGCAGCGTGGTCGACACCACCGTTGCCGGCAGGTTCCGCATCCGCGTGACCCATGGGTCGCCCACCTCGGGCCCCTCGGTGCTCGAGGCCAGCATCTGCGCCATCCCCCGATACGTGGTGGCGCCGAAGACCATCCGCTGCTCCTGGTTGTACAGGGCGAGGCGGTGCGCGAGCAGCTCAGGGCCCTGCTTGCCCCAGTAGCCGCCCCAGTTGCCGGTGGCGACGCCGAAGCCGTCGAGACTGGTGAAGACGTCGAAGGTGTAGGTCGCGGTCATGATGTTCTCCTTGAGTGCGGTGTGAAAGTCGTCCTACGCGCTGAGCTGGGCCAGGTGGTGCAGCGAGTTGATGAGGTGCTCGGGACCGAACGGCGGGAACTGGATGCCGCGGTCGCGGATGAACTGCGGCACGCCCGACCAGTCGTAGCTGAGCGTGACCTCGGTCTCGGACGGACCGACCGGCGCCAGGTCGTAACGCCAGATCCAGCCGCCGAACTCCAGGCGACCGTCGCCCAACTCCTGCCCCGTCAGCCAGCCGATGGCGCGCAGCGGGTCGAGCACCTGGACCTTGTTGACCACCTGGTAGTCGCCGTCGGGGTGGCCGGCGTGGTACATGTCCATCCGGAAAATCTGCCCCACCTCGGTCAGCGGCGCCCGGTCGGCAGGTTCCTGAACCCAGCCGGTGCCGTCGATCGCGGCATGGGTCGTCGGGTCCGCCAGCACGGCGAACACCCTCGCGACGGGCGCGGCGACAGTCAGGGTCGCGCTTACGTTCTCCTGGTCCACCGTGGGAGCGGTGGTGGTGATGGACATCGTGGGCCTCCGGTGGGTGATGGCCGGCCGTTGCCGGCGTCGCACCCTGACTACGAACGGGCGCCACGCCATCCGACACCACCGCGGAGAAAACTTCAGAAGACTTACTACGCCGCTGTCACGGCAGGTCCGCCGGCTATGGCGGACCTGTCGTGACCGGTAGTCGTGCGTACGGTGTTACGGGATGAACTGGATCTCCGGGAAACGCGGCGACGGGCCGTCGAGCAGGTGGCCGTCGCGGTGTCGCAGGGTCCGGTCGAAGAAGGCCAGCACGTACGCGCGTTCCGCGGCCAGCGCACGCCCCGGATCGATCGTGCCGATGTCCAGTGCCACGACGCTGGCCGGCAGACCGATCAACGGCGCCGCCTGCGGGAGCAGCGACTCGAGGTCACTGTAGGACTGGTGCTGCGAGTTGGTCAGCTTCAGGTCCAGCTTCGGGCCGCGCTGCGCTGCCCAGAACTGTGCCCACGACGCGTCGTTGTCGCGGTTGTGGTTCTGCGAGCTCAGCAGCACGAACGGCCGGTCAAGGCCGCCGGTCACGACCGGTCCGTACAGCGTGCCGTCCATGTCGATGCCGGCGCGAATCCGCGGATCGGCGTACATGGCACCCGCGGCTGTGGCGCCGCCGATCGACCAGCCGAACATGCCGGTGTGCGCGAGGTCGAGCGCACCCGTGATACCGCTGGGCAACCGGCGGTGTTCGGCGTCCGGATTGCCGCCGTGGTCGAGTATCGCGAGCTCGTCGAGCACGAACCTGGTGTCCGCCACCCGGATCTGCTCCGCCCGCGCGGCAACCGCTTCGGAGTCGACCGGCGGCAGCGCGCTGACCTCGACCCGGCCGCCGGGGAACTCGACCTCGCTGGCGTCGTGCGTGTGATCGATCGCGACCACGATGTAGCCGCGGCTGGCCAACTCCTCGACCAGCGTGGTGCCCAGCGAGCGGTCCCCACCCAGGCCGGTGGAGTACAGCACGACCGGCCTGGCCCCGTGCGACCGGTCGACCGGCGCGCCGACGTGCCCGTCGGTCGTCGGAATCGTGAGCACGCCGGGCGGGACGCCGTTGGCCTGCTCGAAGTGCGGCACCGCCCCGGTATCCAGCCACGGCGCGGCCGGATACCGCGCGGTATCCCGGGCCGGGTACCAGACCTGCACCATGAGTTCGCGCCGCGGGTCGGTGGGCACGTACGGGTCGGCGCGGGTCGGGTCGACGAGGTGCAGTTCGACCGTGCCGATCCGATCGGGGCCGGTCGGCGAGGGCAGTGTGAGCGGCGCGGGCGCCGCTGCCGCCGCGACCGGAACGGCGACGACACCGAGCCCGGCCGCGATCGCCACGGCCGCCGCCAACCGGCGGACCTTCTTGGAATTCACCATGTCGCCATTCTTGAACCCGTTGCGGCCCAACACATCCGGAACGCCCCCTAGGGGGCGCAACTACCGGTGGTCAGCGCCGTGACCGCGGGGTTCACGCGGCAACGGGGACGCCGAGCTCGTCGAGCAGCGCCCTGACCCGAACTAGGTGCGCAGCCGGTAGGCGTGGATGATGGACTGGTCGAGGGTGCCGCCGTCGGCGAAGGTCAGCTTGGCCCGCAACGACACGAAGTTCCCGGTCGCCGGATGTTGCAGCAACGCCGTGTGACCGACGACGGGCACCGCGGTCCAGGTTTGACCGTCGTCATAGGACGCGTCCACCTCCAACTGCTGGACACCGCCCTGTGTCACGCCCTGCTGCGTCTGCACGCTGAACGGCACGCGGAACGACCGGCCTGCCGGGGCCGCGCCGGTCGCGTCGAGCGCGGGCGTGAAGCGGACGACCGACACCGGCAGGTTGCCGCCCGGCCCGTCGACATGGCCGGACTGGAAGGTCCACGCGACGTTCACGTTGGTGGTGAAGTCGCCGAACGCGGATCGGTCCGCCGCGTAGACCAACCGGTACCGGGCCGGGTCCGGCGGCACGGTGAACGCCGCGCCGAAACCCGAGGTGTCCAGTAGTCGTTCGTCGAGCAGCGTTCCGTTACGGAACAACGAGATCCGGGTTCCCGCGGTGGCGTCCCCCTGACGGTTGGCGGCGTCGCTGAACAGTGGCGCGTGGGAAATGATGACGTCGCCGGTGCGGCCGATCCAGCTGATCGGTGTGCGCGCCCGTGGCAGCGACGGGCCGAGCACGGGGGCGTCGAACCGTTCGTGGTACTCGCGACCGGCCTGGAACTGGCGCGGCTCGGCGGTCTGATCGATCCCGTCCGACGCGACATCCAACGTCCAGCCGATATCCGGCGTCACGTACTCGGTGGCCCGCCCCACGAACGCGAGCGGGACCGTGATCCCCAACGAGCCGATATGCGGGACGTTCGCGAAGGTCAGCACCTCACCGGCCGCCGACCGCGACGCCGGCCCCAGGTCCACGTCGATCTTGGCCAGGTCGGAGATGGCGACCGTGCGGACGAACCCCGTCGGAGTGGTGTTGCGGCGCAGCCAGGACAGCCGGTACCCGGTGGGGTTCGCGCCGGCGGGATCCAGTGGTGACGGGCCGAACTCGGTGTCGATCAGGGCGACGAGTCCGGGCAGCGGCGGTCCGAGGTGCGCGGTCAGGAGAACGTCGTCGGCGGTGTTGAAGCTGCCGATGCCGAACAGCGATGGCCCGCCCGCGACGGTCCGCTCATAGAAGAGCTGGACCCCGCCGGTGGCCGGATGATCCGGCGGCGTCACGGCGACCGGCTTGGCCAGCCGGGCGTCGACGTCGATCACGGTGTCCGCGGTCAGCTTCAGGTTCGGATAGGGCAGATCGAAGAATTCGCGGGGCAGGCCCATGTGCGGACCCGGCACCATCAGCTCGTTGCCGATGCTGTAGTCGCCGTCGGGCAGTTGCAGGGTCGCCGTCCCGTTCGCGTTCTGGACCGGAAATGCCTGGCTACCGTCGGCCGCGTTGACGAGGAAGCTGTTGAACTGGTTGGTCGGATTGCCATCCGGACCGAGATAGCGCAGCGTCAGGGTGTGTTGGGTGGTAGCCGCCTGCCGCGGGGCGGCGGCGCCACCGGGGGCATCCAGGTCGATGCGGTCCGGCCCGCCGACCAGCGTCGCCGGTGACAGCGACCCGCCGGTGATCTGGTGCCAGTACGCGGCCAACCCGGTCTTGGCCGGCGCGAACCGGACGGGCGCGCCCAGCGCCCTGGTGACGATCAGCGGCAGCGTGGCGCGGCCGGTGTCGTCATAGCCGAGCCGGGCCAACGCCGAGACGTCGAACAATCGCCGGTCCAGCCGGCCGGTGGCGATCAGTCGCGCGGCATCAAGGGGAATGACGTATTCGTGCCCGGCCATGGTGGCGAAGGAGAACGCCATCGGTTTCCGGTCGGCCGTCGGCTCGACCGAAGCGACATTCCCGTCCCCCGCCATGATCACGCGGTCGCCCGTGATCAGGGTTACCGAGTGGAGCGCCGGGGCGGCGGGGCTCGCGGCGGCCGCCCCGGTCACCGCGACCCCGGTTGCCAGCGTCAATGCCAGGACAATCGAAATTCCGCGCCACCGTCTCGGCAGATCCTTGTCGTTTCGCATACACCCTGCCCGTTTCGGTTGGCCGCATTATCACCCGGTTTCAGACGACAGCGTGTCAGCGCGGGAGTGATATGGCAATGTCCGCCGAATGGCCCCGAGATCATGTGAAACCAGGTCGGTCAGAATGGGACGAAGGCCGATGTGAAGGCCAGTTGGCTCTGCGAAACGCCGCTGCAACTCGGTGACGCCGCCACGGCCGCTGCGGCGCCGCAACTCTGGTCACGCGTGACCGACCAGAAGGCGAGCCGGCCGACGCCACTGGACTTGGCGAAGGTCTCCACGGCCTTCGCGTTGGCGATGCTGAATGTCGAGCCGTCGTCGTTCACGCCGATCATCGGCGTGATGCCGAGGTTGCCGAAGGTGTAGCCGGAGTTGACCGACTTCATCTGCGCCAGCGTGGCCTTGGCCGCGTTGATCGCGGCGGTGCCCATGTTCTGGTTGCCCTGGTTGTAGTCCATGGCCATGATGTTCACGATATTGATCTTGACGCCGACCTTCTGCGCGGCCTTGAGGATGTTGACGCCGTCACTGGTCAGGCCGGTGGGCAGAACCGGCAGTGTCGCCGAGAACTGGAGGCCGGAATTGCGCGACTGCAACGTCTTCATCGCGGTGAACAGCCGGCCGGCCGACGTGGGATCGGCAACGGCGGCGCCCTCGATGTCGAAGTCCAGCCTGCTCACGCCGTAGTCGTTGATCACGGTCTGGTAGGCGGAGACGATCGTGTTCTCGTTGGTGCAGGTCCACGGGAGCGGGAAGCCGTCCGCGCCGCCGGAGGAGATGATCAGCGACGCGCCTTCCGACTTGGCCTTCGCGATCTCCGGATCGATGAACGGATCGTGGCCGATCGGCTCGGTGTCGCCCCAGATGTTCGTACAGCCCTCGCCGATGATGAAGGCCGCGGTGTAGGCCTTGAGGCCGTGGCCGGTGATCGCGGTGTTCAGCAGCGACTCGGTGGACTCGTTCATGTCCACGTAGGGCGCGACCGCGAAGTTCGCGGCACTGGCCGCCGGCGTGGCCTTGGCACTTGCGGTCGACGACGTGGCCAGCGCGATGCCGACCGGCAGCAACAGTGCGGCCACCAGCGCGGTGGCGCGGCGAGATCGTTTCGACATCAGCGGATCTCCTCATCAGGCGGACAGGGATCGACAATGCGGATGCAATCTCAAAGTGGACTAGACCATTGATCAAGTCAAGACTGACATCGGATGAATCAACTCAACCGAAACAGACCAGTGCGGCCAACTGGTACTAAGAGCGCAAGCCGGCGACCATGTCATCCGATGTATTGATGTGATCGACTCGGATACTGGCGCCGGACCGCAGCATGATCTCCAGCGCCATCCCCTGCTCGCCAGCCGGCGGCGCCCCGATGCGTAGTTCGTGACCGGTGAAGGGCGCGCGGTATCGCATGACCTCGTCGATCGCGGCCGGCAGCGGGGCCTGCTGCCCAGAATGGCCGCGTCAGCCGGTTTGCGCATAACTGAAGCGAGTGCACGGCTCTTACCGAGACGTGCCGGATCAGGACGTGCTGGTCGACTTCCGCTGCGCGAAGGCCCGTACCTTCGCCCGGTTTCCGCAGACCCGCATCGTGCACCAGCGGCGGGTGCCCTTGGCGGACGAGTCCCAGAAGGCCCACGCGCAGTCGTCGGCGGGGCAGCGGCGGATGCGGGACCAGTCCTCGGTGCCCACGGCGCGGGCATAGCCCGCGACGATCGTGCCGAGAGCCGCTCTGACCGGCGCGAGGCGGTGCGGGCGCAGCACCGGCAGGCCGGTCGGCACGTCGGCGACCAGCGGCAGCCGGTCGAACGCCTGACGCGTCCGCGCGGTGTCCCGGTCGTCCATTGCGACGCCGTTGTTGCGCAGCGCCAGCGACCGCAGGCCGGTACGCAGGTCCATGGCCAGCTTGTGGTCGGCGCCGGTCACCCCGGTCGAGTCGGCCAGCAGGTCACGGGCGGCCAGCCACTGCCCCAGCGCCGCCGGACCCGGGGCCAGCACGTCCGTGCCGGCCTCGACGTCGACGGTGTTGACGAACGCCAGGACCGGCTCCAACCAGTCCGGTAGAACGTGCGCCACACGACTCAAGAGCAACTCCCGTCGTCCGCTTGACACCACCATACTAACCCCTGAATGCTTCTAACCCGTTACCCCCTTTCTATGGTTAGTGGGAGAGGAGATTCCCCGTGTCACCACACTCCACCGCGTCGTCGGCGCGGTCCCCGGAGCCGGACGCAGAGGCGCCGCCACCACCCGTACGCCGTAACGAGTGGCTGTTGGTGGTGTTCACGGCCACCACCAACCTCGGCGACGCGGTGACCAGGGTGACCCTGCCGCTGCTCGCCGTGCGGCTGACCCACTCCCCCGCGCTGATCGCGCTGGTGGCCGTGCTGATGACGCTGCCGTGGCTGGTCACCGCCCTGCACATCGGCGTGATGGTGGACAGGAAGAACCGCCGCACCCTGATGTTCGCCGCGGAGACCACCCGCATGGTCGCGATCGGGCTGCTGCTGGTCACCTACGCCCTGCACGCGGTGAGCCTGCCGGTGATCTACGTCATCGCGGTCGCGCTCGGTGTCGCCCAGGTGGTGGCGCTGACCTCCGGCGCGTCGATCGTGCCAAGCGCGGTGCCCAAGTCCCGCTGGCAGACGGTCAGCGCGCGGATCACCGCGATGGAGTACCTGTTCAACACGTTCCTCGGCGCCCCGATCGGCGGTTTCCTCGTCGCGGCCGGCTTCGTGTTCGCGTTGGGCACCTCCAGCATCGTCTACGTTGCCGGCGCGGTGCTGCTGCTGATGCTCGTCGGCGACTTCCGGGTCAAGTCCACAAAGGCGCGTCAACCGGTCAATGTGGAGATTCGCGAAGGGCTGAAGTTCCTGTGGGAGACCAAACTCCTGCGTACCATGGCGCTGCTGATCGCCGCGATGGCCGGCACCTGGGTCGCCTGGCTGGCCATCATCCCGGCCTTCGCGGTCGGCGGGCCACTGCACCTGAACTCCCAGGAGTACGGCTTCCTGCTCACGTGTCTCGGTGCGGGCGGCGTGCTCGGCACGATCATCGTGGGCAAGGTCAACAAGCTGCTCGGCCGGCGCTGGTCGATGTTCGCCGACATCGTCGGCTCCTTCGCGCTGGTCGCGGTGCCCGCCGTGGTGCCGGCCCAGCCCAGCAGTGCCTTGTACGTCGGCGCGGCCGCGTTCGTCGCAGGGCTCGGCGGTACTATGTGGACGGTCAACTCGCGGGTGATCTACCAGACGCTGGCGCCCGGCGACATGCTCGGCCGGTTCAGCGCGGCGAGCCGCCTGATCGGCTGGGGTGCCGGCCCGATCGCGGCGGCCATCGCCGGCACGCTGGCGACCACGGTCAGCTACCGGGCCGCGTTCGGCTTCTTCGCGGTCATCTGCGCCCTGCTGGTCATCCCCTACCTGCGGGTGATGACGCCGGCCGCCCTCGCCGTGATCGACAAGCCGGACGAGGACGATGAGCCAGCAGCCGAGGCACCAGCGGTGCCAACAGAAACGGCGCCGGTGGACAACGTGCCGGTGGAGACCGGACCGCCGGCTGCCGGCCAGTGACCGAGGCGTTGGCGTGCCGTCGCGCCGCGGGAGTCGACGGCGACGAAGCCACTGCCGAGGAACACCAACGGCTCCCGCGGCCACAGCTCGCCACACGCCGCCACGGCGCCGAGCACGATCGCATGGTCACCGCCGGGAAACACGTCGTGCACCCGGCAGTCGAAGTAGGCGAGGCCGTCGGCCAGCAGCAGGCAGCCGGTCGCCGGCCCCGGGTCGGTCGGGATGCCGTCGAACGCGGCGGCGCCGGTCGGCCGGGTTCGGCTGGCGAACCAGCGCGCCTCGCGCTGCTGGTCGCGGGCCAGCACGGTCGCCGCGAACACGCCGGACTCCCGCACGCAGTCCAGCAGCCGGGAGCCGTACCGCAGCGAGACCAGCAGCAGGGCGGGATCGAGCGAGACGGTGGTGAACGCGTTGACGGTCGTGCCGACCGGCACGTCGTCCGCGACGCTGGTCACCACCGCGACCCCGGACGCGAAGTGTGCCGCCACCTCGCGGAATCGCTGGCGGGGTGGTGGTTGGGGATGAGCGTCGTCGATCATCGCGTTCGTCCAATCAGGAGGATGCGGGGCCACCTATGATTATCAAACGGATCGCGCCGCTCGACCACGACAACTGGCCGGATCTCGCGGAGTTGTTCGGCGGCAGTGGGGACTGCGCCAGTTGCTGGTGCATGTGGTGGCGGACGCCGAAGTCGGACTACCGGCCAAGCGGCGCGAACCGCCACGGGCTGCTGGCGATGCTGGACCGGAGCGTCTCCGTCGGCCTGCTCGCCTATGCCGGCGAGCCGGACACCGACGAGGCCACGGTGGCCGGCTGGTGCGCGGTGGCGCCGCGCACATCGTATCCGCGCTGGGAGGACAGCGCCGCGGGCCGGGCGCGCCCGGATCCGACCGGTCGGTGGGCGGTGTCGTGCTTCTTCGTGCGGCGCGACCACCGGCGCAACGGCTTCACCGACGGCCTGCTCGCCGCGGCCGTCGAGCACAGCCGCGCGCACGGCGCGACCGCCGTCGAGGGCTACCCACTGACCACGAAGGCGGGTCCGGCCGCGCTGTTCGTCGGCACGGCGAACCTCTTCGCCCGGCACGGCTTCGTGGTGGTCGGGCAGCCGACGGCCCGGCGGGCCGTGATGGAACGCACGTTCGCATGACAAGGGGAACCTCAAGTGGCCGAACACATTGACCCCACCGGCACGATGTTCACGTGGGTGCGCGACTGCGCGCTGGCCCACCCGGACCTGCCCGCCATCGAGGTGCGCGGCACCACGCTGAGCTACGCCGAACTGCTGGCCCTGGTCGACCGGCTGGCCTGCCGGCTGGTCAAGGCGTGCGGCGGCCGGGCACCGCACGCGGTCGGCCTCCTCGCCTCGCGCAGCCTCGCCGCCTACGCCGGTTATCTGGCCGCACTGCGCTGCGGCGCCGTGGTCGTGCCGCTCAACCCACGATTCCCGGCCGCCCGCAACAGGAACATGTGCCGACTGTCCGAAGTGGATGTTGTTGTCGTCGACGATGAAGGCGCGTCGCAGGCCGCCGCGGTCGCGACAACGCCGGTCATCCTGCCGGACGGCTGGCACGAGGACTTCAGCGGCCTGACGTGGGACGGGCCGGTGCCCGGCGACCCGGACGCGATCGCTTACACCCTGTTCACGTCCGGGTCGACCGGCGAGCCCAAGGGCGTGCCGATCCGGCACCACAACGTGGCCGCGTACGTGGCGCACTGCATCGACCGGTACGGCGCCGGTCCGGGCGCCCGGCTGTCCCAGGCGTTCGAGCTGACGTTCGACCCGTCCGTGTTCGACCTGTTCGTGGCATGGGGTTCCGGTGCGACGCTGGTCGTGCCGCAGGCGGACGAGATCCTCAACCCGGCCCGGTTCGTGACGCGGTCGCGGATCACGCACTGGTACTCGGTGCCCTCGGTGGTCTCGATCGCCCGGCGGCTGCGGACGCTGCGCCCCGGCGGCATGCCCGACCTGCGGGTGAGCCTGTTCGCCGGCGAGCAGTTGGCCGTGGCACAGGCGGCGGCGTGGGCCGCGGCGGCGCCGGACAGCGTCATCGAGAACATCTACGGGCCCACCGAGCTGACCGTCACGTGCGTCGGCTACCGGCTGCCCGACGACCGGCAGGACTGGCCCGCGACATCCAACTCGACGGTCCCGATCGGTCAGGTCTACCCACACCTGGAGGCCGTCCTGATCGACGAGGACGGCATCGCCGCGGACGACGGCGAGCTGTGCGTGCGCGGCCCGCAGCGTTTCCACGGCTACCTCGACCCGGCGCACAACGCGCACCGGTTCATCACCTACGACGGCGTGCGCGCCAGGGACCACGACGGCCCGCCGACGGCGGAATGCTGGTACCGCACCGGCGACCGGGTACGGCGCGAGGACGGCGAAATGGTGCACCTCGGCAGGCTGGACGACCAGATCAAGATCTCCGGCTACCGGGTGGAACTCGGCGAGATCGAGTCCGCGCTGCGGCGGCACCCGCTGGTCGCCGAGGCCGTCGTGGTCGCCAGCACCGACCGCGACGGCATGGTGGAACTGCGGGCCGTGTACACGGGTGCCGTCGTGGCCGAGGTCGAACTGACCGCGATGGTGGCCGAACTGCCCGAGTACATGCGCCCCAGGTCCTACCGGCACCGCGACGAGCTGCCCACCAACCTCAACGGCAAGACCGACCGGCGGCGCCTTGCCGCCGAACTGGACGCACCTCCCGTGCCGACGGGCTGAGTCCCGGCGGCGAGGGCGAACGGACCCGTGCGGCGCGCGGGTCCGCTCGTTGTCGTGCGGCGACCGGGCGCGACGGCAAACGGACCCGGGTGGCAGTGCCGCGCGGGTCCGCTCCGTCGAATTCACGCCGACGTGACGGCGGTGCTCTGCAGCCGGCCGATCGCGCCCGCGATCACCGCGATCGCCGGTGGCTTCAGCGCCCCGTAGTGATCCGTCGCGACCCGCAGCCGACTCGGTTCGGTGGTGAACTGCGCGGCCCACTGGTCGAGCTGCCAGTCGGCGATGTCCGCGGCGACGACGAGCGCCGTCGCGTCGGCCCGCCTGCCGGCGACGTACGACCACACCGCCGTGGTGTGCCGGCGGAACGTGCGCCAGCGCTCCAGCAGTGTCCCGGCCGACACGATCTGGCCGGACGCGGCGCCCAACTGTGCCGCCAGTACCCGCATGGCGAGTTCCGGATCGGGCGTGGTGCGGGCCGGCGTGCCGTCCAGGGTCACGCCGAACGCGGCGGCCATCACGGTCGCGAACGTCTCGTACACCAGCGCGTCGCTGGTCAGGTCGGGGCCGTAACCGACAGGCGGCGCCGAGTCGATCACCACGACCTTCGGCGCCGTCCCCTGGTACGTCGTGGCGATCTCGAACGCCACCTGGCCGCCCATCGACCAGCCGACCAACAGGTCCGGCCGCACGCCCGCCGCGTCCAGATCCGCTCGGTACCGCTGGGCCATGGCGGGCACCGACTCCAGGGGCTTGCGCTCCTGGGACAGGGTGACCCGCCAGTGTTCCGGCAGTTCGGCGATCAGGTCGCGATAGTCCTGCGCGCTGCCGCCGGCACCGGGCACCAGGTGGAGGTGCGGGCCGTCGCCGGGACGCAGTTCGACGAACGTGCCGTCGTCACCGGTGTCCAGTTCGCCCGCGATCTGGTCCGCGGCCCTGCGGGGTGTCGGGTCGGCCAGCCAGTCGACGACGTCCAGCGCGACGCCGCTGCTCGACTCGATCGCGGACGCGAACTGCACCACCTTCAGCGACCGGCCGCCCATGGCGAAGAAGTCCTCGTCCGGACCGGCGGGCTCGGTGCCGAGCACGTCGGACCAGACCTGGCGGACCTGGTCGATGGCCGCGGACTTCGGCATCACCGTGGTGCCCAGGTCGGCCGCAGTGATCTCGTGCTCGACGTAGGCGGGACCGGTCCTGGAACGAACCTCCAAAGTAGACACCTTGTGGTCCAGGTTCGTGCCGAACGCGGCCATCGTCGCGTCGATGTCGTGGAACAGGCGCAGCACCGTCTCCGTGTCGTACCGGCCGGAGTTGTGCTCGCTCTCGATCACGAAACCGGTCGGGCCGTCCCACACGCCGATGCCGAGGTCGGTGCGGGACGCGCGGTTG
This sequence comes from Candidatus Melainabacteria bacterium, assembly GCA_963702275.1. Lineage (GTDB taxonomy): Bacteria > Actinomycetota > Actinomycetes > Mycobacteriales > Pseudonocardiaceae > DATEPR01. Next base: position 22,392 of record CAVPCF010000094.1, read on the forward strand.
GGCGCCCGCTGCAACACCAGGGTGGTGTCGCCCATGGACAGGTCGGTGCCGATCGGGCCGTAGTAGGTCATGATCAGCGGGACGTTGTCGCGCAGTTTGACCTGGGCCGACTCGGTGAGCGCGCCGAACACCAGCGAGAAGGGCACCTGCTGGTTGGCCAGCATGCCCCACATGTTGTCCCTGGCCCGCTCGACGACCTCGCCGAACGTGTCGTCGTCGTTGATCGTGTTGCGGGCGACGACCAGGTTCGCCACGTACCCGATCATCTCCTGTTCCTTCTGCGTCATGCGGTTGGCCGTCACCATGCCGGTGCACACGTCCGGACCGGCGCCGCCCCGCGCGACCACCGTCTGCAGCGCGGCCATCATGACGGTGAACGGCGTGGTGTAGAACTGCTCTGCCACGGCGGCGGCACCGTCGACGGCCTCCTTGCTCAGTGCGAACTTGAGCACCTCGCCCTTGTTGCCGGTGCCGGTGTAGCGGTGCCGGTCGGCCACCAGGGTCGCGGTGGACGCGCCGTCCAGCGTGTCCCGCCAGTGCTTGAGGCTGTTGTCCCAGCGGCCGTCGGTGCGGGCCTGGTAGGCGTCCAGCACGTACTCGCGCAGCGACACCGGCTCGGTGTCGAACGTCGGCACGCCACCGGCCGCCGCCATCGCGTACGCGGCGGAGAACTCGGTCAGCAGCAGTTGCACGCTCCAGCCGTCCAGCAGCGCGTGGTGGATGGTGAACACGAGTTCCTGGAGCTCGCCGACGGTCACCAGGGTCAGCCTGCCGACCGGTGCGGTGTCCAGGGCGATCGGCCGCTCGTGGATCTCCTCGGCGATCGTGCGCAGCAGCTTGTCCGCAGGCGTCGAGCCGGGGTCGTCGATGGTGATCCACTCCGGTTCGACGTCCACGTGATCCACAATGGACAGATAGACCGAGCCGTCCCGCTGGTGCAGGCTGCCGCGCAGGGCCTCGTGCCGGTCGACCATGGCCTGCCACGCGACCCGCAGCGCCTCGAAGTCCAGTGGCCGGTCGCACGTCATCGGCCAGGTCAGGTTGTAGACGGACTTGTTCTTCGACCGGTAGTGCACCCACCACAGCGCTTCCATCATCGGATTCGCCGGGATCATGCCGGTGTCGGTTGTTGTCATGGCAGCGGTTCCTTTCAGCTCACGAGTGGAGCGATGTCCGCGGTCAACCGCTTGCGGTCGACCTTTCCGTTCGCGGCCAACGGGATGCTGTCGCGGTGGTAGTAGCCCCTCGGGCGCATGTAGACCGGGAGCTCGGCCAGGATGCGGGCGAAGTCGGCGTCGTCCACCTCGTCACCGGTGTAGACGGCGTGCAGGTCGACCTCGTCGTCGGCGGCGGTGATGGCGAGCACGACGACCTCGGCGATCGCCGGGTGCCGGCGGATGGCCGACTCGATCTCGCCGAGCTCGACCCGGTTGCCGCGCACCTTCACCTGGGTGTCGAACCGTCCAAGGTGGACCAGTTCGCCGTCCTCGCGGCGCACCCGGTCGCCGGTGCGGTAGTAGTGCTGGTCGGTCAGTGGTTCGCTGCCGTCGTAGGGCTTGCCGACGGTGCCGTCGAAGGACAGGAACCGGCCCGCGTTCTCCTCGGGGTCCAGGTAGCCGGGGAAGCGTTGCGGGCCGCGCAGGCACAGTTCGCCGTCCTGCGCCGCGTGCAGGTCGTCGTCGAGCAGGAGGTAGTCAAGGTGCGGGTAGATGTCGCCGATCGGGATGGACCGGTTGGACGTGACCGGCCAGGCGGCCCGGTCGGCGGGGACCGGGTAGCCGGTGCAGATGACGGTCAGCTCGGTCGGGCCGTAGCAGTTGTGGATGGTCGCGTTCGGCGCGGCCGCGAGCCACGCCTCCGCCTGCTCGACGGTCAGCGCCTCGCCACCGAACATGGCGCGCCGCAGGGTCGGCATGCTGCCCGGTGCCAGGGCCCGCAGCCTGCGGGCGAAGGAGATGATCGAGGGCACCGAGAGCCAGTGCGTGAGGCGCTTCTCGTTGACGAACCGGACCGGCGCGAACACGTCACCGTGCTGCGCGACGCACAGCGTGGCACCGGAACCCCAGGTCGCGAACATCTCCACGATCGAGCCGTCGAAGAACAGCTCGAAAGTCTGCGACACGCGGCAGTCGGACACGAAACCGAACCGGGGGATCACGTCCGCGATCAGCGAGCAGGCGTTGCCGTTCGAGGTCGGCACGCCCTTGGGCTTACCGGTGGAACCCGACGTGTAGATGATGTACGCGGTGTCGCCGGTGGTCGGGTCGGGTAGGGGCGTGCCGTCGGTGTCGTCGCGGTCCAGCAGGGACTGGCCGCGCCTGCCGGTCAGGTCCAGGATCGGGATGCCGGCCTGCTGTGGGTACTCCGGCAGCTGGGTGGCGGCCGTGTCGTCCACGATCGTCAGGTCGAGCCCGGCGTCCTTGGTGATGATCAGGTTCCTGGTGACCGGCGCGCCCTGGTTCAGCGGCACCACGGCCGCGCCGAGCCGTTGCACGGCAAGGTATCCCAGGTACGTTGCCAGGCTGCGGCTGGTCAGCAGGCCGACCCGGCCGGGCCGCCGGCCGGCGGCCCGAACGATACGGCCCGCCATCCGCTCGACGGCGGTGTCCAGCTCGGCATAGGTGAGCGCGTGTCCGGGCAGCTCGATGGCGGTCGCCGTGCCGGAGCGTTCGACGGAGGCGCGGAACAAATCGTAGAGTCGGGTCGTCATCGTGCTTCCCTTCGCGATGCGGTGCGGAACTGGTCTTCGTCGGGGTCGGTCGCCAACAGGTGCCCGAAGGTCTGGCTCAGCAGCGACGGCCGGTGCCGGCCGCGGCGGGCCGAGTCCACCGCGAACCGCAGTGCGCCGGGCAGCCGCGTCCATGCCGCGATCGCGGTCCGGTAGCGCTCCCGCAGTTCGTCCGGCACGTCGGGTCGGGTGGCCAGCCAGCGGTAGCGGAACACCCGGTGCGCGGCCGACGTCCACAGGTCGTCCAGGTGCCGCGCCGCGTCGGCCGCCGAGTTGGTGAACGTGTCGGCCAGGAACGGCAGCACCTGCTCGTCGCCGACCAGCCAGCTGCCGGGCAGGTCGGCCAGCGGGGCGGCGTCGGGCTCGCGGCGCAGCCACAGCGGGCCCGCCGGTTCCGGCACCGGGATCGGGAAGCCGAAGGCGAGACTGTTGCGCATGTGCTGCTCGGCCGACCAGCCGACGGGCATCATGGCGCCGGTCAGTTGCGCGGTCGAGAGCCAGCCGACGTACGGGCGCTGCTCGCCACTGGCCAGCAGGCCCGCGAACGCGTCCACCACGTGCCACGAGTCCGCCCGCCTGCCGGTCACCAGCAGCCAGTGCGGTGCCGCGACGCCGTCCGGCCGCATCGGCGACCACGGCAGCCGGGAGCCGTCGGTCACCACCAGCACCCGGCCACGGCGGCTGAGCTCGTCGGTCAGGCCGACCAGGGCCGCGCGGGGCGGGAGCGTGGCGTAGCGCAGGCGGGTGCCGTCGGGCAGTTGGTCCAGTGGGTAGCTGTGGTGCGCGAACGCGAGGCGGCCCGCCGGCAGGTCGGTGCGCACCGCGAGCCGGATCGAACCGGCCAGGTAGCCGTCCACATCGGACAGCTCGGCGTCCAGGTAGGCGGCCAGATTGGCGGTGTAGCAGCTCAGGCCGGTGAACCGCTCGTGGCGCGGCCGGGGTTGGATTCTCATGCCGCCGCCCACGCACAGCTCACCGGGACGCGGCAGCTCTCGCGCAACGAGCGCCAGCGCACGCCGTGCCACCGGCCGGCACGCTGGCCGACCTCGACCGGGATGGTCCACGGCAGGCCGGCAAGGCCGGCACCGGTCGCCTTGACGCACGCCTCCTGCGCCGTCCACAGCCACGCGAACTCCAGGTCCCGACGCGGCTCTGGCATGCCCGCCAACACTTCGCGGGCCGCCGGGCGGCAACAGCGCCGCAACAGCCGTGCCGCGGGCTGCGGCACCTGGACGTCCACCCCGACCGACGCTCCGACGCCGATCGCGGCGGCAGCCCAGTCGCCGGAGTGCGACAGGCTGACGGTGACGTCGGGCCGCTCCGGCAGGTAGGGCTGGCCGGTACGGCGCGCGGCGAGCGGGGTGCCGGCCGTGTCCGGCCCGCAGACCTCGGCCAGCAGGCGGCGCAACAGGGCTCGGGTGGCCGCCCGTTCCCTGGTGCGCCACTGGGTCTCGCCGGGTGCGACCGCGGCCATCGGGGACAGCGCCACGTGCACGCCGTCGGCCACCTCGTACCTCATGGTGCTGTGCCGATGAGATCGGCGGCGTGCTCCGCGATGCCGGCGAGCAGCGCGCCGGTCGCGCCGCCCGCGATGCCGAACATGGCCGTCGCGGCGTGCAGTTCCGCCGGGCCGCCAGGGCGGAAGGCCTCCGCGCCACCCAGTTGGACGCACTCGGCGAGGACCTGGTCCAGGCTCTGTGCCGTGGCGGCCTTGAGGAGCATGCTGGACAGCAGGGTGTCCACGGCAGTCGTGTGCTGGGCGCACATCGCGTCGATGCGGCGCAGTTCCACCAGACACCTGGCGAACCGGGCCCGCACGGCGTCGTTGTCCCACAACGGATGTCCGTCCACCGGCCGGGCGGCCAGCCGCCGGTGGGTGTCGGCGAGGACGCGCCGGCACATGGCCCGTGCCCAGCACGCGCCCGCGATGCGTTCGGTGGCGACGTGCCGGGCGAACGTGGGCAGGCCCCGGCCGGGGCGGCCGAGCAGGTGGTCGGAGTCCAGGGTCACGCCGTCGAACCGCAGGTGGCCGACGCCGGAGCCGGCGAACAGCAGCCCGGCGGCCGGTTCGGTGTGCACGCCGATGGCGTCGGTGGGCACGAGGACCCACAGGAAACTGGTGAAGTGGCGCTGCGGGCGATGGCGGGCCAGCACGAGGGCGTAGTCGGCGGTGGTCGCGTTGGTGATCCAGGACTTGCCGCCGGTCAGTCGAACCCGGTCGTCGGTCAGCTCCGCCGTGGTGCCCATGGCCAGCAGGTCCGAGCCGGGCGCCGCGGTGTCGGTGACGGCCAGTGCGAGCACGGCGTCGCCGCGCGTCGCGGCGTCGTGGGCCTTCATGGCCGGGCCGGTGTCGGTGGACTCGCGCAGGATCGGCAGCGCGGTCGCGGCCTGCACACAGATCGAGAGCACGGTGCCGACGCCGAAACGTTCGTCCAATGTGGAAAGCAGCGTGCCGATCTGGTTGATCGACAGGTCGGTGAGCAGGCCGGCCCGGCCAAGTGCCCGCCATACGGTCGGGCCGTCGGCGTCGGGTGCGAGTGCGGCCACCGCGTCGTGGACGTCAGGCAAGGCACACCTCCTGGTCCAGCAGCGCGAGCGCGCCGTTCACCAGGTAGAGCCGGTCGTTGCCGTAGTTCAGCGATGCCGACCGCAGGTCGCGGAACGCGCGCTCCAGGAACAGCGGCGACGTGGTGAGGTAGCCGTGCCGCAGGCCGACGAGCTCCACCAGGTCGTCGATCGCGGCGAAGCACTGCTCGGCCGAGTGCGTCTTCAGTGCGTTGATCAGCAGCTGCGCCTTCGGCGCGGACAGGTCCTGCGTGCTGTCCACAACGGACACCGTGTGCCGCAGCAAGGCGTGCACCGAGTCAAGGCGAGCCCTGATGCGCGCGATGCGGGTCAGCAGCAGTTCCGACGTCGGGTCGAACTGTCGGCGGCCGTCCTTGCCGCGGATCAGGTGCAGCACCCTGGACAGCGCGCCCGCCGCGGTGCCCAGCCAGGCGGCGCTCCAGCCAAGGTGCGCGGCCGGGCCGAACAGCGACGCGACGATCGCGCGGAAGCCGCCGTGCGCGCCGATCACCTGGTCCGCCGGCACCGCGCCGGCAAGGCGCATCGGGAGGCTGTGCGTGGCCCGCATGCCCAGTGGCTGCCAGCCGCCGGTCGCGTCGACCTTGAGCTGGTCGCGGGCGGCGTAGACGAGGGAGACCTGGGTCGGGGAGGTGGCGTCGGGTGCGAGCGTGGTGATCAGGAAGCCGTCCGCGTGCATGCCGCCGGTGACGATCGGCGCGTCCCGGTCGATGTTCAGCAGGCCGTCGCCTGCCGCGACCGTCGACTCGGACGTCAGCAGGTGGCCGCCCTTGCCGCGTTCCGTGGTGACCGACGCCAGATACAGCTCGCCACGAGCCAGCGCGGGGAGCAGTTCGGCACGCAGCCGCGGGCCGGCGTGCCGCACGATCGCCAAGGCCTGCTGGCAGTGCATCGCGAAGATCATCCCGACCGACATGTCCACACGGGACAGCTGGATCGTCACGTCCACCAGGTCACCGAAGCCACCGTCGCCACCGCCGAACTCGGCCGGCACGACCAAACCGAGCAGTCCGCTGGTACGCAACGCTTCCAGGGCGTCGACCGGGAACACGGCCCGCTCGTCGGTGTCGTGCGCGTGGCGGGCGGTGACCGCCAGAACATCAGCAAGGCCGTCGGCACGTTTGTCGGCACTGCCGGGGCGTGCCTGCGTGGTCATGACGCTTCCCCGTGTGCCGCGAGCAGCGTGGCCACCTCGGCCCACAGGCCGCCCGCGGTCTCGAACGTGGCGTCGACGAGTTTCTCGTCCGGCAGCATCACGCCGAAGCCGTCCTCGATCGCGAACAGCAGCTTGATGGCCTCCATCGAGTCCAGCCCGTAGTCGCGCAGCCGGGAGTCCGCGGTGAACTCCTGATCGCCCGCGTACTTCAGTACCTGTCGCAGCATCGTGGTGAACTCGGGATCCATCGCAGTCACTCCTGTCCCGCCGCGTTCGGCGTTCGGTGCAAGATCAGCCTTGACGTGTGCAGGATGTCGTCGCCCGCGACGATCACCTCGACCGGCGCGGGGTGGCCGAGAAAGGCCAGCAGGCTCGCGCAGAGCCCGTAGGCGCCGACGTTGGGCACCGCGAGTAGGTCACCGGGTCGGGCCAGCGGCGCAGGGACGCCACGCCCCCAGGTGTCCAGAGGTGTACACAGTGGACCGGCGACGATCGCCCGACCGGTTGCCGGTCCCGGCGGCACGGCACTCAGCGTCGGCACCACAGGAGGCAGCCTGCGCAGGCCGGACATGCCGCCGAGGTGGTTGATGCCCGACTCCAGCACCAGCACGTGCTGGTCCCGGGAGGTCTTGGCGTCCAGAACGCGGGTGAACAGGGTGCCGCAGGTCGCGGTCAGGTAGCGGCCGGACTCGAAGGCGACCCTGGGCCGGCCAGCGCGCCAGCCGGGGAACGTGCGGTCCAGCACGACGGCGATCCGGGCGGCCAGGTTCGGGTAGGTTGGCAGGTCGCCGGCACGGGCGAACGGGGCCGCGAAACCGCCGCCGAGGTCGAGCACGTCCAGGTCGAAACCGCACGTGTCGACAAGGCGGCGCGCGGTGGTCGCGGACTGTTCGACCTGCGCCAGCAGCGCGTCCTCGTCGGCCAGGTTGGTGCCCATGTAGAGATGCAGGCCGGCGAGACCGCGGAACTCCTCCGGCCGGGCCATGATCCAGTCGGCGTCGGCGCCGAACTGGGACGCCACACCGGTCATGGTCAGGCCCTGGCCGGGCACCGGCGTGGTGTCGTTCACCCGCAGCAGGCACCTGGCGGCCGCGCCCAGTTCGCCGGCCAGCCGGGTGACCTGGGCCATGCCGTGCGGCGAGTCGACCGAGAACCGGGTGACGCCGGACTTCAGCGCCTCGGCGACATCGCGGTCCCGTTTGCCCGGCCCCGTGTACAGGACGTCGTCCGGTGCGAACCCGGCCTCGAACGCGGTGGCCAGTTCGCCGGGTGAGCAGACCTCGGCCCGGCAACCCGCGGCCCGCAACGCTTCGACGATCATCGGGTGCGGATTGGCCTTGAGCGAGTAGTAGAGGTCGGCCGGTGCCGGCAGGACCTGGCGCAGTTGCCGGTGTGCGCGGCGCAGTTCGTCCAGGTCGTAGACGTACGCCGGGGTTTCCAGGTCGGCGGGCCACCGGCTAGGCATGGGAGCCGTCCGTGACCAGTCGGTCAAGGCCGGCGCGGTCGATCTTGCCGTTGCCGGTCAACGGCATGCTCGACACGACGTGGCACCGGCGCGGCACCTTGAACTCCTCCAGTTCGGCGCGCAGCCGCGCGAGCACCTCGTGCGGCGCGAGGCGGGTGACCACGACCAGCGTCGCGTCCTCGCGGCCTGCGGCCGGTGGCAGCACCGCCGCCGCGTCAACGCCGCCGATCCGGCTCGCGGCGGCGGCCACTTCCGTTGCGCTGACGCGGAAGCCGCGTTCCTTGTAGAGATCGTCGCGGCGGCCGTGGAAGTACAGGTAGCCCTCGTCGTCGACCCAGCCGTAGTCGCCGGTGCGCAACTGCGGGAACAGGCCATCGGCCCGGGGGAAGCGCTGTTCGGTGAGTTCCGGGCGCCGCCAGTAGCCTGCCATCACGTGCGGCCCGCGCACCACCAGCTCGCCGACCTCGCCCGCGGCGAGGCGCCGCCCGTCCGGATCGACGGCGAACACCTCGGTGCCCGGCAGGGCCCGGCCGCACGCACCCGGCCGGTTCAGGTCCTCGTCCACCGGCATGATCGTGGTGCGCTTGCACTCGGTCAGCCCGAACATCAACTGCACGCGCAGCCCGGGAATCCGCGCGCGCAGTTCGCGCAGCACGCCGTCGGACATGACAGAGCCGGTGTTGGTCAGCAGGCGCAGCGGCGGCGGCTGGGCGCCCTGCCTGGACAGCAGCAGGGCCAGCCCGCGCGCCACGCCCGGCACCGCGGGCAGCACCGTGGCGCCGGTGCGGCGCAGTTCGGCCAGCAGCCGTGGCCCGGCGTCGGCCGCCGTACCCAGTTGCAGCAGCGCACCGGCCACAGTGGACAGGAAGATCTGGTAGAGCCCGTAGTCGAAGGACAGCGGCAGCGGGCAGAACACCACGTCGGTGGCCTGGTAGTGCAGCTGCGACTGGATCGCCGCGATCGCGAACGTCATCTGGGCGTGCGTGCAGACCACAGCCTTGGGCAGGCCGGTGCTGCCGGACGTGTAGATCAGGCAGGCCGGGTCGACCGGGATCGAGCCGGCGGGATCTTCCCGACCATCCCGCCCGGGTGCGCGCAGGTCGTCCATGCTCAGGCAGCGGATGCCGCGCTCGGCCGCCAGCCGCCGGGCATCGGCGTTGTCGGTGACCACGACGGTCGGCTCCGCATCGTCGAGTACGTGGGCGTACGCGGCTGCCGGCGCCTGCTCGCCGAGCACGCAGAACACGCCGCCGGCCCGCGAGCAGCCGTACAGCAGCGCCGGCACCAGCACGTCCGGCGCCACCGCGACCACGACGCGATCTCCCCGCCGCACGCCGCACGCGAGCAGGTGCAGTGCGATCCGCCTGCTCGCGGCGGCCACCGCGGCATAGGTGTCGACCTCGGTGCCAAGGCCGACCGCGGGCCGGGATCCGTTGGCCGCCAAGCAATCGTCGAGCAGCTCGTGCAGCAGCGCGGGGGTCATTCGGCGGCCCGCCGCGCCGCGGCTCTGGCGAACAGCCGAGCAAGGGTCTCCACGTCCCGCAGCGCGTCCACGGTCAGGTCGTCGCCGTCCAGGTCGACGCCGAGGCGCGTGCCGACCTGCTCGATGATGTCGACCAGCCGGAACGAGTTGAAGTTGGACATGGTGCGGAAGGACTGCTCCTCACCGGCGTCCAGCCCCAGCGTCGTGCGCACCACATCGGCCACCGTGGCGCGGATCTCCTGCGGCACCACGGCCACGTCGGCCAGCGCGGCGGACAGCCGGTTCGCGATCTCGACGTCCCCGGCGAACAGCTCCTCGAACTGCTGCATGACCGACGCGGGCAGGTCGGCGCCGCGCTGCACCCGGCGCAGCCCGAGATACGACTGGGACGCGAGGCGCAGCCAGTCCCACGACTGCTCCTGCGCCACGTCGAAATGCAGCGGCGGAACCTCGGGCACGGTCTCCAGCCACGCCGTGTGCAGCAGCCGGGACCGGCCGAGCAGCCACACGTCCAGCACCAGCGCCTCGACCCCGTCCACGTTGTCGAGACCGGCACGCACCCGCGCCACATACCGGTCGATGTCCGGCTCGGCGTCGGTCATCGCGCGGGCGTTGGCGGCGAGCACCGCGGCCGGGTTCAGTTCTGGCCGCTGGCCTGCGACGATCACCATGGCCGAACACGTCGTGCCGACCGCGATGTCCAGGTCGCCGTCAGCCAGCCGCCACACGCCCGGCCGGGCCGTCCCCCACTGCGTCTCGTTGTGGTACGGGTCGACCACCGCGTGCCGGTCGTCGCCGGGCACCAGCACGAAACTGTGGTCCATGTGGCGCCGGCCGCGGTAGGGCGTCCACGGCATGGTGAACGCGTCCGCGACCACGTACAGCGTGCCGGCCTCGGCCGCGAACTTCCGCAGCGCGGGGCCGTCAAGGCCGTCACGGCGCTCGGTCACCCGAAGGCCGACCAGGTCGCGGGCCTCGGCGAGGCGCTGGTCGACCGATGCCTCCATGGTCGGTGGCCGACCAGGCGCGGTGGACGGCGCGAACCCCAGCCGGGCGCCGAGCGCGAGATGGGTGCCGGGCCCGTGGTGCAGGTCCGCGAGCGCCGCGAGACCGGTCTGTACGCAGTCCAGCGCCGGGGCGGACAACCGTTCGAGCACCGGCGACCAGATCCGGTCGCGTGTCTCGACGATGGTGCCGGCAACCATTCAACTCACCTCAATCAGGTCGGTCTGGTCGGCGGTGACCGGCCGCAGCGCCGAGGTCGCGGCAAGCAGCGCGTCGTCGTCGGCCGGGGAGTCCTCGATCGCGCCGGCCAGCAGGTCGTCGTACGCGGCAAGGTCGAGCAGCCCATGGCCGCTGACGCAGACCAGCACGCCACGTCGCGACTGTCCACAGGCGACGGACGCGGCGGCGGCCAGCGCGTGGCCGGACTCCGGTGCTGGCAGCACCTGTTCTGTCAGGGCGAAGGCGCGTGCGGCGGCCATGGCGTCGCGCTGGCCGACGCCGACGGCCGCGACCTGGCCGCGGTGCCGCATCGCGGAGAGCAGCTTGGCGGCACCGTGGAAGCGCAGGCCTGCCGAGTGCGACGCGGGAATCCGGTAGCCCGCGCCGATGGTGTACATCGCCTCCATCGGCCCGCTGCCGGTAGCGTCGGTCACGTCGTAGGCGTACACGCCACGGGACAGCTTCGGCGTGGCGCTGGACTCGGCGGCCAGCAGCAGCGGCAGGTGCTCGGACTCACCGGCACGATGACGGGCGAAGAACGGCAGCGCGACCCCGCCGAAGTTGGAACCCGCGCCGACGCAGCCGACCACGGTGTCCACTTCGGACCCCAGTTCGGCCAGCTGTGCCACGGCTTCCAGGCCGATCACCGACTGGTGCAGGATGCTGTACGTCTCGCCGCTGCCGATGCAGAACGCCCGGTCCGGCGCGCCGCGCGCGTACTGCACCGCCTCGCCGATGGCCAGCGCCAGGCTGTTCCCCGACGAGTCGCCGACGCCGATCCTCGTCAGGCCGCTCGGGCTGGCGTGCACGGCGGCGCCGAGCAGGCGCATCAGGCTGCCGCGGTACGGCTTGGCCCGCAGGCTGCCGTCGACCATGAACACGGTGCAGGACAGGCCGAACGCGGCGCACGCCGTGGCCAGCGCGGTGCCCCACTGCCCGGCGCCGGTGCCGGTGACCAGTTCCCGCACGCCCGCCCGCCGGTAGTAGTGCGCCTGTGCCAGCGCGGTGTTGAGCTTGTGGCTGCCGGACAGGTTGCCGCCCTCGTACTTCACGTAGATCGGCACCCGCGCGCCGACCTCCGCCTCGAACCGCCTCGCCCGCCACAGCGGCGTCGGCCGGTAGCGGCGGTAGCGGTCCGCGACCGGTTCGGGCACCGGCCACCACTCGCGCCGGGACATGCTCTGCCTGGCCAGTTCCAGCGGCACCTGGGCGGTGACCGGGCCGCCGGTGCTTGGGGGGCTCAGGTCGGGTGGCAGGTCGTAGCCCAGGTGTGGCAGGACGCTGCGCCATGCCGTCGGTGTGTCGTTCATCGGTGCCCCACCACGCCGGCCACCACGTCCACCAGGTCGGCGACGGTGCTGAAGGAACGGTTGACGAACAGGTTGTCCGGCAGGGTCACGTCCAGGTCGTCCTCGAGGCGCACCAGCATGCCGAGGAAGCCCAGCGAGTTGATCCGCAGCAGGTCGCCGTCCAGCGGCTCGGCCTCGGTGATCTCCTCCGGCCGCATGGACAGCCGGGACTCCAGCAGCACCAGCCGCCGGACGGCAAGGCTGATCTCGGTACGGCGATCCCGTGTCGCGGTCATCGGCCCGCCTCCCCGCGTACGGTGCCGTTGCCGTCGATGGCCCAGCTGTGGGTGAGCAGCGCGGCAAGGCCGACGGGGCCGCGCACGTGCAGCCGCCCGGTGCTGATCGAGAGCTCAGGGCCGAGGCCCATGGTCGGGCCGTCGTGCAGCCGCAGCGAGCCGTTCACCACCAGTGCCGCCGCGTCCACCGCGCGCAGGAAGCCGTCGACCACGTCCGGGCGGGTGGCGACCACGCCCTCGGTGTGCCGCGAGCCGTGTCGCCGGATGTGCGCCACGGCGTCGTCCAGCCCGGCCACCGAACGCAGCCCGATGGTCCGGTCCAGGAACTCCCGGCCGTCGTCGTGCGCCGCCAGTGGCCGGACGTCATTGCCAGGCACCGAATCGACGAGCGTGGGATCCAGGCGCAGGGTGTAGTGCCTTGTCTCGCCCAGTTTCACCAGTGCCCTTGCCAACTCGGCCGCGATGTCCTGGTGCGCCAACACCATCTCCAGGGTGTTGCACGCGGTGGGCTCGGTCAGCTTGCTGTCCAGCGCGATCCGGGCGGCCAGGTCGAGATCGGCGCTGGCGTCCACGTACAGGTGGTTCACGCCGCCGCCGCTGGCGATCACCGGGATGGTCGACGTGGCGCGGCAGTGGTCGATCAGTGACGGGCTGCCGCGCGGGATCAGCGCGTCGATCGCGTCGTGCCGCTTGAGCAGCGCGCGGACCAGGGCCCGGTCGCCGTCGGTGAGCACCTGGACCATGCCGTGCGGCAGGCCGGCCGCCTCGGCCGCCTCGGCGACGATCTCACCAGACACCGCGTTCGTGGCGGCGATCTCGGTGCCACCGCGCAGGATCACCACGTTGCCGACCGCGACCGGCAGCAGCGCGCCCTCGATGGTCACCGTGGGCCGGGCCTCGTAGATCATGAAGAGCACGCCGATCGCCTTCGGGATCCGGCGTACTCGCGGCGCACCGGCGCCCGGCAGCGGCGCGCCCGGCCGGGTCACCTCCGGCAGCGCCCTGCCGACCCGTTCTGCCAGGCCGACGAGCTGTCGCAGGTGCGCGTCGCCCAGCCGCAGCCGGTCGATCAGCGCGTCGGGCAGGCCACGGTCATGGGCCGCGGCGATGTCGTCCGCGTTGGCCCGCACCAGCCGGTCCCAGTGCTTGTCCAACCGGGTGGCCACGGCGTCGCAGTAGGCCGGGTAGCGCTCGTCGCCTGGCGCGGGCGCCATGGTCCGTGCCCGCGCGGCCACCGCGAGGATGTCGTCGGTCACCACATGAACTGCCCTCCGTCCACGATCAGCTTCTGGCCGGTCAGGTAGGCACTGCCGGGACCGACGAGGAACTCGAGGGCGTCCGCGATGTCGTCGGTGGTGCCGATCCGTGCCTGCGGTATGCCGGCGACGACATCGGCCAGCGCCGCCGGGTCGTCAAGGTGGAATCGGGTGACCAGCTCGTCGGTCCCGGTCATACCCGGGATCAGGCAGTTGACCCTGATCCGTGGCGCGAGCTCCAGCGCGAGGCACTTGGTCAACTGGAGCAGCCCCGCCTTGCTGGCGCAGTAGTTGGCCCCGTTGCGGCGCGGCCGGATACCGGTGGTGGCGCCGATGTTCACGATCACCGCACCGTCCGACATGGACGGTGCGAGCATTCGGGTGAGGTAGAAGGCGCCGTTGAGGTTCGTGTCGACGACCCGGCGCCAGTCATCGACGTCCAGCTCGAGGACCGGTCGGTCGATGTTGCGGCCGGCGTTGTTGACCAGCACGCGCGGCGGACCCTGTTGCGCCAGCACGGTTTCCGCGGCCCTGGCCACGTCGTCCGGGTCGCCGACGTCGACCGCGAGCGTGGTCAGCAGCGGCCCGAGTTCGGCGGCCGCGGCTCGCGCCGCCGCCGCGTCGGCCCGGTAGAGCGCCACAACGCGGTGGCCCAGCTTGACAAGTCGGCGGCTCAGGGCGAGGCCGATGCCACGGGTACCGCCGCTGACGACGGCGACCGGCTGCGTCACCCCGACACCTCCAGCCGCATCCCGAGGAACGCCCCCATCAGCTCGGTGAGCTGCGGCAGGTTGCCCGGCTCGAACACGCGGAAGTGGTCGGTGTTCAGCGTGCCGGTGCGCAGGTTCGGCGCCAGTTCCCGCCAGCGGCGGACCGCGACCGCGCGCTCGGCCATGTGGCTGTCGCCGCTGCAGACCAGCAGTTGGACCCGGCCCTCGTAGCGCCGCGTCGTCTCGAAGTCGGTCAGCGCGCCGACGTGCGCGGTGAAGGTCTCGGTGACCCGCCGCACCGTCTGCGGATCCGGCCGAGGGCCGAGCATGCCGACGATCACGTCCAGCGTCTCGGCGTCCCGAGCCGAGTCGGGCATCAGCGCGAACGGCGAGCAGTCCACCATCACCAGGTCAGGGTGGTGGCCCCGCTCGGCCAGCGACGCGCACACCTCCCACGCCACCGTGCCACCCATGGACCAGCCGAACAGCACCTCCGGCACGGTGGCGCCGGGCTCGAGCGCGGCGAGCACCGCGTCGGCCATCTGCGGCACGGTCGTCTCCGGCGGCTCGTCCGGCACCAGGCCGGCGGCCCGCACCGCGAACACGTTGTAGACCTGACCGAGATAGCCGCCAAGCCGCAGGTAGGGCACCAGTCCGCCACCCGCGCCCGGCACCATCACGCAGGCCGGGCGGGTGCCGCGCCGCGAGATCGGGAACAGGCGGCCCGGCTCCTGCTTGCTCATGACTCCGACTCGGCGGCGAGGTCGGCCAGCTTGGCGCGGACCAGGTCGGCCAGGTTCGCGATGGTCGGCAGCCTGAAGAAGCCCACCACCGGCGGTGACACGCCGAAGCGCTGCTCGACCTGGGCCAGCGCGGTGAAGATGTTCAGCGAGTGCGCGCCGTAGGCAAGGACAGGGCGGTCGCGCAGGATGCCCTGCACGCCAAGCACTTGACCCCAGATGGCGGCCAGGTCGCGCTCCAGGTCGTCGGCGTAGTCGACCGGCCCGACCGGCTGCTCACGCTCCTCGGTCAGCCGCAGTTCCGCATCCGCCAGCAGCGCGTCCCGGTCGGTCTTGCCAGATCCGGTGGTCGGTACCGCCGCGATGTCGAACACCCTGGCCGGGACCATGTACTGCGGCAGTCGCCGTGCCAGCCGTTCGCGGACCTGTTCAGCATTCACCGGTGTGCCCTCCTCGGTAACCAGGAACAACAGGAGTTCTCGTGCCGCGCCTTCGCCCCGTGCCGCCGCGACCGCCTGGGTGACCGATGGCAGCGTGTTGGCCACTGCCTCGATCTCGCCGAGCTCGATGCGGTAGCCGCGGATCTTGACCTGGGTGTCGTCCCGGCCGAGGAAGATCAGCGCGCCTCGGTCGTCGCGCAGCACCATGTCGCCGGTGCGGTACATGACCGCGCCGTACACGCCGGCGAACCGGTCTGGCACGAACGCGGCGGCGGTGCGTTCCGGGTCGTTGACGTAGCCGTCGGCCGGGCAGGCCCCACCCAGGTACAGCTCGCCGGGCACGCCGACCGGCGCCAGGTGGCCGGTCACGTCGACCACGTAGGCGGCGACGCCGGCCAGCGGCAGGCCGATCGGCACGTGCGGCGGCCAGGTCTCCTCGGCCGAGGACAGCCGGTGCGTCGTCACCGCGTGCGTCTCGGTCGGGCCGTACAGGTTGACCAGCACGCAGTGCGGATGCGCCTGGAAGAACGCCCGGATCTCGTCGTCCACCAGCAGTTGCTCGCCCGACACGCACAGGTGGCGCAGCGCGGGGAACTGGGTCTTGCGGGTGAGCGCGCTCTGCACGAACGGACGCAGCGCGGCCACCGGCAGGTAGATGTGCGTCACCCTGGTCTGCGCGACCCGCCGTACCAGCGCGGGAAAGTCGCGCCGGTCCGCGGGCTGGCGGGACACCACGGTGCCGCCCGCCGCGAGCGTCGGCACGATCTCCTGGAACGAGACGTCGAACCCGAGCGGCGCGTACTGCAGGAACCTGGTGTGCGGGCCCATCTCCAGCGCGGCGATCTGCCAGGCACTGAGGTTGGCCAGCGGTCCCTGGCCCATCTGCACGCCCTTGGGCCTGCCGGTCGAACCGGAGGTGTAGGTGACGTAGGCGGGGCGGCCCGCGTCGGCGGCGGCCACACCTGGCGGTACGGAGCTTTCCGCCGACCCGTTGCCGCCCAACAGATCGGCGGGCGCCAGCGCGGCAACACCCGTCAGTGCCGGACCGGCATCGCCGATGACCACCCGGCAGCCGGCCTGCGCCACCATGTACGTCAGCCGTTCCGCCGGAAGGCTCGCGTCCAGCGGCAGGTAGGCCGCGCCGCGGCGCAGGATGGCCAGGATCGCGATGGTGACCTCGCTGAGCGAGTCGACACACAGCCCGACCACATCGCCCGGCGCGACCCCTGCCCTACCGAGGCCCTCGGCGGCCAGTGCGGCCGATGTGGACAGTTCGCGGTAGGTCAGCCTGCCGTGCTGGTCCTCGATCGCGACGGCGTCCGCGTGCCGGGCGGCGGACGCGGTCAGCCACTCGGTCAGCGTCGCGGCCGGCACCGTGGCCGGGTAGCCGTCGGTGCGCAGGCTCGCCGCGGCCGACGAGTCGGCGAAGAGGTCCGCGACGGTTCGCGAGCCGTCGGCGAGGCCGCGGCGCAGCGCGGTCCGGATCGAGTCAAGCAGGCCGTCGGCCACGGCGGGCGCGATCAGCTCGCGGTCGTACTCCAGTTCCAGCAGCCAGCGCCCGTCGACCGGGGTGCAGCCCAGCCACAGGTCGAACTTGGCGGTGCCGTTGGCAGGTTCCCGCACCCCGCGCACCACGCTGCCCGGCGTCAGCTCGAACGTGTCCTGCATGGCGATCATGCACGAGAACAGCGGGTTGCGGTTGGTCGCCCGGTCCGGCCGCGCCTCGGCCACCAGTTGGGTGAACGCGATGTCCACATTGGCCCGGCAGAAGTCCACCGCCTCACGGACGACCACACCGGCGTGCTGGTCGAACGTGCGCGCCCAGTCCACGTCCACCGTGACCGGCAGCGTGTTCACGAAGAAGCCGCACAGGTTGAACGCGCCGACCGTGCGCCGCGCCATGAACGGGCTGCCGACCAGCGCGGTGGAGACCGCGGCGTGGCGCGCGACCGCGGCACCGTAGACCGAGGTGAACAGCACGAACGGGCTGACCCCCAGCCGGGCGCAGGTCTGCTGGAACGCCGTGTGGTCTGCTTCGCTGAGGTGCCACTCCACCCGGCCGCCGCTGAACGCGGTCTCGTTGGGGCGACCGGGCCTCGGGTACATCACCAGCGGCGGCACATCGCGCAGCTGCTTCGCCCATGCCTTGGCGCGCACCAGGATCTGCTCCGTCGCGGTGACCCGGTTCTGCGCCCGCAGTTCCCGCACCAGCGCGGCCTCGCGGGCCAGCCGCAGCGTGTCGACCGCGTCGCCGGCCAGTTCGCCGGACAGCGCGGCCTCGAGGTCGCGGACGATCGGCTGGATGGACACGCCGTCGCCGACGACGTGGTGCATGCACAGGATGATCGCCGAGTCGCCGCCGTCGGTGCGCCGCACGTAGCCGAAGCGGTAGCAGGGGCCGACCGCGAGATCGAACGGATCGGCGCCCATCCGCTTGCCGACCGCGGCGATCTCGTCCTCGTAGGTTTCCGGTGTCGCGTCGACCATCTCGACGGACATCTCGGACCTGGTCGGTGCCGGCGACAGCCGGGCGTGCAGTTCCGGCAGCCGGCCGAAGACCTGGCGCATCGCGGGTTGCACCGCGACCAGTGCCACGATCGCGTCGCGGACGGTGTCCGCCGAGATCGCCGGGTCGATGTCGAATCGGCCGGTCTGGTTGTAGATCTGGCGGGTCGGGACCAGGCCGTCGACCACGAGCAGGCCCTTCTGCGACTCGGTGAGCTGCAGAAGGGTCGGTTCGGGTGCCGTGGTCGTCGGTTCGACCGTGGTCGTCATCGGACGCCTCCATTCTCGATGGTGGGGACCATGTCCATCAGCCATCCCTTGAGATCGGCGACCGTGTGCAGGTCCACCAGCCGGCTCGCGTCGATCTCCGCCTCCTCGTCGCTGGCCACGTCGACGGCGAGGCGGAGCAGCGCCAACGACTCCAGCCCCGCGTCCAGCAGCGGTGTGGTGTCGTCGAAGGCGAAGGTCGCGTACCTGGCGATGGTCGCGTCGAGGTCGAGCGTCGTGTCGCTCATGTGCTTGTCTCCCGGACGATCGGGGCTGCATCAACGCAGACTCTGTCGGCACTCGATGTAGCGGCGATGTTTCCCGGTTCTACCGAGGGTGTTCCGGCGTACTCGCCCCGCGCGAACAGCCGCACGAGTTCGGGCACCCGGTAGGTGTCCATGCTCATCGGCTCGACAAGGCCGGCGTCCACCAGCCGTTCCGCGATCAGTTCCGCCGTTTCCGGTGGCACGTCGAGCAGCACGGCCAGCGCCGAGGTGCGCACCACCGGCAGGTCCAGCACGCCGAGCAGGCGCAGCGTCCGTGGCACCGTCGGATCGCCGATGCGCCGCAACAGCAGCGCACCGGCCCGCATGCTGTCCCGGACGCTCAGCTCGGCACAGGTCAACGCGGCCAGCCTGCGGCCGGGATCGGCCAGCCGGGCGGCGAACTCGCGTACCGTCCATTCGGGACGTTGCGCGAGCCGGGCCGCGGCGATACGCAGGGCCAGCGGCAGATACTCGCACAGCCGGGCGAGCTCGGCCACCGCGTCCCGTTCGCCGTCGGTCCGGTCGGCGCCGACGTAGCGGCGGATCAGGTTGACGGCGGCAGCCGTGGGCAGCCGGTCCAGCCGCAGCATGCCGGCACCGTCCACAGTGGTCGTCGTGGGGCGGCCGGCGACGATCACCGCGCAGCCGGGGGTGGCCGGGACGAGCTGGCGGATCTGGGCGGTGTCCAGCACGTCGTCGAGCACGATGACGACCCGCCGGCCGGCCAGCGCGGTGCGCAGCGCTGCCGCCGCCCGCTCCTCGTCGGACGGCACGTCGGTCGCTGGCACGCCGAGCACGCCAAGCAGCCTGCCGATCGCGTCCGCCGGCCGCAGCGGGCCTCGGGTGGCGCAGGCGCCGAGATCCAGGTAGAGCTGGCCGTCCGGGAACCGGTCGGCCAGTCGGTGTGCCGCGTGCACCGCGAGGGCCGTCTTGCCGACGCCTGCCATGCCGTGCACGGCGCAGCGCTGCTGGCCGCCGGTCAGCCGGGCCGTGATCATGGCCAGTTCCCGTTCCCGGTCAAGGAAGACCGGCACGTCCGGGGGCAGCGTGCGCGGCACCGCGACACGCGGCACGGCGGTCGCCGGGGCGGTGTCCGGGACGGTCTGGGCCAGCGCCGGGTCCTCGCGCAGGATCCGGCCCTGCAACTCGCGCAACGGTTTGCTCGGCTCGACGCCGAGCTCGTCGATCAGCAGCCCGCGCAGGTCCCGGTACGCGCCGAGGGCTTCCGCCTGCTGCCCGGTCCGGTACAGCGCGACCATGAGGTGCGCGTGCAGCCGTTCGCGCAGCGGGTACTGCGACACCATCAGCTTCAGCTCCGGCAGCAGCGCCTCGTGCCGGCCGAGGCCGATCTCGGCGCCGATGCGTGCCTCCACCACAGCCAGCCGTTCCTCGTCCAACCGGGCGGACTCGGCGAGAACGGAGGGCAGCAGCGCCACGTCCGCCAGCGGCGCGCCCCGCCACAGCGCCAGCGCGCAGGACAGCGCGGTCACCGCGGCGGACAGGTCCCCGGCCGCGAGGCCACGCCGTCCAGCCGCGACGAGTGCCGCGTAGTCGTGCACGTCGGCCGCGCCGGGCGGCACCACGAGTTGGTAGCCGGGCGCGCGGGTGACCAGGGTCTCGCCTGCCGGATCACCGAGGCAGCGGCGCAGCCGCCACACGTAACCGGCCAGCAGGCCCGCGGCGCTGGCCGGTGGTCGCTCACCCCACAGCTCGGCGATCAGCTGGTCGGTGGACACCGGCCGGTTGGCCCTGATCAGCAGGACCGCCAGCAGCGCCCGCTGCTTCGCCGCGCCGACCGAGGACCACCGCCTGCCGTCGAAGAACTCCAGCGGCCCGAGCATCCGGAAACGAACAGCGGACAATTCCATCGCCCCCAACCACGATTCACCGCAGGCCGGCAAATTGACGGGCACCATTCCGTGATGCTCTACTCCCCCTACCCCGAAACCCCCGAAAGCTGAGGTGCGAGATGGGTAACGCTAAATCATGGCTGCTGGAGATGCGACTGTTCAAGTTGGCGCCGGGGACGCGCGCGGAGTTTGCTCGGATGAGCCGCGAGGACACCATTCCGCTGATGCGCAGAATGGGTATCACGGTCGTCGCGCACGGCCCGTCCGGCAACAACGACAACGGCTACTTCCTGTTGCGTGCCTTCGCGTCCGAACAGGACAGGGTCGAGCTGTCCAAGGCGGTCTACGCCACCGAGGAGTGGGTGGCGAAGTACGACGCCGCGATCATGTCGATGATCGACGACTACGACACGGCCGTGATGCCGGTGGCGCCGGACGCGGTCCGCGCACTGGGCGACTGAGCCAGTCCGGCCAGCAGCAGGGCCTCCGCGACACACACCCGGGCGAACTCGCCGAGGTGCAGGCTCTCGTTCGGGCCGTGCGCGTTGGTGTGCGGATCCTCCACCCCCGTCACCACGATCGTCGCGTCCGGGAACTCCGCCTGGAACGCCGCGATGGCGGGGATGGAGCCGCCGAGCCCGATCTCGGCGGGTGTCGTCCCGTCCCACGCGGCCCGCAGCGCGTCCCTGGCCACCTGGTAGTACGGGCCGGTGGTGTCGATCACGCACGGCGCGCCGGCACCGGCGGGCTCGACGGTGACCGCGGCGCCCCACGGCCGGTACTTCGCCAGGTGTGCCCGCAGCGCCACCATCGCGGCAGCCGTGTCGTCGCCGGGGGCAAGGCGGACGCTGAGCTTCGCGCGGGCCATCGGCACGAGCGCGTTGGGCGCGTCGTCGACCGTGGGCGCGTCGATGCCCAGCACCGACAGCGCGGGCCGGGTCCACAGCCGGTCCACCAGCGGGCCGGTGCCGGTGAACTCGACACCGTCGAGCATGCCGGCCTCGGACCGGACCCGTTCGGCCGGCAGTTCCAGCGCGTCCGCCGTACCCGACACGAAGCCGTCCACCGCGACGTCGCCCGCGTCGTCGTGCAGCGTGGCCAGCAGGCGGACCAGCGCGGTCAGCGCGTCCGGCACGACACCGCCGAACAATCCACTGTGGACGGCGCTGTGCAGGGTACGCACCTCTACCACGCAGTTCACGATGCCGCGCAGCGACGTGGTCAGCGCGGGCACGCCGACCGCCCAGTTGGCCGAGTCGGCGATCACCACGACGTCGGCGGCCAGCCGCGCGCGGTGCGCCCGGATCAGGTCGACCAGCGAGTCCGAGCCGGACTCCTCCTCGCCCTCGACGAACACGACGACGCCCACCGGCACCTCGTCACCGAACGCGCGCAGCGCCGCGACATGGCTCATGAAGCCGGCCTTGTCGTCCGCGGCGCCCCGGCCGTAGAGCCGGCCGTCCCGCTCCACCGGCTCGAACGGGTCGCTGTGCCAGAGCTCCGGGTCGCCAGGGGGTTGCACGTCGTGGTGGGCGTAGAACAGCACAGTGGGCGCGCCGGGCGGCGCCGGCCGGTGCCCGATGACGGCGGGCCGGCCACCGGCGGCAACCACGTCGGCGTCAAGGCCACAGCCGCGCAGCAGGTCCGCCACCGCTTCGGCGGAATGCGTCAGGTGCGCGTGGTCGAATCCGGGAAACGCGATGCCGGGAATACGGACCAACCGTTCCAGGTCAGCGCGTACTCCCGGCAATTCGCGTTCGATCGCGGCCGTCAGATCCGTCAGATTGTCAGGCATGAAAGAAATGATAGCGCGTTATTTGACGCGGTCGCCCGCTTTCCAGACGCCGGTGATGTGCGCCGGTTCGGTCAGCACGCTCAGGTCGGCCAGCGGGTCAGCGTCCAGGGTGAGGACGTCCGCGTCGTAGCCGGGGCGCAGTTGTCCCGACCGCGGCGCCTGCGGGCCAAGGGTTTGCGGGGCGATGGCGGTGGCCGTCTCGATGGCCTCAAGTGGCGAGAAGCCGACCTCGGCCAGCAGCACGAGCTCGCGGCCGTTGCGGCCCCACGAGTCGGGCAGGTCAGGGCCGCTCATCGCGATGTCGGTGCCCATGGCGACGGTGACGCCGCGCTCCCTGGCCAGCGCGATGGCCTCGCCGTGCCGCGCGGCCACCTCCGCCAGCTTGGTCTGCGCGTAGGCCGGCAACAGCTTGCTGTCCAGCAGTTCGATCACGATGGTCCTGGCCGGCACCAGGATCGTGCCGGTCTCGCGCATCGCGTCGGCGACCTCCTCGTCCACGTAGGTGCCGTGTTCGATGGTGCGCACGCCCGCCTCGATCGCGGCCATCATGCCGGCCTTGCCATGGCAGTGCGCCGCGACCACCCGCTCCGCCATGCCGGCCACCTCGACGATCGCCCGCATCTCGGCGAGCGTGAACTGCTGGTGCATCGGGTGGTCCAGTTCGGACAGCACGCCGCCGGACGCGAAGATCTTGAGGACCTTGGCGTTGCGCCGCAACTGTTCCCTGGCCGCCTTGGCGCACTCGGCAGGCCCGTCGCACAGCCGCAACTCGCCGCCGACGTGGCCGAAGTCGGCGATCCACAGCGTCGGGTAGCAGTGCAGGTCGCCGTGCCCGCCGGTGGCAGACAGCGCGGTGCCGGCCGGATAGATCGCGGGGCCGACGACGACGCCCTCCTCGATCGCGCGCGCCAGGTGGACGCCGAGGCCACCGACCTCGCGGACCGAGGTGACCCCGGCGTCCAGGGCGGCGCGCAGGTCCGGTACACACCGGGCCGCGCGCAACGCGATCGACTCCTGCGGCAGTAGCGTCAGATCCGCCGACCGCAGGCCCATGAAGTGGCCGTGGCAGTCCCACAGCCCCGGCATCACGGTCTGTGCCCGGACCACTTCGGCGTCCGGCGTCGCCGGTGCGCTGCCGGCCGGACCGGCGTAGCTGATCGCGTCGCCGTCCAGCACGACAACGGCGTCCGCGATCGGCGCGCCCCGGCCCGGAATCAACTGGCTGGCCTCAATACGCTGCTGCATGTCACACAGAAAACCCGAGCCGGCCGGGATTCGCCACTGCGCAACGAAGCCCTAGCCTGGTACGGCACCGAAGCCGGAGGCGGAGATGATCCTGCGCATCGACCACATCGGGCTCGTCACCGGCCAGCCCGCCGCGCTCGCGCCGTTCCTCGACGCGCTCGGTATGTCCAAAGTAGACGACGGCATCGCGGCCGACTACCGCGTGGCGTGCGAGTTCTGGCAGGCCGGCCGGCACGAGGGCGAGCCGCTGATCGAGCTGGTCTCGCCTGCCGAGAACGGCTCGGTCCTGGACGCCCACCTGGTCCGCAGCGGCCCCGGCCTGCACCACATCGCGGTCGAGGTGGACCACCTCGAGGCCGAGCTGGACCGTCTGCGGCAGGCCGGTTTCACCGCCGTCGACCGGACACCGTGCGCGGGTGCCCGCCGGGACATGCTGGTCGCCTTCACCTACCTGCCCAAGCCGGCCTGCCTGCTGGTGGAACTGGTCCAGTACGGCAGGCTCACCTGACCAGCAGTGCGGCCGCCGTGCGGCTCGCGGCGAGCACGGTCTTGGCCGCGCCGCCGGAGCCGCCGGTGAACGTGAACACCCCGGCCGCCACCTCGCGCAGCGCGAGGCCGGGCGGCTCGCGGTAGCAGTCCGACGACACGACCGTCCTGTTCAGACGGTCGGTTGCCGGCACGCCGAGCAGGCATCTTGCCTGCTCGGTCGTCCGCGCCACCAGCTCGCGGTCCAGCCGCACGCCGGCCGGGTCGACGTCCCACCGGTCACTCGGCAGGCCGAGCAGGAACCCGTCGTCGTCTGGCCTGCCGTACAGGCCGGTCTCGCCGTCCACGAACGCGCCGAGCCCCGGCAGCAGGCCCGGGTACACGGCGTACTGGATCTGCTTGGTGCGCAAGCCGTCCGTGGCAAGGCCGCTGGCCGCCAGCAGCGCGGGCGTCCACGCGCCCGCGGCCACCACCACGGCGTCGTAGCCCCGTGTCCGCCCGTCCACGAGCCGCAGTGTCGGCCCGATGTGGGTCACCGGCACCGGCCGGATCGTCGCGCCGCCGTCGGCCAGCCAGCCCAGCACCGCGGTCCGCAGCCGGGCGGGCGACAGGTAACCCGCCCGGCGCTCGGTCACCGCGGTGGTGCCGGGGCGCAGCCCGAGAAACGGGTACGCCCCGGTTCGCACCGAGACCGAGCCCGGCATCAGCTCGGCCACGATCTCGACCGACGCGCTCTCCTGGACGCCGGGCGGCAGCAGGTACACCGACCCGACCTCGCGGTAGCCGGACGCAGCGCGCAACGTGTTGTCGCCGCACAGTTCCGCGAGGCTCTCCGCGGCAGGCCGGCACGCGTCCGGCGACTCGTCGAACCCGCGTACCAGGCCGCCGGACGCGCCGGACGCGTCCGGGTGCGGCGCGGTGTGCACGTCGATCTCGGTGTGCGGCGCGGCCTGGCACAGCCGCCACGCCAGCAGCGCGCCGGCCACGCCACCACCGACCACGGCTATCCGCACCGCGGCACTCCGTCCGCGGCCCGAGCGGTCACCACGCGCCGCAGGTCGTCGGTGAAGTCGGCGACCCGGCGGCGCAGCGGCAGTGCGAGATCGCCGCGGTCGGCCAGTTCGTCGCCGAGTCCCACAGTGGCCCGCGTCGCCGCGTAGCGCGGGTAGAGGAACCGGATCAGCACGTCGAGCACGAGGTCACCGCGCAGCTTGGCAGCGGCCGGCATGGTGTCGAAGAACCGGGACACGTACTCCTCGGTCAGCGCGGCCTGTTCCGGCTGCCAGAAGCCCTCGGCCAGCGCCCACAGCTCGTAGCTGGACAGGTCCGCCGCGCCGGTGATCGCCTGCCACGCCGCGTTCTTCGCCGCAGGGTCCGGCCGGGCCGCGCGGCACTTCGCCGCGAACTGCGCGCCGACGGTGCTCTGGTCGGCCCGATACGCGGCCGCGATCTCGTCCTCGGTCAGGCCGCCGAGCACCGCGAGCCGGTACCGGATCCGCCATGCCAGGTCCGCGTCGACCACCAGGCCGGCGGGCGAGCGGGTGCCGTCCAGCCAGCCGCGCAGTTCGTCCACGTCCGCGCCGAACTCGATCAGCCCACGGCACAGGCACAGCCAGATCTCGCTCGCCGGCCCGATGGTGGCCAGCCGATCACGGATGCCGCCCGCGATCTTGGCCAGCGCGGCCGGGCGCAGCGCCGGATCGAGGAACCGGTCCGCCACGTCGTTGCGGGCCTGCTCCAGCACCTCGGCCACGATCGACGGCTCGGTCTCCACGGCCAGCATCCCGGTCACCAGGTCGAGGTGGGCCCCGGCCGGATAGGCGCCGTCCTGCACGGCGAGCAGCAGCGCGCACCACACCATGGCCCGGTTGAGCGGGGACAGCCGGCACAGCATCTCAGGCAGTGCCGCCAGCGACCGGTCGTCGAACCGGATCTTCGCGTAGGCAAGGTCACCGTCGTTGAGCAGCACCAGCCGCGGTGCCGGCCGGCCGAGCAGTTGCGGGAGTTCGGTGCGGGCGCCGTCGATCACCACCCGCACGGTCTGCCGGCCAGCGCCGTACAGGCCGATGTCCAGGGTGTGCGGGCGCAGGGTCGGGTGGCCTGCCGGGGCGGTCTGGGTCACCGCGGCCGCGGTGATCACGCCGTCGGTCACGGTGATCTCCGGGGTCAGCGTGTTCACGTCGTACTCGGTGAACCAGACCCGGGCCCACTCGGCCAGGTCGGTACCCACCGCCTCGCTCAGCGCGGCAAGGAAGTCGGTGAACGTGGCGGTGCCGAACGCGTGCCGGGTGAAGTAGGTGCGGAGACCGGCCCGCAGCGCCGGGCTACCGACCCTGGCAGCCAGCTGCCGCAGCGCGGACGAGCCCTTGAAGTAGGAGATCCGGTCCAGTTCCAGCAGCACCGTCTGGACGTCCTGCCCGGTCAGGCTGACCGGGTGCGTCGAAGGGCGCTGGTCGGCCACGTACGCCTGTGCCTTGCGCCGCACCGCGAACGTGGTGAGCGGGCCGGCGAACCGGGTCACGTCGCCGGTCACCCGGTGCGCCATGTAGTCGGCGAACGCCTGGCCCAGCCACAGGTCGTCCCACCAGGTGTTGGTGACGAGGCCGGCGAGCCACATCAGCGACAGCCCGTGCGCGATCACCACGGCCCTCGTCTCCCGCTCGCTCCTTGGCACCGCGGAGCGGAAGAGATAGAGCTCGCGCAGCAGCACGCAGCCGGGGTGGTCCAGCGACAGCACGCTGAACTCGGGCACGAAGACCTGGTCGAACTTGTCGAACGGGTAGGGCACGCCGAACAGCCGGTGGTACTCGTCAAGGCACTGCCCGGTGATCTCGAAGACCTCGTCCACGTCGCCGCGCAGCCCGTCGGCCAGCGACGCCCGGCAGTGCAGGCCGAGCGGGATGCCGTCGTGCACGGCGAAGAACGACTCGTACGGACCGGCGACCAGGGTGGTCAGGTAGGTCGCCAGCGGCGGGGTCTCTGCCAACTGCCAGCGGCCGGGGCCGACCTGGCCTGCCGGGCCGTTGCCCAGTACCTGCCAGTCCGGCGGCGTGGTGACGGTGAAGGTGAAGGGTGCCTTGAGGTCCGGTTGGTCGAAGCAGGCGAAGATCCGCGGTGCGTTGTCGATGAACACGAAGGCGTAGACATAGACGCGGCCGTCGGCCGGGTCCACATATCGGTGCAGGCCTTCGCACTCCCGCGAGTAGGCCATGTCGGCGACCACCACGAGGTCGTTCTCCGCCGCGATGTCGGTCAGCGGGATCCGTCCGTCGTGCAGGGTCGCCGGGTCGATGGCGCGGCCGTTGAGCGTCACCGAGTGCAATCCATTTTCCCGGCCATCCCGGCCGGCCGCTGCGGGCCGGATGTCCAGAAACGTGTCGCCGCCGGTGAAGGCCGCGTCGAAGATGATCCTCGTCGTCGCTCCGAAGGTCTCCGCACCGGTGGTCAGGTCGAGATCGACCTGATATGAGCGGACCCGCAACAATGCGCCGCGCTCGGTCGCTTCGGCATGCGTAAGACTGGGCATTTTTCGGCCGCCTCCAAATAGATGTGTCACGGTGTTCAACTGCGTCCGATGACTCAGTTGAACAGCACGCCCGTGGCATGCCGACCAACCGTTGCCAGACCGGCAGCGGCGGGTGTCGCGTAGTTATGCGTTCATTCGCATCACGCGCCGGTCGGCGTGTCGGCAATCGTCCGGGCAAACGGGTGGTCGCGCAAGCCGTTCCTTGGTCATTACCGGACATGGGGTCATCGCCGAGGGTCACGGTGATCAACCGAGGGGCCGACTCGTCCATTGAGAGCACACCCTTACCCCACTTGTACATAACCCCGTTTGAACACCTCTGGACCAGAGGTCTATTGACGTCCTACGCTGTCCGGCAGGGAAGTCGACATCGCTGCGGATTTGCGTCTCGGCGCGCGCAAATATGGCAGCGATGAGTTACCAATCAAACGCGGTGCGCTACGACCTATTCGGTCGGGTACCGCCTTGTTGGGCTTCTCTGTCCTGACCGAATTGTCGACAGGGCACTGCGTCCGATGGGGGCCCGCCGGCAGTCCAGGCCGGACACTCGTGGCGAATCGGCTGTATTCCGGGACAAACCTCGCCTGCGTTTCCGCACGCCCGGCCACCTGCTGGCCACCGACGCGCGGCACCCGGGGCTTGACCGACCACGCTCGAACCATGCACTAATTGGTCTGGACCATTACGAAGGTATGCACACGGCGCCGGGTGAGAGCTACCTGTCCTCGACGAGGTGCGCCAGGAGCTTGCCCACGAAAGTGGTCTCTTGCACAGGTTGTCGATTGACCGTCGACAGCCGATGGGGGTGCCAATTGACAGGGCAATCCGGCAACGGCGCCGGCACCGACGACGTCGCGCGGTCGTACGACAACGACGCACTGACACAGCCGATCAACTACCTGACGACCGGCCACGCCACCCACGCGGTGCCGGTGGCGCAGCTACGCCCTGCCGACTCACCACGACTGGTCGGTGAGGACGCGGAGCACATCAGGGTCCTCGCCGAGCCGGACCGCGACCTGCCGCCGATCCTGGTGCACCGCGCCAGCATGCGGGTGATCGACGGGATGCACCGCCTCGGCGCGGCCCGATTACGTGGCCAGGACGCCATCGACGTGGTGTTCTTCGACGGCAGCGACGAGGACGCGTTCGTGCTGGCCGTCAAGGCCAACGTCGCGCACGGCCTGCCGCTGTCCTACGCCGACCGTGAGGCCGCCGTGGCCCGCATCGTGGTCTCCCATC
This sequence comes from Candidatus Melainabacteria bacterium, assembly GCA_963702275.1. Taxonomy (GTDB): domain Bacteria; phylum Actinomycetota; class Actinomycetes; order Mycobacteriales; family Pseudonocardiaceae; genus DATEPR01. Next base: position 50,944 of record CAVPCF010000094.1, read on the forward strand.
CGGACTGGTCGGACCGGGCGATCGCGGCCACCACGGGACTGGCCGCCAGAACCGTGGCCGCGGTTCGCGGCCGCATCGTCGGACTGCCGCGCAACACCACCCGGATCGGCCGGGACGGCAAGGTTCGCCCGCTGGACAGCACCGACGGACGGCTCGTGGCGAGTCGACTCATCGCGGACTTCCCGAACGCCTCACTGCGTGAACTGGCGCGTGCGTCGGGTATCTCCCCGGCGACCGTGCGTGACGTACGGGAACGCATCCAGCGCGGCGAGGACCCGGTGCCGGCCCGCCGCGCCAGAACCGACCAGCCACCAAGGACGATCCGCCGTGGCCAGCCGGAACCGGCCCACGACGACCCGGAACACCTCTCCGCACAGGACCGCGACTCGGTACTGCAGGGGCTGGAGCGTGATCCGTCGCTCCGCTTCGCCGAGTCGGGCAACCGATTGCTGCGCTGGCTGCTGCGGCGGGTAATCGCGGAAGAGGAATGGCGGGAGGTGGCCAACTCGGTGCCGCCGCACAGTGCGTACATCGTAGCCGCGCTGGCCCGCCGGTGTGCGAACGAATGGCTCGAGTTCGCCCGGCAACTGGAACGGCGGTTCGACACGTCGGCCTAGCACGAATCTGGTGCGTGCAACTGCCGGTAATGTTCAGTTGCACACCTCGCGGGTTGCGCTGTTGTCGCCGCGCCGGCCGTGCGGCAAGATTCCGCGTACCACGGCTCGGGGGATATCACCGAAACACGATCATCCGACATTGATTCGGCCGGCCCGCTCGATCTTCGTCGCGGCGGCCGGAATGCATGCTGGGCAACTGCCGGCGGACATATCCGGCGAGAGGAGCGACAATGGTGAGCCCACCCGTTGAATTCGGCATCGCCGGCTTCGGCTACGCATTCGGCGATGATCGGGACGTCGAGCGCACCGCGGGCGACTATGTGTCCGACCCGGAGCGCATCGTGCGGTGGGGATATCACACCTTCCACCGCGCCGCCGACGATGTGACCCAGGTCGGGCTCGCCGCGGACGCGGCCCGCGCCGTGCTGTCCATGGCCGGCACGGATCCGGCCGACGTGGACCTGGTCGCGGTGGCCGCGTCGGAAATGCCGGAATACCCCTACTGGGACTCGTCCGCCGCGCTGGCCAGGGAACTGAAGATCCGGGAACGCCAGACGCTGCTGCTGACCGAGGGCTGCGCGTCCGGCGTGACCGGTCTCGGCGCGGTCGCCGGCATGCTCGCGCTCCAGCCGGAACTGCGCACGGTGTTGTTCACCGCGGTCAACCGGGTCAGCGAGTTCCACCGCAACCGGATGAACGTGAACAACGCCGTGCACAGCGACGGCGCGGTCGCCGTGCTGCTGCGCCGCGACCACCCGAACAACCGGTGGCTGGCCACCGAGCAGTTCACCGACTCCGACCTGTGTGACTGGTTCCGGACCGACTACGGCGGCAGCGTGGCGCCGGTGCCGCCGCCGGACTGGTCCAGCGCGACCGCGCCCAGTGGCACCGAACGGGTGCAGGCGCATTTCCAGAAGGACCCGAGGCAGCTGTCCCGGTTCTCCGAACAGCTCAACGCGCGGGTCGTCGAGGTGATCGAGCGGGCCTGCCGGCGGGCCGGCGTCCGGCGCACGGACATCGCCCGCCTCATCTACATCAACGACCCGGACGGCATCGCCGACATCGCCGAGGTGGCCGGGATTCCGGTGGCGCACACGAACCGGGACTTCGCGGCCGCGCACGGCCACATGGGCGCGGCCGACCAGCTCGCCGCCCTCGGCCACTACCTCGACGACGGCACGGTCGCACCCGGCGACCTGGTCGCGCTGACCGGGATCTCCATCGGCATGCGGTGGTACTGCACGCTGGTCAGGGCCTAGGCGATGGCCGACTCCGAGGAACTCCTTGGCGCACTGCGGGCCGCGGTGGCCGGCCACACGGTGCCGCCGCAGGCCACCCGGCACGCACTGGCCGACACCGACGACGCCGCGCTGGTCCGGCGGGCCGGCCGCATCCTGGCGGGTCTCCCCACCGCGGGCGCCGGGCTGCGCGGCGCCCGGGTGGCCGTGCTGGCCACCTGCACGGTCGGCCCGTTCGAGCACCTGCTGCGGGCCTGCCTGGTCGCGGTCGGCACCCGGCCCAGCCTGGTGCTCGGCGACTACGGCACGTTCGAGCTGTCGTTGGCGTCCGGCAGTTTCGCCGACGACGGCGACCCGGACCTGGTCACCTGCCTGCTCGACGAGCGGTACTTCCTGCCCCGCGACTGGAGCGCCGTCGACCCGGACGGCCTTGCCGCGCAACTGGAATCGCGGCTGGCCGACCTGCGCGGGCTCCTGCTGGCCGCCCTGCGGCGCACGTCCGCGGCCTTCGTGCTGCACACCGTGCCGATGCCGGCCGAGCTGCGGGACACCGTGCTCAGCTGGCAGGCGCGAGCCGAGGTCGGGCGGGCGTGGCACCGGCTGAACGCGGACCTGCTCGGCCTCGCCGAGGACACGAGCCGGATCGCGGTCGTGGATCTGGCCGGTGAACTGGCCGACCTGCCGGTCCGGGCCAGGGACGACCGGCTGCACCGCTACGCCGACCTGCCCTACACTGACGGCGCGCTGCTCGCGCTGGCCCGGCAGGTCGCCCGAGTCGCGCAGGCTCGATCCGGTCTGTCCCGCAAGGTGCTCGCCGTCGACCTGGACAACACCCTGTGGGGCGGCGTGCTCGGCGAGATCGGCGCGGCAGGCGTGCAACTGGGCGGGCTGTACCCGGGCAACTGTTACCAGCACCTGCAACGGACCATCCTGCGGCTGCGCGACCAGGGCGTCATCCTCGTGCTGGCCAGCAAGAACGACCCGGCACCCGTGGACGACGCGCTGGCGAACCATCCGGCGATGCTCTTGCGGCCGGACGCGTTCGCGGTGCGCGCGGTGAACTGGTCGGCCAAGGCCGAGAACCTGCGCAGGGCCGCCGACGCACTGAACCTGGCCACCGGCGCGTTCGTCTTCCTGGACGACTCGCCGTTCGAGCGCGACCACGTCCGCACCGAACTGCCGGACGTGGCGGTGGTCGCGGCCGACGGCGACCCTGCGCACCTCGTCCGGTCGCTGCTGCGGCACGGCTGGTTCGACGTGCCCACACTCACCGACACCGACCGCGAACGGCCCGCGCTCTACCGGTCGCGGGCGCTACGCACCGACTTCGCCACCGGCTTCGGCTCGTCAGAGGAGTACCTGCGGGCGTTGGGCATCGAACTCCTCGCGCGGCCGGCGACCGCGTTCGAGGTCGGCCGGGTGGCCCAGCTTTCCGCCCGCACCAACCAGTTCAACCTGACCGGCGCCCGCTTCGACGAGGGTGCCACGAGCGCGATGCACGCCGATCCGGACCACCTGGTCGCGTCGTTCGCGGTGGCCGACCGCTTCGGCGACGAGGGCATCGTCGGCGCCGCCTGGATCGAGTGCCGCGACCGGGTGTGGCGGGTGCTGAACCTGGTGCTGAGCTGCCGGGTGTTCGGCCGGGGCGTCGAGTTCGCGATGGTGGACTGGCTGGTGCGCCGGGCGCGCGACGCCGGTGCCACCGCCCTGGCCGGACGTTACGTGCCGACCGGCCGCAACGCCGTCGCGGACGGCTTCTGGGAGAAGGCCGGTTTCACGCCGTCCGGCCAAACGGGCGTGTACACCGTCGATCCCGCCACCGCACCCGACTGCCTGCCCCCGTGGATCCACCTACCGGAAGCGAAGTGATGGCCGACATGAACGACAGAGCCGAGACCGAGACGGCCGTGCTGGACACGCTCGCGGACGTGCTCGCCGAGTCAACGGGCGACCTGCGTGCTCAGCCGGTGCTCGCGGCGCACGAATGGGACAGCCAGGCGTCCCTCGAGGTCCTGTCCCAGTTGGAGCGACGGCTGGACATCACGCTCGATCTGCGCATCTACCACGGCGCCCGCACGGTCGAGGACCTGATCGACATCGTCGTCGCCGCCGGTGCGAAACCGGCCGTCGGCCGGCACTGAGCCCAGGAGGAAACCGTGCGTTATCAGGAAGTAGAGCTGCTCGCCGTCGGGGCGGGCCCGTCGAGTCTCGCGCTGGCGGTCGCCGTCGAGGAACTCGCCAGGACGGAACTGGCCAGGGACACGCTGATCGTGGAACGGCACGACGACGTGGCATGGCAGCGCGGCATGCTGCTGCCGTGGACGCAGAGCCAGGTCTCGTTCCTCAAGGACCTGGTGACCCTGCGCAATCCCCGTAGCGCCTTCAGTTTCGTCAACTACCTGCACTCGGTCGGCCGGCTGGACCAGTTCGTCAACCTCGGCAGCTTCACGCCATACCGGATGGAGATCTCCGGCTATCTGCGCTGGGTGGCCGGCACCCTGCCCAACGTGCGGATCAAGTACGGACGGCGCTGCGTCTCGGTCCGGCCGTTCGGGATCGCGGACAACGCGGGCGAGTGGATCGTGGAGATGGCCGACGGCGCCCGGGTGGTGTGCCGGCACCTGGTCATCGCGGCAGGCCGGGACGCCTACATCCCGGAGTGCTTCGCCGACATCCCACGGGAACTGCTGATCCACAGCACCGAGTTCACCGCGCGGATCGGCGAGCTGGACCCGACGCGGGCACACCGGGTCGCGGTCATCGGCGGTGCGCAGAGCGCGGCGGAGATGCTCTGGTCGGCGCACCAGGCACTGCCAAAAGCCCGCTGCTCCATGGTGATGCGCTCGATCGGCCTGAACGCCTACGAGACGAGCAGGTTCACCAACGAGTTGTTCTATCCGTCCTTTGTGGACGAATTCCACACGGCGCGGCCGGAGGCCCGCGAGCAGTTGCTCAAGGAGATGCACCGGACCAACTACGCGGGCCTCACCCCGGACATGCTCGACACGCTCTACCGCCAGATGTACATCGAACGGCTCACCGGCACCGAGCGGATCGAGATGATCCCGATGGTCGACGTGGTGCACGCCGAACTGGCCGACGGCGAGGTCGTGCTGACCCTGGCCGACCGCAAGTCCGGCCTGCGCACCCGGCACCGCTACGACGTGGTGCTGCTGGGCACCGGATTCGCCAGGACGATGCCGCGCATCGTGCGGGACATGGCCGCAGCGGTCGGCCTCGACGAGATCAGCGTCAACCGCAGCTACCGGATGACGTTGCCGCCGACCTTCACCGGCACCTGCCACCTGCAGGGCGTGAACGAGTCGACGCACGGCATCGCCGACTCCCTGCTCAGCGTGCTCGCCGTGCGGGCGGAGGAGATCGTCACCGATCTGCTCGCGCACCGCAGGGCCGCTGCCGGGTCGTCCCACCCGCTGATCGAACGCCCGCTCGTCGCGTCCACCCAAGGAGCACAGTGATGTTGATCAACAAGTTCGACCGTGCCAGCCTGGTGCCGGACAACGGACTCGCCGCGAAGCGGCTGCTGCCGTGGCCGGACCTGAACGCGCCGTTCGAGGGCTCGTGGTGCGTCGTGCCGCCGGGTGCCGCGTCCGGTGCGCACGGCCACCACGAGTACGAGATCTGGGTGGCCATGACCGGCACCGCGGAGATCGTCTGCGACGGCCGCAGGACGCCCTTCGCCGCAGGTGACGTCGTGCACTTCCGGCCGCAGGTCGAGCACCAGGTGGTCAACGACGGCCAGGACGAGTTCCAGATGTACGCCGTGTGGTGGGACGCCGACCTGGCCGGGAAGTTCGCCGCCCGGGACGGTGCCGCACCCCGGCCGGGGGCCGAGGCGTAGATGTCGGCCACCACGATCGTCGTCGCGGCGACGCCGACCCCCAACGGCGACCTGCACGTCGGCCACCTGGCCGGCCCGTACCTGGCTGGCGACGTCTACGCCAGGTACCTGCGGGCCACCGGCCGGTCGGTGATCTACACGACCGTCACCGACGACAGCCAGACCTATGTGCTCGCCACCGCGCACCGGCTGGGCACCACGCCCGCCCGGCTGTGCGCCACGTCGACCGAGGCGATCGAGCGGTCGCTGCACGCGATGGGCATCTCCATCGCGGGCCTGCCGCCGATCGACGACCGGTACCGCCGGTCGGTGCTGGACTTCGCCACCGGGCTGTACGCGGCCGGCAGGTTGACACGGCGCACCGTACGGCTGCCGGTCGCGTCCCGTGCCGGCACGTACCTGTTCGACGGGCTCATCAACGGCACCTGCCCGGTGTGCCTCGCCGCGAGCAGCGGCGGCGGCTGCGAGGGGTGCGGGCACCCGAACCTCTACGACGAGCTGCGCGACCCGTACTCCACAGTGGACCCGACCGATCCGGTCACCTACCGGGAGCGCGAGATCCTCGTGCTGCCGATGGAGGACTACCGGTCCCGCCTGACCGCGTACTTCGCCGCCCGCGACGGCCGCTGGCGCCCGCACTCGATGCAGCTCATCCGGGAACTGCTGGCCCGGCCGCTGCCCGAGATCCCGGTCACCATGCCGGGCGACTGGGGCGTGCCGGCGCCGTTCGCGGAAACCCCGGGCCAGGTCATCTACCCGTGGATCGAGGCCATGCCGGCCGTCATGTACGGCACGTGGTGGTCGGCGGGCCGGACCGAGGCGGCACTGGACGAGCACTGGCGGGCCGAGCACGAGGCCGAGGTCGTCTACTTCCACGGCTTCGACAACGTCTACCACTGGGGCCTGATGGACCTCGTGCTGCTGATGGCACACGGCGACCGCTACGTCCTGCCCGCCATGAACATCTGCAACGAGTTCTACGACCTGGACGGCGAGAAGTTCTCCACCAGCCGCAACCATCTCGTCCGGGGTGTCGACCTGCTGGCCGAGTTGCCACGGGACCTGGTCCGGTGCTACCTCGCGCTGACCGCGCCGGAGCACCAGCGCACCAACTTCAACCGAAAAGCTTTGCGCGACACGGTGATCCGCAAGCTGGTGCAACCGTGGAACGGCCTTGCCGACGCGGTGGCGCTGGCTGCTGCGCACGGATCGACGCTGCCGACAACACCCGCCGGCCGGGCCCGCGCCACGGCCGTGCGGGACCGGTTCCGTGCCTGCTACGAACTGCCCGACTTCAGCATGACAAGGGCCGCCGACACGCTGCTCACCCAACTGGCCCGGCTGCACGCGCTGGCCGACGCCGGCAGCACCCGGATCGCACCGGGTGACCTGCTGCTGGAGGTCCGCACCCTGCTGGCCGGCGCCGCGCCGATCATGATCGACGTCGCCGAGCTGACCGGCCTCGACCTGAATCCGGACGCGGCCCCACCCGACGAGATCACCGCCTTCGAACTGCCCCGACTGCCGAACATCGACCAGCCCGAGCTGGCCGGCCAGCTCGTCCGCTGAGCCGCCCCCTGGAGGCCCGCCATGAAGCTGCTGACCATCGAAACCCGTCAGTACCTCGAGTACTACCACGCCCGCTACCGGCAGGTGCAGGCGTTCGGGGTGGATCTCTACGTGATGAACGGCGAGGGCACCCCGGACTTCTGGCCCGCCGACCACTACCGGCTCGTCGGCTCGAAGAAGATCGACGACCTCATCGACTGTGCCCGCAAATGGCACGCAACAGAGCAATTCGACGGTGTCATCACGTTCTCCGAGGCCGCGGTGATCGCGGTCGCCGCCGTCGCCGACGCGCTGGGCCTGCCCGGCATCGGTGTGGACGCCGCCCGCAACAGCCGCAACAAGTTCCTGATGCGCCAGGCGTACGAGCGCGAAGGTGTGCCGATCCCGTCCTACCGGTTCGTCACCGAACTGGACGACGCGCTGGCCGCCGGCCGCGACTTCGGCTACCCGGTGATCCTCAAGCCGACCATGGGCGCCGGCAGCCACTTCGTGTACCGGGTGGACAGCGCGCGGGAGATGGAACTGCGGTTCAACCAGGCCATCGTGGGGATCCAGCACATGTTCTGGGTCGCGGCCGAGGCCGACGGCGTCGATCTGGGCCCGCTCGGCCTGCTCGTCGAGTCCTTCCTGGACGGCCGCGAGTATCTGATGGAGGCCCTCGCCTGGGACGACGAGGTCTATCTCGGCTCGGTGGTCGACCGGATCACCGCCGAGGGCCAGAACTTCGACGACGACGTGCACCACGCGCCGACCTCGCTGCCGCCTGCCGAGGTGGTCAAGGTGCAGCGGGTCGTCAAGGCCGCGGCGCACGCGCAGGGCCTGTACCGCAGCGTGATGCACGCCGAGGTCCGTTACCACGACGGCGAACCGCACGTGCTGGAGATCGCCGCCAGGGTCGGCGGCGGCGGGCTGGACGAGATCGCCCGGCGCACCGCGGACTACGACCCGATCCGCGCCGTCGTGGACGTCGGCCGGGGCGTGCGGCCACCCGTGCGGCACTATGAGCCGACCGGCCAGCACATCACCGCGATGTGCCTGATCTGCGACGGCGGCGTCGTCGCGCACATCGGCGTGCCGGCCGAGGTCAGCGAGTCCGACCGGGTGTTCCTGCTGTCCATCACGGCCCGGCCCGGCGACACGATCCTGCGCCCGCCCAACGGAAACACCATCTTCGGCTTCCTCGGCACCACGGGCACGTCGCTGACGGACGCCTTCGACACCATGAGCGAACTGGCCACCAAGATCAAAGTGACCCTGGAGGACTGACCGTGCGAGTCGCCAGCACCCGGCGGTTCCTGATGTGCCCGCCGACCCATTTCGAGGTCACCTACTCCATCAACCCGTGGATGAACCCGGACAAGCCGACCGACACCGGCCTGGCCGTCGTGCAGTGGGAACGGCTGCGCGACCAGTTGCGCGAGCTCGGCCACCGGGTCGACGTGGTACCGCCGGTGCCGGGCCTGCCCGACATGGTGTTCGCCGCGAACGCGGCCACCGTGGTGGACGGCCGGGTGCTGGCGGCCCGGTTCCGTTACCCGCAACGGTTCGACGAGGTGCCGGCGTACCTGGCCTGGTTCCGAGCCAACGGCTATCCGGTGCGGCAGGCCGGTTTCGTCAACGAGGGCGAGGGCGACCTGCTCGTCGCGCACGACCGCATCCTGGCAGGCTGCGGCTTCCGCACCGATGTGCGCGCACACGTCGAGATACCCGCGTACCTCGGCCGGCCGGTCGTCCCGCTGACCCTGGTCGACCCGTACTTCTACCACCTGGACACGGCACTCGCGGTGCTCGACCGCGACCAGGTCATGTACTACCCGGGCGCGTTCTCCCGGCGCAGCCGCGCCGTGCTGCGCGAGCTGTACCCGGACGCCATCCAGGCCGGCCGGGCCGACGCCGTCGTGTTCGGCCTCAACGCGGTCTCCGACGGCCGGCACGTGGTGCTGCCGCAACAGGCCACCGGCGTGGCGGAGCAGTTGCGGTCGGCCGGCTTCGAGCCGGTCGGTGTCGACCTGTCCGAACTGCTGAAAGCAGGCGGCGGCGCCAAGTGCTGCGTGCTGGAGCTGCGCGACGCGGCGGTGTCACGGTGATCAACTACGACGGACGGCGGTTCAGCCCGGTCGAGGCGGGCGAGGGCGACCGGGTCGCGGTGTACCGGCAGGACGGCGACCTGCTCTGGGGCGAGTTCATCGGCGGCAGGGCCAGGCGCGGCACCCTGACCGGCATCTGCCGGCCGGACGGCGAACTCGACTTCGCCTACTGCATGGTCCTCGACGACGGCCAGGTGATCTCCGGCCACTGCACCAGCACCCCCCAGATCCTCGACGACGGCCGCATCCAGCTCGACGAGGTGTGGCAGCGCTACGGCGCGCACGAGTCCGCAGGAACCTCCCGGCTGCACGAGATCCGCGAACCCCGATGAGGATGAGATGACCCAGATCACCACGAACCCCGAGGCGCGCACCCGAGGGCCACGGCTCGGCGGCACCGTCACCTGGGCGTGCGCCCCCGGCTTCCCGCCCGCGGTGATCTTCCCGTTCACCCCGGCCGAACGCATGGGCACCCGCAACATCCTGGAGTTCCAGGCCCTGATGTACCGCACCCTGTACTACTTCGGCAGCGACGGCACACCGGAGGTCGACTACGCCAACAGCATCGGCGAACCGCCGGTGTGGAGCGACGACGGCCTCACCGTCACCGTCGTGATCCGGCCGTGGCGGTGGTCCAACGGCGAGACCGTGTGCGCGGACAACGTGCTGTTCTGGGTGAACCTGATGAAGGTCAAGGGCGCCCGCTACGGCGAGTACGTGCCAGGCTATTTCCCGGACAACCTTGTGTCGTACGGGAAACTGGCCGATGACAAGGTCTACTTCACCTTCGACAAGGTGTACTCGAGGCGCTGGGTGCTGATGAACCAGCTCAGCACGATCACCCCGCTGCCGAGGTCGTGGGACCGGACCGCCGACGGCCCGGCCAACGCGTCCGGTGACATCGCCGACGTCGAGGCCGTCTACGCCTATCTCATGGCCGAGCAGGGCGACATCGTCGACGAGGGCAACGAGCACCGCACCCGCTGGGCCGACAGTCCGATCTGGAGCACGGTCAGCGGTCCGTGGCGGCTGCGGAGCTACACCATCGACGGAGTCGTCACGTTCGTGCCCAACGAGCACTACTCCGGCCCAACGAAGCCGCACCTTGACGTGTTCCGCCAGATCCAGCTGACCTCGGACGACGAGGAGTACGGCCGGTTGCTGGCCGGACCCGACGGCCCGGACGGCATCCAGGTCGGCTACCTGCCGCTGAGCTTCGCGGCGGGCGATCCCACCACCGGCGGCGTCAACCCCCTCGCCGAGCACTACCGGCTGGTGCCGCAGGTGGCGTACTGCATCCGCTACACCAGCCTGAACTTCAACAACCCGACGGTCGTCGGCAAGCTGTTCGCGCAGACGTACCTCCGGCAGGCGCTGCAGCACACCCTGGACCAGGACACCGCCGTCCGCGACATCTACCAGGGCTACGCCTACCGGCAGAACGGCCCGGTCCCGGTCCTCCCGGTCACCGACCTGGTGTCCCCCAACCAACGCGGGCGCGCCTGGCCACTGCCCTTCGACGTCGACCGGGCCCGGCAACTCCTCGCCGACCACGGCTGGGACACCAGCACCACCCCGGCGGTCTGCGTCGATCCGGCCAAGGCCGGCGACGGCATCCCGGCCGGCACCCGCCTGTCCATCCTGCTGCGCTACGTCGAGGGCAGGCCCGCGCTGACCCGCCTGATGACCCGATACCGGCGCGACGCGGCCGCCGCCGGCATCGAACTGCGCCTCCAGGAGGTGTACGGCTCGATCCTGGTCGCCGAGGACGCGCCGTGCTACCCGACCGAGGACACGCCGTGCTGCTGGGAGATGTGCTGCTGGAACGGCGGCTGGGTCTACCACCACCCCACCGGCGAGATCCTGTTCAAGACCGACGCGGGCGGCAACTTCGGCCACTACCACGACCCGGCCGCCGACGAGCTGATCGAACGCACCGTCACGACCGACGATCCCGCCGTCCTCTACGAGTACCAGGACTTCATCGCGGAGCAGGCGCCGGTCGTCTTCAACCCGAACTTCCCGATCCGGCTGTTCGAGGTGGCCAACAACCTCCGCGGTTTCGAGCCGGTCAACCCGTTCGGCATGATCAATCCCGAGAACTGGTACTACGTCGATGACTGACCCGATCGGCACACACGCCATCCTGTTGTTCCTGTTGCAGCTGGGCCTGTTGCTCGGCCTGGCCGTGACACTGGGCCGGCTTGCGGCGCGCATGCGGATGCCCGCGGTGGTCGGCGAACTGGCCGCGGGTGTCCTCATCGGGCCGTCGGTGTTCGCGCACGCGGCGCCCGCCCTGTCGGCGTGGCTGCTGCCGCACGACCCGGCCCAGCAGCACCTGCTGGACGCGGTCGGCCAGGTCGGCGTCCTGTTGCTGGTCGGCATCACCGGCATCCACATCGACCTTGGCCTGGTGCGCCGCAAGGGCGCGACCGCGGCCCGGATCGGTGCCGGCGCGCTGCTCGTGCCGTTGGCCCTCGGCGTCGGGCTCGGGTTCGTGTTGCCCACGTTCCTGTTCACACCCGGCACCCATCGGGTGGTGTTCGCCGCGTTCCTCGGCGTTGCGATGGGCGTCAGCGCGATCCCGGTGATCGCGAAGACGTTGCTGGAGATGCGCCTGCTGCATCGGGAGGTCGGCCAGTTGATCATCAGTGCGGCCACTGTGGACGACATCGCGGGGTGGCTGTTGCTGTCGATGGTGTCCGCCATGGCCACGACCGGTCTGCGGGCCGGCCAGGTGGTGGTGTCCGTTCTCAGCCTGATCGGCGTGGTGGTGCTCATCGTGGTGATCGGGCGGCCGGTGGTGAACACGGCACTGCGCCTCGCGCATCGCTCCGGTGAGCCCGGCGTCGGCACGGCCGCCGTCGTGGTGCTGTTGCTGCTGGCCGCGGCGGGCGCGCAGGCGCTGGGGATGGAGCCGGTGCTGGGGACGCTGCTGTGCGGCATGGTGATCAGCGGCTCCCGGTGGTTGGTGCGGGAGCGGCTGGCCCCGTTGCGCACGTTGGTGATGTCGGTGCTTGCGCCGATCTACTTCGCAACGGCCGGCCTGCGGATGGACCTGACCACGTTGCGGCATCCCGCGGTGCTCGGCGCTGCTGTCGCGGTGCTGGCATTGGCGATCGCGGGCAAGTTCGCCGGTGCCTATGTTGGTGCCCGGGCCGGTCGGCTGGGGCACTGGGAGGGTCTCGCGGTCGGTGCCGGCCTGAACGCCCGGGGTGTCATCGAGGTGATCGTCGCCTCGGTCGGACTACAGCTCGGCGTGTTGAGCACGGCCATGTACACGATCGTGGTGTTGGTGGCGATCGTCACGTCCCTGATCGCGCCGCCGCTGCTGCGCTTCGCCACCCGACGGATCGGTGTGACCGACGAGGAACGCCTGCGAGAGAAGGTATTCGATGGATAGCGAAGCACGACCGCTGCTGCTGCTGATCGCGACCGGGATGCGGGTGTATCGGGAGTACCTGTTGCGGTCGATCAGCACCCGGTATCGGATCCATCTGTTCCACACCGCCGCCCCACAGTGGGAGCACGAGTATCTGGTCGGGTCCACAGTGGTGCCCAGCACCATCGACGGGCCGGCGATGGCTCGGGAAGCGTTGCGGCTGAACGAGATTGAGCCGATCGCTGGCGTGTTGTGCTGGGATGAGGGCCGTATTCATGCCACCTCTTATGTGGCGGAGGCTCTCGGGCTGCGTAACGGTGATCCCGCGGTGGTGTGGCGGTTGCGGGACAAGGCGCAGACTCGGGCGGCGTTGGCGGCGGCCGGTGTTCCGCAGCCGTTGTCGGTTCCGGTCCGGACGTTGCCGGAGGCGTTGGCTGCGGCGGAAACGGTCGGTTATCCCGCCGTGCTCAAACCTCGCGGGTTGGGGGCCAGCCTGGGTGTGGTGCGGGTGGACAATGCGGCGGAGTTGACCTCGCGGTTCGCGTTCACCCGGGATACCAGGGCGCCTGATCCGGTCGTCTATGCCAGTGATCATCCCGTGCTGGTCGAGCAGTGTGTGGTGGGGCGGGAGATCAGCATCGACTCGGTTGTCCAGGACGGCAAGGTGATTCCGCTGTTCCTGGCTCGCAAGGTGGTCGGCTATCCGCCTTATGCCGAGGAGATCGGGCACTATGTGGACGCGGGTGATCCGTTGCTGGCCGATCCGGCGCTGCTGACGTCGTTGCAGGATACCCATACGGCGCTGGGGTTTCTGGACGGGTGGACGCATACCGAGTACATGCTCACGTCGAGCGGGCCGCGGTTGATCGAGGTCAACGGGCGGCTGGGCGGCGACCTGATCCCCTATCTGGGGATGCGGGCCACCGGAATCGACCCGGGACTGGTCGCCGCCGCTGCCGCCTGTGGCCTCACGCCCTCGACGCAGCCGGTGTGGCAGCAGGTGGCCGGTATCCGCTTCTGTTACGTGGAGCGGGAAGACACGAAGATCGAGACCATCGCGTTCGACACGGCGGTGTTGCCCGAGTCGATCGATCGGGCCGAGACGGTCGCGCAGCCCGGTGCCGTGGTGTCGCCGCCGCCCAAGGGGACGGTGTGGGGTCGGATCGCGTACGCGACCGCCGTTGGTGAGTCGATCGACGAGTGCGCGCGGGCCCTTGACGTCGCACAGGCCGCATTACAGGTGACCACAGGATAGGTTTCACGACGGCTCGTTCATGATGCGGTGTGCGACGGCGAAAGCCCACGGAATGCCGAGCAACAGCACGAGGACGAGACAGAGGACGAGTGGCGCCGGCCGCAGGACGCCAAGGACGAGGCACGCCACGGCCACAGCGGCGCAGGTGCGGGCGAGTGGCCGGTACAGGCCGCGGTCGTCGTGCCACGCCCGCAGGCTCGTTGCCACGAGCGTCGTGGCAACGAGCACGACGGCGGCGCCCGCACACAGCACCCATGCGGTGCCGGCCGGTGTCCGACCGTCGTGGGCGTGCGTGATGAGGCTGACCATGGCGGCGCCCATCGCGGCGATGGCGGCGGTGAGGGGCAGGTGGCTGAGCATCCACAGCAGCCCCGCGGTGCGCGTCGGCCTTGGCGGGCGGTGTCCGGCGAGGTCGAAGTAGGTCCACCAGGCGCCGAAGCCGACCACGACGGCGGCCAGTCCCACGGCCATCGTCAGCGCGGTGACCGGCTCGCCGGCCAGTCCGGTGACGACACCGGTGATGGTCTCGCCGAGCACGATGATGATGAGCAACCCGAACCGCTCGATGAGCGCGTCGGTGACGGTGAGCACGGCGGCCTGAGCAGGGAGCGCGCCGAGGAAGACGGCGACCAGGCCGGCCAGGTAGCCGGTGTCGATCAGGCCCCACGCCGGGGTGTCGGCGTTGGCCGGCAGAAGTGCGGTGCCGGCCAACAGGACGGCGCAGGTCGCGGTCCCTGCGACGAACAGCCGGCTCGATCGCCGGTATTCGGGGCTGTCGCCGCGCGCGGCCAGCAGCCACAGGACGGTCAGTACCGCGAACAGCACCGCCGCGGCCAGGGCGAACGCCGTGGCCCGCGCGCCGCCCGCCGCCGGGATGAACGCGCCCATCGCGGCGAGTATCAGGATCTGCAGCAGGAACGTGCTGCGGCCGCGAGCGTCCTCGCGGCCGTGCAACTCGTGGTGCAGGCTGCCGTTGACCCAGGCGATCCACACCAGTGCGAACACCGCGACGTACTCGCCGATCCCTTGCCAGGTCAGGTGTCCGGCCAGGTGGTGCGCTGCCTGGGCGACGAGGACGACCACGGCCAGGTCGTAGAACAGTTCCAGCGGGCCGACCACACGTTCGCGCTGCTGCTCGCCGTGCGGCCGGGGCGGCTGCCACAGGTGCCGGCGCAGCCGCGCCCACGGCTCTCGACGGGTGATCGTGCGCCGGTCTGCGCGGTCCGGCATCCGACTCCTTCGCCTCGTGACGGCACTCAGTCGATCGACCCCGCCGTGGTGACCTGACGGTAGCTGCCGTTGCGGAACTCCTCCACGAGGGACGGACGCGACGCCGACCAGCCAAGCTCGACCCGCGCCCTCGTCGCGGCGTGGGCCTGGTCGAGCAGGAGGACTTCGGCGAAATAGTCGCCAAGGCGCGCCCTTGCCTCGTCATCGGAACCGGGGACCGCGCCCGGGGCGCCGACCGCGACGGCGGCGGCCTCGGTCAGCTCGGCCACCGTGGGGTTGTGGCCGTTGCCGATCACGTAGTAGCCATCCGCTGAGTCGTCCTCCAGGACACGCCGGAAGACCTCCGCGAGGTCGGCCACGTGCACGGTGGACCAGTGCTGCCGCCCGGTGCCGACCATGATCAGGTTGCCCGCCGAGTCCCGGGGCGAGCCGAGCAGCAGTCCGGGGATCCCGCCGCCACCGTCGCCGTAGGCGACGCTGGAGACGATGACGGCGGTACGGATGTCCTTCGCTTCCAGCGCGCGCCGCTCGATCGGCTCCTTCCAGGCCACCAGCGCGGGCGCGTCGAACGGAGACTCCTCGCTGATCGAGGCGTTGTCGCCGTACACCCACATGCCGCTGATCTGCAGGTAGGGCTTGCCGGTGCCGGCGTACGCCTCGATCACCGCGTCGACCACCGCGGAGTCCAGGTCCGGGCTCGTGGCGTCCCCGGGGCTGGCGGTGTGGATGGCCCCGTCCGTGTCGGCGAGCAGGCGCACGACCGCCGCCGTGTCGTGCAGGTCGACCACGGCCGGGGTGGCGCCGCGCGCGGCGACCGCGTCCGCCCTCGCGGCGTCGCGGACGAGTGCGGTCACCTGGTGGCCGTGCTCGAGCAGTTCGGTGAGGACATGCGATCCGACGAAACCGGTTGATCCGGTGAGTGCGACTTTCATGGCCGGCTGGCCTCCTGTCTTGACGTTCCAACTTGTCCGTTCAAGTGAACCCTAGCGACGATGACTTGAGCAGTCAAGTCAATCCGGAGGCAACTCGCCCTGGACTGCACCAAGGTATGACAGGTAGCTTGAATATTCACGTCAAGGCGATCGAGGAGGCGTCGGTGAGCGATGAGCACGCAGACCTGTGGCTCACCACGGGCGAACTGGCATCGTGGCTGTCGGTGGCCCGCCTGACCACGCGGCTCCCGTGGGCCATCGACGCGCAACTACAGCGGGACGCCGAGCTGAGCATGGTCGAGTACCTGACGATGGCGATGCTCGCCAAGGCGCCTGCGGGCACGATGCGGATGAGCGAGCTGGCGGAGGACGCCAGCACCTCGCTGTCGCGGCTCTCGCACCTGGTGACACGGCTCGAATCGCGCTGCTACGTCCGGCGCGAGCCGGACCCCACCGACGGCCGCTTCACCAACGCCATCCTGCTGCCGGCCGGGAGGTGCAAGCTGGCCGCGGCCGCGCCCGGCCACGTGGCCCAGGTCCGCCATCTGGTGGTGGACAACCTGTCCGGCGAACTCCTGCGCCGGCTCGGTCAGGACGCCGAGCGCATCCTGCGGCACATCGACTCGCCGGCACGCTGATGCAGCCGGCGGCGCTTGATATTCTCCCCGAATGACCACGTCCGAGTCGTCGCAGGCGGACGGCCCGTGGCTCACACCGGACGAGCTGGCATCGTGGCTGTCGGTGGTCCGCCTGATCACCCGGCTGCCCTGGGCCATCGACGCCCAACTGCAGCGGGACGCCGACCTGAGCATGGTCGAGTACATGACCATGGCGATGCTCGCCGACGCACCGGAGTGGACGATGCGGATGAGCGAGCTGGCCGACCGGGCCAGCGTGTCGCTGTCGCGCCTCTCGCACCTGGTCAAGCGCCTCGAATCCCGCGACTACGTCCGGCGCGAGCCGGACCCCACCGACGGGCGCTTCACCAACGCCATCTTGCTGCCGGCCGGGATGCGCAAGC
The DNA here is from genome assembly GCA_963702275.1 of Candidatus Melainabacteria bacterium. Classification (GTDB taxonomy): domain Bacteria; phylum Actinomycetota; class Actinomycetes; order Mycobacteriales; family Pseudonocardiaceae; genus DATEPR01. The sequence goes on from CAVPCF010000094.1 coordinate 68,137, forward strand.
TGGAATCGGCGGCACCGGGCCACGTGGCGTACGTGCGCCACCTGGTGGTGGACAACCTGTCCGCCGAGCGGCTGCGCCGGCTCGGCCAGGACGCCGAACGCATCCTGCGCCGCATCGACTCGCCCGCCCGCTGAGCGGCCGGCCCGCTGATACCGCGAGCCATATTGATCGACCCGGCATTCAGTCGAATGTCGCGGCGGCGAGAAGTGTTGCCTCGAAATCGGCCAGGAATGTTCGCATGTGGTCGGGCGGGAAGCAGCGGGTGTCCGCCTGGAGCAGGAGTTCCACCACGGCGTGCGCGGTGTCGTTGATGTGGACGAACAGCGGCGCGAACGGTGTGTCCGAGTGCGGGCCCCAGGTGATCGTGGTCTCGGCCGGGGCCTCGGGCACGGGTCGGTCCGGCGTGCGGTTGTGTTGCGCGCGTCGGTCGTTGAAGAAGCACGTCAGGTCGATGCGTTCGCCGCGTGCGCGGCCCAGCTCGGCGATCAGCGCCTCCATCTCGTCCCGGTCGAAGTACGCGTTCAGGTAGGCGTTTCGCGCGCGGCGCGCGGCCCGGCCGAGCACCTCGTCGAACGGGGCGTCGGCCACGTCGATCACGCACACGCAACTCTGCCCGATCGAGCTGACCGAATCCGCCAGCCCCGGCCGGAACCGGTTGCCGACCGCGATCTGGAACACCGCGGGATCGCGGCCGGTGGCCCTTGCCATCGCCATCGCGGCCGCGGCGAGCAGGACAGCCGACGAGTCCACCGCGGTTCGCGCCGTGATCGACCACATCGCCCGGTACGCCGACGGCGACCGCAGCGTGGCCTGCCAGTGCCTCGGCCGCCGCTCGTCGTCGGAGGCGCCGAACCGGCAGGCGGGCACGCGGGCCAGTTGGCGGGTCCAGTAGCGCTGCACCGCCTGGTTGTGCCGGCGGCCGGCCGGGCCGCGCTGCCAGGCGACCTGGTCCAGCGGGTCGAGCGCGTCGGTCACCGGCAGCGCGGCCACATCGGTCTCCGTCAGCAACAGGGCGCCGAGGCCGCCGCGGAACAGTGCGGCGATGCCTTCGATGTCCAGTGCCAGGTGGCAGAAGTCGCCGACCAGGTGCGTGCTGACGCCGCGCTGCCGGACCACGGCCAGCCGCAGCGGCCATTCGTGCTCGTAGTCGAGCTCGGCGCGCCGGAAGCCGGCGTCCACGTCGGCCGCGACCCGGGCCGGGTCGCCGTCGTCGGGGACGTCCACCACGTGCAGCGGGACCTCGCCGCGGTCGGCGACCTCCTGCCGCACACCGCCCGCCGGGTCGAACCGCAGCCGGGTGCGCAGCGACCGGTGCCGGCCCAGCATCCACCGCACCGCCGCGACGATGGCGTCGACGTCCTTGGCAGGCGGCAGTTCGGCCGGACCGCCGAGAGGCATCCAGGACTGCTGGTCCACGATGGCGCGCCACATCTCCGCCTGCCCCCAACTCAGTTCCGCGATCCCGCCGCCCGCGCCCTCGAAGGGGCACCATGATCGTCGACGTGACGGTCCCGCCGAGCGGGTGATCGAGATGCGATGTCATGTGCGCTCCTCAGGCGTGCGTTGGCATGCACGCTCACCGCGCCGCCGCAACGATGTCAAGCAACGGCCGATGTTTCGACCGGGTTTCGAACGGCCGCCCCGATTGGCCCGCCCGGTGGCATCCACATTTACTGGGACAGTGCACAATACACTTTAAAACCTGAGTTGCAAACGTTGTCCACCCGATCGTGTTAAACCAACCAGGCCAGTCTTGTTTTCACCGCGCGTATCGACATAGCGTGGCCATTGCTTCGGGCTGAGCCAGCAAAACTACCCATTCTGAAATGGTGGTCGAGTCGTGTCAGAAATGACTACGGAATATACACCTGACCGCACCGGAAACAACGGTTCTGGGCAACTCAGTCTCAGCACCTCGGCCGCACGCAAGTTGTCCTCGACGACCAAGTCCGTGCCGCAGATGCAGGGCATCACACCGCGTTGGCTGCTCGACCTGCTGCCGTGGGTGGAGGCAAGGGGCGGCGCGTACCGGGTCAACCGGCGGCTGAACTACCGGCTGGGCGACGGCCGACTGGACTTCCTGACCACCGGCAGCGAGGTCCAGATCATTCCGGCCGAATTGACCGAACTGCCGCTGCTGCGAAACTGCGGCGACATCGACTTACTCGGCCTGCTGGCCAGCCGGTTCACCCAACGTGAATGCGAGCCAGGTGAGATCCTGGTGACCGCCGGCAGCCCGGCCGACGAGCTTTTCCTACTGGTACACGGACGGCTGGTCAAACTCCACGAGGGCGACTACGGACACGAGTCGACGGTGACCATAATGGCCGACGGCGACTATTTCGGTGACGCGGAGCTGCTCGATACCGACAGCACCTGGGACTATTCGGTCAGGGCGACCACGGCATGCACGGTGATGGCACTCGCCAGGTCGACGTTCCGCGAATTGCTGGATCAGTCCGAGGGACTTCGGGCCCACGTCCGCCAGCAGCAGGCGACCGCCAACAAACCGCAGAACCCGCACGGCGAGGCCGCGATCGACATCCTGTCGGGCCATCGCGGCGAGCACCCCCTGAGCGGCACCTTCGTCGACTACGAGCTGAAGCCACGCGAATACGAGCTGAGCATCGCCCAGACCATCCTCCGGGTGCACACCCGGGTGTCGGACCTCTACAACGAGCCGATCGACCAGCTCGAGCAGCAGCTCCGACTGACCATCGAGGCGGTGCGCGAACGGCAGGAACACGAACTGGTCAACAACAAGGACTTCGGCCTGCTGCACAACGCGGACTTCAGCCAGCGCATCTACACCCGTAGCGGTCCGCCCACCCCGCACGACATGGACAAGCTGCTCAACACGGTGTGGAAGAACCCCGGTTTCATCCTCGCCCATCCGGAGGCCATCGCCGCGTTCCGCGACGAGTGCACCCGGCAGGGCATCTCCCCGGAGACCGCGCACGTCCCCGGCGGTCGGGTCTCCGCGTGGCGCGGCGTGCCCGTCTACCCGTGCTGGAAGATCCCGATCAGCGACCAGCGCACCACCTCGATGATCGTCATGCGGACCGGCGAGGCGGACCAGGGTGTCATCGGCCTGCGCAAAACGGGCCTTGTCGACGAGTACGAACCGGGCCTGAGCGTGCGGTTCATGAGCATCGACGAGAAGGCGATCATCAACTACCTGATCACCTGCTATTACTCGCTGGCCGTGCTGGTGCCGGACGCGCTGGGGGTGCTGGAGAACATTCAGCTCGGGAGCGTCGATGGCCGCGGCTAGGGCTGCCGCCGACCCGTTCGACCGGGCCCGTGAGCTGGTCACCCCCGGATTGCGGGCCGCGGCGGATCGGATGAACTCGGCCACCCGCCAGGTCATCGGCTATCACTTCGGCTGGTGGGACGAACAGGGCCGCGCGCTGGCGGGAAACAGCGGCAAGGCGGTCCGGCCCGCCCTGGCGATGCTGGCGGCGGAAGCCGTCGGCGGCACCGCGGACCGCGCGAGGAACGCCGGGGTCGCCGTCGAACTCGCGCACAACTACTCCTTGCTGCACGACGACGTCATGGACGAGGATCGGACGAGAAGGCACCGCCCGACCGCGTGGACGGTCTACGGCGTGCCCGCCGCCATCCTGGCGGGCGACGCGCTGATCACCCTGGCCACCGAGGCGCTCGTCGCCGACGGCCCGCCGCTGGCCACCCAGGGCGTGGCGCGGCTCGACGCGGCACTGCTGCGGTTGGTCGACGGTCAGACGGCCGACACCGCGTTCGAAGGCCGGACCGACGTGCGGCTGGACGAGTGCGTCACGATGGCCGGCGACAAGACCAGCGCGCTGTTCGCCGTCGCGTGCGAGCTCGGCGCGCTGGCAGCCGGCGCCGCACCGCAGCGGGTCCGGCAGCTGCGCCAGTTCGGCGAACACCTCGGTCTCGCGTTCCAGCTGGTCGACGATCTCCTTGGTATCTGGGGCGATCCGGCCGACACCGGCAAGCCGGTGCTGTCCGATCTGCGCGCCCGCAAGAAGTCGCTGCCGGTGGTGGCCGCCCTCAACGCGGGCAACGGCGCCGCGGGGCGACTGGCCGAGCTGTATCACCGAGCCGCGCCATTGGACGACGCCGACCTGCGGACCTGCGCCAACCTCATCGAGGAAGCCGGCGCACGCGGGTGGGCGCACGAGGAAACACATCGCCAACTCGACGCGGCGCTGGCCTGCCTACAGGCCGCGAACCCGGAATCCAGAGCCGCGGCGGAACTGGCGGCGATCGCACGACGGCTCAGCACACCGCCCGCCAAGCACTCCCCTCCCGACAGCAAGTTCCAGCTACCCGAGATCCGGATAACCCGCCCGGCAAGGCTGAACCCCCAGTTGGAGAACGCCCGAACACGCGTATCGGCCTGGGCCGGGGAGATGGGCATGCTGGCCCCGGCAGCGGGTATCGCGCCGTGGACCGAGGCCCGACTCGCCGCCGACGACTACGGGCTGTTGTGCGCCTCCGTGCTGCCCGACGCGCCCGCCGACAAGATCGACATCCTCACCGACTGGTTCGTGTGGACCTTCTACGTCGACGACTACTTCGTCGACGCATTCAAACGCAGCGGCGATATCGCTGCCGCGAAGGCTTATGTGGCGCGATTGCCGCGGTTCATGCCGCTCGACCCGAGTCAGGAGATGCCGGCGGCGGCCAACCCGACCGAACGCGCGCTCGCCAGTCTGTGGCTACGCGTCGCGCCCGCGATGTCCGACAGGTGGCGACGCCGGTTCCGCCAGTACGTCGAGGACTGGCTCAACGGACACCTGCTGGAGCTACGGCACATCAACGCGCACCACATCGCCAATCCGATCGAGTACCTCGCGATGAAACGCAGGATCAACGGCCCGACGTTCGCCGCGCGCCTGGTGGAGTACGCCAAGCCGGCCGAACTGCCCGAAGCGGTCGCCGACTGCCAGACGATACGGTCACTGATCGACGCCTTCGCCGACAGCGGCATCCTGATCAACGACATCTTCTCCTACCAGCGGGAGGTCGACGACGAGGGCGAGAACTCGAACATGGTGCTGGTACTGCAAAAATCCCTCGGCTGCGACGTCCAGCAGGCCGTCGACGCGACCAACGACCTGCTGACCGCACGGCTGCGTCAGTTGGAATACATCGCCGACACAGAAATACCGGAGATGTGCGAAGTCTACGGCCTCAGCCCGGCGGAGCGAATCAATGTGCTGGGCTACACCAATTCCCTACAGGACTGGCTGCCCGGCTGGCTCGAATGGCACAAACGCGCCGAACGCTACCTCGGCGAAGGCACGGCGGCGGTCACCCACCCGATCGCCCGCCGGCTGTCCGGCCCCACCGGCTTCGGCACGGCCACCGCGCGACGGCTGGTGGCCGGCACCAGAACCTGACCCGCGAGCAAACCTGGCCGAGCGCGACAGGATACATTCATCCGGCGCGAATCCCGACCGAACCGCCGAAGACATTCCGCGCCGACACAGTAGTGTGGCGGGATGGAGTTACCGGGCTGGGTGCCCGAGGGTGTCGAGGTGACCGTGCCGAACGCGGCACGGATGTACGACTACGCACTGGGCGGCTATCACAATTTCGCGGTCGACCGGGAGTTCATCGAGCGGGCCGAGGAACTCATGCCCGGCGCGATCGCCAGCGCGCACGCCAACCGCGCTTTCGTGCGGCGGGCCGTGCGGTGGCTGGTCGACGGCGGGCTGCGACAGTTCCTGGACATCGGTTCGGGCATTCCGACGCTGGGCAACGTGCACGAGGTGGCACAGCGGATGGCGCCCGAGTCGCGGGTGATCTACGTCGACATCGATCCGGTCGCGGTCGCCCACAGCGGGGCGATCCTGGCCGACGACCCGCGGACCAGGGTGGTGTGGGGGGATCTGCGTCGTCCGGCTGAGCTCCTGTACCACCCCGACGTGCTGGGTTTTCTGGACTTCTCCCAGCCGGTCGCGGTGTTGCTCAACGCCGTGTTGCACTTCGTCTCCGACGACGACGACCCGGTCGGCATCCTGGCCAAGGTGCGCGACGTGCTGGTGGCGGGCAGCCATCTCACCATCACCCACACCACGCTGGTGCCGGAGCTGGCGTCGGAGCAGGAGCGCGTGCGTCGGCTGTACCAGAGCACCCCCACCTCGGTACATCTGCGTACTCGGGAACGGCTCGGGGAGTTGCTGGCCGACTGGGAGTTGGTCGAGCCGGGCGTGGTGCCGGTCACCGAATGGCATCCCGATCCGGACGACGACGGTCCGCCGGAACCACGCATCCTGGCGGCCGTCGCGAGGGTCCCCCGACCGTAGATCCGCTCTGGATTTCCGCTCGCCCCGCGAGAACAATGGCAACGCCGGACGCCACCGAACTGGAACCACCTGAAGCGCCGCCCACCGAGAGCAGTCCGATGACCGAGCAGCAGACCGCACCGGTTGACGTCCCCGACCCGGATGCGCGGCTGACCGCGCTCGTCAAGGTGTGGGACCGCCGGATCGCCGAAGTCAACTTCGTGCCGCAGGGCAGGGCACACGCCCGTGCGGTGCTGGACACCACGCTGCGGCGACTGCTGGCCGCGCTGCGCGCCGACCCCTTCGACGCCCGTGCCGGACACCGACTGGGCGCGGACCTGGTGGCCGGCCAGATCGCCGCACCCAGGGCGCTCGGACGCACCCTGAGCCTGCTTGGCGCACGGCTGCCGGTCGAACTGGGCATCACCGACCCAGTGACGACCAGCCGGCTTGCCGAGTTGCTCGGCCAACTGGCCATCGGCTTCACCGAGGCGCTGCGGGACTGCGCGCTCACCGCGGCGGAGGACATCAACCGGGCCGAGCGAACCGCGTGGCGCGAGCAGCAGCGCGGGTTGCAGCAACGCCTGCAGCACGCGCTGCTGTACGACCAACGCACCGACCTGCCCAACCGCGCCCACCTGACCCGCTGGCTGACCGACACGATCACGAAGGCGCCCGACAACGGCGGGCTCGGCCTGTGCCTGGTGGCGCTGGACGGGTTCGCGGTGATCACGGAGAGCCTCGGCACCCAGCGCGCCGAAACACTGCTGGTCCGCGTGGCACACCGGCTGCGGGTGCTTGCCGAGAAACACGGCCACTTCCTCGCCCACCTCGGCGAGGACTTGTTCGCCATCGCCGTGCCCCGGACCACCAGCCGCGATCAGATCGTGAAGGTGGCCGACGGGGCGTTGCGCGCGCTGAGCGAACCGTTCCGGCTCGACGGCCACCGGATCACGTTGCGCGGCAGCGCCGGGATCGTGGCGCAGCAGCAGGTGCCCCGCACCGCCGCGGAGGACTTGCTGCGCGCCGCGGACATCAGCCTCGGCTGGGCGAGGGCCCAGCCGGACACGCATCGCCAGTGCGGCCGGTGGGCGGTGTTCGAGGCCGACCGCCACGCCGCCGAGGTGCGCCGGCACGCCATCACCGCGGCCATGCCCGGCGCGCTGGCCTGCGGCGAGTTCACTCTGGACTACCAGCCGCTGGTCCGGCTGTCCGACGGCGCGCTGGCCGGCGTCGAGGCGTTGGCCCGCTGGAGACACGCCGAGTTCGGCCAGATCAGCCCTGCGCAGTTCATCCCGGCCGCCGAGGACACCGGCCTGATCGTGCCGCTGGGCATGGCACTGCTGCGGCAGGCGTGCACCCAGGCCGTGGCGTGGCGGCACGCCGTCGGCGCCACGCCCGTCATCAGCGTCAACCTCTCCGTGGTGCAACTACACGATCCGAGTACCACCCCGGCCGTGGCCGCCGTGCTGCGCGACACCGGCTGGCCGGCCGAGCTGCTGCAACTGGAGATCACGGAAAGCGCGATCATCGGCAGCGGCGACGAGGCACTGGACGCCCTGCACACGCTGGCCGGCCTCGGCATCCGGCTGGCCATCGACGACTTCGGCACTGGTTACTCCAGCCTGGCCTACCTGGCCGAACTGCCGGTCCACAACCTGAAGCTGGCAGCGAGCTTCCTGCACGGCATCGCCACGCCGACCCCGGCCCGCCGATCCAACCGGACCCTGGTGCCCGCGTTGATCAACCTGAGCCACGACCTCGGCCTCACCGCCACCGCGGAAGGCGTCGAAACCCCCTACCAGGCCGAGTACCTGCGAAACCTCGGCTGCGACTGGGGCCAGGGCTATCACCTCGGCCGGCCGGCGCCCGCCGCACGAATCACCGAACTGCTCGCGACCGCGGCACCGAGCCGCTGATCCGACCGGGTACCGCCGCGGCAACCAGAACGGCTTGATCAGGGCAGTGCCGCTGCCGGCCCAACTCCGCTCCGGCGCACGCCAGCCCGACGTGGTGGCCGTTGTCGCTGCCGTGCCGGCGAAATCGCCGGATACGATCAAGCGGTGTACTGGGGTCTGGCGGGCGCGCTGTTCTCGGCGGTCTGCTGCGGCGTCGCGTCGGTGATGCAAGCGGTTGCGGTGCGGGCGAGCGGGGACGCAGGGTCCGGGTTCGATCCTCGATTCCTGGTGCGGTTGCTCGGTCAGCGGCGCTACCTTGGTGGGCTCGCGCTCAACCTGGTCGGGTTGCTCGCCCAGGTGAGCGCGCTGCGCTCGCTGCCGCTGTTCGTCGCCCAGGCGACCCAGTCTGCGGTTATTCCGGTGACTGCGGTGGTGGCTGCGTGGTGGTTCGGGTCACGGCTGCACCGCGCCGAATGGACCGCGGTCGCGCTGGTGTGCGTGGGGTTGTCGCTGCTCGGCGTGGCCTCCTCCGGAGCCGGCAGCGGTCATCCCGGGGTGGGCTTCCACTGGGCGGTGCTGGTCGGTTCCGGTGTGCTGACCGTGCTCGGGGTGGCCGCGGACCGGCTGCCGGGCCGGTCCCGCGGTGCGGTGCTTGGCCTGATCAGCGGCCTGGGGTTCGGCGCGGTGGGTATCGCCATCCGGGTGCTCCCGGGTTTCGGGCCGGCTGCCGTTGCGGTGGATCCGGCTGCCTACGCCATTGTCGTGGCGGGTGTCGGCGCCACCTGGTGCTACGCGGCGGCGCTGCAACGCGGTGACGTGATCGCGGCCACGGCGATGATGGTGATCGGGACGACGGTGCCACCGGCGTTGATCGGCGAGCTGGTGCTGGGTGATCAGGCGCGGCAGGGCTGGGCCGCGGTGGCGTTCACCGGGTTCGTGGTCGCGGTGGCCAGCGCGCTCGCGCTGGCGCGGTTCGGGGATATCGAGGTCATTACCGGACGTTCGCCGAAAGCCTCGTGACCGGAAAATATCACGCTCGCGCAGTGGTGCCCTGTCGTTGGAACAAGCTAATCTGAGGGCTCCCGAACGACCTGAGGAGTAACGGTGAAGATTGGCATCATCGGCGCCGGAATGATCGGTGGAACGTTGACGAGGCGGCTTTGCGCACTGGGCCACGAAGTCCAGGTGGCAAACTCACGAAGTCCACAGACTCTCGCCGATCTGGCTGGTGAAACCGGTGCCACCGCGGTATGGGCGGCGCAGGCCGCCGATGATACCGATCTGGTCATCGTCACCATCCCGCAGAAGAACGTGCCCAACCTGGCACCCGGTATTGTCAGTGGCGCGCGCCCCGGCGCCCCGGTCATCGACACCAACAATTACTACCCCCAGCGGGACGGACATATCGATGCCATCGAGGCCGGCACACCGGAAAGCGTGTGGGTGGCCGAACAGCTTGGCTCGCCGGTCGTGAAGGTGTTCAACACAATCTGGTACAAGCGCCTACTGCTGAACGGCAGGCCGAAGGGCGCCGCCGACCGTATCGCGCTGCCGGTCGCGGGCGCGGCGGGCCCCGGCAAGCAGCAGGTCTTCGAGCTGGTCGACGAGTTGGGATTCGACCCGGTCGACGGCGGCACACTGGCGGATTCCTGGCGCCAGCAGCCGGGCACCCTTGTCTACGCCAAGGACTTCGGCATCAACGAGACCCTGATCGCGCTCGCCGAAGCCACGCCGGGACGCGCCAAGGAGTTCCGGGCATAGGGCTCCCCGACACCGGCGGCTCGACGCGGTCGCGTTGCGCCGCGGGTGTCACGAATCGTCGTACCGGCCGACATTTCGATCACCGTCGTGGCGCCCGTCCGCCGAAAACTGCACCATGTACCGCATGCATCCCTTCCGCTTCCTCACCGACACCCCGGACCCGCTCGACGGCCCCGCCCTCACCGCCTTCGCCCGCCGCGCGGAATCCGTCGGCTACAGCGCCCTGATGATGCCCGACCACCTCGTGACGCAGTACGCGCCGATCCCGCTCCTCACCGCGGCCGCCATGGCGACCGAAACGCTCCGCGTCGGCACCTTCGTCTTCAACAACAACCTCCGCCACCCGGCCGTCCTGGCACAGGACCTCGCCACCCTCGACCGGCTCTCCGGCGGACGCCTGGAACTCGGCATCGGCGCGGGCTGGAACAAACCGGAACACGACGCGATCGGCATCCCCTTCGAACCGGTCGGCACCCGCATCACCAAACTCGCCGAGGCCATCACCGTCCTCAAGGGCTGCTTCGGCGACGAGAAGTTCTCCTTCACCGGCGAGCACTACACGATCACCGACTACGACGCATCGCCGAAACCCCTCCAACGACCACACCCACCGATCTTCATCGGCGGCGGCGGCAAACGGCTGCTGACCCTGGCAGGCCGCGAAGCGCAGATCGTCGGGCTCGCACCCCGCATCGCGAAGAACGCACAGGGCACGCCGACACTCGACACGCCGAGCATCACGCTCGCCGCCACCGAGGAGAAGATCGACTGGGTGCGCGCGGCCGCGGGCGAACGGTTCGACGAGATCGAACTCAACACCTACCCCACCGGCGGCCCCATGGTCCGCACCAACGACGCCAGGGCCGAAGCCGCCCGACGCGCCGACAAACTCCGCGAGCGCACCGGCGTCGAACTCACCGTCGAGGAGATCCTCGAATCGCCACACATGTTCATCGGGACCGTCAAGGAACTGACGCGGAAGATCGTCGAACTGCGCGAACGCCTCGGGATCAGCTCGTTCCTCTTCGACGACATGGAAACCTTCGCGCCGATCGTCGAGGAACTGGCGGGCCGCTGAACGCGCCGCCGACGCTTCCGGCCCGGGTATCCTCCGCCCCATGCCAACGGATGACCTCGCCGAACGCTTCCGCACGGTCGACACCACCGCGATCTGTGACGCGGACAAGACGACACGCGTGCTGGACAGCGCGATCCGGGCCAGGTCCGCCGCAACGCGCGTCTTCGGCCCCGCGTTCACCGTTCGCTGCCGGGACGACTTCCTCGGTGTGCTGCGCGCGATCGAAGCCGCGTCTCCCGGTGACGTCATCGTCGTCGACGGCGGCGCGCGGGAGATCGCCCTTGGCGGCGAACTGTTCGCGCGCGGCGCCATCGGCCGCGGCCTCGGCGGCATCATCGTGGACGGCGGCTACCGCGACATTGGCTACGTGTCGAACTGCCCACTCCCGGTCTACAGCCGCTTCGTCACCCCGCTCGCCGGCACCACCACCAAGCTCGGCGAACTCCAGGTCCCCATCACCTGCGGCGGTGTCGCGGTGCGTCCCGGCGACCTGATCCTGGCCGACGACGAAGGCATCGTCGTCATCGACCCCGACCGCGTCGCGACCCTCCTGGACGCCGCAGCGGCCGTCAAGGCCAAGGAAAGCCAAGTCATCGACAAGCTCAACGCCGGCCTGCCGCTGAGCGCCGCACTGAATCTCGTCGACCACGTCGACGCGTTGCGGCGCGGCGAACCGTCGGCACTCACGTTCCGCGAATAGGCCTCAGACGAGCACGGACCCGCCGTCGACGGTGATCACGGTGCCGGTGGCGAAGCGTTGCGTCATGCAGAACAGGTAGGCCGCCGCGATGTCCTCGACCTCGCCCACCCGCCCCACCGGGATGTGGCCGCCGATGTCGCGATACATCCGCTCGCGCTCGTCATCGCCCATCCGCGACCACAACGGGGATCGGACGACGCCCGGCGAGACGGCGTTAACCCGCACCGGCGCGAGTTCGACGGCCAGTGCCTTCGTCAGTGCCTCCACCGCGCCGCAGATGCTCGCCGCGACCGCCCAACCCGCGCCGGGCCGGTCCTTGGCGACGCCGGTGGTCAGCGTGATCGAGTCGCGCACCCGCGCAGCCTGCACGGCCTGCAGCGCGCCGAAGTAGCGCAACGTGAAGAAGTCGCGGGCCGCAGCCAGGTCAAGGGTCGCCACCGGCATCAGGGCGAGTGGTTCACCCGCGGTGTAGACGAGATGGTCGATCTCGCCAAGGTCGTCGAACAGGGCGCGCACCGCGTCTGGCCTGCCGAGGTCGACCACCCGTCCGCCCGAGCCGGCCGGCAGCACCGCCAGGGCCTTGTCGACGCTGGCGCGCCTGCTGGACGCGACGGTCACCGCGGCGCCGCGCCGGGCGGCCGCGACGGCGGTCGCCAGGCCGATACCGGAGGTGCCGCCAAGGACGATCACGTGCTGGCCTTGTAGATCCATCGTGGTGCCTTTCGCTCGGGTGCTGCCACCACGATGACCCCACGAACGGGCGCGACGCCAAGACCCTTTTCGCCGCCAGTCATACCCTGGGGGTATCTCGCGAGCGAGGAGTCACTGGTGGACGTCGATCTGCGCAAGGTCCGATACTTCGTCGCAGTCGCGCAGCGGCTGCACTTCGGGCGGGCCGCCGAGGCGTTGCACATCGCGCAGCCGGTGCTGTCCCGGCAGATCAGGGCGCTGGAGAACGAGCTGAAGGCCCAGCTTTTCGTGCGCGACAAGCGGACCACCGAGCTGACCGCGGCAGGCCGCCAGTTGCTCGCCGACGCAACACCCTTGCTGGCCGGTGCCGACGCCCTGCGCCGCCGCGTGGGCCGCGCCGCGCGGGGCGCGGACACGTTCACCGTCGGGTTCATGCCGGGACTGATCGTGACCTCGGCGGTGCGCACCCTGCTCGCCCGGCATCCCGGGCTGAACGTGGAGGTGATCCGCACCAGCTTCGACGACCAGACCGACGTGCTCCACGACGGCAGGGCCGACGTCAGTTACGTCCGACTGCCGATCGACCGGCGTGGACTGCGGGTCCAGCCGTTGACGGCCGAACCGAGGGTGGTCGTCCTGCCGGCCGAGCACCGGCTGGCGGGCAAGGACGGCGTCGAGATCGCCGACCTGGCCGGGGAGCACCTGTTGCAGGACCCGGACCTGGTGCCGGAATGGCGTGACATCGCCGACGAGGTGCGCGCCGGGCGCCGCAGGGCCGAGCCCGCGGTGCACAGCGTCGAGGAGAAACTGGAGCGGGTGGCCGCCGGCCGGGGTGTCGCGGTGTTCCCGCTGTCCACCGCCACCTACTACACGCGCCAGGACATCGTGCATGTCGCCGTCCGCGACATCGGTCCCAGCGAGGTCTGCCTCGCGTGGGACAGCACCCGGCGCAGCCCGTTGCTCGCCGAGTTCGCCGCGATCGCCCAGGAGTCGGTGCGCTGACGGCCGGATTCACCGGTCAGAAGACCGGCGGCGTGCGGGTGTGCCAGTCGGTTTCCCGTTGGTAGATATCGACGATCGCCGCGAGCAGCGGCTCGGTCCTGGCGTGGCCCATCAACTGGGCGCCGACGGGCATGCCGGACGTGGTGAAGCCGCAGGGGAAGGCGATGGCGGGCAGCCCGGTGAGACCGGCCGGCAGGGTGAACCGGCCGAGCCACGGGAACAACGGTGTGCCCTGCGGTTCGCGGGCCTTATGCGACAGGTCGCGCACCGTACTGGTCGGCGACAGGATCAGGTCCACCCGGCCGAGCAGTTCCGCGTACTCCCGCCGGATCGCCGCGCGAACCCCTTGCGCGTGCAGGAAATCCGCGACCGGCAGGATCAATCCCGCTTCCAGGAACGACTGGACGTCATCGGCGAACGGCTCACCGCGCGCCAGGTACTCCCGGAACTGGGCCGCGGCCTCGGCAATGACCAGTACGCACCCGGTGGCCTGGGTGATCTCCCAGGACGGCATCGGGACCTGCAAGATCTGGGCGCCCGCATCGCGCAGGGTTTCCGCGACGGCCAACTGCTCGGGCAGACAGTCTTCAGCGACACCGATCCGCACCTGCCGCGGGTCCACCATCGCCGACACCGGCTCTGGTGGCGCCTGCCTGGTCATGACCTGCAACAACAACAAGCAGTCCCGCGCGCTGCGCGCCATCGGTCCCACGGTGTCGAACGAGGGCGCCAGCACCATGGCGCCACTGCGGGACACCAGCCCGAAAGTCGGTCTGATGGCCGTGGTGCCGCACATCGCCGCCGCCAGGCTCAGCGAACCGCTGGTGTCGGTGCCCACGGCGATCGGGATCTGCCGCGCGGCGAGTGCGGCGGCCGACCCGCCGGCCAGTGCGGTGGGATCCCACGGGTTGCATACACGGGGCATGGACAGGCCGTACCCCATCTCGCCGGTGGCTGCCTTGCCGACCAGGATGCCGCCCGCGGCCCGGATCCTGGTGATCACGGTGGCGTCCCACCGGGGCATCCGGCCGGTGACCGCGACGGTGCCGTACTGGGTCGTCGTGTTCACGGTGTCGATCAGGTCCTGCGCCGCGAACGGAATCCCGTGCAACAGTCCGGTCGGTGGTCCCTGGTTCGCCAACCTGGCCTGTGTCAGTGCCGTGCTCTCGGTCGTCCGGAACGCGCACACCGCGGGCTCGGTGCGCTCGATCGTCGCAAGGCAGGATTCCAGCAATTCCACCGGCGACAGTTCACCCCGCCCGATGGCGAGCGCCGCCTCGGCCATGCCCAACTCGCACGGCTGGGTCACGGCCGTTGACCGGCCCCGGACCTGCTGATACCACAGCGGAATCTCGTTCGCTTGCGGGTCGGGCACCTCGCCGTCCTCGATGCCGGGGGCATCGGCGATGATCTGCGTTGCCTCGGTCAGGAACCCGGAGGCCCAGGTCAGCCTGTGCAGTCGCAGCGGTGTCGGCGGCAAGCCAACCCAGTCGGCCACACCTCGCGGGTCCACCCTGCCAAGGATAGTCGCCCAGCGCCCGTGCCGAGCGCCCGCGCACGATCAAACCCATCCCGGCTTGCGTGGCTCCGGACTGTTCAGCCCGGTCACACCGGACGTTCGCCCGCCGCCGACCCGATCCGGCCATAGTGTCGAGTCGTCGGACGTGCCCGGCCGCACGGCTGCACTGGGTTCGTGGGCGTGGGCCAAGACAACCCGCCGAAAAGGCGCGCGCCAATGACTGCCAGGTGCCCGCCGGGACTGGTGCTGACGGTTTGGATGGAGTTGCCGCCGTAGGTGTACGGCACACCGAAAATCGCGTTCTTGCCGGTCTGGTGGGTGATGTCGATGTCCGCCCAGTTGCTGGCGATCGGCTTGTAGAAATCGTGCAGGTGCTTGCTGCTGTCCGTGGCGTACACGGCCACGGTGCTGCCCATCTTGATGGGGTGTGGCGCCGTGGTCAGATTCGCTCCGCTGTGGCTGATGGCGGTGAGGTCGAAGACGTGCCAGCCGCCGCCGTCACCGGCGGTGGTGAAGGAGAGCAGGTGCCCGCCACTGCTCACGGCGAACACCTGGGTGCTCGGCGTGCCGCCGCCGAGGTACAACGCGCCGACCGCCACCTGGGTCGAGACGAAGGCGCCGGTCACGGCGGTGAGATCCGTCCGGGACCAGACCGCCGGTGAACCCACTGGGTTCGCCGAGAACGAGTCCCAGAGATTGCCGACCTCGTCCACGGTGAAGACGTGTACCGCCTGGTCACCGTCGTCGTGTCCCACCGTGGTCGGCGAGACCACGTCGGACAGGTTGGACAGTTGGTCGGCGTCCGGGCTCAGCGTCCAACCGCCCCCGGGCGACTCGGTCCAGTACTCCAGTGGCGTAGGGGAAATGGGACCCTACGGCCAGGGCCGGTGCAGCCATGAGAAGCACGCCCAGGACGCCGAGCACCATGACGTGCGCGGCTTTGGATAATCGCATTTGGTCCACCCCTTGACATGGAAACAACAATGGTCCGAATCTCCGGAATTACGGCGATCCGTTGCGCACCAGCGTCTCACCTGCCGGACGGATGGGGCCATCGGGAAGATCCCTGAGCCGGCCCTGATGGTTTCGCTTGCAGGGATGGGGGATTCCCGGACTGCCGATCGTCGTATCGAACGGTTACTGGGCGCAACCGCGCGCGGTTGGCTCGGATCGCAAGCCGATGACAAGGTCGGCGCGCAAATGGTGCAGCCTGCGCCGTCCGGCCTAATTATTTTCCTACTCCCGAGCCTATAACGGCCGGATTCCCGGCCTTGCCGTCTATCGCAACGGCAGCGCGGTACTGGAGAACAACACCAGCCTGTGGGCCATTTACTGGGAGCCAATCAACAACGTGGAGGCCGGCTACAACAACCTCACCACCCAGTTCCTCAACGATCTGAATATCAGCCCGGAATACCAGATCGCCGCCCAGTACCCGGACCTGTCCAACCTGGGCCCCAACGGCACCCGATTCGCGGGCTCCTGGGTCGACACCAGCGCGTACCCGGAGAATCCGTTGCTGGACAACGACATCCAGCAGGAGGTCACCCGCGCCAAGCAGGTCAACGGCTGGCCGACCCGTCCCGTCGGCGATACGCCGGCGGGACGCAGTTCGCACGGATGCCTTGGGACCGCTTCCCGGTCAGCCGGCCGGCGGCGGGGAGAGGTAAGGGAAGTAGTCGAGCAGCGGTCCCGGTTCGAGGCCCGAGGAGAAGTCCTGGTTCACGATCATCTTGATGATGTTGGACGCGATGTCCTCCATCAGGCCCTTGCCGTTGTGAACATCGCGCCACGGGTCCCAGAAGGCGACGGTGCCGGGTGTGAACCTGAGGACGTTCGGGAGCAGCCGGTCCGCCGCCCACGCACCGTAAGCCAGTGCGGTCGGGAAACCGTGCGGAAGGTCGCCGAAGGTTCCGCCTGCCGCGACGACCGCCGCGATGTTGTCCCGCACCTGACCCCAGATCCCCGATGCGGGATCGACCGAGGGCTTGGCGGGCCTGCCGACGCGGTCGTCCGTGGGGACGGTGGCGTTGTAGTCGACGTGTGCCGAGCCGTTGGCGAAGTCGAAGAAGGTGGTCATGTTCGGCTCCGCGGCACGCTGGAGCTGGACCCAGGTGTTGTGGCCCTTGTCGAAGAACGAGGTGGTCGCCCAGTAGTGCACCGGGCGTGGGCCGGTGATCTCGACCGGCACCTCGAGCACGTAGGATCTGACGCTGGTGTTCGCGAAATCGTCATGGGCCGGCCGCAGCGCGTCAAGGTTGGGAAAGGTGCCGGTCGCCAGTGCTTTCGTGGTGGCGACCGGGAAGGGAATGAAATTGTAGAACGGGTCACGGCGTTGCCCGGCGAAGAGCTTGATGCCGTGGTGGCATTCCACGACCTCGCCGACGGGGGCGTCGGGGGGCGTGATGATCCGGCCCGAGGCACTGGGGTCGGTGGCCGCGGCGCCGTTGAGCTGCGCCAGCTGTACGTGCTGCGTGCCGTCGGAGCCGATCGGGAAGGTGGCGCGAAACGTGATGTCCTCGACGAAATCGCCATTGGTGTCGATCTTGAGCTCGTAATGGCCTGCGGGGTTCCATGGCTTGCCGAACGTCGGCGAGGTGTTCATCCCGAATACCGTGCGCGGGCCGTGAATGCTGCCGGCCCCGGCGAAGCAGTAGGCGTCGGTGATGTCCAGCGTCTCGTCCTGCGGGTAGTCAAAGTGGTGGGACATTGCGCTCCTACTGGGCCAGGATGTTGGGGGCATAAGGATTGCGGGAAAGCGGCTGCAGGCCGAGCGTGTAGAACCAGTTGTGGTAAGGAGTGTCGTTCGTGGCGCCGAACTCACCGTAGAACCACAGAAACGGGAGCTTGCGCGCATCCCACGTCACGCGGTCGGCCCGCCCGCTCGCATGAATGAGCTCGTACCAGCCCTCGGTGAACCCGCTCAGCATCGCGATACGGGTGGGCGCGCCGCGTTCGGGAATGATCGACGCGTCGACCGTGGTGCCGTCGGTCGCCGTCAGGTGCGGCCATGCGGACTCGGCCGGCGCGAGGTGCGGCCGACGGTAGAAGTCCTTGATGGGCACGGCCTTGATGCCCGCCGGCAGCAACAGCCGGGTTCCCGCGGTGAGCAGCGGGGCGTTGTACCGCCGCTCCGCGCCGCGCACCAGGTCGCCGGTCGCGTCCGGGACCCTGTCCGGCCGCACCGCCGTTGCGGCGGCCGACCCGATGCCGGCCAGGACGGGGAGTGCGGCAAGACCACCAAGGACGTTGCGCCGACTGAGGGTTCCTCCCCGCACGTCGTCGGTACGCTCGGCTTCCGCATGCTGCCGTTTGCCTCTGATGTTCACAAGAGGCAACACTAGGTCGCGGCCGAGCGACGAGATCAGTGGCAGAAGCGCCATCTTTGCTAGGGATTCCGACTCGAACCCCGCCGCGCGGCGATGCGGAAGCGATCCTGGTCGACATCCACTTCGGACGAACGAAGCGTCCTCCCGGCAGAGCTCGCCGCCGCCGTGGGTCAGGTGCCGCGGAGGGCCGCGGTCGTCTTGCCGGTGTGTGCGCGCAGGAGCAGGCGCAGCGTGTTGGGGTGCTCGTAACCGACTTTCCTCGCGATGGATTCCATGGACAGTTCGGTGGTACGCAACAAGTGTGATGCCTGTTCGATCCGGAGTGCCTGGACGAAGCGAATGGGTGAGGTGCCCAGGGTGCGCTGGACGGTGCGTTGCAGTGTTCGTTCGCTGACGCCGATGGCCTTGGCCGCGTCGGGCACGCTGATGGGCTCGGCAAGGCGTTCGCGGACCCAGCGTTCGAAGGCCGCGACGAGCGGATCGCTCTGCGCCAGTGCGCTGGGAATGGTGTAGGCGGACTGCGATGGGCGGTCGTCGATCACCAGGTAGCGGGCCACCTGGTCGGCCAGCGCGGGGCTGTTCGCCCGGACGATCGCCAGGGCGAGGTCGACGTGCCCGAAGGCCGCACCGGCGGTGACGATGCCGTCGGAGGTGACGACCATGCGGCCTTCGTCGAGGTCGACCTTGGGGTACCTGGCGCGGAAGGCCGGCGCGAGCCACCAGGTCGTCGTCGCGCGCAGGCCGTCCAGGATCCCCGCCTCGGCCAGCAGGAAGGTGCCGGCACACGCCGACGCGATCGGGGTGCCGCGCTGCCGGGTGCTGGCGATCACGTCGCGCACGGGAACCGACTCGTCCCCGTTGAGGAAGTCGAGCACGTCCGCGGGGCCACGTGCGGCCCTGGCGGGGACGATCAACAGGTCCGCGTTCTCGGCGTGCGAGAGGGGCTTGGCGGGCACGAGGTGCCCGGCTCCGGTCCGCACCAGGGTGTCGACGCCGATCGTCGTCACGTTCCAGGACGGGGATTGGGACATCTGTTCCCGCACCGCGTTGGCATGGTCCAGCACGTCCAGGATCGCCGCGAGCCCGGAGTCGAACACGCCGTCGCAGGCGAGAACCACTATCTCCATGTCGGTAACCATATCAATGAAGTCGTTTCCGCCACCAACGTGGTCACTGCTCGGCCCGCAGGTTCGCTGATACCGGTCAGTCGGCGGCGAGCTGCTTGGCGGCCCAGCGCGCCCATTCCTCGCGCATCGCGGTGAAGCGCAGGCCGAATTCCAGTGCCAGCCGGCCATTCGCGGTGAGCATGCCCGCTTCGGTCCAGTCCTCCGAGTCCAGGATCTGCCGCAGTGCGGCATGGTGGGCGGCGGCGCGATCGGCCTGCTCGTCAAGGAACGCCAGGCGCTGCGGTGGTGTGAGCAGGTCCAGGAAGAACACCCTGAGCTGGACTTCGCTGCGCGCTGGCTGGTCGGGCGGTGACTCGGCCAGCCAGCGGCGCAGTTCGGCCAGCCCCGAGTCGGTGAGCGCGTAGTCCTTGCGTCCCCGAGGACCCTGCGCGACGACCTCCACCAGCCCGGTGTCGGCCAGCTTCGTCAACTCGCCGTAGACCTGGCTCTGGCTGGCGGGCCACACGTGGGCCAGCGACGTGTCGAACAGCTTCAGCAGCTCGTAACCGCTGGCCGTGCGGTCCACCAGCAGGCCGAGCAGGGCGTGACGGAGGCTCATGGCAGCACCCACCTTCCAGGTTCCACCATTCTAGCATCGACATGTCACAGCAAGACCTTCCAGTCTTGACATGTCAGTTCAGGACGGTCTACCTTCGCCCTGTCGGATCTGACCTATCCAGATCCCCCGGAGCGAGAGGAGCCCGCCATGAGCAAGCTGAGCTTCGTCCGTGGCTACCTGCCCTACATCGTCTTCGCCGCCCTTGCCTCGGTCGCCTGGCAGTGGGCCGCGCTGGCCGCCCTGGTCGTCGCCCTGGTTTCGCTTGTGCGGCAACGCACCGCCGGAGTGCCCGCGAGCGCGCTGGTACTGGACATCGCCACCGTCGTGTACTTCGCCCTACTGAGCGCCGTAGCCTTCGCCGCGCCGCATTCCCCGCTGCACCACTACACCGGGGCGCTGTCCTTCAGCTGGCTCGCGCTGATCGCCCTGGGCAGCCTGGCCGTGCGCCGCCCCTTCACCCTCGGCATCGCGAAGCTCGGTGCCCCGCGCGAGCTGTGGGACAACCCGGGGTTCGTGCGCGTCAACGTGGTCATCACCACCGTCTGGGCGACGTGTTTCACCGTCACCGCGGTGATCAGCCTGATCCTCGCGATCAACAACGTCGGCGCCCTGGTCACCACGCTCATCCAGGTCGTCGCCTTCGTGCTGCCGGCCGCGTTCACCATCCGCTACCCCAAGATCATCCAGGCTCGGCTAGCCGCCGCGAACGGCAGCTGACCACGACCGTTCGGAGTCCGACATGACCGCGACAGCACCACATCTGCTCGACAACTTCGCCCCGGTACCCGACGAACTCACCGTCACCGACCTGCCCGTCAGCGGCGCCATCCCGCCCGAGTTGACCGGCTGGTACCTGCGCAACGGCCCCAACCCGCGCGACGCCGCATCGCCGCACTGGTTCCTCGGCGACGGCATGGTGCACGGCGTCCGCATCGAGGCCGGCACGGCCACCGCCTACCGCAACCGCTGGGTCCGCACCAACTCCTTCACCCACGGCGCCCGCTCACACGACGAGCAGGGCAACACCGACCTCACCGCCGGTCCGGCCAACACGCACGTGGTCCGGCACGCCGGACGCACCCTGGCCCTCGTCGAGTCGTCCTATCCCTACGAACTGAGCTGCCAGCCAGGGCACGAACTGGACACCGTCGGCGCCCACGACTTCGACGGCCGGCTGCGCACCGCGATGACCGCACACCCCAAAACCTGCCCCACCACCGGAGAACTGCACTTCTTCGGCTACGACACCACCGCGCCGTTCGTGACCTACCACCGCGCGAACGCCGACGGCGAACTGGTCCTCAGCCGCCCGGTGGACGTCGGCGCGTCCACGATGATGCACGACTTCGCCCTGACCGGCGGCCACGTGATCTTCCTCGACCTGCCGATCCTGTTCGACCTCGCCAGGCAGCGCGGCGGCGAGCCGGGCATGCCCTACACGTGGACCCCCGACTACGGCGCCCGGCTCGGCGTGCTGCGTCGGGACGATCCCTTCGGCCAGGTCCGGTGGTTCGAGATCGGGCCCTGCTACGTGTTCCACACCCTCAACGCCCACGAGGAAGCCGACGGCCAACGGCTGGTACTGCACGCGATGCGCTACGACTCGCTCGGCGACGGCGTCGAGGTGACCGGGCCGGCCACCCTGTGCCGCTGGACGATCGACCTGCTCGCCGGCACGGTGCGCGAGGACCAACTGGACGAGCGCCCCGGTGAATTCCCGCGCATCGACGACCGACTCGCCGGCCTACCCGCCCGATACGGCCACATCAGCGCGACGCACGGCCCGCACGGCGGCGAAATCCACCGCTACGACCTCGAACAGGGCAGCGTCCGCAGCCACCGGTTCGGCGAAGGCAGGACACCCGGCGAGGCCGCCTTCGCCGCCGCCGACGACCGGGCAGGCGGCCCCGGCTGGCTGATGGCCTTCGTCCACGACGCCGCGACCAACGGCAGCGACCTGGTCCTCCTGGACGCCGACGACCTGACCGCCGCGCCGACAGCCACCATCCACCTACCCCGCCGGGTGCCCGCCGGCTTCCACGGCAACTGGCTACCCGACACCCATTGACCTGACGCGGATCTGTTGGCACACAACAGATCCGCGTCAACCCCCAAGCCGCGGTCAGGAATTGCACGGACGTGCCTGGGAAAGGTCGATTTGACGTCAGATGAAATCACCCCGGCGGGTTTCCAGTGCACTGTGGATACCCGCCGGGGTGAGGTGCGTTCGCTAGCCGGGGAAACTGTTGGGGTTGTAGCAGGTGTTCGTATTCGAGTCGAACAGCGGGGTGGTGTCCACCGGCTCGTTCGACGGCGGGTTGATGATCACGTCGCCCTGTTGCGTGAGCGCGTCCTCGCAGTTGATCACGGCGTTCGCGTCGCCGTTCTGGCCGCCGACCCACAGGTCGATGTGGTTGAAGTTCGGCCCGCCGTCAGGTCCGTTGCCCTCCCAGTCCTGATCGCACGCCACGCAGTCGTCCTCCATGATGAAGTAGCGGTGCAGGAACGGATAATAGACGATGCTGCCGGGCGCCAGTTCGTTCTGGTCGGTGGCGAAGGTGACCGGATCACCGAAGGTTCCGGTGCCACCGGCCTGACTGTGAATCTGCGGAAAGGCGATGCCGGCACCGGGCGGTGAGTTGTCCGGAAAGCCGTACAGAGTGACGAGGAAGCTCTGCGTGTCATGAGGTTGGACCGCCGCGGCCGGTCCCGCCGCGGTCACGACGGCGCCAACGACCAGTGACAGCGAGGCGAGAAGGGCCAGGAGTACACGTCCGTTCATCAGCACCTCCGAGGGTGTCGACCGACGAGACACGTGATCGAATATTTAGTAAGCAAGTCTTACTTATAGTAAGTAAACGTACCGTGATACGTCTCCATCGGTCAAGCGGATCATGACGGCGCAATAACCGAATAGGCCACAGTCAACATGTTCACAGCCTGGCTCGTGCGCAAACAACACGAGCACGACCTGGCGAATTGGTCCACGGACACAGCCCAACCGCATGCCCAACCTGTGAAAAAGGGTAAGCACTACCTGGCGCCGGCCGCCGACCTGGGGGTCGTGCTGGCCGACCTCGTGGCCGGCCGGGTGAAGCGATGTGGGCGATCCTGTCCACAAGAGAAGGCGTCGCGTCCTGCGTCGCCGACTGTGCCTGAGGCGCGTCGACAATCGATTCCGTTGTCGTGCTGGCATCATCGGCGAATGGTTCAGCGTTGGCGGGTCGCGGGTTGGCTGTCTATGGGGCTCGCCGTGGTGTTGGCCGCGGTTTCCCTGGTTCTGGCGTTTCGGGGCGACACCGCGTCCAACGCCGGCCCACGGATCGACATCGTCGTGCCGAGTCCGGTCGTCACGCAGGCGAGCGGCGTGCTGAGCGCGGTCGTGTTCGGCGTGTTGGCCGGGGTCGCGTTCTTCACCGGCCTGACGTGCTTCTTCTGGAGCGCGGCGGTCGAGGCCCGGCAGCAGCGCGCGGAGATCGTCCGGATTCTGGAGGGCATGGCGGGACGGCCCAAGGCCACCGAAGGCTAGTTGTCCGGGTGGGTCACGATCGTCTGCAGTGAGTTCCGCAGGTGCTGGGCGGCCTGCGGGCCCAGCGGCGCGAGGAACTCGCGCTCGGCCGCTTCGCTTGCCTCGGTGGCCCGCAGGAGGGTGTCCTGTCCGGCATCGGTCAGTTCGACCACGTTGCGGCGCCGGTCGTCCGCGTGTGGATGACGTGACACCAGGCCCTTGCCTTCGAGTGTGTCCAGCAGCGCGACCATCGTGGTGCGGTCGATGCCCAGCCGCTGCGCCGCCTGCTGCTGCGACGCAGGCTCGTGGCCGGCGAGGATGACCAACACCGCCAACTCGCGCCCGTGGATGCCGTACGGCGTCAACGCCTTCGTGGTGAGCTCGGCCATCCGAAGCTGCGCATGCTTGAGCAGGTAGCCCAGCCGCCCGCTCAGCTCCGGGCCTGGCCCGTCGGTCCTGGACATCCATCGATTCTATCGCTAGCCTGATCGTCAGTAGTACTGATAATCAGCTCGGCGACAGGAAGGGTAATGTGATGATCTTGGTTACCGGAGGTCTCGGTTTCATCGGCTCCCACACCGTGCGGGCGCTGCTCGATCTGGGCGAGGGCTGTGTGCTGGTCCAGCGCCGCAACGCTGAGACACCGGCCAGCCTCGCAGGCGCGGACGTGGCCGTGGAGCGGGCCGACATCACCGATCTGACGGCGTTACTCGACGTCGGCACCCGCCACAAGATCACCGGCATCGTGCACCTCGCGGGGTCCATGCCATGGCCGCCCGGCTCCGACCAGCCCGTCGAGGGCGCGCGGAAGGCGATCGGCGGCCTGCTCAACGTCATCGAGGCCGCCCAGGAGTGGGGCGTGGCGCGCGTCGGCGTCGCGAGCACGATCGGCGTGTACGGCGGCATCACCGCCGAGGGCCCACTCGGTGAGGACATGCCGTTGCCGATGACCTCGGGCCACGTGATCCCGGCGTTCAAGAAGATCGGCGAGCTACTCACCGACCACCTTGCCGGCACCACAGGGATCGACATCGTCAACTACCGCATCGCCGCCATCTGGGGGCCGCTCGGCCGAGCCGCCTCACCGTTCGTCGCCGTCCCTCAGCTCGTCCATGCCGCCGTCCGCGGCACCGAGCCGGATCTCTCGTTGCTGCGCTTCGCCCCGAACACGGAAGACTCGATCGACCTGTGCTACGTGAAGGACTGCGGCCGGGCCATCGCGCTGCTGCAACTCGCCGGCCAGCTCAGCCACCGCACCTACAACGTCGCGTCCGGCCGCGCGACGACCAACGCCGAGATCACCGCCGCGATCAAGAAGGTCGTCCCGGACGCCCGGATCGAGCTACCCACCGGTGGCACCGGCCAACGGATCTACCTCGACATCACCCGCATCCAACAGGACACCGGCTACCGGCCCGCCTACGACACCGAACGCGCGGTCGCCGACTACATCGCCTGGCTGCGTGCGGGCAACGAGCGCTGAACCTGCCCGGCTATATGCCCTCCACGATCCGGAAGTCCCGCTCGACGCCGTCCGCCAGCACGGCAAGAGCCTCCTGGTAGGCGGGCGTCCCGTGGGCCGTCACCGCCGCCGCGAAACTGTCGAACTCCACGATCACCGCGCGCATGGCCAGCCCCGCGTCATGTGCCTCGACCTGCCCGTTCCTGGCCAGAATCCGCCCGCCCGACGCCGCGATGGCCGGCCCGGCCAACTGGGCGTAGGCGTCCAACTTCTCCGGATCGTGGATCTCCCGGTACGCCGAGATCCAATACCCCTTCGCCATGTTTCCTGCCTCCCGGTTCCCGTCCCGCGCCACGGACACCTTGGCACAGATCGGTCATCGGCGCGCTAGCCTGTCCGTTGTGACCGAATCGATTACCCGCACGACGCTGGCCGATATCGCGCTGGCGCAGGCCAAGTCGATCGAGCGGATCGAGACCCGGCGGATCCGGATACCTGCCGGCGTCGCGGCCGGGTTGCACGTCCACAACTGTCCGGTGGTCGGCTGCGTCGTCGAGGGCTCGGTCGCGTACCAGGTCGAGGGCGAACCCGTTGCCGTACTGGTCCCGGGTGACGCGTTCTACGAGGCGGAAGGCGCCCGCATCGCGCGGTTCGACGCACTCGACGACGACGTCACGTTCGTGGCCCATTTCCTGCTCTCGTCGGGCCAGCAGCCGGAACTCGACTTTCCCGCCAGCTGAGCCGGCACTCGGTTCATGGCGAGGTCACCTGACAGGTGCGTGGTCCGGTCCGGCGCGAATACTGTCTTGTGGTCGTTGTTGTGGAGGGATCATGAGCCTGAGTGCCGACGACGTACGCGACGTTGTCTTCTCCAGGTCCCGGCGGGGCCGGGACCGCTACATCGAGGTCGAGGTGGACGGGTTCCTCGGCCTCATCGAGGCCACCCTGCGCGGCAGAAGCGACCTGGCCGCGACGGACGTCCATCGGGTGAAGTTCAGCAAGCCGCCGCGCGGCAAGCACGGCTACCACGCGAAGGAGGTCGACGCCTTCCTCCGCCGCGCAGAAGCCGCGCTCACCGAACTGGAGGCCTTGGAGACGGAGGAATAACCACCCTTGTCAAGCGGTTGGCCGACTTGTGGACAACACTTTCGGTTATCCACCGATTGCCTGTGAACCCCCCATTTGGGTCTTGACAAGAGTAGATTGGGAATCGGGACGCCCCCGTGGAGTGGTGGGGGCTGCGTTTCTTTGGGGGTAGGGCCCGTCAAATTTGCGTTTTCGCAGATCAGGTGGGCTAATCGGCGCGATTCGCTTGGTGGCTGGGGCGCTTCCGATCGGGAGTGACGCAGAGATCTCGTGCGGCTGGGCGGCCAACCCTCCTCAGTGGAGGATCAGCCGATTCAATCAAGAGGCGCTCCAGCCAGTGGCTATGCGACTTTGCCGGAGCCCTGCGCGGGGGCCGCCTCCCTTCGAGACTCCAGAATAAGTCCCGCGACCAATTCGAAGCTGCAAGAATCCTGACAAATCAAGATGGTGCTGGACTTTGTGACCGAATCCGCGATTCCTCGCGTCGTCACGAACCCGGTGTCGTGACGACGCGAGGGTCTTGGGTTTCTCAGTGCCAGAACTTCGCGATGCTCGGCGCCTCGCGTCGGCCTGTGTCGCGGCCGGCCTGGGCCGCCGGGGCCCGGGTGGCGGGCGACAGCGGGTTGTCGCCGAACGCGGCCCTGGCTGCCTCGTCGCCGTAGACGACCCGGACCTCGGCCTCGTCGAGCAGTTCGATCTCCTCGGGCAGCCGGTTCCACGGCTGCGGAGCGTCCTCGGGTTGGGGCGTGAGGACCAGGACCCTGTCGCAGCCCTCGGCGAGGTCGGCGTTCGTCGGCGACCGCATGCCGCCGTCCATCAGGCGGCGGCCGTTGATCGTCACCGTCGGCCACACGCCTGGCACGGCGCAGCTCGCGCCGATCGCGTCCACCAGTTCGACGCCGGACTCCCGCGTGAACACGACCGGCTCGCCCGTCTCGGCGTCGACCGCGGTCACCAGGAGAACGCGCTCCGGCCAGGTGTGCACCGGCAGCCGGGAGGCGATCACGGCACGGCGTGCCGCCTCGTCGACCGTTGCCGTGGTGAGCGCCACGGCGCCGATGCGTCGCAGCGCATCCTGCCGCGACGTGGCGCCCTGGGCCGCCGCCCCGAGCTTCGCGACGAGGTCGGGGAGACTGACGTCGACGTCGATCTCGGTGGTCGACGTGGAGTCGAGCTGCTTGGCGTAGCAGTCGGCGAGCGACGTGCCGCTGGTGAGCTGCGCGGCGACCACCGAGCCGGCCGACGTGCCGACCACCATGTCCGCGGCCAGCACGGCGGCGGCCAGGTCGGGATCGACGTCCTGGATGCCTAGCAGTACGCCGAGTTCCCACGCGACGCCAGCGACGCCGCCGCCCGCGAGGACGAGTCCGGTCTTCATGCGGTCATTGTCCCCTACCGGCGCGGGTACTAGCCGAAGTGGATGTTGTCGTTGGTGCCGGTCTTGCTGACCTGCGGGTTTCCCGTGTGGACGGTGACGTCGTCGCTGACGCCGGTCAAATTGACCGCGGCCGCCGAGTCGATGACGACGGTGTCCTGGTAGCCGGTCACGTTGACGGTGCCGCAACTGCCGGTGAGCGTGATGCTGTCGCTGGGCCCCTGGATGTTCACGATGTTGCCACCGGTGCAGCTCAGGGTCTGGCTGACGTTCGGTTGTTCGACGGAGATCGGCGCGCCGCCACTGCCAACGGCCGGCGGCGCGGCGGCACCACCACCGCTGCCACCGCTGCTGCCGCCGCCCTCGAAGCCGAGCGTTGCGGTGTTGCCCACGATCGCGATCGTGGACGATGGCTGGTAGCCGTGGCCGGAGAAGTTGATCCCGGCGTGCACGACCCCGTTGATGGTCGTGATCCCCCGCTGCCCCACGGGATATCCCGCCGAGGGCAGTGCGGACAGCCAGAAGTTGTAGGCCGATGTCGGGTCGGCCACCTGCATCTGGGCCGCGATGTTGCCCTCGGCACCGACGGCGCCGGACAGCCCCGCGCCGGGTGGCGTCGGGAAACCGGCCGGCAGGCTGCCGCCGACGGACACGCCGCCGACGTTGATGCTGCCCAGATTGGGCAGTCCGGCGGGCAGTTCCGGGATGCCGGCACCGCCCGCGGCTTGACCGGTCGCGGCGGGTGCGCCGCCCGCTGTGGCGGGAGCCGAGCCCGCGGCGGGGTTGGTGGTCGCCGCGGGCGCCGTGCCGCCGAGCGGCGCGCCGCCGACCGTGCAGGCGGTCAGTGTGGCGGTGGCGAGGCCGGCGAGTATCGCGGCGATGACGACGTGACGTGACATGGTGTGGTCCCCTCAGATAGCGGTACGTCCACGAAGCGGTCGCGGAACGTGTCGTGATCGTCGGCCGGTGGTGTGCCTGCTGTCATGACGGAAATGCTGCTGTCGCACCAAATGCCCACAGCAGTGTCGGCATATCTGGCTACTCGCCAACACGTGGCTCACTGGGCAGACTCGCGAGGGAGATGGAGGTGCCAGTGGTCGGGGGGACGCCGACGGTTCGCGGCGCGCTGCACGGCTTGATGCCGATGGCGGCGGGCCGGGTCCGGTCTGGGCCTGCCCCGCTGGCTGCCCCCGATGTGCGTGACGCGCGGGCTCGTGCCCTTGCCCTGATGGCGTACGTCGCGACGGCCCTGCGGGTGACCCAGCTGGTGCCGTGGCCGTTGACGATGGCCGAGTTCGCGGGGCGCGGCGTGGGGCGCCCGGGGCTGGCGTTCGCGGTGTACGGGGTGCTGTGCGCGTGGTCGTTGGCGTGGACGGTGGCCGTGTTGACGCGTCGCGCGATCCCGGTCCAGTTGGTCCCGGTGGACATCGGGGTGACCGCGATCTGCCTGGTACTCGGTGGTTTCGCCGCCGATGCCACGTCGTGGGCGAACCCGGCCGCGGCGATCGCGCTTGCCGTGGCGGCCGCGAGCGCGGCGGCCGGCACGGTCCTCGGCTCGGGCACCGCCATGGTGGTGCTCATCTCGGCATATCTCGGTGGGGCCGCGCGTGGGCTCGGACAGAGCTGGGCGGCAGCCGCGTACGCGGTGTGCACGTTGGCCGGTGTCGGCGTGCTCGCGGTGGTGGTCTGCCGCTACCTGTTGGGCCAGGCCGCGATCGCGGACGCGACCGCGGTCGAGCTGGCCGCCGCGCAGGCGCGTTCTGCCGCCGAACAGTCGCGGCAGCAGGAGCGGGCCCGCCAGTACCGCATGTTGCACGACACCGTGCTGTCCACGCTGAGCACGCTCGCCAGGGGCGGCCTCGACGTCAACGATCCGCTGATCCGGCAGCGGTGCGCGGCCGACGCCGACTACCTGCGTGGCCTGATCTCCTCCGACGGCGTGTCCGCCGGCAACCACCTGCAGGGCGAACTGGCCGCGATCGGGCGGTCCCAGGCCGCGCTGGGGTTGCGGGTACACGTGCACTGCGCGGACATCCCGGTGGACCTGCCGGCGCCGGTCGTGCGCGCGATGTCCGACGCGACCCGCGAGGCGTTGAACAACGTGATCAAGCACAGCGGGGTGAACCAGGCCTGGGTGACCGCGTTCGGGGCGCCGCCACAGCAGGGCCGGGCGCCGCTGCGTCTCACCCTGACGATCACCGACCGCGGCCGTGGTTTCGACCCGATGGCCGGGCACCACGGGCTGGGGTTGCGGGAGTCGATCACCGGCCGGTTGCGCGAGGTCGGCGGCGCCGCGGTGATCGACAGCAGCGCCGGCCAGGGCACCACCGTGGAGTTGACATGGCCGACGTGACGCGTGCCGTCACGGTCGCGGCGATCGACGACGACCGGATGCTGTTGGGCGGACTACAGTTCTGGCTCGCGCCGGTCACGGACCTGGACCTGGTCGCCACCGCCCCGACCGTGGCCGCGTACCTCGCGCTCGACGTCCGGGTCGACGTCGTGCTGCTGGACCTGAACCTGCGCGACGGCAGCGTGCCGGCGGCGAACGTCACCCGGCTGCTCGCCAGCGGCGCCGCGGTGCTCGTGGTGTCCACGATTCCGGACGCCGAGCACGTGCTGGCGACCATCGAGGCTGGTGCCGCCGGCTACATCACCAAGGACAACGACCTGCCCGTGCTCGTCGAGGCGATCAGGCACGTGGCAGAGGGTGGCGTGGCGATCAGCCCGGAACTGGCGTTCGTGCTGTCCAACGACCACCGGCCGGGCCGCCCGCAGTTGTCGCCGCAGGAAAGTATCGTGCTGCGTGCGTATGCTTCCGGCGCGACCCTGCAGGCAACGGCGCGGCGGGCCGGCATCGCGTACGGCACGGCACGGCAGTATCTCGAACGCATCAAACGCAAGTACACCGACGCGGGCCGCCCCACCCACACCAAGCTCGACCTCGTGGAACGCGTCCGTGAGGACCGGCTCGAACTCGATGGCCTCCATCCACCAAGTCAGCCATGAAGCGATGACGACGACAGCCCACCTCGGCGTGCCGGACACGCTGGCCGTGCACTGCAGGACACGGCAGGTGCTCACCCGCGTCGCCGTGCTGCTGCGCGTCATCGCGCTCGCGCCGCTGGTGCTCGCCGTGCTCGCGGGGATCCACGACCGCGACTACACCGCGCCGTGGCTCGCCGCCGCCACGTATCTGGTGTTCGCCGTATGGACCGCGATCTTCGTCATGGTCGCGTGGCGGCGCGGCACGGTCACGACGACGCTCCAGGTCACCGACGTCGCGGTGATCAGCGCCAGCATGCTGCTGGTCGCCGCCGCGGTGCGTCCGGAGTTCTTCGCGCGGGTCAGCAGTTCCGACCTCGAGGCCGCGATGACGGTCGCCGCGGTCACCATCGCCATCGGCGGGTGGCCCCGTCGGGCGGTCGCGGCGTGCACCGTGCTGTTCGTCGCGCACGTGCTCGCCGAGATACCCACCACGATCCGGGTCGGCGCCGGCAACCTGATCAACACCCTGAACGACGCCCTGTGGCTCGGTGGCGCCGCGCTGCTGGCCGGCATGATCGCGCACGGACTGCTCGCCATGGCAGGCCAGGTCGACGTCGCCGCGCAGGAGGCCGCGGCCAGCCAGTCGGCCCTTGCCCGGCTGGACGAACGGATGCGGCACGATCACGAGCGGCTGCGCCACTACCGCGCGCTGCACGACGGCCCGCTGACCATTCTCACCGCCATCGCCACCGGCGGGCTCGAGCACAACGCGGACGACGTACGGCGCCAGTGCGCCATCAACGCGAACCTGCTGCGCGCGCTGATCGCCGACGATTCGACCAGCAGTCTCAGCGACCTGTCCATCGCGCTGACCGAGGCAGGCCGCGACCACGCGGTTTACGGCATCCGCATTCTCTACCAGTTCTCCGACGTGCCGACGGACCTGCCGCAGAACGTGATCGACGCGTTGACCGGCGCGAGCCGCGAGGCCCTCAACAACATCGCCGCGCATGCGGACACCGATCGGGCCTGGCTCACGGTCGTGGCCGAGAACGGTGCCGGCGGGCCGGTGGTCACCGTGACGATCACCGACCGTGGCAGGGGTTTCGACCTGTCGGCCACCCCGCCCGGCCGGGGCATCGTCCACTCGATCCGGAGCAGGCTGGCCGAGATCGGCGGCAGCGCCGCGATCCACAGCCATCCCGGCGAGGGCACCCGAGTGGACCTGCGATGGCAGCCGTGAGCGACGCGATCCGGGTCGCCGTGATCGACAACGACAGGCTGCTGTGGGCCGGTCTGCGTGCCCTGCTGGAACAGACCCCGGATCTCGACCTCGTCTGTACCAGCGCCACCGTGGACGACCACCTGACGACCGGGACCGCAGCCGACGTGGTGCTGCTCGATCTCATGCTCGGCGATCACGAGGCACCCGCCGCCAACGTCCGCAGGCTCCGCGAGACCGGGCACCGGGTGCTGATCATCTCGGTGCACGGCAACCACGATCATCTGCGCGCCACGATCCAGGCTGGCGCCAGCGGCTACCTGATCAAGGACGACGACGCGACGAAGCTCGCCGACGCAGTGCGCGCGGTGCACAACGGTGACGACGCCTTCACCCCGGAGCTCGCCTTCCTGATCAGCCGCGACCAACTGATCCGCCCGAACCTGTCCCGCCGCGAACAGGAAGTCCTGTACCACTACGGCACCGGCAGCACCCTCGAAGCCACCGCCCGCACGCTCGGCATCAAACCCGCCACCGTCCGCGAGTACCTGCGCCGGATCCACAGCAAGTTCGCCGACGCGGGCGACCCGATCACCAACCGGGTCCAACTCGCCAAACGAGCCTGGGACCACACCGAACCGGAATAGCGGTAGGCCCAGACCCACCGCGGATCAGCAACGTAGGACCATCGATCCGTCCCGGACACGCCCATAGCGTTCCGCCATGACCAAAAACAGTCGACGCGCCGCGGCGATCCTTGTCGCCGCAACGCTCGTCCTCACCGCGTGCACGACATCCGGTGCACCCGCCGCCAAGACGGATCCCACCCTCCGGATGATCACCAACAACGGCCACAGATTGGCCTTCCACGTCACGCCCGGCCATCTGCCCGCGATCGTGCTGGATGCCGGTGGCGGCGCCGACTCCTCGTACTGGAAGGACATCGTCCCGACGCTGGCGAGGGACACCGGATCGGAGATCATCACCTACGATCGGGCCGGACAGGGCGCCAGCGACGAGGTGCCAGGACCTTGGCTGGTCCAGAATGCCGTATCGGACCTGGCGGCCGGTCTCACGCAACTGGGCGCCACCCATGACGTGATGCTGGTCTCGCATTCCCTTGCCGGCGAGATCGCGACCTATTTCGTGCACGAGAATCCGCGCTGGGTCACCGGTGCCGTGCTCGTCGACGCCAGCCTCCCCGATTTCTACACCGACAGCGAGGTGACCAGGATCGAGGCGGCGAGCCAGGCACAGATCGCGGCCCTGGCGAAGCAGCCGTCCACGAAGCAGACCCGCCAACTGCTGGCCGTTGCG
Organism: Candidatus Melainabacteria bacterium; assembly: GCA_963702275.1. Lineage (GTDB taxonomy): Bacteria > Actinomycetota > Actinomycetes > Mycobacteriales > Pseudonocardiaceae > DATEPR01. The sequence continues at coordinate 101,075 of CAVPCF010000094.1, forward strand.
AGCAACTACGGTCCGATGCACCGCGCCTACCACGAGATCTCCTGGCCGAACGAGGTCCCGGCGATCGTCATCGTCTCGGCGAAGACTCCGTTCGACACGCCGGACGACGCGCGACTGTGGCGGGACGCCCAGGCGCACTTCGCCGCTGCCGCCCCGAACCGGCGGCTCGTCGTCGCGCGGAACAGCTCACACGACGTCCCGATCGACCGCCCGGACGTGGTGATCACGGCGGTCGAGGACCTGGCGGCGAAGCTCGGCGCAGGCCAAGGTTAACGCAGGGCGAACAGCCCGGCGGTCCGTTTCCGTCCGGGCTTGCCACGGCGGCGAGCGGATGACCACGGCGGAGTCCGGTGCAATCGAAAAGTCGGTCACCACCGGACAGATCGATGTGACATTGCTCTCGTGGTTACCATCCGTTCACCTTTTCTACGTGTGGCGCTAACCTCGGTGATCGCGACGTGTGCCATTTACCAACAAATATGAGGCACGACGCGAACCGAGGTAACAATGCACGGGCTCGCCGCATCGGGGGATCGCCAGCCCTGCATGGACTGGCGACTGCTCCCCGACCGGTGGGTCAGGAGGCGGTTGTGGCCCGATTTCAGTGCTACCGAACGGAGAACCACGCCGTGCGGTGGCGCTTGCTCGGTGGCAACAACCGTGTGCTCGGCGTCTCCGTGAAGCCCGCCGATGATCACGCGGCGGCACTGGCCGAAGTGGAGACGGTGCGTACCCGGCTGGCCGACGCCGTTTTCGAGGTCGAGCACGTCCCAGCAGGACAGTGGTGGTGGCACATGGTGGTGGACGGCGTCGAATCGGCACAGTCGGCGCACGGATTCGCACGCCGGATCGACGCGCTGCTGTCCAGCAGGCGTTTCACCGTACTGGTACCCGACGCCGACGCGGATGGGACCCTGGTGGTTTTTCAGCCCGGCCGACGTGGGCGGGAGAGCCTGTTTTGACATTCGCCGGAAGAACTGTGAAACGCGCGTCCGAACCGGCCCCGGTCGTTCGCCATGTGGCCGCAGTGCCCCGTTGGTCGACGCTTCACCGCCGCAGCCGTGTCTGGTCATCTCGATCGGTTTCGCTGTTCACTCGTTGACGCACCATACGGAGGGACCGGAAGACGCTGTGACCATCACCCGACCACCGGGCCGAGCCGATCTCGATGGCGATCTCGATCGGCCACGACCGGTCGCGGCCGGCATTCCGTTCGGTGACCGGCTGTTCCGCGGCGTCACCAGGGCCGGTGGCCTGGTGGTGCTGGTGATCACCGGCGGCATCGGGGTGTTCCTCGCCATCAAGGCCGCGCCCGCGCTGCGGGTGTACGGCTGGGGCTTCCTCACGCACCACCAGTGGTTCAACACCGATCCGCGCCGGCTCGGCATCGGCATCGCGTCGGTCGCGCTGGGCAGTGTGCTGGTGGCGCTGGTCGCGATCGTGGTGGCGTTGCCCCTCGCCCTGCTCACCGCGCTCTACCTCAGCGACTACGCGCCCCGGCGACTGCGGCCGACGCTGATCACCGTGGTCGACCTGATGGCGGCGATCCCCAGTGTCGTCTACGGCCTGTGGGGGTTCTCCGTGCTTGAGGCGGCGGTGCCCGGATTCTCCCGGTGGCTGCAGAAGAACCTGGCGTTCGTCCCGATCTTCCACGTCGACGCCGACCCGAACGCGGCACTGTGGGACCAGCCGAGCTACGAGAAGTCCATCTTTCTGTGCGGGCTCACGGTTTCCATGATGGTCATCCCCATTGCCTGCTCGGTGATGCGGGAGGTGTTCGCCCAGGCGCCGCCGGGCGAACGGGAGGCCGCGCTGGCGCTCGGCGGCACCAGATGGGGGATGATCCGCGCGGTCGTGCTGCCGTTCGGGCGCGGCGGCATCATCGGCGGCACCATGCTGGGCCTTGGCCGCGCGCTCGGCGAGACGATCGCCGTGTCACTGATCATCTCCCCCACCTTCGACTTCCACACCAACATCCTGCAGCGCGGTGGCGACACCATCTCGGCGTTGATCGCGTTGCGCTTCGGCGACTCCACCGGCGCGCAACTCTCCGCGTTGATGGGCGCGGGCCTTGTGCTGTTCGGGATGACGTTGGTGGTCAACACCATCGCCGGCTTCGTGGTGGCCCGCAGCCGCAGCGGCGCGGCGACGGAGATCTGAGGAGCGACGTGAGCGCGACGACCGAACAGCAGACCGAGGCCATCAAGGCCATCGGTCCGCACGTGACCCACGCGATGGCACGGGATCACGAACTGTTGGCCGGCCAGGAAGCGCGACCGCTCAGTGCCGAACTGTCCGCGGCGACACCGGAAGAGCGTCGTCGCCTGAACACCCGGACGCGGGACGACGTGTTGGTCCTGATCGGATCGATGTGCGCCGCGGTGGCCCTGGTGTGGGTGGTCTACTGGCGGCTGCTGCCGTTCTCCGGGGTGTTCGGCTTCACGGTCGCCTGCTTCGTCTTCTTCCTCTTGATCTACGCCGTGGTACTGCGCCAGCGGCATTCCAGGACCGAGATCCGCGACCGGCTGATGAGCGCCGTCGTGCACGGTGGCGCCATTCTCGTTGGCGGCGTGCTGCTGCTGGTCGTGGTGAGCACCGTGTGGCAGGGCAGGCTGGCCCTGATCCACCCGAACTTCTACACCACCGACCTCAGTCACGCGGGCCCGCTGGATCCGTTGACCCGGGGCGGCATCCTGCACGCCGTGGTCGGCACCCTGATCGAGGTGGCCATCACGATCGTGATCACGCTGCCGCTCGGCCTGCTCACCGCGCTGTACCTGAACGAGGTCGGCGGCCGGGGCGCCCGCCTGGTGCGCACGGTCGTGGAGGCGATGACGGCCCTGCCGGATGTGCTGGCCGGCCTGTTCATCTACATCGTCCTGCTGGTCGCGCTCGGCTTCCCCGCGTCGGGTTTCGCGGCGGCCGTGGCGCTGTCGATCACCATGCTGCCGATCGTGGCTCGGGCCAGCGAGGTCGTCCTGCGCGTGGTGCCGGGCGGCCTGCGCGAAGCCAGTTACGCGTTGGGCGCGTCCCAGTGGCAGACGCTCTGGCGGGTGGTGCTGCCGACCGCGCGCCCCGGCCTGGCCACCGCGCTGATCCTCGGTGTGGCCAGGGGTATCGGGGAGACGGCGCCGGTCCTGTTGACCGCAGGCTACACAACTTACCTCAGCGCCAATCCGTTCAGCGGTTCGATGGCGTCGCTGCCGCTGATCGCCTACCGGCTTTCCCAGTCCTCCGAACCTACCCAGGTGAGCAGGGCGTTCGGGGCGGCATCGGTGCTGCTCGTGCTCGTCGTGTTGTTGTTCGTGATCGCCCGCCTGGCGGCCCGGCACCGCGGGGTCCGCCGATGACGGGCAGAGAAGGGTTGTGATGTTCCATTCGACAGCGCGCCGACTGGTCGACGCACTGCGCAGGCCCGGCGCCCTGGTGTGCGCGGGCTTCGTGCTGGCCGCCGCCGCGGTGGCGGGTCCCGGCGCGGCCACGGCGTTCGCCGACGAGACGATCTACGCATCCGGGTCCAGTTGGAGTGCCAACGCGATGGACCAGTGGATCGCGGACATGGCCAGCCGCGGTGTTCCGGTCCAGTTCAACGTCAGCAGTTCCGGGCAGGGACGGCAGGACTTCGCCAACTACCAGAACGACTTCGCCAACTCCGACATCCCCTACCAGGGCGCCGACCCGCTGACCGGGCAGCCGGACACGCCGCAGGGCCGGGGATTCGCCTACATGCCGATCGTCGCGGGCGGCACCGCCCTGATGTACCACCTGCAGCAGGGCAACGCCCAGATCACGAACATCCGGCTGTCCGGCCGGACCATCGTGCGGATCTTCACCGGCGCGATCAAGATGTGGAACGACCCGGCGATCACCGCGGACATGGACGGCATCGCGCTGCCGGCCAAGAAGATCCAGGTCGTTGTGGAGTCCAACGGGTCGGGCACCACCGCGCAGTTCACCGACTGGATGGCGCAGCAGTACGGCGACCTGTGGGGCCCGTACGCCGGCAAGAACGTCGCCACCTCGTACTACCCGGTGAACGCGCCGAACATGACCGCGCAGAACGGTGACGCGCAGGTCGCCCAGACCATCACGTCGAGCGGCTACGACGGCGCGATCGGCTACGTGCAGTACTCCTACGCGCTCAACGCCCACTACCCGTCGGTGAAGGTGGAGAACGCGGCCCACTACTTCACCCTGCCGACCCCGCTGAACGTGGCCGTCGCGCTGACCCAGGCGACCATCCACGACAAGCCCTCGGACGCCGGCAACCCGTCGGTGTACCTCACCCAGGACCTCAGCCACGTCTACTCCTACAACGATCCCAGGTCCTATCCGCTGTCCTCGTACTCCTACTCGATCATCCCGACCGACCCGGCCGACCACCGCATCGACGCGGCCAAGGCGCAGACCTTCGTCGACTTCGCCCAGTTCTTCATGTGCCAGGGCCAGAACACCATGCCCACCCTCGGCTACTCGCCCCTGACGGTGAACCTGGTGGCGGAGGGCTTCGCCCAGGTCAAGAAGTACTCGAAGGTCAACCCGACGGCGTTCCCCAATCTCGACCCGACCAAGTGCAACAACCCGACCTACGACCCACAGGACCCGACCAAGAACCGGCTCGCCCTGCTCGACCCGGTACCGCAGTCCTGCGACCAGCAGGGCCAGATCCCGTGCGGTGCCGCCGGTGCGGCCGCGGGCGGGGGCGGTGCCGGCACCGCGAGCGGCGCGGGCGCGGGTGGCGCCGGCAATACGGCCGCGACCACCGGCGCCGGGGCGGCGGGCGCGGGCGCCGGCATCAACCCGGAAACGGGACTGCCCTTCAACGCCGGCTCGAACGGCAGCGGTTCGGTCGGCGCGACGACGACCGATCTCGCGGCGTTCCGGTCGCACAACGACACCACCGTGATGGGTGTGCTGGCCGCCATCGAACTGGTGCTGGTGCTGCTGGTGCCGGCCTTCGTCGCGCGGACCATCGCGCGCCGACGGACACGTGACAACAACGGGGATGCATGACATGCGATTGAGACGGCGAACGGCAGCATTGACCGGGGTACTGGTGTTCCTCGCGATGAGCATGGTGCTCGGCGGCGGCCAGGCCACCGCGGCCAAACCCGCGACCGCGCTCAGGCCCGCCGACGCGACCACCAGCGCGGTGACCAAGACCCACGCGGCCATCGACCCCGCCACGAAGAAGACCTACAACCTCAGCGTCACCGTGTCGCAGACGCAGAACCTCCAACCACGGCAGAACGTCGCCGTGTCCTGGTCGGGTTTCCAGCCGACCAGCAACTACGACGTCACCGACACGTCCGGGGCGCAGAACCAGGACGAGTACCCGGCGGTCCTGCTCCAATGCTGGGGAACCGACACGTCGACGACACCACTGGATCCGACCCACTGCTTCGCGGGCAGTCCTGGCTACGGTATCCCGCCGAACATCGCCAACCGCGTCTACACGGACACCGCGCCGAACCCGCCCGTCACGAACGCGGGCCTCATTCTGGGCTCGTTCCTCGGTTTCACCGACGTGACCGGCAAGCACTGGGAGATGAACAACTTCGTCGCGACGCCGACCGACCTCCAGTCGTCGTCCCTGAGCCCCCCGAATTCCCAGATCGCCTACACCACGGCCGACGGCACCAGGAACAACCTCCAGTTCGAGGTGCGGTCCAAGGACCAGTATCCGAGTCTTGGCTGCTCTGCGGTGCAGGCGTGTTCCATTGTGGTGTTGCCGATCCTGCATCCGGGCTGTGTGGCGACGGCGCTGCCGGGCTGCACCGGGCCCGCGTTGAATCCGCCCGGTCGCGGAAACGGCACCGCGTCGGCGAATCCGTATCTGCGTGGCGCGACCTGGTGGTTGTCGTCGGAGTGGCAGAACCGGATCTCGTTCCCGATCTCGTTGGCGCCGCAACCCACCGACTGCCCGGTCAGCGACACCCGGCCGCAGGTGCCGGTCGCCGGCTCCGAAATCGCCTACACCGCCATGTACTCCTGGGTGCCCTTCTATTGTTCCGACCCGACCAGGTTCAATCTGGAATACGTCCGCACCGCGGAGCCGCAGGCCAGGAACGCCCTGACCCAGTATCCGCAACCCGGTTACGCCAACGCGGTGCTCACTTCCCTGCCGGTGACCGGATCCTCACGCCCACTGGTGCACGCGCCGGTCGCGGTCAGTGGCTTCGCGGTGACCTTCCTGATCGACGACGCCAACAGCCAACAGGTGACCAAGCTCAATCTGACACCGTTGCTGTTGGCGAAACTGCTGACGAACTCCTATACCGGCAACACCTCGACCGAACCCGCGTTGGCCGGCAATCCGAGCAGCCTGTTCGCCGATCCCGAATTCGCGGCGGTCAATCCCGGCTTCACCATCTTCCGGACCAGTTTCCCGTCCGACGTGAACATGATCATGCTCGGCGCCGGCGACCAGTCCGACACGATCTGGGCGCTGACCAGCTACATCAACGCCGACCCGGAAGCCCGGGCGTGGCTGGACGGTGCGCCGGACGCCTACAGCGGCATGACGGTCAATCCGGCGTACCGGGCGTACTCGCTGCCGAAACTGGCCACCGACATCCTGGACCAGTTCACCGAATCGGCCGCCAATCCCGGCTTCGGGCCGTGTGAGAAGGTCAATCCGACACCGAACCAGCTGTTGTTCTCCCAGCCGGAGAACAACCTCCAGGACGCCGCGTTCGCCCTGTTGAACGGCCGCAGCCCGGCCAGTTCGGTGTGCAACGTCAGCGGCGTCGGCACCGGCACGATCGCCACCTGGGGGAAGGCCGCGCCGCAGGCGGTCGGCAGCCGGGATCTGATCGCGCTGACCAGCGTGGCCTTCGCCGACCAGTACGGCCTGCCGGTGGCGAGTCTCCAGGTCCACAAACTGGCAACGGGCAGGCTGTTCGCCGGTCCGTCGCCGATCTCGATGGCGGCGGCGATGGCCTTCGCGTCCCAGGACAAGACGACCGGCGTGGTGTCCCTCGACTACCCGCATCTGTCCCCGAACGCGTATCCGGGCACGGTGCCGATCTACGCCGCCGTGCCGACCAGCGGTCTTGACCACACCACGGCCGCCGACTACGCCAACTTCCTGAACTACGCGGTCACCGCGGGCCAGACACCGGGCACCGCCCTGGGTCAACTGCCCGCCGGCTACGCGCCGCTGGCCGGCGCCCTCGACCCGTTGGCCCAGTTCACCCTGCAGGCGGCGAAGGACGTCGCGGCGCAGGACGGACAGGTGCCGGTGCCGCCCGCCAACCTGGGCGGCCAGATCGCCGCCGCGCTGGGCCTGTCAGGGTCAGCCGGGAGCGGCGGCACCTCGGGCGGCGGCGGAACCGGCGGCACCAACGGAACCGGCACGAGCCCGACCTCGGCAGGCGGCGGTTCGTCCCCGTCGGCGACCACGCCGCCCCGACCGCAGACGGTCGCGCTCACCGAGGGCGGCGGTTCGTGGCTGGCCGACTGGGGCCTGCCGACGCTGCTGATCCTCGGCTTGCTGGCCGGTCTGCTGGTGCCGGTCGTGCGCATCGCGGGCCAGCCCGGCCACCCGGTCCGCGTCATGACCGGCCGGGCGTTCGCGATGCTGCGGCGGCGGCGCGGCTGATGGTCGTTGACGCACGTGTGACGGCCACACCGTCACCGGAGACCACAGTGGACCTCGACTCGGCTTCGCTGCGGGGCCCACACGGTCTCCGAGGTCAAGCGCCAGCTCGCGCAGGACGGATCCCC
>CAVPCF010000095.1:0-24995 GCA_963702275.1 Candidatus Melainabacteria bacterium
CACCGCACGAGGCATCTACCCGGAAGACATACAGTACGAGGATCGGACCGTAAGGTCATGGCGAGGCATCCCGCTCCTGCCGTGCAACAAGATCCCGATCACCGCTCAGAACACCACGTCGATCATTGCCATGCGCACCGGCGAGGAGAACGAGGGTGTGATCGGCCTGCGGCACGTCGGCCTGCCGGACGAGTACGAGCCCGGCCTTTCCGTCCGCTTCATGAACATCAACGAACAAGCCGTGGCGTCCTACCTGCTGAGCACGTACCACTCGGCGGCCATCCTGGTCCCGGACGCACTGGGCGTCCTGGAGCAAGTCGAACTCGGGCGCTGATGACCACCACGGACCCAGCCAGAACAGCGGCCGAAGTGCTGAGCTGGAGCCGTGACCTGGTGACACCGGCGTTGCGGGCGGCGGTGACCTCGCTGCCCGCATCGATGGGCCGGGTCACCGGCTACCACTTCGGCTGGTGGGACGCGGACGGTCGGGCGGCAACCGGCGACAGCGGCAAGGCGTTGCGTCCGGCGCTGGTGCTGCTGGCCGCGACCGCCGTCGGCGGCACACCGGAAACGGCGCTGCCGGCGGCGGTCGCGGTGGAGCTCGTGCACAATTTCTCGCTGCTGCACGACGACGTGATGGACAACGACATCGAACGTCGCCACCGGCCCACCGCGTGGACCGTGTTCGGTGTGCCGGCAGCCATCCTGGCCGGCGACGCCCTGTTGACGCAGGCGTTCGACGTGCTCGCGGCCAGCGGGCACCCGGCGGCGCAGGACGCCATGCGGGCGCTCAGCGCGGCGGTGCAGGACCTGGTGGACGGCCAGAGCGCGGACACCGCCTTCGAGCGGCGTGTCGATGTCGACCTGGCCGAGTGCGTGCGGATGGCGGAGCACAAGACCGGCGCGTTGATCGCCCGGTCGTGTGAACTCGGCGCGTTGTTCGGTGCCGGCACCTCGGCACAGGTCGGCGGTTTACGGAGCTTCGGTGACCGGCTCGGCCTTGCCTTCCAGTTGGTCGACGACCTGCTGGGTATCTGGGGCGATCCGTCGGTCACCGGCAAACCGGTGTACTCCGATCTGCGCAATCGCAAGAAATCCTTACCTGTGGTGGCCGCGTTGAACTCCGGTACGCCGGCCGGGGCATCGTTGGCTGTTCTCTATCACCGGGAATCGCCGTTGTCGGATGCGGAGTTGGCGGGTGCGGCCGAACTGGTCGAGCTCGCTGGGGGACGGGCTTGGAGCCAGGCTCGTGCTGATTCGTTGGTTGAGGAGGCTCTGGGCTATCTGGCTTCCGTTTCCGGGGTTACCGACGAACTGGCCTGCTTGGCCCGGTTGGCGACCCGTCGGGATCACTGACGCTTCGAGAGCCTCTGACCAGCCCATTGCTAGCATCAGCCATGCGAATCTGCGTCGTGGGTGCCGGTGCCGTCGGCGGTTTCCTGGGGGCCCGGCTCGGCGCGGCCGCGTTGGCCCGCAGTGCGACGCTCGCGTCGCTGCGGCGGCACGGCTGGCGCGTGATCTCCGGCGACGGCGAGTTCACCGCGCCCGCGCAGGCATCGGACGATCCGGCCGAGCTGGGCAAGCAGGACCTGGTGATCATCGCGGTCAAGGCGCAGGCGATGCCGTCCGTCGCCACCGCGATCGGACCACTGCTCGGTCCGGACACCGTCGTGCTGCCCGCGATGAACGGCGTGCCGTGGTGGTTCTTCGACGGGTTCGGCGGCCCGTGCGCCGGCCGGCACCTGGACAGCGTCGACCCCGGCGGCCGGATCGCGGCGGCGATCCCGACCCACCACGTGCTCGGCTGCGTCGTGCACCTCAGCGCCAGCACGCCGGAACCGGGCCTGGTCCGGCACAATCGCGGCACCAGCCTGATCATCGGCGAGCCCGACCACGCCGAGTCCGACCGACTGTCCGAAGTGGCCGGTGTGCTGCGCGACGGCGGACTGGACATCAAGATCTCCACGGACATCCAGACCAACATCTGGTACAAGCTGTGGGGCAACCTGACGATCAACCCGGTCTCGGCCCTGACCGGCGCCACCGCCGACCGCATCCTGGACGACGACCTGGTCCGCACGTTCTGCCAACGGGCGATGGTCGAGGCACAGCAGATCGGCAACCAGATCGGTTGTCCCATCACGGAAAGCCCGTCCGACCGCAACGACATCACCCGCAAGCTGGGCGCGTTCCGCTCGTCGATGCTGCAGGACGCAGATGCCGGCCGAGGTCTCGAACTGGACGCGCTGGTCGGCGCGGTCCGCGAGATCGGCGCCGTCGTCGGCGTGCCGACACCCGCGGTCGACGCCCTGCTCGGCCTGACCCGACTGGCCGCGCGGGTCCGTGGTCTTGGCTGATGGCGACCGGATGCGCCTCCCGCACCCGGCCGCCATCGTGGACCGCTAAGAGGATCGCGCCCTCGCGGTCGGCCATTGCACGGCTGTTGTCGGCACCGACACCGAGACCGATCCGACGGTAGACCCCCGGCCGCCGGGACTTGAGCACGCCTGCCCACAGCATGCCGCCGATCGCCACCACCAGGTAGGCGGCCGGGAACAGCCACCGCGCGCGCGAAGTGGGCCGACACCGAGCAACGTCGAGAAGTTGATCACCGAAAGCACCCCCACCGCGATCAGCGCCAGCAACGCCAACGTCGGCGCGAAAATGGCCCGCCACGGCGTCTCGCCGCCGTTGCGCCGGAAGTAGCCGATCACCGCGGCTGGCGGCGGCCAGCAGCACCAGCCGCCGAACCCGCCGACCGTGCCCAGCCAGAAGAACAGGTCACCAGCGGGTCGAGACCGGCGGCGGCGTAGGCCAGGTCACCACGACGCCGAAGACGCTCTCGGTCACCGATCCCCACAGCGGCGCGCCGGTACGCGCAGGGACCGCCGAACCCGGCCGCAGCACACCTTCGCGCCCCAACGGAACACGTACCGACGCCGACGCATGGTAGGAGATCTCGCCGCGATGACCAGTTGAGCAGCAGGACGTGGCCGATGGTGGGCCAGGCCGAGCCCAGCGTGCCGCGGCCAGGTTCGACACATCTCACCCTGAGCCCGCTCGGCGGCCGCAGCGGTCGGCCCGCCCGCAACAACGGGCTCCGCCCAGGACTGGAGGCAGACCAGGCCGCGGATCGGGCGAGCGCAAGCATCATTCACGATCGGCACCGTGGGGTCCGATGCCTTCGCCTTTCCTCCGCGTGGAGCACGGCCGACTCGGACCCGACGGACGCGTCACCACGATGGCCAGCGGCGCCCCCCCCCGCCCCGGAGTCGGGCAGGTGGCCCGGCGAGAACTGGTGAACATCCCGTGGCCGCCTGCCGGGTCCGCGCGGACGCCGCGAAGTAGACGAGATGACCAGGATCTCGGCGACCATCAGCGCACCGAGCGCCGGCTGTCGGCTCGACCTGCCCGGGCCGAGCACCACGACCAGCGCCCACGCGACCAGCGCGTACCCCCGCCACGGCACGTTAAGGTCCAGCCACCCGTCAGCAGCGGCACGCCCACGCGCGCCGAAGGTGCCGTCAAGGCCGACCTCCGAGCAGGTTGTCGCTCGGCGTCGCGGTCCAGCAGCAGCGACGCCCGCGGGCCGGACGCGCCCCTGCGCGAGATGTCGGCGTCGAGGCGCGGCCGCGTCGTAGGGGGGCCTGCTCGTCGCGTTGTAGCCGAGACGCAGGAGCACGGTCAGGACGATGCCCGGCGGCACGGATGCCCAGCGGCAGGCCGATGATGCCGGTGACCGCGTGGGCGGCGGTGAGGGTGCCGGCGACCACGGTCAGCGGTGCCACGGCGCTGGGCGACTGGGTGATCCACCAGGGCGCCGGCTGGTGCTGGGCCGCGCCGCCGCCACGTTGCTTGACATCATGATGGTGCAGATGAGGATGGCTTGGCCGTCTGGGCTCCGATGCGGGGAGGGGGACCGAGCAGCAGCGGAGCTCAGCGCCAGTTGCTGCTTGAGCACAGCAGCGCCCGACCACCGCTTTTGTTTCAACGACCAGGCGCCGCAGCGATGATGACAACCTTGTCGACCTGCCGGGCGCAGGTGCTCTCTGCCGATGACCTCCACGTCCTAAAGCGGGATCGAGTGCCAGTCCGGTTGCCGCCGGCAGCCCCACCAGCAGCGCGTGCGGGAGTGGGATGGGCAGGCCGCGGACGGCGAGACCCGTCACGCGGACCGCGGGGACAGTCGGCGTCGTCGCGTCCATCGGGAGGTGCAGCATCGACTGCGCCGTGCCGGCCCGGTGGTCGCCTGTCGGACGATCCTGGCGCGCAGGTGTCGCTCCGCGACGCGCTGGTCGGCGAGCGGGCGAGGGACTTCAGTCAGGTGGAGGTCGATCTGATCGCGGGTTCACCCATCAGTTCGTCGAGGGTCGCGTGTGCCGTCGCGTCCGGTGGCGGTTCCTCGTCGCCACGGCCAGTTGCAACGCTTGCGGGTCGATCCTGATCCTGCGGTGCATGGCCAGTTCGGCGAGCAGCGCACCGGCCAGCCCCAACGTCAGGGCGGACGTGTTCAGGCGCGGCCTGCCGTCGTAGTCACGGTGCGCGGACAGGTAGAACTCGTCGGCGAGCCACAACGAGGAGGCGGGTCTCATCGTCTCCGGTTACACAGGCGATTGTCAGCGGGCAGCCGCCAGCCGGCACGACCGGTTGCTGCCCGAAAGTGGGTGGTGGACCGATACCCCGAACACGACCGGTGGTTGGACGCTCGCACGAGGTATTTACACGACTGCTGGCACTGTGTCCACCATCTCCAGCGCATTGCGCCGAACGTTGCCAACTGTTCAGCTGTCAGGTTAGTTGGCATTACCACGTTTGTCGGACCAGCCGCAATGGCGACCAGCGCACTCCGTTGTATTCGTCACGCGCACGGCCACCTGTGAATAAGTTACCGAATCATGGTCGGCGGGTGGCCGCCGGGATTGCCGCATCTGTGCACAGATCTCGAAAATTTCGAATTGAATGTTCGACCATATCGCGTCAATGCTCCGTTCGGGTGACTTTAGCACACGATTGCGGTGACGGACCGTTTCGATAGGTCGGAGCAGGTCGATCGGCTCCGGTAGGTTGTCCTGGTGATCGACGATACTGCGGACCAGGCCGTGGAGATCTATACCGACGGCGCGTGCAGCGGCAACCCCGGACCGGGCGGCTGGGGCGCGCTCCTGCGCTACGGCACGCACGTGAAGGAACTGCGCGGCGGCGAAGGCCCGAGCACCACCAACAACCGGATGGAGATGATGGCCGCGATCCGGGCGCTGGAAAGCCTCACCCGTCCGGCCACGGTCCGCCTCCACACCGACAGCACCTACCTGCGCAACGGCATCACGAGCTGGATAGCCGGCTGGCAGCGCAACGGCTGGCTGACCAAGGACCGCAAGCCGGTCAAGAACGCCGACCTGTGGCAACGGCTGACCGCGGCCATCGCGCCACATCAGGTGGAATGGCTGTGGGTCAAGGGACACGCGGGCGATCCGGGCAACGAGCGCGCCGACACCCTTGCCGGCATCGGCCTCACCGAGGCAAGGGACGGCCTGGCTCCCGTGCCCGGTCGGTGAGTCCGGTTGCGACACTCCGAACAGGACTGTTTACGCCACGTGAGTGAAGCGCTAACAATGCGTAGATCGGCCGCGATGGGGTCATCGTAACCAGACCATCCTTCGGTTCTGGTTCATCCGAAAGGGGACTCCGTGCGGCTGTCTCGATTAATCGCGACCTTGTTGTTGGCACTGGGTGTCGTGGCGATCTGGCCCGCGTCGGCCAGCGGCGTGACGGCTGCCGGCCATTCGGCCGTCAGCGCCGCAATGCCGACACCGCCCACCACTCTCGGCGCGCCGATCATCGCCGACCTCAACGGTGACGGTTCGCAGGACAAGGCAACGCTCGGCCAGATCGGCACGACCACCACCTGCACGGTCACGGTGCAGAACGGGTTGCCAGGCGGTGGTTTCGGGCCGGCAAAGGTGCACAGGTACACCTCGGCCGAGCACAACGCGCCGTTCTGTCCCAACCTGGGCGCCGCGATCAAACTCGGCAGTGAGAAACGGCCGGATCTGGTCACCGGGTTCAGCTTCGGCTTCGAGGACGTCGTCGCGCTGCACGAGTTCAGGCCGTCTGGCGTATTCCGGGGTGTCGAGCAGCCAGATGTGATGGTGGCGGTCGACTTCAGAGGCAACGGCCATGCCGACCTGATGGAGTCCACCAACCAGGGTCAGGAGCTGGCGACGTTGACCAACACCCCGGCCGGCACGCTCGTGCGCGCGCTCAGCCTGTGCCAACAGGACGGGCTCGGCCCGCAGTACGCTCTCGCCGACTTCGACGGGAACGGCGGCCAGACCGTTGCCCTGTCCCACGTTTGTCCCACCGAACAGCCGTCGGTCGAGGTGCTGGTGTTCGGCGCGGGCGGCTTTCGGACACTGACCGGTTCGTGCAACGACGCCGTCCACTACACGGTGTTCGTGATCAACGGGATCGACATCGGCTTGATCACGACGAAGCCGGGCGCCCCGACCACGATCCGGTACTTCCACAACGACGGTGCCGGCCACTTCACCCAGGTGACCGGGCCCGGCTCCGGACCTGTGGTGCCCATACAGCCGCCCAGCATGGGAAACCCGTGCGGGAGTGACTGACGGTACTCACCACATGGGGTCACTGGTCCGGGCTTAGCCTTGACCGGTGATGCGGAACCCGGGCGACGGTGACCTGACGGTGGGCGGCCTGCTCAGCCCGCTGCGGACGCCCGCTGCCGGCGAGTTGCTCGCCGACCGGATCATGACCGCGATCGCGCTGGGCGAGTTCACCCCCGGCCAGCGCCTCCCGGCGGAACGTGAACTGGCCGCCCAACTGGGCGTGAGCCGCACGACCGTCCGGGACGCGCTGGCCAGGGTGGTCACGAGTGGGCTGCTGGAGGTCCGCCGGGGACGGTCCGGCGGGGCGTTCGTTCGCCGCCCGTGGACGGCCGACTCGGCGCGGGCGGTTCGTGACACGCTCGGGCCGCGTTGGGAGGAATGGGAAAGTACGTTCGATATGCGCCATTTGGTGGAGGCGCTGGTGGCACGTACGGCCGCGGAACGGCGGGACGCCGCGGACAGCCGGGAGATTCGGGCGGCCCTTCGGCAGTACGAGGAGGCCACCGAACTGCCGGATGCGCAGGCCGCCGATCTTCGGCTGCATCACGCGATCGCGCGGGCCGCCAAGAATGCGCGGCTGTTGGCCGCTCGGGAGCAGTTGCTGTCCGAGGTCAGTTTCGGGTTCGCCGTCGAGCCGTTCACCGCTGAGGTCTATGAACGCGCGCTGCCGCAGCATCAGCGGCTCGCCGCTGCCGTTGTCGACGGCGACGCGGACTCGGCCTGGGAAATCGGCCGGCAGCATTTCGCCATTACCGCTGACGAGCTGCGGGCCGCCCTGGTTCGGGCGGTCCGGGGTGACGACGGCAGGTAGTCCCGCGTGGACCGGCACAAACCGGGCGACGCGAAGTTGTAACCAAGGGCTCTTGTGGCTGGCACCGACGACCTCTATGGTCCGCACACTAGACCATTTGGACCCCGGGAGCGCCCGATGACTCAACTCGCTGAACCAGGACTGCGCCGGGGCGCCATCGGGCTGCGGGAAGTGCTGTTCCAGAGCATCACCGCGATGGCACCGGGTGCGGCCATCGCCGCGTCCATCCCGTCCGGCGCCGGGTTCGCGGGCGGCGCGCTGCCGTTGGCCGTGATCGTGGCGATGGTCGCCTGCCTGTTCGCGGCACTGTCCATCGCGGAACTGGCCAGGCACCTGCCGGCGGCCGGCTCGGTGGCCACGTACTCCAGTCGCGGCCTGCACCCGATCGTGGGCTTCCTCGTCGCATGGGGATACGTCTTCGTCCAGTCCCTCGTGCCGACGCTGCTGTTGTTGCAACTCGGATTCACCGTTGCCGGCACGTTGAATGCCGAATGGTCCGGCTATCCGGCGAATCTCTGGTGGCCGTGGGCGTTGTTGGGTGCGGTGATCATCGGGGTTGCCGGGTTCTACGGCGCCCGGGTCTCGGCCGGGCTCGGCACGATTCTCGGCGCGTTCGAGATCATCGTGTTCGTGGTACTGGCCGTGCTGATGATCGTGAAAGCCGGTGGTGCCAATACGTTGTCCGTCTTCGGCACGTCGCACACGCCGGCCGGGCATCTCGGTTTCGCCGGGGTGATCGCGGGCTCCGTCTACACGGTGCTGGCGTTCTCCGGGTTCGAGGCCGCCGCTCCGCTGGCCGAGGAGACCAGGGATCCGCGGCGCACCATTCGGCGTGCCGTTGTCGGCGCCACGTTGGGCATCGGCGTCATTTATATCTTCACCACGTACGCGGCCACCGTGTTCGTCGGGCCGGACAAGTTCGCCAGCTTCAGTACCGCGGGAGCCCTGTCCTGGCAGGGGATCGCGCAGTCGTCGTTCGGGCTGTTCTGGATTCTGGTGTTCCTGGCGATCGTCAACTCGGCCATCGCCAACGCCAACGCCGGATCGAACGTGTCGACCCGCACCGGCTACGCGCTGGCGCGCGTCGGCATCTTTCCCAAGGCGTTGACCAGGATTCATCCGGTGCACCGGTCGCCGGTGGTGGCGATCGGCGTGCAGTTCGGCATCGCGGTCGTGGTGACGCTGCTGCTCGGGTTCCTGTTCACCCCGATCACGGCGTTCGTGCTGGTGGCGACGATCATCGTGGTCGTCGTGGTGTCGGTCTACATCATCGTGAATGCCGCGTGCATCGGCTTCTTCGCCCGTTTCCGCCGGTCGGAGTTCAACTGGCTGCTGCACCTGGTGTTTCCGATTCTGGGCATCGCGGCATTCGTGCCGGCGCTGCTGACCGCCGCCGGTATTCCGGTCTTCTCGTTCGTCACTCCCCTGACCCCGCCGGTGTCCTATGCCGGTCTCATCGTGGGGATCTGGATGCTGCTGGGCGTGGTGTACCTGGCCGTGCTGTGGCAGCGTCATCGGCAGCGCGTCGTGGACACCGGCCTGGTGCATCTGGACGCGGCTGAGGAGGAACAGCCTCAAAAGGAAGAGGTGCGATGACCGAGGTCCAGTCGTTCACGCCGAAACCGGACCAGTACGCCTGGACGTTCGGCGGCGCGCCGCCGCTGGCCCGCATCCGGCCCGGCACGATCCTGGAGGTCTTCACCGAGGACTGCTTCGCCGGGCGGGTGCGGTCGACGAAGGACCTGGTGTCCGAGGTGTGCGAGTTCCCGTTCCTGAACCCGCAGACCGGCCCGTTCTACGTCGAGGGCGCCGAGCCCGGCGACACGGTGGCCGTGCACTTCGTGTCGATCGAACCGGCGCGGGACTGGGCGGCCTCCACCACGGTCCCGCTGTTCGGCGCGCTGACGTCCACGCACACCACGGCCACGCTCCAGTTGCCGCTGGCCGAACTGGTCTGGATCTGGGAACTGGACCGGCAGCGCCGAACCTGCGCGTTCACCGCCCGGCACACCGATGCCCACGTCGAACTGCCGATGGACCCCATGCACGGCACCGTCGGCGTGGCACCGGCCAACCTGGAGGTCCGGTCCGCACTGGTCCCGGACGCGCATGGCGGCAACCTGGACACCCCGGAGATGCGGGCCGGCGTCACGTGCTACCTGGGCGTCAACGTCGAAGGCGCCATGGTCAGCCTCGGCGACGGCCACGCCCGCCAGGGCGAGGGCGAAACGTGCGGGGTGGCCGTGGAAACCGCGATGAACTCCGTCGTGATCGTGGACCTGATCAAGGACCGCGTCACGCCGTGGCCCCGGCTGGAATCGGACACGCACCTGATGTCCGCCGGCTCGGCCCGACCGCTGGAGGACGCGTTCCGGATCGCGCAGTTGGACCTGGTGCAGTGGGTCGCCGGCAGCACCGGAATGTCCCAGATGGACACCTACCAGCTGCTGTCCCAGACGGTCGAGTCGCCGCTGGCCAACGTCTGCGACACGAACTACACGTCGGTCGCCAAGGTACGCAAGGCATGGCTACCCACCAGAACCGACGACGGCGTCCACCAACGCCTGCGCGAGCAGGCGGCCGAGTACTCGGCCTAGCCGAACGTGAAGTCGTACGCCTGCACGCCGGGCGTCGCGGACAGGGTCAGCACGGCACGGCTGCCTGACGCGCTGCTGGCCAGCGTGTAGAGCTTCGGCACGCCGCTGATGGACTGGACCAGCGTGGTCTTTCCGTTGACCTGCACGGTGACCGAGCCGGTCCCGCCGATCACGAGGTACACGTACTTGGCCTGGTAGCTCAGTTCGAGCTGGGCGTTCGCACCGGCCGTCAGCATCTCCTGGGCGTCGGTCCAGGTGCCGGACAGCGCGAACGTGTCCTGGGTGAGCGCGGGCGGGAACTGGTAGGCCTGCGCGGCGCCCTGGGCCGGGGCCGCGCCGCTGGTGTGCAGCGGGGCGTACTGGTAGCCGAGATACGTCTCGGCGGTCAACTGCTCGTTCGGTGTCGCGTCGGCGACCTCGGTCGGCTTCGGCAGGACCGTGTTCGGCTTGTCCGACAGCAGTTGCCGGATCAGTTCCTCTGTGCTGGCGTAGTCGCCCTCGCCGAACGAGACGTGCCGGATGACGCCGGTCTGGTCGATGAGGTACTCGGCCGGCCAGTACTGGTTGCTGTAGGCGTTCCAGGTGCCGTAGTTGTTGTCGATCGCGACCGGGTACTTCACGCCGAGTTGGGCGGCCTGCGCCGCGATGTTCGACGTGACGTGCTCGAACGCGAACTCCGGCGTGTGCACGCCGATGATCTCCAGGCCGTCGGACTGGTAGGCCCGGTACCAGGCCTCGACGTGCGGGAGGGTGCGCTGGCAGTTGATGCAGCTGTAGGTCCAGAAGTCGATCAGCACTACCTTGCCGCGCAGGGACTTCAGCGTCAGCGGCTGGCTGTTGAGCCAGCCGGTGACGCCGGTCAGTTCCGGTGCCGCGCCGCAGTTCACCAACGAGGGCGCGCCAGCGCTGCACTGGCCGTCGCCGCTGGAGCCACTGCTGCTGGTGCCACCGCCGCCGGCGGCGTTGCCCGGTCCGGTGGTCGAGCCGCCGCTGGTGAGCTGGTGGAGTTGGCTGGTGGCGCTGCCGCTCTGCTCGACGGAGTTCTGCAGCGCGGCGGTGTAGCCGGGCACGATCCGTTGCAGGCCGTCGGTGACGTTGAGTCCGATGAGGACGGCCACCACGATCATCAGCGCGCCGCCGACGATCCGGATCTTCGCACCCTGCCGCTTGAGGATGCCGGTCCGCCGCGCCACGGCGTCCCCGGCGACGGCGAGGATCAGCAGCGGCACCCCGACACCGATGCCGAACGCGGCGGTCAGCACGAGCGCCCCGAACCCGATCTTGTGGGTCGCCCCGACCACGGCGATCGCCGCCAGCACCGGGCCTGCGCACGGCACGAACAGCAGCCCGAGGCCAAGCCCGAGCACGATCCCGTTGCCGTTCGGGTCGACCTGGCGGCCCCGGATCCGGGTGAACGGCCGCTCCAACAGGTCCCCGAACCGATGCCAGATCAGCCCGACACCGATCAGCACGAGGACGGCGATGCCGGCGTCACGCAGCAGGTCCTGTGGCAGGTGCAGGGCGCTGAGCACCAGCGAGCCGAACAAGGTCGCCAGGCTGAAACTCAGCACGAGCCCGAGCACGACGCCGTAGGGCCGCCACTTTCGGGGGCTCCCGTCACGCTGGGTCGCGCCCGCGGTCAGCACCACCGGCAGCACCGGGAGGACACAAGGAGAGATGCTGGTGATCACGCCGGCCAGAAACCCGACGACGACCAACGTGATCATGGATACTCCCGCCGTAGCTCTCAGTCAGAGCTTAGGACGACGCGCGTGTGGCCGGAGTTACCGTTCCCTTACGACGTGTGCCCCGGTGCCGGTGATCGTAAGCTGACGAGTATGGCCAGGTACTTCGACGTGCACCCCGACAACCCACAGCGACGGGTGATCACCCAGGTGGTCGACATCGTGCGCGCCGACGGCCTGATCGCCTATCCCACCGATTCGTGTTTCGCACTTGGTTGTCAACTGGGCAACAAGGACGGCATCGACCGGATCCGGTCGATCCGGCACCTGGACGACCACCACCACTTCACGCTGGTCTGCCAGGACTTCGCCCAACTGGGCCAGTTGGTCTACGTGGACAACCGGATCTTCCGCGCGATCAAGGCATCCACCCCCGGCAGCTACACGTTCATCCTCCCAGCCACGAAGGAGGTCCCCCGCCGCCTGCTGCACGCCGCGTCGGTGGCGGGCGGCGGCCGTCACTAGGAGGTAAACATGCAGGGGGTGGATGCCTTGATCGCGCGGAAGATCCCGGTTGTCCACGTAGACCAACTAGCCCAGTTAGGCGAAGTCCTGGCAGACCAGCGTGAAGTGGTGGTGGTCGTCCAGGTGCCCGGATCGACCGGATCCGTGAGATGCCGTCCTTGTTGCCCAGTTGACAACCAAGTGCAAAAACACGATCGGTGGGATAGGCGATCAGGCCGTCGGCGCGCACAATGTCGACCACCTGGGTGATCACCCGTCGCTGTGGGTTGTCGGGGTGCACGTCGAAGTACCTGGCCATACTCGTCAGCTTACGATCACCGGCACCGGGGCACACGTCGTAAGGGAACGGTAACTCCGGCCACACGCGCGTCGTCCTAAGCTCTGACTGAGAGCTACGGCGGGAGTATCCATGATCACGTTGGTCGTCGTCGGGTTTCTGGCCGGCGTGATCACCAGCATCTCTCCTTGTGTCCTCCCGGTGCTGCCGGTGGTGCTGACCGCGGGCGCGACCCAGCGTGACGGGAGCCCCCGAAAGTGGCGGCCCTATTGCGTCGTGCTCGGGCTCGTGCTGAGTTTCAGCCTGGCGACCTTGTTCGGCTCGCTGGTGCTCAGCGCCCTGCACCTGCCACAGGACCTGCTGCGTGACGCCGGCATCGCCGTCCTCGTGCTGATCGGTGTCGGGCTGATCTGGCATCGGTTCGGGGACCTGTTGGAGCGGCCGTTCACCCGGATCCGGGGCCGCCAGGTCGACCCGAACGGCAACGGGATCGTGCTCGGGCTTGGCCTCGGGCTGCTGTTGGTGCCGTGCGCAGGCCCGGTGCTGGCGGCGATCGCCGTGGTCGGGGCGACCCACAAGATCGGGTTGCGGGGCGCTCGTGCTGACCGCCGCGTTTGGCATCGGTGTCGGGGTGCCGCTGCTGATCCTCGCCGTCGCCGGGGACGCCGTGGCGCGGCGGACCGGCATCCTCAAGCGGCAGGGTGCGAAGATCCGGATCGTCGGCGGCGCGCTGATGATCGTGGTGGCCGTCCTCATCGGACTCAACGTCACCGACGGCCTGCAACGGATCGTGCCCGGCTACACCGCCGCGCTGCAGAACTCCGTCGAGCAGAGCGGCAGCGCCACCAGCCAACTCCACCAGCTCACCAGCGGCGGCTCGACCACCGGCCCCGGCAACGCCGCCAGCGGCGATGGCACCAGCAGCAGTGGCTCCAGCGGCGACGGCCAGTGCAGCGCTGGCGCGCCCTCGTTGGTGAACTGCGGCGCGGCGCCGGAACTGACCGGCGTCACCGGCTGGCTCAACAGCCAGCCGCTGACGCTGAAGTCCCTGCGCGGCAAGGTCGTGCTGATCGACTTCTGGACCTACAGCTGCATCAACTGCCAGCGCACCCTCCCGCACGTCGAGGCCTGGTACCGGGCCTACCAGTCCGACGGCCTGGAGATCATCGGCGTGCACACGCCGGAGTTCGCGTTCGAGCACGTCACGTCGAACATCGCGGCGCAGGCCGCCCAACTCGGCGTGAAGTACCCGGTCGCGATCGACAACAACTACGGCACCTGGAACGCCTACAGCAACCAGTACTGGCCGGCCGAGTACCTCATCGACCAGACCGGCGTCATCCGGCACGTCTCGTTCGGCGAGGGCGACTACGCCAGCACAGAGGAACTGATCCGGCAACTGCTGTCGGACAAGCCGAACACGGTCCTGCCGAAGCCGACCGAGGTCGCCGACGCGACACCGAACGAGCAGTTGACCGCCGAGACGTACCTCGGCTACCAGTACGCCCCGCTGCACACCAGCGGCACGGCCCCGGCCCAGGGCGCCGCGCAGGCCTACCAGTTCCCGCCCGCGCTCACCCAGGACACGTTCGCGCTGTCCGGCACCTGGACCGACGCCCAGGAGATGCTGACGGCCGGTCCGAACGCCCAGCTCGAACTGAGCTACCAGGCCAAGTACGTGTACCTCGTGATCGGCGGGACCGGCTCGGTCACCGTGCAGGTCAACGGAAAGACCACGCTGGTCCAGTCCATCAGCGGCGTGCCGAAGCTCTACACGCTGGCCAGCAGCGCGTCAGGCAGCCGCGCCGTGCTGACCCTGTCCGCGACGCCCGGCGTGCAGGCGTACGACTTCACGTTCGGCTAGGCCGAGTACTCGGCCGCCTGCTCGCGCAGGCGTTGGTGGACGCCGTCGTCGGTTCTGGTGGGTAGCCATGCCTTGCGTACCTTGGCGACCGACGTGTAGTTCGTGTCGCAGACGTTGGCCAGCGGCGACTCGACCGTCTGGGACAGCAGTTGGTAGGTGTCCATCTGGGACATTCCGGTGCTGCCGGCGACCCACTGCACCAGGTCCAACTGCGCGATCCGGAACGCGTCCTCCAGCGGTCGGGCCGAGCCGGCGGACATCAGGTGCGTGTCCGATTCCAGCCGGGGCCACGGCGTGACGCGGTCCTTGATCAGGTCCACGATCACGACGGAGTTCATCGCGGTTTCCACGGCCACCCCGCACGTTTCGCCCTCGCCCTGGCGGGCGTGGCCGTCGCCGAGGCTGACCATGGCGCCTTCGACGTTGACGCCCAGGTAGCACGTGACGCCGGCCCGCATCTCCGGGGTGTCCAGGTTGCCGCCATGCGCGTCAGGGACCAGTGCGACCGGACCTCCAGGTTGGCCGGTGCCACGCCGACGGTGCCGTGCATGGGGTCCATCGGCAGTTCGACGTGGGCATCGGTGTGCCGGGCGGTGAACGCGCAGGTTCGGCGCTGCCGGTCCAGTTCCCAGATCCAGACCAGTTCGGCCAGCGGCAACTGGAGCGTGGCCGTGGTGTGCGTGGACGTCAGCGCGCCGAACAGCGGGACCGTGGTGGAGGCCGCCCAGTCCCGCGCCGGTTCGATCGAGACGAAGTGCACGGCCACCGTGTCGCCGGGCTCGGCGCCCTCGACGTAGAACGGGCAGGTCTGCGGGTTAGGAACGGGAACTCGCACACCTCGGACACCAGGTCCTTCGTCGACCGCACCCGCCCGGCGAAGCAGTCCTCGGTGAAGACCTCCAGGATCGTGCCTGGCCGGATGCGGCCAGCGGGGGCGCGCCGCCGAACGTCCAGGCGTACTGGTCCGGTTTCGGCGTGAACAACTGGACCTCGGTCATCGCACCTCTTCCTTTTGAGGCTGTTCCTCTTCGGCGACGTCCAGGTGCACCAGACCGGTGTCCACGACGCGCTGCCGATGACGCTGCCACAGCACGGCCAGGTACACCACGCCCAGGCGGCGTCCAGATCCCCACGATGAGACCGGCATAGGACACCGGCGGGGTCAGGGGAGTGACGAACGAGAAGACCGGAATACCGGCGGCGGTCAGCAGCGCCGGCACGAATGCCGCGATGCCCAGAATCGGGAACACCAGGTGCAGCAGCCAGTTGAACTCCGACCGGCGGAAACGGGCGAAGAAGCCGATGCACGCGGCATTCACGATGATGTAGACCGACACCACGACGACCACGATGATCGTCGCCACCAGCACGAACGCCGTGATCGGGGTGAACAGGAACCCGAGCAGCAGCGTCACCACGACCGCGATGCCGAACTGCACGCCGATCGCCACCACCGGCGACCGGTGCACCGGATGAATCCTGGTCAACGCCTTGGGAAAGATGCCGACGCGCGCCAGCGCGTAGCCGGTGCGGGTCGACACGTTCGATCCGGCGTTGGCGTTGGCGATGGTCGAGTTGACGATCGCCAGGAACACCAGAATCCAGAACAGCCCGAACGACGACTGCGCGATCCCCTGCCAGGACAGGGCTCCCGCGGTACTGAAGCTGGCGAACTTGTCCGGCCCGACGAACACGGTGGCCGCGTACGTGGTGAAGATATAAATGACGCCGATGCCCAACGTGGCGCCGACAACGGCACGCCGAATGGTGCGCCGCGGATCCCTGGTCTCCTCGGCCAGCGGAGCGGCGGCCTCGAACCCGGAGAACGCCAGCACCGTGTAGACGGAGCCCGCGATCACCCCGGCGAAACCGAGATGCCCGGCCGGCGTGTGCGACGTGCCGAAGACGGACAACGTATTGGCACCACCGGCTTTCACGATCATCAGCACGGCCAGTACCACGAACACGATGATCTCGAACGCGCCGAGAATCGTGCCGAGCCCGGCCGAGACCCGGGCGCCGTAGAACCCGGCAACCCCGATGATCACCGCACCCAACAACGCCCACGGCCACCAGAGATTCGCCGGATAGCCGGACCATTCGGCATTCAACGTGCCGGCAACGGTGAATCCGAGTTGCAACAACAGCAGCGTCGGCACGAGGGACTGGACGAAGACGTATCCCCATGCGACGAGGAAGCCCACGATCGGGTGCAGGCCGCGACTGGAGTACGTGGCCACCGAGCCGGCCGCCGGCAGGTGCCTGGCCAGTTCCGCGATGGACAGTGCCGCGAACAGGCAGGCGACCATCGCCACGATCACGGCCAACGGCAGCGCGCCGCCCGCGAACCCGGCGCCGGACGGGATGGACGCGGCGATGGCCGCACCCGGTGCCATCGCGGTGATGCTCTGGAACAGCACTTCCCGCAGCCCGATGGCGCCCCGGCGCAGTCCTGGTTCAGCGAGTTGAGTCATCGGGCGCTCCCGGGGTCCAAATGGTCTAGTGTGCGGACCATAGAGGTCGTCGGTGCCAGCCACAAGAGCCCTTGGTTACAACTTCGCGTCGCCCGGTTTGTGCCGGTCCACGCGGGACTACCTGCCCTCGTCACCCCGGACCGCCCGAACCAGGGCGGCCCGCAGCTCGTCAGCGGTAATGGCGAAATGCTGCCGGCCGATTTCCCAGGCCGAGTCCGCGTCGCCGTCGACAACGGCAGCGGCGAGCCGCTGATGCTGCGGCAGCGCGCGTTCATAGACCTCAGCGGTGAACGGCTCGACGGCGAACCCGAAACTGACCTCGGACAGCAACTGCTCCCGAGCGGCCAACAGCCGCGCATTCTTGGCGGCCCGCGCGATCGCGTGATGCAGCCGAAGATCGGCGGCCTGCGCATCCGGCAGTTCGGTGGCCTCCTCGTACTGCCGAAGGGCCGCCCGAATCTCCCGGCTGTCCGCGGCGTCCCGCCGTTCCGCGGCCGTACGTGCCACCAGCGCCTCCACCAAATGGCGCATATCGAACGTACTTTCCCATTCCTCCCAACGCGGCCCGAGCGTGTCACGAACCGCCCGCGCCGAGTCGGCCGTCCACGGGCGGCGAACGAACGCCCCGCCGGACCGTCCCCGGCGGACCTCCAGCAGCCCACTCGTGACCACCCTGGCCAGCGCGTCCCGGACGGTCGTGCGGCTCACGCCCAGTTGGGCGGCCAGTTCACGTTCCGCCGGGAGGCGCTGGCCGGGGGTGAACTCGCCCAGCGCGATCGCGGTCATGATCCGGTCGGCGAGCAACTCGCCGGCAGCGGGCGTCCGCAGCGGGCTGAGCAGGCCGCCCACCGTCAGGTCACCGTCGCCCGGGTTCCGCATCACCGGTCAAGGCTAAGCCCGGACCAGTGACCCCATGTGGTGAGTACCGTCAGTCACTCCCGCACGGGTTTCCCATGCTGGGCGGCTGTATGGGCACCACAGGTCCGGAGCCAGGCCCGGTCACCTGGGTGAAGTGGCCGGCACCGTCGTTGTGGAAGTACCGGATCGTGGTCGGGGCGCCCGGCTTCGTCGTGATCAAGCCGATGTCGATCCCGTTGATCACGAACACCGTGTAGTGGACGGCGTCGTTGCACGAACCGGTCAGTGTCCGAAAGCCGCCCGCGCCGAACACCAGCACCTCGACCGACGGCTGTTCGGTGGGACAAACGTGGGACAGGGCAACGGTCTGGCCGCCGTTCCCGTCGAAGTCGGCGAGAGCGTACTGCGGGCCGAGCCCGTCCTGTTGGCACAGGCTGAGCGCGCGCACGAGCGTGCCGGCCGGGGTGTTGGTCAACGTCGCCAGCTCCTGACCCTGGTTGGTGGACTCCATCAGGTCGGCATGGCCGTTGCCTCTGAAGTCGACCGCCACCATCACATCTGGCTGCTCGACACCC
Source organism: Candidatus Melainabacteria bacterium (assembly GCA_963702275.1). Lineage (GTDB taxonomy): Bacteria > Actinomycetota > Actinomycetes > Mycobacteriales > Pseudonocardiaceae > DATEPR01. Next base: position 18,296 of record CAVPCF010000095.1, read on the forward strand.
CGGAATACGCCAGACGGCCTGAACTCGTGCAGCGCGACGACGTCCTCGAAGCCGAAGCTGAACCCGGTGACCAGATCCGGCCGTTTCTCACTGCCGAGTTTGATCGCGGCGCCCAGGTTGGGACAGAACGGCGCGTTGTGCTCGGCCGAGGTGTACCTGTGCACCTTTGCCGGCCCGAAACCACCGCCTGGCAACCCGTTCTGCACCGTGACCGTGCAGGTGGTGGTCGTGCCGATCTGGCCGAGCGTTGCCTTGTCCTGCGAACCGTCACCGTTGAGGTCGGCGATGATCGGCGCGCCGAGAGTGGTGGGCGGTGTCGGCGTTGCGGCGCTGACGGCCGAATGGCCGGCAGCCGTCACGCCGCTGGCCGACGCGGGCCAGATCGCCACGACACCCAGTGCCAACAACAAGGTCGCGATTAATCGAGACAGCCGCACGGAGTCCCCTTTCGGATGAACCAGAACCGAAGGATGGTCTGGTTACGATGACCCCATCGCGGCCGATCTACGCATTGTTAGCGCTTCACTCACGTGGCGTAAACAGTCCTGTTCGGAGTGTCGCAACCGGACTCACCGACCGGGCACGGGAGCCAGGCCGTCCCTTGCCTCGGTGAGGCCGATGCCGGCAAGGGTGTCGGCGCGCTCGTTGCCCGGATCGCCCGCGTGTCCCTTGACCCACAGCCATTCCACCTGATGTGGCGCGATGGCCGCGGTCAGCCGTTGCCACAGGTCGGCGTTCTTGACCGGCTTGCGGTCCTTGGTCAGCCAGCCGTTGCGCTGCCAGCCGGCTATCCAGCTCGTGATGCCGTTGCGCAGGTAGGTGCTGTCGGTGTGGAGGCGGACCGTGGCCGGACGGGTGAGGCTTTCCAGCGCCCGGATCGCGGCCATCATCTCCATCCGGTTGTTGGTGGTGCTCGGGCCTTCGCCGCCGCGCAGTTCCTTCACGTGCGTGCCGTAGCGCAGGAGCGCGCCCCAGCCGCCCGGTCCGGGGTTGCCGCTGCACGCGCCGTCGGTATAGATCTCCACGGCCTGGTCCGCAGTATCGTCGATCACCAGGACAACCTACCGGAGCCGATCGACCTGCTCCGACCTATCGAAACGGTCCGTCACCGCAATCGTGTGCTAAAGTCACCCGAACGGAGCATTGACGCGATATGGTCGAACATTCAATTCGAAATTTTCGAGATCTGTGCACAGATGCGGCAATCCCGGCGGCCACCCGCCGACCATGATTCGGTAACTTATTCACAGGTGGCCGTGCGCGTGACGAATACAACGGAGTGCGCTGGTCGCCATTGCGGCTGGTCCGACAAACGTGGTAATGCCAACTAACCTGACAGCTGAACAGTTGGCAACGTTCGGCGCAATGCGCTGGAGATGGTGGACACAGTGCCAGCAGTCGTGTAAATACCTCGTGCGAGCGTCCAACCACCGGTCGTGTTCGGGGGTCGGTCCACCACCCACTTTCGGGCAGCAACCGGTCGTGCCGGCTGGCGGCTGCCCGCTGACAATCGCCTGTGTAACCGGAGATGATGAGACCCGCCTCCTCGTTGTGGCTCGCCGACGAGTTCTACCTGTCCGCGCACCGTGACTACGACGGCAGGCCGCGCCTGAACACGTCCGCCCTGACGTTGGGGCTGGCCGGTGCGCTGCTCGCCGAACTGGCCATGCACCGCAGGATCAGGATCGACCCGCAAGCGTTGGAACTGGCCGTGGTGAGTGCGGAACCGCCACCGGACGCGACGGCACACGCGATCCTCGACCAACTGATGGGTGAACCCGCGATCAGATCGATCTCCACCTGGCTGAAGTACCTTGCCCGCTCCGCCGACCAGCGCGTCGCGGAGCGACTCGTGCGCGCCAGGATCGTCCGACAGGTGACCACCGGGCCGGCATGGCGCAAGTCGATGCTGCACCCCCCGATGGACGCCAACGACGCCCTGTTCCCCGCGGTTCGCGTGACGGGTCTCGCCGTCCGCGGGCTGCCCATCGAACTCCCGGACGCGCTGCTGGTGGGGCTGGCGGCGGCAACCGGACTGGACCGATTCCTGCTCCAGGACGTGGATGCCACCGGCAGACAGCACCTGCGCTCGGAGGTCGACAGGTTGCCACGATCGCTGTGGTGCCTGCTCGTCGAAACAAAAGCGGTGGTCGGCGCCGCCGTGTTGAACAGACGGCGCTGAGTCCCGCTGCTGTCCGGTCCCCCTCCCCGCATTGGAGCCCCGATGGCCAAGCCATCCCCGACCGCACCATCCACTATGTCCAGCAACGTGGCGGCGGCGCTAGCACAGGACAAGCTCGGCGCCCCGCGGATCACCCAGTTCGCGCTCAGCGCCGCGGCAACGCTGACCGTGGTCGCCGGGATCATCCCCACCGGCTACGCGGTCACCGGCATCATCGGCCTGCCGCTGGCATTCGTGTTGCTGGGCATCGTCCTGATCGTGTTCTGCGTCGGCTACAACGCGATGAGCAGGCGCATCTCGAACGCGGGCGCGTTCTACGCCTACATCGCGCAGGGCGTGTCCCGGCCCGCGGGCGTCGCCGCCGCCTGGATCGCGATGCTCAGCTACAACCTGCTGCAGGTCGGCCTTTACGGGATCTTCGGCGCGCTGGGCGCGCCGCTGCTGAACGGGTGGCTGCACCTCAACGTGCCGTGGTGGGGGTACGCGCTGGTCGCGTGGGCGCTGGTCGCGGTGCTCGGCCTCGCGCAGGTCGAGTTCAACAGCTCGGTGCTCGGTGTGCTGATGGTCGCCGAGATCCTGGTCATCCTCGTCTACTTCGTGGCGTTCGTGTCGCACCCGGCAGGCGGTCACGTCACGTTCACCACGTTCTCGCCGGGCCACCTGTTCGTCTCCGGGTGGGGGGCGCTGCTGGTCATCGCGGTGACCGCGTTCGTCGGGTTCGAGTCGGCCGCGTTCTACGCGGAGGAGGCCAAGGATTCGCACCGCACGGTGCCGATCGCGACCTACGCCTGCGTCGCCCTGATCGCCGGCCTGTACTGCCTCCAGTCCTGGGCGCAGTCCGTGGTCGTCGGGCCGGGCCAGATCGTCGCGGTCGCCCAGCGGGACCAGGGCGAGATGGTGTTCAACCTGGCCGCGAACACGCTGGGCTCGGCCTGGGCCACCATCGGGCACGTCCTGCTGCTCACCTCGGTCATCGCGGCGATGATCTCCTACCACGCGTCGGCGTCGCGGTACGTGTTCTCGTTGGGGCGCGAAGGTGTGCTGCCGGCCGGGTTCGGCCGTACCCTGCCGCGTACCGGCGCGCCGCTGTGGGGATCGGTGACCCAGAGCGTCATCGGCGTCGTGGTGATCCTGGCCTACGCGGCCGCCGGTCTCGACCCGCTGGTGAACCTGTTCTTCTGGCTGGGCACGGTCGGCGGGTTCGGCGTGCTGGTGCTGCTGGCCGCCACCAGTGCCGCGGTGATCGGCTACTTCCGGCGCAACGGCGGCGAGACGCCGTGGCGGGCCATTTTCGCGCCGACGTTGGCGTTGCTGGCGCTGATCGCGGCGGTGGTGCTTTCGGTGATCAACTTCTCGACGTTGCTCGGTGTCGCCCCCACTTCGCCCGCGCGGTGGCTGTTCCCGGCCGCCTACCTGGTGGTGGCGATCGGCGGCATGCTGTGGGCAGGCGTGCTCAAGTCCCGGCGGCCGGGGGTCTACCGTCGGATCGGTCTCGGTGTCGGTGCCGACAACAGCCGTGCAATGGCCGACCGCGAGGGCGCGATCCTCTAGCGGTCCACGATGGCGGCCGGGTGCGGGAGGCGCATCCGGTCGCCATCAGCCAAGACCACGGACCCGCGCGGCCAGTCGGGTCAGGCCGAGCAGGGCGTCGACCGCGGGTGTCGGCACGCCGACGACGGCGCCGATCTCGCGGACCGCGCCGACCAGCGCGTCCAGTTCGAGACCTCGGCCGGCATCTGCGTCCTGCAGCATCGACGAGCGGAACGCGCCCAGCTTGCGGGTGATGTCGTTGCGGTCGGACGGGCTTTCCGTGATGGGACAACCGATCTGGTTGCCGATCTGCTGTGCCTCTACCATCGCCCGTTGGCAGAACGTGCGGACCAGGTCGTCGTCCAGGATGCGGTCGGCGGTGGCGCCGGTCAGGGCCGAGACCGGGTTGATCGTCAGGTTGCCCCACAGCTTGTACCAGATGTTGGTCTGGATGTCCGTGGAGATCTTGATGTCCAGTCCGCCGTCGCGCAGCACACCGGCCACTTCGGACAGTCGGTCGGACTCGGCGTGGTCGGGCTCGCCGACGATCAGGCTGGTGCCGCGATTGTGCCGGACCAGGCCCGGTTCCGGCGTGCTGGCGCTGAGGTGCACGACGCAGCCGAGCACGTGGTGGGTCGGGATCGCCGCCGCGATCCGGCCGCCGGGGTCGACGCTGTCCAGGTGCCGGCCGGCGCACGGGCCGCCGAACCCGTCGAAGAACCACCACGGCACGCCGTTCATCGCGGGCAGCACGACGGTGTCCGGACCGAGCAGTGGTCCGATCGCGGTGGCGACGGACGGCATCGCCTGCGCCTTGACCGCGATGATCACCAGATCCTGCTTGCCCAGCTCGGCCGGATCGTCCGATGCCTGCGCGGGCGCGGTGAACTCGCCGTCGCCGGAGATCACGCGCCAGCCGTGCCGCCGCAGCGACGCGAGCGTCGCACCGCGGGCCAACGCGGCCGCGCCGAGCCGGGCCCCCAGGAAACCGCCGACGGCACCGGCACCCACGACGCAGATTCGCATGGCTGATGCTAGCAATGGGCTGGTCAGAGGCTCTCGAAGCGTCAGTGATCCCGACGGGTCGCCAACCGGGCCAAGCAGGCCAGTTCGTCGGTAACCCCGGAAACGGAAGCCAGATAGCCCAGAGCCTCCTCAACCAACGAATCAGCACGAGCCTGGCTCCAAGCCCGTCCCCCAGCGAGCTCGACCAGTTCGGCCGCACCCGCCAACTCCGCATCCGACAACGGCGATTCCCGGTGATAGAGAACAGCCAACGATGCCCCGGCCGGCGTACCGGAGTTCAACGCGGCCACCACAGGTAAGGATTTCTTGCGATTGCGCAGATCGGAGTACACCGGTTTGCCGGTGACCGACGGATCGCCCCAGATACCCAGCAGGTCGTCGACCAACTGGAAGGCAAGGCCGAGCCGGTCACCGAAGCTCCGTAAACCGCCGACCTGTGCCGAGGTGCCGGCACCGAACAACGCGCCGAGTTCACACGACCGGGCGATCAACGCGCCGGTCTTGTGCTCCGCCATCCGCACGCACTCGGCCAGGTCGACATCGACACGCCGCTCGAAGGCGGTGTCCGCGCTCTGGCCGTCCACCAGGTCCTGCACCGCCGCGCTGAGCGCCCGCATGGCGTCCTGCGCCGCCGGGTGCCCGCTGGCCGCGAGCACGTCGAACGCCTGCGTCAACAGGGCGTCGCCGGCCAGGATGGCTGCCGGCACACCGAACACGGTCCACGCGGTGGGCCGGTGGCGACGTTCGATGTCGTTGTCCATCACGTCGTCGTGCAGCAGCGAGAAATTGTGCACGAGCTCCACCGCGACCGCCGCCGGCAGCGCCGTTTCCGGTGTGCCGCCGACGGCGGTCGCGGCCAGCAGCACCAGCGCCGGACGCAACGCCTTGCCGCTGTCGCCGGTTGCCGCCCGACCGTCCGCGTCCCACCAGCCGAAGTGGTAGCCGGTGACCCGGCCCATCGATGCGGGCAGCGAGGTCACCGCCGCCCGCAACGCCGGTGTCACCAGGTCACGGCTCCAGCTCAGCACTTCGGCCGCTGTTCTGGCTGGGTCCGTGGTGGTCATCAGCGCCCGAGTTCGACTTGCTCCAGGACGCCCAGTGCGTCCGGGACCAGGATGGCCGCCGAGTGGTACGTGCTCAGCAGGTAGGACGCCACGGCTTGTTCGTTGATGTTCATGAAGCGGACGGAAAGGCCGGGCTCGTACTCGTCCGGCAGGCCGACGTGCCGCAGGCCGATCACACCCTCGTTCTCCTCGCCGGTGCGCATGGCAATGATCGACGTGGTGTTCTGAGCGGTGATCGGGATCTTGTTGCACGGCAGGAGCGGGATGCCTCGCCATGACCTTACGGTCCGATCCTCGTACTGTATGTCTTCCGGGTAGATGCCTCGTGCGGTGCATTCTCGGCCGAATGCCGCGATCGCCTGGGGCTGCGCCAGGATGAACTGGGTCTTTCTGCGGCGGCGGATCAGTTCGTCCAGGTCGTCGGGGGTGGGTGGGCCGGTCTGGGTCGGGATGCGTTGTTTGAGGTCGGCGTTGTGGAGCAGGCCGAAGTCGGTGTTGTTGATTAGTTCGTGTTCTTGGCGTTCGCGGAGGGCTTGGATGGTGAGTTTGAGTTGTTGTTCGGTTTGGTTGTGGGGTTGGTTGTAGAGGTCGGCGACGCGGGTGTGGATGCGGAGGATGGTTTGGGCGAGGGAGAGTTCGTATTCGCGGGGGGCGAGTTCGTAGTCGACGAAGGTGCCGCTGATGTCCGGTTCGCCGGTGTGTCCTGAGGTCAGGTAGATCGAGGCTTCGCCGTGTTTGTTGGTGTCGTAGGGGATCGGGGCCCGCAGTGCGTCGGTCAGGCCGGGGAGTTGGGTGATCGCGTCGCGGGTTAGTTGCAGGGTGGTGGTGGGGGCGACGGCTTTGATGGTGTAGGGCCAGGTGGTGTCGGGTTGGTAGAGGGATTTCGTCGCCGAGGTGC
>CAVPCF010000096.1:0-94424 GCA_963702275.1 Candidatus Melainabacteria bacterium
ATCGACCTGACCTTATGTAGTCAGGTGACCAGAAGTCACCAACCGTCGGCCACTCCCGCCAGTGGGCCACCGCAAGGCGCACCCGCCGTCATCATCTGTCAGCTATTCCAAGAGTCCTGGCGGCATCCGGCGTGTCCCAACAACTCGGAATCCTCTGGCACGTTCTGTCACCACAGTGACCGCAACTAGTCACCTGACCATTTCTCACCGGATTCACCTCGTGTTTCACGGCGCATAACCGCTGGCACCAGCCGGGAGCAGCCAGGCTCCCCGCAGAGCACAGCGGGAGGTGACCGCCGTGATCAGGCTCGCCGTGACCGTGGCCGCGATCATGATCGTGTTCCCCTAGCTTGCCCCGATGCTCGCGGCCCGTGCCCAGTCCCAGACCGCCGCCACCACGGCGGCCGGCATGCCGACCGCGGCAGCCCGCGACGGCATCCCCTCGCAGTACCTGGCCTGGTACATCGCCGCCGCGCAGACTTGCCCCGGCCTGCCCTGGCAGATCCTCGCCGGGATCGGGACCGTCAAGTCTGGCAACGGCAAGTCAACCGCCCCCGGCGTCCACGATGGCGCGAACTCCGCCGGTGCCGAAGGCCCGATGCAGGTCGAAGCCCGCCACTTTCGCCCAGTACGCGGTGAACGCCGACCCGTCGGCCCCGCTCAGCCCGTACAACCCGAAGGACGCGATCTACACCGCCGCGAGGATGCTGTGCGCCAACGGCGCGGACACCGGCACCGACGCCGGGATCCGGCAGGCGATCTACGCCTACAACCACGCCGGCTGGTACGTCGACGAGGTACTGCAGTACGCCGCGAAGTACGCCGCCCCGCCACTCGGCCGGCCAGACCAGCCAGACAGCGGCGCAGGCGATCGCGTTCGCCGTGAAGTCCGCGAGCCGTGCACCGGTGGTGAAAGGCCGCTCCTGACTCATACCTACTGCTCCGGCCTGGTCTACGCCGCGTACCGATCGGCCGGGATCACGACGGCCGCACCACCTACCAGTGGCGCCAGGACGGCCCCGCAGTGCCCATTGCCCAGCTTCAGCCCGGTGACCTGCTGTTCTACGCCGGGCCCTTGACGGCACTGCCACGGACCCCGGACACGTCGTGATGTACCTGGGCGGCGGCCAGGTCATCCAGGCCCCGCAGTCCGGTCAGCCCGTCCAGACCGGTCCCGCCGACCTCACCGGCGTCATCGTCGCGACCCGCCCCGCCGACCTGACCCCAACGCAAGGGGGAACCACGCCATGAGAGTCCCTGTCGATCAGCCAGCTGCGCGCCTGCCGGCCCGCGGTGGACCTGATGACCGCCGCCGCCGATCGCGGCATCGGCCGCACCCGCGGTGACGAGATGGCCCGCCGCGGCGAATTCCCGGTCCGGGTGATCCGGATCGGCTCCACCTACCGCGTCCCGGTCGCCGAACTGCTCACGCTGCTCGGCATCAGCGAGACCCCGCCCGCGCCTGGGGACGCCCGTCCGCCGCGGCCTGCCCGGCTCTGGCCCCCTTTCATCAGAACGGACTCGCCAGCCACCCGCCTCCAACCTGTCCCCGCCCGCGAGGCAGCCCTCGCACCGGCGAGACGCCTGCTGTACTGGGGCGCCCACGGCGGCGCCGGCACCAGCACGCTCGCCACGCTGCTGCACCCGGCCCGCGACATGGGCGCCCTGCGCACCCCGGCCGACCACCGGTACCCCGCGCCGCACCCGGACACGAGCCCGGTGCTGGTCGCGTGCCGGTGCACCACCTGGTCCGCGCTCAAGGCATCGGCCGCCATCACCTCGCTGACCCGCAACGGCGGCCAGGTGACCGTGCTGGCCGTGGTCAGCGACGGCTGGCCCTTACTGCCGGTCGCGACCGCCTGGTTCCGGCTGCTGTCCGCGCAGGTCGGCACCGTCGTCCGGGTGCCGTTCGTGCCGTGGCTGCGGCTGTGCAACGACCCGGCGCTGGCCAGGCTGCCGCGCGCGGCGCGGCAGGCACTCACCCGCATCCGGACCATCACCGGACTCCAGCGGGAAGGACACCGCGATGCTGCTCACGCACGCGCTACTCACCCTGCATAACGCCGCCAGCCACGCCATGCCCGGCCCAGCAGCGACGACCACGCCGCAGCCGCATGCTCCGACCCGGCCCCGCAGGCACCGCCCGGCCTGGCAGGTGACGTGAACACGCTGCTCGGCTGGTGGAAGTGGATCGCGCTCACTGGCGGGGTGTTCGGGCTGGTCGGGTGCGGCGCGATGATGGCGATCGGCCGCCGCAGCCGGTCCGCGCTGGCGGCCGACGGCGCGACTGGCATCCCATGGGGTACTGGCCGGACTGACGCTGATCGTGCTGTCGTCTGGCATCGTCGGAATCTTCATGTGAGCCCGCCGATGCGCCTCAACCGAAAGCACGCAATAGCCGCCGCTGCCGCAGTCGGCCTCAGCAGCGCCGGCATAGTGTTCCTCGCCGCGCCGGGTCACGTGACCGAGCGCACCCGCGCGGCCGCCGGCCGGACTGCGCCGGAACCGCCGCCGCCTGCTTCCGCATCTGGTGCTGGCGAGCCCGGTGCTGGACTTCTCCGGGGTCAGGTGGGTGAGCTATCACGGCGTCCGGTTGCCGGTCTCGGCGCAGGCGGGGCCGCGGAATACCGCGTACGGCCTGGCGTCGGAAGTCGGGTAACGCCAATCGGCGCGCTCCTGGCCGCGGTGAACATCGGGGTGCGCACCTCGTGGGAACTCGGCCCGGAGGTTTTCCAGCCGACGATCCAGCAGGAATTCACCGGGCCGTTCGAGGCCGCGATGCTGTCCGCCGACCTGGACGTACTCGGGGCCAGGGCGCCGCGCAGGTCACCGGGACCGGCCCGGACGCGGTCGAGGCCGGGTACCAGTGGGCCGGGTACACGCCGTCCGCCGCCACGGTCGAAGTCGTCACCGAAGGCACCGCCGCTGACGGCAGCACCGTGTACGCGGTCACCCAGATCCAGGTGCAGTGGCTCGCCGGGGACTGGCGGGTCGTCGCGCTGCCTGGCGGCGACTGGGCCAACGACGTTACCCAGGTCGCCTCGCTCAACGGCTACCTGGCCTTCCCCGGACAGGGGGCTGACCGATGACGTGTCCGGTCATGTACACCGTCACCTGCCTGGCCCTCCGCACTATCGGGTCGCACGCAGTCAGCACGGTCACCGGAGGTTTCTTCGCCCAGCTCGCGGCCGGAGTGCGGGACGGCATCACGTGGATCTTCACGAACTCGACCGACTTCTGGGTGCGGCTCCCGTCCCCGGACCTCGGCGGCGAGCCCGCCATCGGCGCGATGCAGCAGTGGCTGCTGATACGGTAGTGGAATCTGCTAATCTGGCTGCGTTTAATGCACTGGCCAATGGTGTTTCTGTTTCTATCCCTCTCCTTCCTGGTCCCAACACATTGCTCATTCTTGATGGGTAGTTTTGGTAAGTGGCAGTGGTGAATTACCCCCTCCTGTTGGAGATGGGATCTATGCCTTCCATTTGACACGCTTACAACCTGCCATCCAATCACTTACATGGATCGCCTCTACATTGACTGGTCAACTCTCGTCACCTCTGTCCCCTAATTCACACCCTGATGGCAGCAGCGGTGTTCCTTTCGCTGCTGGTGATAGTGTGTTGATCAATCAGGGTGCTTTCTTTGAACCAGCTAATTAATACACCAATATGGAGGTGCAAGTGAATTGGTATACAGGTGTAGTTGCTGCCACCGCCGGAGTAACATTCCTCTGCAACAATGTGACTCTCTCTTCCTTGTCCTCCCCCTGTCCTCTCCTAGTTGGTGTAAATCTCCTCCAAACTCTTTCTTCCTTCATTGACCGATGGAATATATTCCTTCCAAGTTTACTCACTTCTACCTGACCTTGCTTCACTCACTTTCTTCTCGAGTCCCGCAGTGGTTTCCTCCTATTCCCTGCTCTCTTCTGTCGACAATGGTGTGCTTTGTCCCTCCAGTCTCTGTGGGTGGTGGTGCTATGCGCCCTCTGCGTTTAGACAGATTAATGCGGTGGGGGTACTAACGAGTTTAGGATTTAATACACAAGGGGTGAGTGATCAAAAGTGATGGGTTAGGATTCACTCCTCAATCCGGCTCGGTAGGTCCTGTTTCAACCTATACCATCGTTCCCTATGTCACTACTGCTGTCACTGTCTTACCTATTGGCAACACTCTCCCCATTCAAGTGGATCTAGTTGAAGTCACTACAGCTGCAGGAGTGTTTGTAACTCCTGCGTCAGTAGGTGGTAGTTCGGCTCCTTTATTCGGCATCCCTCCTTCGATTCTCAAGTGCAATCTGTTCTCGCTGGTTCCTTCTCTTCCCTCCTCCCTCTCTCCATCGGTTCCACTTCCATCGTGCGTGTAGTGTGGATCCAAACTATTACTATAATTACGGCTAGTGAAAACTAGTGAATAACTACAAATGCCTCATAATAACGACCTATAGGAATGGTAAAGGATGACATGAGCAAAATAATGATAGTAGAAAATGCCTATGATGGTGGTTAGATTGTAGTTAGGGAACCAGAATACAAGATAGACCGTCTGAAGTGGTTGATCTAAGAAACAATATCCATCCTCTAAGTCCTTAAAATGATAGCTGGCGGCGCTCGCGGAGAAGGCGAACCACCTGCCGGTCGGCGATCCGGCCACCGAGCAGGTCGCGCTCGGCCCGCTGATCGACGCCGGCCAGCGCGACAAGGTGCACCGGCTGGTCACCGGCAGCGTCGCAGCGGGCGCCCGGCTGGCGGCGGGCGGCGAGTACACCGGGCTGTTCTACCGGCCGACCGTGCTGGCCGAGGTCACCAGGGACATGCCGGCCTACGCCGACGAGGTGTTCGGCCCGGTCGCGCCCGTGCTGCGGTTCGGCTCGCTGGACGAGGCCGCGAAGCTGGCGTCGGACACCGACTACGGCCTGTCGCTGGGCATTCTCACCAACGACGTGCTGAAAGGCCTCGCGCTGGCCGACCGGATTCCCACCGGGATCGTGCACATCAACGACCAGACAGTGAACGACGAGGCGAACGTGCCGTTCGGCGGTGTCGGCGCGTCCGGCACCGGTTCCCGGTTCGGCGGCCAGTCCGCGAACGTCGACGCCTTCACCGAAACGCGCTGGGTCACCATTCGTGACCGGATCGCGCCCTACCCGTTCTGATCAATTTCGCCGGCACAGAGGAGTTCGTTATGGCTCACCGGATATCTCGCCGGGACGCCCTGAAGGCGGCCGGCGTCGGGCTGGGCGCCCTGGCAGGTGGCGGGTTGCTCAGTAGCTGCTCCAGCGGGCTGAAGGGGTCCAACACCAACAGCGGCCCGACCACGACGCTGAAGATCGGCTACGTCAGCCCGCAGACCGGCGCGCTCGCGTCGTTCGCGACCGGCGACAACTACATCATCAACAAGCTCAAGCCCATACTGGCCAAGGGTTTCACGGCCGGCGGCAAGACGTGGAACATCGAGGTCGTCGTCAAGGACAGCCAGTCCACCACGACCAGGACGACCGAGGTCACGCAGCAGCTCATCAATTCCGACAACGTGGACCTGGTGGTCGCGTCGGCAACGCCGGACACCGCGAACCCGGTGTCCGACACGTGCGAGGCGGCCGGCATCCCGAACGTGACCACGATCGTGCCGTGGGAGGCGTGGTTCTTCGGCCGGGGCAAGAAGGCGGGCGAGCAGTTCAACTACTCCACCATGTTCTTCTTCGGACTGAAGGAGTTCACCGACCTGTTCAGCCACATGTGGCAGACCATCGGCGTGAACAGCGGCCCGGTCGCCTGCCTGTGGCCCAACGACACCGACGCCAACGCGTTCCGGGCCGGCTTCCCGCCCGCCGTCACCCCGGCCGGCTACTCGATCGTCGACGGCGGCGCCTACTCCGACGGCATCTCGGACTTCAGCGCGCAGATCGCCAAGTTCAAGTCGTCCGGCGCCGAGCTGTTCACCTGCGCGCCGATCCCGCCGGACTTCCAGACCTACTGGAAGCAGGCCGCGCAGCAGGGTTTCAAGCCGAAGCTGGCCACCGTGGCGAAGGTGATGCTGTTTCCCAGCGAGGCCGTCGCGTTGGGTGCGCTGTCCAACAACATCGCCACCGACGTGTGGTGGAGCCCGTTCAGCCCGTACAAGTCGACCTTCGACGGCACCACAGCGAAGCAGTTGGCCGACGACTTCGCGACCAGCACCGGCTCGCAGTGGACGCAGGCACTCGGCTCGGTGTACTCGCTGTTCGAGATCGCGGTGCAGGCACTGCGCTCGGCGAGCGACCCACGGGACCGCAAGGACGTCGCGGACAAGCTGAAGCACATGAAGATCAACGGGATCAGCGGCCCGCTCGACTTCACCACCGGCCCGCAGCCGGGCATCGCGCTGCAGAAGATCTGCGGCGGCCAGTGGCGGCCGGGCACGAGGTTCCCGTGGGACATGACCATTGTGGACAACAAGTTCAACCCGGCGGTTCCGGTCAACGGAACGCTCCAGGCCACGAACGCATGACAGCGCCGCTGCTGACGCTGGCTGGGGTCAGCAAGCGGTTCGGCCAGGTGCTGGTGGCGCGGGAGCTGGCGCTGTCGGTGGCCGATGGTGAGCTGCTGGGCATCGTCGGTCCCAACGGCGCCGGCAAGACCACGCTGTTCGCGATGATCTCCGGCGACGTCCGGCCGGACGCGGGCGAGATCTCGCTGGCCGGCCGGCCGATCACCACGTTGGCGCCCGCCGTCCGTACCCGGCTCGGAATAGGCCGCACCTACCAGGTGCCCCGGCCGTTCGAGCACATGACGGTGTTCGAGAACGTGCTCACCGGTGCCGTGCACGGTGCTGGGCTCGGCCGGGCGGCGGCGCGCGACACCGCGCTGCACGTGCTCACCCTGACCGGCCTGCTGCGCTCGGCCAACCAGCCGGCAGGCCGGCTGAACCTGCTGGCCCGCAAGCGGTTGGAGGTGGCAAGGGCGCTGGCCACCCGGCCGCGCGTGCTCCTGCTGGACGAGGTGGCGGGCGGCCTGACCGACCCCGAGGTCGACGAGCTGCTGGAGATCGTGGCCACGCTGCGCGCCGAAGGCCTGACCGTGCTGTGGATCGAGCACGTGGTGCACGCCCTGCTGCGCAGCGTGGACCGGTTGGTGTGCCTGGCATCCGGCGCGCTGATCGCGGACGGCGAACCGGCTGCCGTGATGGCCGACCCGACCGTGCGCGAGGTCTATCTCGGCGCGAGCGTACGTGGGGTGGCGACTTGAACCTCCTCTCGTTGACGGATCTGACCGTCCGGCATGGACAGTTGACGGCGGTCAACGCGCTGGGCCTTGAGCTGGCCGAGGGCAGCACGCTCGCGGTGATCGGCGCGAACGGGGCCGGCAAGACCACCCTGCTGCGCGCCATCGCCGGCACCCTCCCGCCGGCAGGCGGCATGATCACGTTCGACGGCCACGACATCACCCGCATGCCGGCGCACCGCCGCGCGGCCAACGGCATCCGGCTGGTGCCGGAGGGGCGACGGCTGTTCGCGTCGCTGACCGTTGAGGAGAACCTGCTGGCCGGGGCGTACCGGCGGCGGTCCGGGCCGTGGAACGTCGGAGCCGTTGTCGAGTTGTTTCCGTGGATCGGTTCGCGGCTCCGGCAGTCGGCGCGGCTGCTGTCCGGTGGCGAGCAGCAGGCCGTGGCCATCGGTCGGGCGCTGATGGGCAATCCGCGGTTGCTGCTGCTGGACGAGATCTCGCTCGGCCTGTCCCCCGTCGCCGTGCAGGGGCTTTATCTCGCGATGCCGAACATCCTGGCCACGGGCACGACCGTGCTGCTCGTGGAGCAGGACGTCAGCCAGGCGCTGCGCGTCGCCGACCGGGTGCTGTGCCTGCTGGAGGGCCGGACGGTGCTGACCGGCACTCCCGCCGAGCTGACCACCGCGCAGATCGAGAACGCGTACTTCGGCCTGTCCGGGAGCCACACATGATCTGGGTCAACGCGATCGTCCAGGGGCTGCTGCTCGGCGGCCTGTACGCGCTGTTCGCGTGCGGGCTGTCGCTGATGTTCGGCGTGATGCGGATCGTGAACCTGGCGCACGGCGACATCGCCGTGCTGGCCGCGTTCCTGGCCTACTCGACGATCAGCGCGACGAAGGTCGGGGTGCTCGGCGCCACGCTGATCGTGCTGCCGGTGTTCGCCGTGTTCGGCTATCTCGTGCAGAGCGGGCTGCTGTCGCCCGCGTTGAAGGTCGGGCCGCTGTCCACGCTGCTGGCCACGTTCGGGTTGTCCATCGTGATCCAGAACGCGTTGCAGCAGGGCTATTCCGCGGACACGCGGGCGTTGAACGTCGGTTCGCTGGTGTCGGCTTCGCTGCACATCAGCGGGCAGATCTCGGTGGCGTACCTGTCGCTGATCACGTTCGGGCTCGCGATCGTGGTACTCGTCGCACTACAACTGTTCCTGAGCAGGAGCAGCACCGGCCGGATCATGCGCGCCACCGCCGACGACCCGGAGGCCGCCACCCTGTCCGGCGCGAACGCGCGGCACGTGTACGGCATCGCCACCGCGATCGCGTTCGCCACCGTGGCGCTGGCCGGGCTGATGTTCGCGATGCAGTCGTCGTTCTCGCCGAGCATCGGGCCGACGCGGCTGCTGTTCGCGTTCGAGGCGGTCGTCATCGGCGGGCTCGGCTCGCTGTGGGGGACGCTGGTCGGCGGGATGGTGCTCGGCCTGGCCCAAACCCTTGGCGCCCAATACAATCCGGCGTTCACGCTGCTGGCAGGTCACATCATCTTCCTTGCCGTGCTGGCGTTCCGGCCGCAGGGTCTGATCGCGGCTCGGCGGACCGCATGACCACCCTCACCGTTCGGCGGGGTGGGCGGACCAGCGTGTGGAGCGCGCTCGGTGCCGCGGTTGTCGTCGCCGTGCTGGCCTATCTGCCCTATGCGGTGACGACCAGCGTCACGGGCACGATCGTGACGTTCCTGGAACTGCTTGCCATGGCGTCGATGTGGAACCTGCTGGCCGGCTACGCGGGTCTGGTGTCGGTCGGGCAGCAGGCTTATGTGGGGCTGGGCGCGTATTCGGTGCTGCAACTGTCGGACTGGGGCGTGCCGCCGTATGTCGGTGTGTTCCTGGCCGCGGTGGTGTGTGCGCTGATCGCGCTGCCCACGTCGCTGCTGGCGTTCCGGTTGCGCGGCGACTACTTCGCCGTTGGCACGTGGGTGATCGCGGAGGTCTACCACCTGGTGATGACGCAGGACCGTGCGCTGGGCGGTGGCAGCGGGCGGGCGCTGACGACGCTGTCCGATCTGGATCCGGTGCTGCGTCAGGCGATCACCTATTGGGTGGCGCTTGCGGTGTGCCTGTTGTCGGTGCTCGGCTGCTATCTGCTGTTGCGAGGTCGGCTCGGGCTCGCGTTGACGGCTGTTCGGGATGACGAGGTGGCTGCGCGGGGTGCCGGGGTGTCCGTCGGCTGGGCGAAGCGGGTCGTCTATCTGGTTGCCGCGGCCGGGACCGGTGCCGCTGGTGGGGTGATTCTGGTCAGTCAGTTGAACGTGGCGCCGGATTCGATCTTCAGTGTGCAGTTCACCGCTTATATGATCTTCATCGTGGTGGTTGGTGGGATCGGCACGTTGGAGGGGCCCGTTCTCGGTGCGATCGTGTTCATCGTGATTCAGCAGTTGTTCAGTGGGGCTGGTGTCTGGTATCTGATCCTGTTGGGTGCGCTGGCTGTCGTCGTGGCGATCCGGTTGCCGTACGGGTTGTGGGGCACGGTGTCGCGGCGGTTCGGGCTCCGGTTGTTCAACGTCGGCTACACCGTGCGCGGACTGGACAGGAAGCCATGACAAGGACCCAGGTCGGCATCGTGGGCGCGGGGCCTGCCGGCCTGCTGCTGGGCAGGCTGCTGACGTTGCAGGGCATCGACTGCGTGATCGTGGAGAACCGGAGCCGGTCCTATGTGGAGGCACGGCAGCGGGCAGGCGTGATCGAGCATCGCATCGCCGAGTTGCTGCGCTCGGCCGGTGTCGGTGCGCGGCTGGACCGGCTCGGCCTTGTGCACAACGGGATCTACCTGCAGTTCGACGGTGAGCGCCATCATGTGGACTTCAAGGAGCTGACCGGACGGACCGTCACGGTGTACGCGCAGACCGAGATCGTGAAGGACCTGCTCGCCACCGACCTGCCGGTGTCGTTCGAGGTCACGGACACGCAGGTCGACCCCGACGGCTCCGTGTTGCGGTACGTCGACTCCGCGGGCCGGCCGCACGAGGTGACGTGCGACATCATCGCCGGCTGCGACGGCTTCCACGGCGTGAGCCGGGCCGCCGTGCCCGGCCGCGGCGAATGGCAGCGCGACTTCCCGTACGCCTGGCTCGGCATCCTGGCCGACGTACCACCATCCACAGACGAGTTGATCTACGCCAATCACCCGCACGGTTTCGCGCTGCACAGCCTGCGGTCACCGAGCGTGAGCAGGCTGTACCTCCAGGTGCCACCGGACGAAACGCTGTCGGCCTGGCCGCACGAGCGGATCTGGGACGAGCTGGCCACCCGGTTCGCGCTCCCCGGCTGGACCCTGCAACGGGGCCCCGTCACGGATGTGTCCATCACGCCGATGCGCGTGTTCGTGACCACCCCGATGCGCCACCGCAACCTCTTCCTGGCCGGTGACTCGGCGCACATCGTGCCGCCGACCGGTGCGAAAGGCCTGAACCTGGCCCTGGCCGACGCCGCCCTGCTGGCCGAGGCCATCACCTCGTTCGTCCGGTCGCACCGAGCCGACCTGCTGGACGCCTACTCGGCCAGCCGGCAGGAGCACGTGTGGCGGGCGGTGCACTTCGCGGTGTGGATGACGGAGATGCTGCACACCGCACCCGACCCGTTCGCCGCAGAACTGCAACGCTCCCAGCTGCGCTACCTGGCGTCGTCGAGGGCCATGGCCACCTCGTTGGCCGAGAACTACACCGGCTATTAGCCCATTAGGGTGACCATCGATCGTGTCCCACTAGCACGATCGGGCGAGACTTGGCCGTTTCGCATCATTAGGGCCGTCCTCGCGGCTCCTGTTCACGAGCACCGAGAACAGGAGGGACCAGCCATGACCGCCACGACCATCCATCACGAACACATAGCCGCGCTGCACACCCAGGGTGAGCCGGTGCCGGTCAGCACCCGCTGGACCTACCGGGCCGACGAGCCGTACGCCCTCACCGTCGCGTTCGCCACCGAACGCGGCCGCTGGGTCGAATGGATCTTCGCCAGGGACCTGTTGATCGCCGGCCTGACCGCCCCGGCGGGCGAGGGCGACCTCCGCATCCAGCCGCATCCGGAGGACGACACCCTCCTGTTGGACATCCGCTCGCCCAGTGGCAGCGCCACGTTCGAACTGGATCGCGAGGACACCGAGGACTTTCTCGGTCACACCGTCGATCTGGTGCCGGTCGGCACCGAAAGCACGCACTTCGACATCGACCGGTTGCTGGCCGACCTTTCGGCCTGGTGAGGCCCGAAGTTGGTGTGCCGACGCAGGGGGTGCGTCGGCACACCAACGGTGGGTCAGTCGTGGATGAGGTCGAATTCCTCCCACGCGCCGACCGCGGTGCGGTTGGCGATCAGCGGGGAGCCGCCCGCGTTGTCAGCCGTGACGATGTTGTTGTTGGCGTGGGCGCGCAGGCTGACGCTGCCGTCGGGGTTGTTGATCAGGGTGAACTCCTCCCACGGCCCGACCGTGGTGCGGTTCGCGATCAGCGGGGACGCACCCGCGTTGTCGGCCGTGACGATGTCGTTGTTGGCGTGGGCGCGGAAGCTGACGCTGCCGTCCGGGTTGTTGATCAGGTCGAACTGTTCCCAGGCACCGACAGCGGTGCGGTTGGCGATCAGCGGCGACCCGCCAGCGTTGTCAGCGGTGACGATGTTGTTGTTGGCGTGCGCGCGGAAGCTGACCACCGAGCTCGACGCTGCCGAGCACGCGGACGGCGTGCCGGCGGGGACAGCGCCTGCCACGACGTTCCATTGAATGAGCGTGGCCGGGCTCGAGTTGACCGACGTGCACAGGTCGCCGTTGGGCTGGGCCTGCTGCGGCAAGACGGCTCCGTTGGCCGCGTTGACCAGGTGGTAGGCGCCGGCATTCAGGTTCAGGCCGGGCGGGCTGATGGTGACATTGCCGTTGTAGTTCGCGGTCGGATTGATCACGGCCAGGGTGACCGACGCGCTCTGGTGATTGCTCGCGACCGCGGGGACCACCTGCAGCGAGCCTGCGTTGGCCAGGTGTGCGTAGGCGGGGGCGAACTGGGCCAGTTGCGAACCCGAGGTCAACAGCGTGCCGCCGCCGGACTGGTAGGCCTTCAGCGTCGAGTCAACGCCGTTCATCGGCAGGATCGCCTTGAACTGCGACAGGTTGACCGCGCCGTTGGCGACCTCCTGGCTGGTGACCACGGCAAAGCCGGCCTGGTCGCCCAGCCACAGGTTGCTGATCGCGTCCTCCGGGGTGAGCAGGTTGCCGCCGTTGGGGTTGCCGAAGGCCAGCGAGTAGTCGATGTACACCGCGGCCGGTTGCTGCGGATACGAACCGGACATGCCCTCCAGGGTGCCGACAAAGTTGGTGTAGATCGGGAAGCCGATGACGTCCTTCGTCGTGCCGTCGTGGATGAAGAAGTCCTCACCGCCGCTCTGCGGCAGGGTCATGGCGTAGTTGGACACCCACTGCGCGGCCTGGGCGCTCATGTCGGCGTTGCTGCTGGGCGCGGTCCACTCCTGCGCCACCTTGACGCCGTAGGCGCGGGCCAGGCTGCCCCACATCAGGGTCAGGCCGGGTGACTGCGCCGCGTCGTCGATGACGGTCACGTTGTTCGCCTTGGCCGCCTTCATGAAGAGGTCCGGGTTGTTGGCGTAGGGCTCGCCGTTGCCGATGTGGCCGCCGAAGTAGTAGTAGAGCGGCGTGCTGGTGATCGAGCGGGCGGCCGCTGCCAGCCTGCCGTAGGTGTCCCCCACGCTCCACGCCCGGAACGCCTGGTAGACGCCGGCCAGCGGCTGGCCGGACACCGCAGCGGGCACTTGGCTGAAGGACGTGAAGCTGGTGCCGTTGGCGGAGTTGAACGCGGCGATGGTGCCGAAGGTCTGCGGCAGGTACGTGTTGTGGAATTCGTCGATGTCGGCCTGTGCCCAGCCGCCGGCACCGCCGTTGATGTCCCACTGGGCGTCGAGGAAGCCGTAGTCGAGGATCGAGCCGCCGTAGCCGGGGTTGGTCGCGATGTGCTTGATCGTGTTGGTGACGTAGCCGAAGTACGCAGGTTGCCCGGTGGCGTCCCACCACACCGGCTGCACGCCCTGCGTGCCGGAACTGGTGACCTCACGGCCGGTGATCCACGGGGCCGGGCTGCCGCTCCAGCCGGACTGCCAGAAGATCGGCACGATCCGGATGCCGGCGGCCGCGGCGTTGGCCAGTTCCTGGTCGAGTTCGGTGAAGTTGAACGAACCGTTCGACGGTTCGATCCCGCCCCACGGCATGTCGATCTCTACGCTGTTCAGGCCCTTCGCCTTGAGCGCGGTGAAGCTGGCCGTCGTCCACGGCGTGCCGTTGTTGTCGAAGTCGAGTTGGGTGGCCCACAGCGTGCCGTCCCACACGGGCGCCGCCGCCGCGGTGGCGGCCGACGTGGTGAGCGCGCCCGTGCCGGTCAGCACCGCGGCCGCCACCACCGTGCCGCACAGCAGCGGTATCGCGCGCCTGAGGAATTGATGCGTCATCGAATCACTTCCAGGGTTGAATGGATGTGGTACTGCAATGACGGACGAGGAGGCTGGACGCCGACAGCCCGCTCGCCCGGATCGCCATCGAGATCGGCGCGGATCAGTGCCCGCCACCTGCCACGCTGCGCATCAATAGGTAGCTTCCCGACCAATCAGGAACATCGTCAAGAGATCGTCGTGGTTCTTATAAGTGTTAATGCCTTTGTTGCGGAATTGCGTAGGGTCTTGCGGGGCCCATGTCGGACCGGCGGCGCGGCACCGCGAGCGGTCGGGCAAACTGCTGGGGTGACTGGAACCGTGCTGGTGCTGGGTGGCCGCAGCGAGATCGGGCTGGCGGTGGCCGGGCGCCTTGTCGAACAGGGTGCGACCACCGTCGTGCTGGCCGCGCGCCGGGCCGATGACCTGCCCGAGGTGGCCGGCGCCGAGACACATCGGGTCGAGTTCGACGCCGACGACGTGGCTGGGCACCGGGCGTTGCTGGACAAGATCGTCGAGCGGTACGGGCCACTTGACACCGTGATCACCGCATTCGGGATTCTCGGCGACCAGAAGCGAGCCGAGCGGGACGCCGAGCACGCGCTCGCCATCGTGCACACCGACTACGTGGCGCACGTCAGCATCCTCACCCACCTGGCCAACATCCTGCGCGCCAACGGGAAGGGCACGCTCGTGGTCTTCTCCTCGGTAGCCGGTGTCCGGGTGCGACGGGCCAACTACGTGTACGGCTCGGCGAAAGCGGGCCTTGACGGGTTCGCCAGCGGGCTTGCCGACTCGCTGGTGGGCAGCGGGGTGCGCCTGCTGCTGGTCCGGCCCGGGTTCGTGATCGGCCGGATGACCAGCGGGATGTCACCGGCGCCGTTCTCATCGACACCCGCGCGGGTCGCCGACGCCACGGTCCGGGCGCTGCGCACCGGCCGGGGCGAGGTCTGGGTGCCTGGCGTGTTGCGGCCGGTCTTCGCCGTCATGCGCGTCCTGCCGAGGGCGGTCTGGCGACGGCTGCCGCGCTGATCATCCTATTGGGACGGTGTGCACGGCAAGGACCGTGATGAGCGCGCTGGCCACCAACGCCGTCACGAGACGACCACGTGGTGTGTCCAGCACCCGACCCAACAGCCTGCCGCCGCACGCCAGCAACAGTTGCCAGCTGGCCGACGCGGCGCACACGGCCAGCACGAACACCGCGCCGGGCAACGGGCCGAAGCCGCCGGACGCCTGCCGGCCCAGCACCAGCGCGCCGAAGTAGATGATCGTGGTCGGGTTCAGCGCCGTCAGGCCGACGAGCACCAGGTAGGCGCGGCGCGCGGTGACCGGGGCGGCATCGCCGCGGCTTTCGGTGCGGCGCAGCGCGACCAGGGCGGTACGGACGGCCAGCACGATCAGCACCGCGGCCGCCACCCACCGCGTCGGCGTGGCGACCGGCGCCACGACGTGGCCGAGCGCGCTACCGCCGAGCACGGCCGCCAGCGCGTACCCGCCGTCCACTGTGGCCACACCGAGTGCCGCGGCGATGCCGGAGCGCAACGGCGACCGCGCCGCGAGACCGATGAGCAACGGCGCGATCGCACCAATGGGGACGGCGACCCCGTACCCGGCCAACAGGCCGGCCAGCAGCGCCTTGCTCAGCATCGGGGTGGTGGCACCGGTCCGGATGTCCGGCCGGGCCGCTGTCGACGCGGGCCGCCCGCCAGGTGAAATTGGCGTGAGTACAGCGATCCGGTCGACGTCATGGCCGGATGATGCCGGCCGATCAGCGCGGGCGGCAACGCATTTTCGCCCGCAGAACGCACTTCGCCCCCATCTGGCCGGGGTGTCCGGCGACGGAGGCGAAGGTGCTCCGCCCTCGACGGGAGGGCTGTCGAGGGAAGAAGCGTGGCCTCCATCTTTCAATGCCGGCCGGCACTTTTCAATTGGTTGGACGATCTGTTTCCCGACGATGACCAGCGGCACCCGACCGAATGCCCACGGTGGCAACGAGACCGCCAGGCAGTCCCAATTGAGCGGCACACACCGGCCAAGCCGGCGTACTGGCAGAGTTGACCGGGTGAGCGCCGTAACTCCAGGACAGGTCTGGCATCAGGTCACCAGTGTCCAGCCCGTGCCCGCCACCCCCGTTGTCGTCGGTGCGGCGCTGGTCGCGTTGCTGGTGGTGCTGATCAGGGACGTCTGGGTGGTGGCACGCAACGTGGTGACCATCGTGCACGAGGGCGGCCACGCGCTGGTGGCGCTGCTGGTCGGGCGCAGGCTGCGTGGGGTGCGGCTGCATTCGGACACGTCCGGCGTGACGCTGTCCCGTGGCAGGCCGACCGGGCCGGGGATGGTCGCGACCACGCTCGCCGGCTATCTCGCGCCTTCCGTGCTGGGCATCGGCTGTGCGGCGCTGCTGGCGTCCGGGCACATTACGGCGCTGCTCTGGCTGATCGTGCTGCTGCTGGCCGCGATGCTCGTCATCGTGCGCAACGCTTACGGCATCGCGTCCATCCTGGTCACCGGCGCGGCCGTGTTCCTCGTGTCGTGGTTCACGTCGGCGCAGGTGCAGGCGGCGTTCGCCTTCGGCTTCACGTGGTTCCTGCTCGTCGCCGGCATTCGGCCGGTGATGGAGTTGCAGCGGTCCCGTCGCCGGCATCGCGCGCCGGACTCGGACGCCGACCAGCTGCACCGGTTGACCAGGGTGCCCGGAATTGTGTGGGTGTTCGTGTTCGGGGCGGTCGGGTTGGTGGCGCTCGGGTTGGCCGTCTACTGGCTGATGCCGGTCACCAGTTGGTTCGCTCATCGTTCGGGATGACGGCGACCACCGGCCACTCCGCGGGCTGGCCGGGCGGGACCAACGGGTCGTCCTCTGCCGCCTGGTCGGTCTCGACCACCTCGACGGGCGCAGGCCGCGGCGTCCGGTAGGCGACCACGACAGCCAGCGCGGCCACCAGCGCCGCCAGGACCAGCAGCCAGTAGCCGAAGCCGATGGTGACGTTGGCCGGCCCGAGCGCGCCGGTCGCACCAATCTCGCGCCAGGCGATCTCGAACATGCCGACGGCGAACACGAGCCCGATCAGGAACCCGGCGGTGAGGACGCCGAGCACGCCGGCCGGCCGATCGCTCGACGGCCTGCGACGTGCCAGCAGCCGCAACACGACCACGGCCGCGGCCAGCAGCGCCAGGACCAGCAGCGGATAGCCGAGCGGGATCGGGGCGGCGGTGACCCGCGACGGCAGCGTCGTGTTCGGCGCCTGGTTGCCGGACGTCAGGTGCCACGCGTCCATGCTCAGCACGTTGGACACGTTCGTGAACGACGGGCCGAGGACCACGGACGCCTCGAACAACGGCGTGATCGACCCGACGACGACCAACACCGTGGTCACCACGAACAGCCCGGTCGCGAGGATGGCGCCGGGCGGTGTGGCCGCGGCGGGCAGCTCGTCGGGTTCCAGGTCGTCGCCGTCGGGCTGGTAGACCTCGGCCCACTGCGACGTCACGGAGCCGGCGATGCCGGCGTCCTCCGGCGTGGGGCCAGTCGGTGGCAGGGAACCGGTCACCCAGCCATCGTGGCACAGAACGGGTGCCTGCGGTGTTGGTCAGCGGTCGTACCGACCTGCCGGGCCTTCCGCCGGCATGACTACCTGCGTGCATCGGCTCGCGGCGAGTTCGAGGCCTGCTGTGTCGTACAGCGTCGCCGCGCAGAACACGACCCTGCGGGTGCGCCGGACCACCTCGCCGACCGCGCGCAACGTGCCCGGCCGGCAGGTACGCAGGAACTCGACCCGCAGGTCGGCGGTGAGGAACACCTGGTCGGTGTCCAGGACGGTCCAGCACGCGCCGCCCATGGCCGAGTCGAGCAGCGCGCTGACCATGCCGCCCTGCACGATCGGTCCGCTCGCGGTGGGAAAGCAGTAGTCGACGGGTGCGTCCCATTCGACCGTGGTGCTGCCCGGTTTCAGCTCGGTGCGCCGGTAGCCGAGGGTGGCCCAGATGTGCGGACCGGCGCTGCGCAGTTCGTCCCACCGCGCCATGTCCGCGAAACGGGTGCCCTCGACGTCACTCATGGGCCACGGTATTTGTGTCCATGTCCACGTGCGACCAGGTCGCGCAACCGCTTGCGGTCCAGCTTGCCGACGCTGGTCAGCGGGACCTGGTCGATGATCCTGATCTCCCGCGGATACTTGTTGGCCGCGAGCCGTTCCTTGGCGTGCACGGCCAGTTCGTCCACGGTCGCGGTCGCGCCAGGGCGCAACGACACGAACGCGACGACCTCCTCGCCCAGCCGCGCGTCCGGCCTGCCGACCACCGCGGCCAGATTCACCGCGGGATGGGACAGCAGCACGTCCTCGACGTCCCTCGGGTAGACGTTGAACCCGCCTCGGATGATCAGGTCCTTCTTGCGGTCCACCACATAGAGATAGCCGTCCTCGTCCTGGTGGCCGATGTCGCCGGTGTGCAGCCAGCCGTCGACCAGGGCCACCGACGTGGCCTCCGGCGCCTGCCAGTAGCCGGACATGATGCCCGGCGACTGCGCGCAGATCTCGCCGTCCACGCCGGGCGGCAGTTCCGCGTTGCTCTCGTCGCGGATGCTCACCCGGCAGCCGGGGATCGGGATGCCGACACTGCCCTTGCGACGCCGTTCGAACGGGTTGCTCGAGATGACGGCGGCGGTCTCGGTGCAGCCGTAGCCCTCGTAGATGGTGGCGCTGGGCACCCGCGCCTCGAACTCGTCGCGCACGTCGGCGGCCAGTGGCGCGGCACCGGAGGACACCGCGACCAGCGCGGACAGGTCCGTTTCGGCCAGCGGCTGGGTGAGCAGCATCTGGATCATCGAGGGCACCAGGGCGGTGCGCTCGATACGGTGTTCGGCCGCCAGCGCGAGCCAGCCCGCCGGGTCGAACCAGCGCATCAGCACGGTCCGGTGCGGTTCGGTCTGGTGCTGGCCGACGCAGGTGACGAGCAGCCCGTAGGCGTGCGCGAGCGGCAGCGGGACGAGCGTGCTGGTCAGGTTGACGCGCTCGGCCGCCTGGTGCGCGGCCGAGCCGCACCAGAACAGGTTGGCGTGGGTCAGCGGCACGCCCTTGGAGCGGCCGGTGGTGCCGCCGGTGAAGAGCAGCGCGGCCAGGTCGTCGTCGGCCCGGTCGGCGATGCCGCCTGGTTCGCTCGCGGACAGTTCGGCGTGGTCGAACACCGGCACGGCGGGCGCGGGCCCGGTGGCCGGGCCTGCCAGCACGACGAACCGGACCGACGGAACGTCGGCGATGGCGGCGTCCACCTTGGGCAGGAACTCCGCGGTGGTCACCACCGCGACCGCGCCGGAACTGAGCAGCGCGGCGCGCAACTCGTTCTCGCTCACCAGGAAGATCAACGGCGTGACGACGGCGCCGAGCCGCCAGAGCGCGTTGTACGTGATCATCACTTCCGGGCAGTTGGCCATCAGCACGACGACCCGGTCGCCGGGCCGGACACCCTGGTCGGCCAGGCCGGTGGCGAACCGGGCGGCGCGGTCGGCCATGGTGCCGCTGGACCACCAGGTGCCCTCGAAGAGCAGCGTGTCGTAGTCGCCGAGCAACTCGAGCTGCCGTTCGGCCTGCCGCGCGACGTTGTGCTCTCCCATGCCAGCCCTCACCTCCATGTGAAGTGGCCACACCGACTGGTCGGTATGTGCAGCACAGTACGGTCCGTCCGACGAGGCTTCAAGCGGCTGTTCAGTGCCAGGCCTGGCCGGCCAGCACCGCCAGATACAGCGCGACGACCGTGTCCTCCAGGTCGGGCAGTTCCGCGGTCCGGCCACGGCGCACCCGGAAACTCACCAGTTCCGTCGTGGCGCCGGACAGGGCGAGGTACGCGTCGTACGGGACCTCTGGCCAGTCCGGGTGCCGCCGCCGCGCCGCGTCGTGCCACTCGCGGTTCAGGTCGGCGAAGCGGTTGTCGGCATGGTCGAGTCGATCGACGGAGCTGGCGCCCGCCGCCGGCATGTCGATGAAGAACACGCGGGCGAAGGCCGGCTCGTCGGCCAGGAAGCGCAGGTACGCGCGGCAGCCTGCGCGCAGCACGTCCTCGGGCGCGGCACCGCTGGGCATGCCCTGGGTCGCGGTGACCACCGCGTCGACCAGGAGATCGCCGCCGAGCGCCGTCGCCGCCAGGAAGCAGTCCTCCTTGTCGGCGAAATGGGCGTAGAAGGCCGCCCTTGACACCTTCGCCCTGCGCACGATGTCGGCGATCGTGAGGCCGCCGAAGCCGTGCTCGGCCACCGCGGAGACGGTCGCGGTCAGCAGGCGCTGCCGCTGGAGGACCCGGACGGCGGGTGCGGGCAGGCTGGACCGTCCCCGTGGCAGGCCCGGGGACGAATCGTGGGTCCTGGCCAGCGAACCCTCTTGTACCATCGCGAAGCTACCTCTAAAGTACGTTTGCGTACCAGTGAGCACTACCAGACCACCATATCGTTGCGGACAGCGTCGTGCGCGCGAGTTCAGGCTTGACGTCGGCCGCCCGATGGCCACGGTCCGCTTGAAGAGTGGCGGTCGCCGTGGTTCTCCCGCATTGGAGACGTCATGGCCGCAGTACTGCCCGCCGAAACCCAACAGGCACCTGGAAATCCCGTTTACCGAATGCTCTGGCAGCGCAGGCTCGACCACTACCCGGACACCGCGCGCCGGATCGGATTCCTGGCCGTCGTGGTCGCCGCCACGGTCGTGCTCTACTACGAGTTATACGTGCCCGGCGCGGTCGCGCCCGCGATCATCGCCCAGTACCACATGACGTTCCCCTACTACGTCTACATCTCGGTGGTGGGCAACGCGATCGGCGCGTTCTCGTCGTTGGTGGCCGGCCTCGCCGATCGTTGGGGGCGTGCCAACCTGGTCGTCTACGGCCTTGGCATCACCGCGCTGCTGGTGCTGTTCGGGCTGCCCAACGCGTCGAGCAAGCTGTGGTTCGCGGTGCTGTTCGTGATCGTCGGGTTCGTCGAGGGCATCATCCTGGTCGCGACGCCGGCACTGGTCCGCGACTTCTCCCCGCAGCTTGGTCGGGCGTCGGCAATGGGTTTCTGGACCCTCGGCCCGGTCGTCGGCAGCCTCGTGCTGTCCGAAGTGTCCAGTCATACTCTCAGTAGCATGCCGGCGTGGCAGGACCAGTTCACCATCTGCGGCATCGTCGGGCTGGTCGTGTTCGTGATTGCCCTCTTCACCCTGCGCGAGCTGTCACCCAACCTGCGTGACCAGTTGATGGTCAGCATGCGCGACCGGGCCCTCATCGAGGCGAAGGCCGCCGGCATCGACACCCGGCAGGCAAGGGCGAACCCGTGGCGGCAGATGATGCGGGTCAACATCGTCGGTTCGGCGTTCGCGATCTCGGTGTTCCTGATCATCTACTACACCGCGGTCGGCTTCTTCACGATCTACTTCACGACGATCTTCGGCTTCACCCTCGCCCAGGCCAACGGCATCGGAAACTGGTTCTGGGCCTTCAATGCCGGGGCGCTGATCGTGGCGGGGGTGGTGTCGGACCGGTTGCGGGTGCGCAAGCCGTTCATGGTGTTCGGTGCGCTCGGCGCGATCGTGATGACGATCGTCTTCCTCAGCAGGACAAGCCAACCGCACACCAGCTACTACACGTTCGTCTGGATCATCAGCACGCTCGCGGTGTTCATGGCGATCGCCTACGCACCGTGGATGGCCGGCTTCACCGAGGACGTGGAGAAGCGCAACCCGGCGCTCACCGCGACCGGCCTCGCGGTGTGGGGCTGGGTGATCCGCGCGGTGGTCGCGGTGTCCATCTTCATCCTCCCGTTCGTTGTGACATCGATGACACCGCTGGTCCAATCGGGTACACAGGTGCAGACTCTTGCCGCGAAGTACTCGGCCCAGCTGGCCACGATCGGCGCGATCGATCCGGCGACGCTGGGCACGCTGAGCACCAACCCGACCGACCAGGCGGCGGGCGCGAAGGCGGTCGGGGAGATCGCAGGAGCGTTCCATGTGGACGCCGCGACCGCGACCCAACGCTTGCTTGCCGCGGCGGCGGTACCCAGCGCGGATCTTACGTTCCTCAGAACACACGCGGCCGAGGTCCAGAGCGCCTCGCTCTCGGCGCCCGGTCAGTGGCACAGTTGGTGGTGGGTGTGCGTCGGTGGTGAAGGCGTGTTCATCCCATTGATCTTCCTGATGGGCGGACGATGGAGTCCGCGCAGGGCGCGTAAGGACCTGGACGAGCACGAACGCCGGGTCGCGATGGAAATGGAGGCGCTGGCCAAGAGCTAGCCAACCTCGATCAAAGTGGAGTTTCGCGGAACCCGCGCGGCACCACGAAAAGACAGGACAAGCGGTGTCATCCTAAGGATCCGGCCGGTTCGGGGACGCAAGGACCAGGTGGCCCAAGATTCGAGGAGGATCCGTTGACGCACCGTACCGGTCTGGTGTCCGGACGTAGCTGGACGGTGGCCGTGGTCACGGCGGTCATTCTGATCGCCGCCGCGCTCATCGCGATGCAGGTGACCGGCAAGCCGGGCACGACCGCCGGCGCGCCGGGCGTGACCACGGGTGAGATCAGGCTGGGCAGTCACCAGCCGCTCACCGGCCCGGCCGCGCCCGGCTACAGCGAGGTGTCCGCGGCGGCGAACGCGTTCTTCCGCTACATCAACGCGCACGGCGGCGTGTACGGGCGGTCGATCGTGTTCGACTACAAGGACGACGGCTACAACCCGGTCAACACGCTGCACGTGACACAGCAACTGGTGAACCAGGACAACGTGTTCGCGATGGACGCCGGCCTGGGCACGTCGGCCCACCAGGCGGTGGTGGGCTACCTCAACTCGAACAAGGTGCCCGACCTGTTCGTGGAGAGCGGCTGCACCTGCTTCAACGACCCGGTCAACTATCCGTACACGTTCGGCTTCTTCCCGGACTACAAAACGGAAGGCAAGATCCTCGGCCAGTACGTGCGGGACAACTTCCCCACCGACCGGATCGCGTACCTGTTGCAGGACGACGATCTCGGCCAGAACAGCCAGGAGGGCCTGAACCAGGTCCTGTCGAATTCGTCGGTGGTCACCCAGCAGTCCTACGACGCGGCCTACCTGTCCGGTGGCCTCGGCCAGCAGATCGCGGCGGCGAAGGCGGCCAAGGCCACCGTGGTGGTCATCTTCGGCATCCCGGCGGCGACCACGCTGGCACTGCTCGCGGCGGCGGCGCTGCATTACCACCCGACGTTCGTGGTCAGTGGCGTCGGCGCCGATCCGACCACTTTGTCCGGTCTGATCCAGAAGTATTCACAGGGTGCCGCGGACGCCTCGCTCGCCAACGGCGTCATCACCGACAGCTATGTGCCATCGCCCAGTGACACCGCGAATCCGTGGATTCAGTTGTTCCGCAGCGTGCACGACAACTTCGACGCGAACACGCCATTCGATTTCTATACCGTCAGCGGAATGACAATGGCCTATGCCACGTACCAGGCACTGCACGCGGCTGGCCCGAACCTGACCCGGCAGAGCCTGCTGGACGCCCTGATCACGAAGGGATCGACGTTCCACGGGCCCAACCTCGCGCCATACGGCTTCTCCAAGACCGACCACAGCGGGATGCTCGGCTCGCAGATCGGCACGCTCGCCAACGGCCAGGCCATCCTGTCCGGACCGGTCTACGTGACCAACGACAGGGACGCGCCGGTCACCGCCTACGACGGACCGCACCCGCCACCGCCGACAACGTACTGACCGACGCCGTTCCGACCGACACCGCGCCGATCAACGAGATCGTAACGCCGTGGTAACGCTTTGATCGACGGTGAAACTTCCACCGTCGATCCAGCGATTGCGGCGAATCCGATGCCGGGTCGGTCCGTTTGGCCCGAAGGTTCCGCAAGCTGCCGAATGGCGTGCGTATCGGCTACGGAGAGTCCGCGATGCGGCCGTACGGTAACCATTCAATTGGGTCGGCCGGGTTTACCAAGTACCGGCCGGCCGGTCTGGTCGGATCGACTGGTCGCCGGATAAGATGCGCCGTCTCCGGCACCGCAATCCAGACCAAAGAATGGTTCACGTGCGGCCGAGACAGGGCATCAAACGGAGGTAGCGTGGTCGCGCGTCACCGAGTGTCCCCTGGCGAAGGGGACGGCGGAGTGGAAGAAGCGTCCGGCCGGCCGACCGCGGATTGGGCCGGCGCGCCGCGGCCCGCGCCCGGCCAGCAGGGCCAGCCGGGCAACGGCATGCTGGCCAGGGCGATGGTGGTCATGCTGTCGCCGAGGTCGATCCGGGCCAAACTGGTCCGCATCCTCGTGGTGTCACTGACCCTGGTGCTGGTCCTGCTCGGTTTCCTGATCACCCAGGAGACCACGAACTACCAGGCCGCGAGCTCCACCAGCCAGATCGTCACGGTGGTGCTGCGGGTGCAGGACGTCGTGCACCAACTACAGGAGGAGCGGGCACTCACCAACGGCCTGCTCGGCGGCGGCACCCAGTTCCAGGCGCAGATCGTGCCGCAGCGCTCCGCGACCGACCTGGCGCTCACCGCGCTGAACCAGACTCTCGGCGACACCAGCTACGACAGCACCGTCACCGGCCAGGTGCGCAGTGCGCTGGGCAAGCTCGACGGCCTACAGACCATCCGGACCGACATAGACCAGCAACGCGCCCAGGCCGCGCCGACCTTCGCCTTCTACACCGACTCGATCGGCGCGCTCAACGACCTGGACCTCGGCCTGGACCACGCGGTGGACGGCCAACTGCGGCACGGCCTGCAGGCGCTGTACGCCCTGGACGACGCCAAGGAGTTCGCAGGCCAGGAACAGGGCCTGCTGGCTGCCGTGTTCGCAGAGAACCGGGTCAGCATCGACAACTACACCAAGTTCGCCGAAGTGTTGGGGCAGAAGCAGGCCGCGATCGCGACGTACGACGAGTTCGCCACCCCGACCGAGCGCAACGGCCTCGACGCGGTGCTCCAGTCGGCAGCGGCCGACCAGGCCGTGCAGTTCGAGGGCGTCGCCATCGGCGGCGCGACCGGCACCATGGCCACCCAGGTCGACCCGGTCGCCTGGACCGACGCGATGAACACCGTGATCGACAACCTGCGCAACGTGGAGCAGACCGTCGGCCAGGACATCACGTCCCGCGCGAACTCGCTGCGCAACACCGCGACCACACTGCTGATCGGCATCTCCGTGCTGGCGCTGCTGACCATCGCGGCCATGATCACCCTGGTCGTCGGCGCGGCCCGCTCGGTCATCGGCCCGCTCGGCCAGTTGGCCCGCGACGCCGACGCGGTGTCCGGGCGCAGGCTGCCCGAGACGGTGGCCCTGATGCAGACCACCGAGACCGAGGTGCCACCGCCGCCACCGGTGACCGTCCCGGCCGGGGCGGCCAGCGAGATCAAACTGGTCGCCACCGCGCTGGACCGGGTGCAGAACACCGCGCTCACGCTCGCCACCGAGCAGGCCCTGATCCGGCGCAACACCACGGCGTCGCTGGCCAACCTGGGCCGCCGCAACCAGAACCTGGTCCGCCGGCAGCTCTCGCTGATCAGCGAGTTCGAGCGCGAGGAACTGGATCCCGGCGCGCTGGCGAACATGTTCGAACTGGACCACCTGGCCACCCGCATGCGGCGCAACGCGGAAAGCCTGCTGGTACTGGTCGGCGAGACCAGCCCTCGGCCGTGGTCCGCGCCGCTGCCGGTGGCCGACGTGATCCGCGCCGCACTGTCCGAAGTGGAGGAATACCGCCGGGTCGTGCTGCGCAGGGTCGATCCGGCCTGGGTCATGGGCGCCGCGGTCACCGAGGTCGCGCACATGCTGGCCG
Organism: Candidatus Melainabacteria bacterium; assembly: GCA_963702275.1. GTDB lineage: Bacteria > Actinomycetota > Actinomycetes > Mycobacteriales > Pseudonocardiaceae > DATEPR01. The sequence goes on from CAVPCF010000096.1 coordinate 25,457, forward strand.
AACTGGTCGAGAACGGCCTTTCCTTCTCGTCGCCGGACGTCGAGGTGGAGATCTACGGTCGCAAGACCGGCGGCCGGTACCTGCTGGCCGTGGTCGACTACGGCATCGGCATGCCCCCTGAGGAACTGGCGAAGGCCAAGGCGCGGCTGCGGGACGAGGAGAACTTCCTGGTCGCGCCGACCCGCTTCCTCGGTCACTACGTGGTCGGTCGTCTTGCCAGGCAGATGTCGGTGCAGGTGGACCTCGGCGAGTCGCCGGTCAGCGGCATCACCGCCCGGATGCTGCTGCCCGCCGAGATCATGGCCGACCGGCCGGACGCGCCCGGCGACAAGGGCAGGTCGACCCGGCAGAGCCCCGCTCGTTCGCTCGGCCAGCCGTCCCGGCCCACGCCGCAGGAGCCCGTCGTGCCGTCCTTCCCGGAGCCGGAACCGGAACCGGCGACGGTGGTCACCCGGCCGGTGGCCGAACCGGCGCCGCGACCGGTGCCGGTGGCCCGGCTCGACGTGCCGCCGCCCCACCGGTGGCCGACCGAGCAGGAGTCGGTCAGCCTGCTCGACCCGCCGTCGCAGCAACCGGTCACGGTGGCGGCCATCGCGAACTCGGCACCGTATGATCCGCAGTACCGGGCGACGCCGGTGTACGCCAACTCGGGGTCGTCGGCCACGTCGACCGAGGAACGCACCCGCAACGGTCTGGTGAAACGGCAACCACGGCACCGCGGTGCCGCCACCACCCGGCCACCGGCAGCGCCGTCGACCACCCCCCGCCACACGGCCGGTGCCGAGGCCACGATCACCGACCGGTCCCCCACCGAGGTCGGTTCCATGCTGTCCGCGTTCCGGCGCGGCCACCAGCGTGGCGAACTGAACGGCCGTCACGCCAACGGCGAAGCATCGTCCCATGTGGACCACGAGGAGGAGCCAGGTGACCACTGACCTGGACACGGACACCAATCCGCAGAGCTTCAACTGGCTGATCAGCAACTTCGTCCGCGGGACGGACGGCGTGCGGGACGCCGTCGCGGTGTCGTCGGACGGCCTGCTCATCGCGATGTCCGAGGGCCTCGACCGCACCGCGGCCGACCGGTTGGCCGCGTTGACATCGGGACTGGCCAGCCTGGCGAAGAGCGCGTCGCGGTACTACGAGTTCGACGGCCTGAAGCTGATCATGATCGAGATGAAGCGCGGATTCCTGCTCGTCTCCACCATCGCCGACGGCAGCTGCATCGCGGTGCTCGCCGACGAACGGTGCGACATCGGCCTGATCGGCTACAAGATCGCGGTACTCGCCGAGCGGGCAGGCGGCCTGCTGACACCGGGACTGATCTCCGAACTGCGAGAGACGCTGCTGAGATGAGCGGCACGAGCGAAGCGCGGGGTCGCTTTGTTCGTTGGTCAGTCGACGGACCGGAGAGGGAGGACGCCGATGAGGGGCGATGACGAGCCTCGCCTGCCAGATCCGCGGATGATCCCGATCGCGCAGCCACAGGCGTGGTTCGAGCCGCCGTCACCGGAGCACTCCGTCGCGACCGGACAGTCCGCGACCGACGACGCCGACGGCGTGTTCGTCCGGCCGTTCATCGTGACGCGGGGCCGCACCCGGCCGCTGCACGACGGCCTGCGCCTGGAAACCCTGGTCGAAGCGTTACCGGCAGCGTTGTCCGCACCGCTGCAGTTCGAACAGCGCCAGATCGTAGAGCTGGCCCAGCACCCGGTGTCCGTGGCCGAAGTGGCGGCCAGGCTCGGTGTCCCCCTCGGGGTGGCACGGGTGCTCATCGCGGATCTGTACACCGGGAAGTACATCTCGTTGCACGAGCCCCACGAGCTGCCAGTGCACGTGATCGAGAGGATCAGGGACCTTGTACGGGCGCTCTGAACGGGAGTCGACAGGGCCGTCCGCGGTCAAGATCGTCATCAGCGGTGGGTTCGGGGTGGGCAAGACCACCTTCATCGGCGCGATCTCCGAGATCGAGCCGCTGACCACGGAAGCAGCGATGACCGACCGCTCGGTCGGCATCGACGACGCGTCGCTGCTCACCCAGAAGACCACCACGACGGTGGCGTTGGACTTCGGTCGGATCACGCTGGACAGTTCGCTGATCCTGTACCTGTTCGGCACGCCCGGCCAGGAACGCTTCGACTTCCTGTGGGACGACCTGGCCACCGGCGCGCTGGGTTCGGTGATCATCGCCGACACCAGGCGGATCGAGGACTGCTACCCGGTGCTGGATTATTTCGAGGACAAGTCCACCCCGTTCATCGTGGCCGTCAACGACTTCGACGGCGCCGACCAGTTCGAGTTGGCCGAGGTCCGCGAGGCACTCGGGGTGGACGAGGCGGTCCCGGTGGTGCACTGCGACGCCCGCAGCCGCGAGTCGGTCAAGGGCGTGCTGGTGGCGTTGATCGAGCAGGTGCTGTTGCAGCGGGTTGCGTGATCGTGACCAGGTGTCGGGGCCCGGTCCCCTAGCCCGACGCCGGATCGCATGGCAGGGTGCCTGGTGTGGTGAGTGCGCTGCCCGAACCGTCCGACGTGCCGGTCCCCCCGGAACTGACCGAGGAACGCAACGTGGTCCGCCGCCTCGAGGCCCAACTGGCCGCCGAACACGGCGCGGACACCCCGGCCTACTGGCGCGCCATGTCCGAACGCCTGCACGCCTACCTGGCCAGCCCACGCTTCAAGTCCGTCGCAGGCCCGGACGGCGCCCAGTGCGACGAAGCGGCACGGCGCGCGTACGGCTGGCTGGTCCGCGTCGCCGCCGCCTACCGAGCACTGGCGGCGACCAGCGTCAGTTCGTGACAAGCTGGTCGAGGCCGCTTCGGTGAGCAGTCCGTTGGTCCATCGGTTGAGGCGAGGTGGGCAGAGAAGAGGGGAGCGGCCCGACTGGGCGGCTCCCCTACTTGAGACTCTGGCGCTGAGCGCTCGTGCAACGATAACACCTCGTGACCGTAACTTCACCTCTGTCAACGGCCCCGCTCGCTGGTGACCCGTACGCCCGCCACGTGGTAGCGCGACTCCTGGACTTCTTCGCGGACACGAGTCCCTGGCCGCGTCGCCTGTGGGAGGTCAGCAGTGTGCTGGCGTTGCGTGAGGCGGCAGAGGCGGGCGACTGGCTGCGGATGCGCGTGCTGTCTCAAGGGGCGGTCTCCTGGTACCTGCACGTCCTCGAACGTCAGTTGGGTCCAGATCGCGGACTGGGTGATACGCAGCTGCGCAAGGAGTTGACCACGCTCCTGCGCTCAGGTCTGGCCCCGGACAGTCGTGATCGTCGCCGCTTGGTCCAGTTGATGCCAGCGATCATGAACGACTACCTGCCACGCTGGGCAACCTCGGTCGACTCTGTCAAGAGTCCGTCTCCCGAACGACTGGCGCGGGCGATCGCCACCCACCTGCTCGACTGCGGTCACAGCTCCGGACAACTTCACCGGTGGACCAGAGCGTTGAGCATGGAGTCCGATGCGGTGCTGGCCGATCTACTTTCTGGCGCGAGCAAGCTTGCTGATCAAGATGACCGGGATTTCGAGGTGCTTGTGCCGTTCGTGTCGGTTCCGGATCATCAAGACTTGGCAGCTCACCTGCCGGAGTGGTATCCGCCACCGCGCGCGTCAGCATGGTTGGCTGAGAACAAGATCACCAAGCCGCCACGTCACAACGGTGCGTTCCTGTACAAGGTCACAGTGAAGGATATTGTGGCAGCGGCGAGAGCTGTCGGCAGCAAGGTGCGACGGCTTGAGGCCCGTCGGTCCTATTCACGCGGTTCGAAGAAACGCCTTGAACCCGTTGGCCTGGTATGGGTCGCCGGGCATACGGACTCGCTGCCGTTGCTTCCGCCCGAACGTGGCGTCAACGTGCTCTCGCTTGAGAGCGAAAAGACCATGTACTCGGTCTGCCAGAGCGACCGACTCGATGAGGCACTGGAGTTGGCCGCCCCTCTCAACGCAGGTCCGGCGGCCTCGGCCGCTGCCGGCGCATGGGCAGCGATCGAATCGCTGCTGTTCCACCCTGGGGACCAGGCTGACGTCGAAGAGGGCAGGGCGGTAGCCGCTGACCGACTGGCTGCCATCGTTACCTGCTCCTGGCCTCGCGCCGAACTCACGGCGCTGTCTTACCGACACAAGCCGTCCCTGCCTGACTCGGTCAGCACGGAACTTCAGACATGCAGAAGCAACCTTCAACGTAGTGAAGTCATCGGAGAAGCACTGTCCAATGGAACGCCACTCACACTCGCCGCACCGAGCGATATCGCCGCGGCCGAACGCATGAAGGCCGTGCTGTGCATTCCATTCGTGCAGTTGAAGGACGTTCGGTGCATCATTCAGGGGGTCTTCCGCAGACTCTATCGACAACGCAACATCGTGGTCCACGGCGGCAATACCGCGGCCATCGCGCTCGACTCCGCTCTGCGTACTGCCGCGCCACTCATCGGTGCCGGACTCGACCGACTGGTACACGCTCAGTTGATCAATCAGGTGGAGCCGCTGGACTTGGCGGCACGAGCAGAGAACTCGCTGGCGTTGGCCGGTGACCCCCTCGGCCCTGCTCCTACGAGACTCCTCGAATAGCTTGGGGCTTGACCAGCGTCAGTTCGTGATCAGATGTGGGCCAGCAGTACGTAGCGTTCGTCGTTGATTTCCCTGCCCCACAGGGTCGGGTCCGTCAGGTGTTCGACGTGTGCGCGGGTTACCAGCGGTTGCAGCGCCGCGACCAGGGCGGTTGCCGACACGCCCGTCGCGGACTCGAGGGTGGCGCCCCAGCGTCCTTCGATCAGTACGACGTGGCCGCCCGGTCGGAGCAGGCCGACCCACCGGCGTAGCGCGGCCAACGGATTCGGGAGTGCCCACACCAGATGCCGGGCCAGCACCACGTCGAACCGGCGATCACCGACCGGCGGATCGGCGGCCTCCCCGAGCAGCACCGGCACCTGGTGGTCGGCGAGCTTGCGCCGGGCGCGGGCGACCATGCCCGGCGACAGGTCCACCCCGGTCACGTGGTGGCCGTGCTCGGCCAGCAGCAGCGCGAGCGACCCGGTGCCGCATCCGACGTCCAGCACGTCCGCGCCGGGGCTGGGTATCCACTCGCGTAGCCGCGACGACCACGCCGCCCGCACGACGGGATCGGTCAGGCCGTGGTCGGGCTCGTCGTCGAACGTGGCTGCGGCGGCGGTCCAGTAGTCGGCAACGCCGGAGTCTGATGGCACCCGCCCATCCTGGCAGTGGGCACCGACATCGGCTCGTCGACGTCGGTCAGTTCGGGCTGGTGGTCGTGGTCGGTTGGAGGTGGCCCGGCGGGTGGTGCTTGGTCTTCGTGGGTGCGGCGGTCGTGGTGATCGGACCGAACGCCACCGGGGGGTTCGTCGTCGTGGTCGCCGGGCTGCTCGGTGTCACGACCACGCTGTCGGGACCGCCCTGCTGGGTGGTCGTCGCGGTGTGGGCGGGGCCGGGGAGGTCCGGGTCCTGGGCGGCGACCGGGATGGCGACGCGGAGCGCGCCCTGCTGCACCGCGGTGGGTGGCGACGGGTCCGTCGTGCCGTAGTGGCGAGGTGGGACGCCGGGGACCGCGGTGCTCGGGCCGACTCGGGGCATCAGCGACGTGAGCATCCACGCCGACGCGATGATCGCGATCGCGAGGCTCGAACCGGCGACGGCGAAGCGGCGCCAGCCGACGAGCACCGCGGGCCGCGATCCCTTGCGGCGCCGCGACAACGAACGTCCGCCGGACAACCGGCTCGCGCACTCCTCGGCCGTCGGACGGTCCGCGGGGCACCGCGCGGTCATGGCGGTGAGCAGCGAGGCGAGTGCCGGCGGCAGCCCTGGCGGCACGCGTGGCGGGCGGTGCAGCCGGGCGAGCGCCGACTCGACCTTGCTGACGCCGGGATACTCGAGCTCGCCGGTGAGGCACTCCAACAGCACCAGGCCGAGCGAGTAGACGTCCGCCGGCGCGCCGACCGGGTCGCCCAGGATCTGTTCCGGGGCCAGGTAGGCGGCGGTGCCCAGGATCTCGTTGGAGCCGGTCATCCTGGCCGCGTCCAGCAGCAGCGCGATGCCGAAGTCCGCGAGGTGCGGCTGTGCCCGCTCGTCCAGCACGATGTTGGACGGCTTGACGTCCCGGTGCACCACGTCGTTGGCGTGTACGTGGGCCAGTGCCTCGGCCAGCCGGGCGCCCAGGGCCATGGCCTCGGGTGCGGCCAGCGGGCCTGCCAGCAGGCGGTCGCGCAGGCTCTCGCCGTCCACCAGGTCCATGACCAGGTACGGACGGCCGTCCTCGTCGACGCCCGCGTCGTAGATGCCGACCAGCCCGGGGTGTGACAGGCGGGCCAGCGCCTGCGCCTCGGCGCCGAACCGGGTCCGGACCGTGGCGTCCTGGCCGGGGTGGAACAGCTTGATCGCGACGGCACGGCTCAGCCGGAGATCAACGGCCCGGTACACGTTGGCCATCGCGCCCTGGCCGAGCGGGAGGCCGAGCCGGTATCTGTCCGCCACCAGGGCTTCGGACGATTCCGCCATGCCGGACATCGACGTCAGCGCTGTCGTGTCCACCACGTCGTCCTGCACCGTTCCTCCGGCAGCTCATCTGCGCCAAGGGCCGCCGGTCCGGTACCCCGGCGGCCGGTGCGAAACACTGTAGAAGCCCGTGCCCGGTCGCACCACTGCCTGGGGGCACCAGCGGCATTCAGGACGAGACGGTCAACGCCGACTGGCGGTCAGCCGACGGAAACCGGTCGCCAGCGCGGTGAGGCCGACCAGCCCGACCAGCAGCCCGATGGCGAACCACACCTTCTGGCCGCTCATGAAACTGCCGCCGATCGTGCCGAGTCCCTGGAGCACCCAGAGCACCCCGACGGCCAGCAGGACCACGCCAAGGACGAAGAACAGCACTGACTTCATTGATCCACTCCCGGTGAACGGTGATCAGGATCTGCTGTTGGCCAGTATCGGTGCTACGTACGTTCGCGCGAACCCCCGCCCCCGGTCACGATTCGGAATCGCTGTGCCGACCGTCTCGAATGGGAGTAACACGACTAGGTCCGGTTCCGTGCCCTGCCCTTCGTCGCGGCCCGGCGAGCGGCGCGGGTGGCCGCGGCCTTGGCCGCCGCTGCCCTGCGGACGGCCGCGCGGGCCTTGTCGACGGCGTTGCTCGCCGTGTCAACGCTCGGCGTGTCGGCCTCCCGTAGCGCTTCGACCAGTTCGGCGGCGAGCTCCTCCTGGGCGGCCGCGGTCGGCCTGCGCACGTCGCCCGCGGCCACCTTGGCCTCGATCAGGCCGCGTAACGCGCTCGCGTACTCGTCGGTGTACGTCTCGGGGGCGAAGTTGCCGGACAGCTCGGCGACCAGCGCCACCGCGGCGCGCAGCTCGCGCAGCTGCACCGGCACGTCCTCGGCCAGGATCGGCAGGTCGGCGGTGCGGATCTCGTCCGGCCACAGCATCGTCGTCAACACGATCACATGGTCGCGCTCGCGCAGCATGGCGAGCGTTTCCCGTTGCCGCAGCGCGACTTTCACCACGGCGACCTGGTCGGTCTGCCGCAGTGCCTCGGTGAGCAGCGCGTACGGCTTGAGACCGGCCGGCTCCGGCGCGAGGTAGTAGCTGCGGTTGAAGTGCATGGGGTCGATCTGCGCCAACGGAGTGAACGCGTGTACGTCGATCGTGTGCGCGGTGGCGACCGGGAGGTCGGCCAGTTCGTCCTCGGTGAGCGTGACGACGTCCCCACCGGGCAGTTCGTAGCCCCGGCCCATCTCGACGAAGGGCACGTCGGCGCCGTCGGTCTCGCACGTGCGCCGCAGTTTGATCCGGCCGCCGTCGGCCAGGTGCAGTTGGTGCAGGCCGGTGCCGCGTTCCTCGGTGGCGCTGTACGCCTTGACCGGGATGCTGACCGGGCCGAAGACGATGGTGCCGTTCCACACGCTTCGCATGACCATCTCCAGGGAGGAAAAGTGATGCGGCGCCGCGGGGAAGGAGACGCCACCGGGCACGGACCGTCCGCCCCGATACCAGCCAGCCTAATCGGGACCACCGACAATTCGTGCCGGCGAACGGGTCGGTCAACCGTATGCTCTGCCGATGATCGAGGAGGCGATCGACCGGCTCGCCGCCGAGACCGGTTTCTCCGGTGTCGTGCGTGTCGACACGCTCACCAAGGCGTACGGCCTCGCGCATCGCGGCGCCGGCATCGCCAACGCTGTCGACACCCGGTTCGGGATCGCCAGCGGCGGCAAGGGCCTGACCGCGCTGGCCGTCATGAGCCTGGTCGAGTCCGGCGTGCTCGACCTGACCACGACGGCCCGGTCGTTCCTCGGCGCCGACCTGCCCCTGATCGACGACGCCGTGACGGTGGAACACCTGCTGACACACCGATCCGGCATCGGCGACTACTACGAGGAGGACGCCGGCAACGACATGAACGACTACGTCATGCCGGTCCCGGTACACGAACTGGCGGACACCGAACAGTTCGTGCGGGTGCTCGACGGATATCCGCAGAAGTTCCCACCGGGCGAACGGTTCTCCTACAACAACGGCGCTTTCGTAGTACTGGCGTTGATCGCCGAGCGCGCCAGCAAGACGCCCTACCACGAATTGGTCCAGGAACGGGTACTGACACCGGCCGAAATGCACGACACGGCATTCCTGCGCTCCGACGAGCCCACCGCGATGGCCGCACTCGGCTATCTCACACCGGAGGGCCTGCGCACGAACGTCATGCACCTACCGATCCGGGGCAATGGCGACGGCGGCATCTACTCGACGGCCGCCGACATGCACGCACTGTGGACCGCGTTCTTCGCCGGCCGCATCGTGTCGCCGGACACCGTGGCCGACATGATCCGCTCCCGCAGCGACGTACCAAGGAATTCGATGCGTTACGGCCTTGGTTTCTGGCTGCACGAATCCCGGGAGATCACCATGCTGGTCGGCGCCGACCCTGGCGTCTCGTTCCGCTCGGTACACGACCCGGTCAGTGGCCTGACCCACACGGTCCTGTCCAACACATCCACCGGCGCCTGGCCGATGACCAAGATGCTGGACCTAGAGTTGGGCATCCGGGCCGGCTGACGTCATCACGATGTCCAGCACCGGCCTGCTCTCGGCCAGTGCCGATGCCGCGTGACCGGTGGCGGCGGCCGCCGCGCCAAGGACTTCGGCCAGGGCAGCCAGGTCGGGCGAGGTCCTGCGGCCGCGGGACGTCAGGCGGTCGGCCAGTTGCGCCAGCGCCAAGCCGATCTGCTGCTGCCCGGCGACCAGGTCCTCGACCACGGCCGTCAGGTCGGCCAGGTCGGACACGTACGGGCCGCCGGCCAGTTCGGCGGCGCATGCGTTCAGGTGGGCCGATGCCACGGTGGCGGGCAGCGTCGGGGTCAACGCGTCGTCCGGCACTGGAATCACCGCCCTCCTGCGACATCGGCGTCATCCTGCCACCGTCGGGCCAACGGAAGCGGGTGACGCGCCGGGCGGGCCAGCGTACGCGCCAGGTGGTCACGTGTCCGGCGCGGTCCTGCCCTTCCACGCGCCGCCCCGGCCACGCCAGTGGCGCCACGCCGAATCGACCGTCATTCCCGCGTAGAACAGTGCTATGACCGGCAGCAACGGCGCCCAGCCGACGGACAACCCGTAGCGCCGCAACATGGGCAGATAGCTCCCGGCCAGCAACGCCCAGCCGACCAGACCGAGCGCGGCGAGCACCGGCTGACCGAACATGCCCACCACGAAAGCCGCCGGTGGCACGGCATACAACATCAACAGGCCGAGAACCGTCCCGGCCAGCAACGGGACCGAGTACCGCAACTGCGTGTAAGCGCTGCGGGCCACCATGTCCCACAGGTCGGCCAGCCGCGGACAGGCCCGCAGGCTGCGTACCGACGTGCTCAGGCCGAGCCAGATCCGCCCACTGCCACCACGTTTGACCAGCGTGGCGAGGGCGACGTCGTCGATCAGCGCGCCACGGATCGCCGCCAACCCGCCTGCCGACACCAGCACCGACCGGCGCACCAGCACGCAGCCGCCTGCCGCGGCCGCGGTGCGGCCGGGCCGGTTGACCCGCGCGAACGGGTAGAGCTGGGCGAAGAAGTAGACGAACGCCGGCACGATCGCCCGCTCCCAGAACGTGTCGGTGCGCAGCCGCGCCATCAGCGACACAAGATCACGGCCCTGCGCGGCCCGGACGAGCGCCGTGACACTGTCCGGTGGATGGGCGATGTCCGCGTCGGTGAACAGCAGGTAGTCCGGCTCCCCCGCCTCGGCCATGCCCAGCGCGAGCGCGGCGACCTTGCCGGTCCAGCCGGGCGGCGGCCCACTGCCCGTGACCACCAGCACGTCACCGAGCTGTTTGGCCAGCTCACCGGTGCCGTCGGTGCTCGCGTCGTCGACCACGATCACCCGGAACGAGCCCGGATAGTCCTGGCCGAGCAGTGTGGGCAGCGTCGCCGGCAGGATGTCTGCCTCGTTCCGCGCCGGCACCACGGCCACCACGGACGGCCAGTCCGCAAGCGGACCGGACGCGGGCAGGCGAGGCCGCATCAGCCAGTAACCGCCGTTCCCGACCAGCAAGTACAGCCAGGCCACCAGCGCCACACCGGCCAGGAAGATCATCGGCGGATCTCGGCGAGCGGTACCGGCCGGTGCGCGCGCCGCGACACGTCGCACGCCTCGGCGATGTAGAACGCCTCCAACGCGTCCGGCGCGGTGCACGGGCTCGCCGGCAGCCGGCCGGCCACCAAGGCCACGAACGCGGCGAGTTCGGCCTCGTACGCGGCCCGAAACCGTTGCATGAACCCGGGATACGGCCGACCGGACGGCCATGACACCCCGGGCTCCGCCGACCGCAGCGGCACCTGATCGTCCAGCCCGACGACCAGATCCCCGGACGAGCCAAGGACTTCCAGGCGCACGTCGTAGCCTGCCGCGTTGTACCGGGTGCCCGTGACCAGGGCGATCGTGTCGTCGTCCAAGGTCAACACGATACCGACGGTGTCCACGTCGCCTGCCGCGCGGAAGAAGTCGGCGCCCCGGTTGGCCCCGACCGCGTACACCTCGGTCACCTCACGCCCGGTCACCCACCGGATGATGTCGAAGTCGTGCACGCTGCAGTCCCGGAAGAACCCGCCGGACGTGGCGATGTAGGCAGCGGGCGGCGGCGCCGGATCACACGTGGTGGCCCGCAAGGTGTGGATCCAGCCCAGTTGACCGGACGCGACCGCCGCCCGCGCGGCCACGTAGCCGGCGTCGAAACGCCGCTGGAAGCCGATCTGCACTGGCACCTCGGACGACGCGATCCGGTCGATCACCCGCAGCGTGCCCTCGACGTCCCCGGCCACCGGCTTCTCGCAGAACACCGGAAACCCCGATGACACCGCGCGCAGGATCAGCGACGGATGCGCATCGGTGGCCGCCGCGATCACCAGGCCGTCGAGCGCGGAAGCGAACAACGCGTCAACGGACGGCGCGAACCCGACCCCCAGCTTGTCCGCGACTTCCCGCGCCCGCACCGGGTCCACGTCCGCGACCACCACGTCCGCGAGCTGCCGCAGGGTCTCCGCGTGAAACGCCCCGATACGCCCGACGCCAACGAGTCCCAGTCTCATGTTCCCGACCTCTCAACGACTGACCAGCACGAACTCGAAGGAGTAGACCGACGCCCGGTAGATGTGGTCGCCGTACTCGACGACCCGCCCTGTCTCGTCGTACGCGGTGCGGCGCATGGTGAGCAGCGACGCGCCACGCGGCTCGGCCAGCATCCTGGCCTCGGCGCCGGTCGCCGGGCGTGCGCCGATCATCTGCGACGCCAGGTGCAACCGGATGCCGGCCGAGCGCATCGTCTGGTAGAGCCCGGTGCCGCGCAGGCCCTGCTCGGTCAGCGTGACCATGCCGGCCGGCAGGTAGTTGCGCAGGACGGCCAGCGGCGCGTCGTCGGCGTAGCGCAGGCGTTCCAGGGCCAGCACCGCGGTGCCCTCCGGCACGCCGAGCACGTGGGCCACGTTGTCCGACGCGGGAATCTCCTCAAGCCGCAACACGTCCGTGCGGGGGCTGCGGCCCTCGGTGGCCAGGTCGTCGTAGAGGCTGGTCAACTCGATCGGCCTGCGCACCGCCCGGTGCACCACCTGGGTGCCGACGCCGCGCTTGCGCACCAGCAGCCCGCGCTCGACCAGGTACTGGATGGCCCTGCGCATGGTCGGCCGGGACAGGCCGAGGCTCTCGGCGAGCGCGATCTCGTTGTCCAGCCGCTGGCCCGGTGTCAGCTCGCCGGCCTCGATGGCCTGCTCCAACACCTGGGCCACCTGGTAGTACAGCGGCACGGGACTGGTGCGGTCGACCGTGATCGACGCGGGCGAGAAGGCCACCGGGCTCTCCATTCGCTCGGACAAGAGGATGACAGTATGTCAGAACAAACGGTTGACATGTAGTTAACTGGTCCGTATAACAGACGCAACACGACGAACGTTACGCGCGTCACAACGCGCCCGCGACGACCGCTCGCGACGACCTCCGGCCCCGATCCGAGGAGGACCGCCCGTCATGCTGCTCGACCGGGTCGCAGGCGCGCCGATCTCCTGGGGCGTGAGCGAGGTGCCGGGCTGGGGCCACCAGCTCGCGCCGGACCGGGTGCTCACCGAGATGCACGAGGTCGGCCTGACGGCGACGGAGTTCGGCCCGGACGGCTTCCTCCCCGACCAGCCCACCGCGAAGGCGAAAGTCCTTGCCGCGCACGGCTTGGCGGCGGTCGGCGGGTTCGTGCCGGTCGTGCTGCACGACGACCCGATGCCCACGGTGCACCGCGTGTTGGCCGCCTTCGCGGCAGCGGGCGCGACCACCCTGGTACTGGCCGCCGACACGGGTCTCGCCGGCTACGACCGGCGGGTCGAACTGGACGACGGACAGTGGCGCCGCCTGCTGGCCAACCTGGACCGGATCCACGAACTGGCTGCCGCACAAGGCATCGCGGCCACGCTGCACCCGCACGTCGGCACCGTCGTGGAACGCGAACGGGACGTGGCCAGGGTGCTGGACGGCTCGACCATCCCGCTCTGCCTGGACACCGGCCACCTGATGATCGGCGGCGTCGATCCGGCGGAACTGGCCGCCGCCGTGCCCGACCGTATCGCGCACACCCACCTGAAGGACGTCGACAGCCAGATGGCCGCGTCGGTCCGAAACGGCGACATGGCCTACTCGGTCGCCGTTGCCGAGGGCATGTACCGGCCGCTGGGCCAGGGTGACGCCAACATCGTCGGCATCATCACGACGTTGGAGCGCGCCGGCTACACCGGCTGGTACGTGCTGGAACAGGACACCGTGCTGGCCGTCGAGCCGCCCGCGTGGCGCGGCCCGGTCGCGGACGTGCAGGCCAGCGTCGCCTTCGTCACCGAACTGGCACGGGCGTTGGGCGCATGAGCTTCGACGTGCTCACGATGGGCCGGATCGGGGTGGACATCTATCCACTCCAGACCGGCGTGTCGCTGCGTGACGTGACCACGTTCGGCAAGTACCTGGGCGGCAGCGCCACGAACGTCGCGGTGGCCGCGGCCCGCTACGGCCGAGGCACCGCGGTGATCACCCGAACCGGCGACGACCCGTTCGGCGAGTTCCTGCACGACGCCCTGCGCCGCTTCGGCGTGGACGACCGCTACGTCACCGCGGTCCCGAGCCTGCCGACGCCGGTGACGTTCTGCGAGATCTTCCCGCCCGACCACTTCCCCATCTACTTCTACCGCCAACCCAAGGCACCCGACCTGGAGATCCACACGGCCGAGCTGGACATGGCGGCGATCCGGGCGGCGGGCGTCTTCTGGGTGACCGGCACGGGCCTGTGCCAGGAACCCAGCCGCAGCGCCACCTTGGCCGCGTTGCGCGCCAGGGACAAGGCCGGTATCACGGTCCTGGACCTGGACTACCGGCCGATGTTCTGGCCGTCCCGCGAGGAGGCCCGGCACTGGGTGCGACAGGCACTGCCGCACGTCACGGTCGCCGTCGGCAACCTGGACGAGTGCGACACCGCAGTCGGCGAGACCGACCCGGTCCGGGCAGCGACGGCCCTGCACGGTTTCGGCATCGACCTTGCCGTGGTCAAACAGGGCCCGCACGGCGTGTTGGCCAGCGGGAGATCCCAGGTCGTCGAGGTCGCGCCGCTGGACATCACGGTGGTCAACGGCCTCGGCGCGGGCGACGGTTTCGGCGGCGCGCTGTGCCACGGACTGCTCGCCGGCTGGCCACTGGCCGACACGATCCGGTTCGCGAACGCGGCGGGCGCGATCGTCGCGTCCCGACTGGCCTGCGCGGACGCCATGCCGGACGCTACCGAGGTGGCCGCACTGTTGGGGGACCGAACCGATGCGTGACGAGCGCCTCCACACCGTCCTGGCCGCCCGGACCACGAACCCGGGCGCGATCGCCCGCGCCGCCGCCGCACGGCAACGCCCGGCCTCTCTCCTCGGTGACCACGGCAGGCTGATGATGATCGCCGCCGACCACTCGGCAAGGGGCATCCTGGGTGCCGGCGACCGGCCGATGGCCATGGCCGACCGGGCCGACCTGCTGGACCGCCTGTGCCTCGCGCTGTCCCGGCCCGGCGTGAACGGCCTGCTCGGCACGCCGGACGTGATCGAGGACCTGCTGCTGCTCGGCGCGCTGGAGGACAAGGTCGTGGTCGGCTCGATGAACCGGGGCGGCCTCGCCGGTTCGGTGTTCGAGTTGGACGACCGGTTCACCGCCTACGACGCGGCCGCCGTGCACACCATGGGCTACGAGGGCGGGAAGATGTTGCTGCGCATCGACTCGGCCGACCCGGCCAGCGTCCGCACGATCGAGTCGTGCGGGCGGGCCGTCAGCGACCTGGCCGAGCATGGACTCCTGGCCATGATCGAGCCGTTCCTGGCGCGCCGGTTCGACGGGAAGGTCCACAATGAACTCACCGCGGATGCCATGATCAGGGCCATGACGATTGCCGCCGGGATCGGGAACACCTCGGCGTACTCGTGGCTGAAGGTGCCGATCGTGCCGGACATGCCCAGGGTGATGGCCTCGACCACGTTGCCCGCGGTGATCCTGGGCGGCGAGGTCAGCTCGGATCCCGACGCCACGTTCGAACAGTGGCGGGCTGCGCTGGCCCTGCCGACCGTGCGGGGCCTGGTGATCGGCCGGTCCCTGCTGTACCCGCGGGACGACGACGTGGCCGGCGCCGTCGATCGAGCGGTCGCACTTTTCTAGACAGCACCAGAACCGGAGGTCGAACAATGGTACGGAAGAAGCTCGTGGCGCTGGTGGCCCCTCTGCTGTTCCTGGCCGCCTGCACGAGCGGCGGCACCACCAACGCGGGCGGGACAACGGCAGGCGGCAACGCGTGCTCCTACACGTTCGCCGTGATCACCCACGGCGACAACGGGAACTTCTGGAGCGTCGTCTACAAGGGAGCGCGCAACGCCGCGAGTGACCTCGGCTGCAAGCTGTCCGAGGTCTACGGCTCGCAGCAGCAGGGCCAGGCGCAGCCGGACGACAACGCGGAGAACGCGCAGATCCAGAACGCCATCAACGCCCACGTGGACGGCATCGCCGTGTCCGACCACGACCCGTCGGTGATGAACTCGACCCTCGCGCAGGCCAGTGCCGCCGGCATCCCGGTCGTGCTGATCAACGCGGGCTGCGACGACCAGGACATCGCGGCTGCCAAGGCGTTGACGTGTGTCGGCCAGCCGGAGAGCCTGGCCGGGCAGCAGGCGGGTACGCGGTTCGCCAAGGAGAACGCCAACAACGTGCTGTGCGTGATCCACCAGTCCGGCCAGAACCTGCTGGACCGGTGCGACGGCATCGCACAGGGCCTCGGCGTCGGCAACAAGTGCTCGACCGGCAGCGCGCCGTCCAGCGGCCCCGCCTGCACCGAGCTGATCCTGTCGACGCCGAACGCGGCATCCAACCCGCAGCAGGCGATCGGCCAGGTCAGCGCGTACCTGCAGAGCCATTCCGGCATCAGCGCGGTGATGACGCTGAACAACGCGATCGGCCAGGCACTCGTGGCCGCGAAACCGCCGAACGTCAAGCTCGCCACGTTCGACCTCAACACGGATGTGCAGAACGACCTGCAGGCCAGCCCGCCCACCATGGACTTCGCCGTGGACCAGCAGCAGTACCTCCAGGGCTATCTGCCGATCAGCTTCCTGTACCTCTACAAGAAGCACGAGGGCAACTCGGTCGGCGGCGGCACCACGGTAGCCAGCGGCCCACTGCTGGTGGACAACACCAACATCAAGAAGGTAGCCGCCGCAATCGCCGCAGGCGACGACTAAACTCCAACGTCAACGACCGCCAAGCAAAGCCAGCCGTGGCAAAAAGCCAAGCGTGCCAACCAAAACAGCAAACAAGCCAAAACATCGCCGCCACAAACACAGACCCCCGCCCAACCCAGGGGGCTACGGCCCTTTTCCAATCTACCGTTGTCAAGCCCCAAATGGGTGGTCTGCCGGCAATCTGTGGACAACTAAAAAGTTGTCCACAGATTGACTAGACCAGCGGTGCCAACCCGGCACCCCTCAACACGAGGACCAGATCATGAGCACGCAGTCAACAGCGCCCCCGGCGGCATCGCCGCGGGGCGGGGACGAACGGCTGGCCGCGACCAGCTGGCTGACCCGCGCGCTGCGGCGACCGGCGCTGGGCGCCCTCGTGGGGGCCGTCGCGATCTTCGTGCTGTTCACCATCACGGACAGTTCCGCGCAGCACCTGTGGCTGACGCAGACCGGTTTCCAGTCGTGGGCGCAGCAGGCCGCGTTCTTCGGGATCATGGCCGTGCCGGTCGGCCTGCTCATGATCGGCGGCGAGTTCGACCTGTCCACCGGCGGCATGACCGGGTTCACCGCGATCATCGCGGCGCTGCTGGTCGGTCAGGCGCACCTGAACGCCTGGCTGGCCATCGTGATCACGTTCGCGTTCGCGGCCGGTGTCGGCCTCCTCAACGGTTACGTGGTGGTCAAGTCGAAGCTGCCCAGCTTCATCGTGACGCTGGCGACCTACTTCGTGGTGCGCGGCCTGAGCATCGGCGGCGTGCTGCTGCTCAACCACGGCAGCACCGCCATCGGCCTGACCGGCACCTCGCATCCCGGCCTGAGCAGCGCGAAGGCGGTCTTCGGCAGCTCGTTCGCGAAGAGCGCGTCGCTGCCCAACGGCTACCAGACCGCGATCCTGTGGTTCATCGCGATCACGATCGTCGCGGTGTGGCTGCTGTCGCGGACCACGTACGGCAACTGGATCTTCGCGGCCGGCGGTGACGCTGAGGCGGCCCGCAACGTCGGCGTTCCCGTGCGGCGCACCAAGATCTCGCTGTTCGTACTGACGTCGATGGCTGCCGCGCTGGTCGGTGTCATCACGTTCACCCAGACGTCGTCTGCCGTGTCCGAGCAGGGGGTGGGCAACGAGTTCTACTACATCATCGCCGCCGTGGTCGGCGGCTGCCTGCTCACCGGCGGCTACGGTTCGATCGTCGGCGCTGCGCTGGGCGCGTGCATTCTCGGCATGGCGTTCCAGGGCGTCATCTATTCCGGCTGGGACAGCTCGTGGGACTTCACGTTCGTCGGCGTGATCCTGTTCCTCGCGGTCGGCGTGAACACGATCATCTACCGTCGAGCCATGAGGGCACGCCGATGAACACGTTGCTGGAAGTCCGTGAGATCGACAAGTACTACGGCAGTGTCAACGCGTTGCAGGGCATCTCGCTCGCCGTGCACGCCGGGCAGGTGACGTGCGTGCTCGGCGACAACGGCGCCGGCAAGTCCACGCTGATCAAGATCCTGTCGGGGGTGTTCCCGCCGGACCGCGGTGAGTTCCTTGTGGACGGTGCGCCGGTCCGGTTCGCCAGTCCACGAGACGCCCGCTCGCACGGCATCTCCACCGTCTACCAGGACCTGGCGATGGTGCCGCTGATGTCGATCTGGCGGAACTTCTTCCTCGGCTCTGAACCGACGAAGGGCTGGGGCCCCTTCCGCCGGTTCGACGTGGCCACGGCGAAACGCCTGACCAGCAAGGAACTGCACGCGATGGGCATCGACGTGCGCGACCCGGACCAGGCGGTCGGCACGCTGTCGGGCGGCGAGCGGCAGTCCGTGGCCATCGCGCGGGCCATCCACTTCGGCGCGCGCCTGCTGATCCTGGACGAGCCGACCAGCGCCCTTGGCGTGAAGCAGGCCGGCGTCGTGCTGCGCCGCATCGCGCAGGCAAGGGAACTCGGACTGGGCGTCATCTTCATCACGCACAACCCGCACCACGCCTACCCGGTCGGCGACCGCTTCGTGGTCCTCAACCGTGGCCGTAGCCTCGGCAACTACGCCAAAGCCGAGATCACCCGCGACGAACTGGTTCGCCTGATGGCCGGCGGCGCGGAACTGGACGAACTGAGCCACGAACTCGAACGCCCCGCCGAGATCGCCGACTATCCGGTCGACCCGACATGACCGGCGTCCATGTCACACCGGAGAGCGCCGGCTGGACATACTGCGGGCTCCGGGTGATCGAAGCTGCGCCGGGCACGTCGTTCGGGTACGCCACCGGTGAGAGCGAGACGCTGGTCCTGCCGCTGTCCGGCAGTTGCCTCGTGCACTGCGACGATCAGGTCTTCGAACTGGCCGGCCGAACCAATGTATTCGCCGGACCAACGGATTTCGCATACCTGCCAATACATTCGGCCGCCGACATCCGAACAGAACACGGCGGCCGGTTCGCGTTCCCATCCGCGCGGGCCCAGCTGCGATTGTTGCCAAGGTACGGACCGGTCGGCGGTGTACCGATCGAGTTGCGCGGCGCGGGCCGGGCCAGCCGACAAGTCAACAACTTCTGCACACCGGACACCTTCGACGCCGACAAGCTGATCGCAGTCGAGGTGATCACACCGGGCGGCAACTGGTCGTCGTACCCGCCGCACAAACACGACGAGCACACCCAACACGAACGGCCACTCGAGGAGATCTACTACTTCGAGATCGACCGCAACGGCTTCGGCTACCAACGGGTGTACTCATCAGGGCAACAAATCGACGTCCTGAAAGAGGTACGCAGCGGCGACCACGTGCTGATCCCACATGGCTACCACGGCCCGTCGATGGCCGCACCCGGTTACCACATGTACTACCTGAACGTGATGGCCGGCCCCGACCCCGAGCGCGCCTGGCTGTTCACCGACGACCCAGAACACGCCTGGATCCGCGACACCTGGGCCGACGAGCCGATCGACCCGCGACTCCCCTTCCTGTCATGAAACTCACCACAGGACAGGCCGTGGTGCGCTGGCTGATCGCGCAGCGCACCGAACTGCTCGACGGCACCGAGGCGCCGCTGTTCCCCGCCGTGTTCGCGATCTTCGGCCACGGCAACGTGCTGGGCCTCGGCACCGCGCTGGCCGAGCACCGGACCGAACTGCCGGTATGGCGCGGGCACAACGAACAGGGCATGGCGCTGGCCGCGATCGGCTACGCCAAGGCGACCGACCGCCGGCAGGTCGGCGTGGTCACCACGTCGATCGGACCTGGCGCGCTGAACCTCGTCACCGCGGCGGGTGTCGCGCACGCCAACCGACTGCCGCTGTTGCTGCTGCCCGGCGACACGTTCACCAGCCGCGCACCCGACCCGGTGCTGCAACAGGTCGAGCACTTCCACGATCCGGGCGGCACCGTGAACGACGCCTTCCGCGCGGTGACCCGCTACTTCGACCGGATCACCCGGCCAGAACAGCTCATGGCCACACTCCCCCAGGTCGCCCGCGTCCTCACCGACCCGGCCGACTGCGGCCCGGTCGTCCTGGCCCTCCCGCAGGACGTCCAGGCCGAGACGTTCGACTTCCCCGCCGCGCTCTTCACGCCGGTGCTGCACCGGCTGCTGCGGCCCCGGCCGGATCGGCGTGCGTTGGCCCAGGCAGCGGACATCCTGCGGTCGGCACGTCGGCCGTTGCTGGTCCTTGGCGGCGGCGTCCGGTACTCGGGCGCAACTGAGCTGGTGCGGGCTTTCGCGGAACGCCACGGCATTCCGGTCACCGAGACCACCGCGGGCCGCACCATCGTCCCGCACGACGACCCGCTGCACGCCGGTCCGCTGGGCATCACCGGCTCCCGCTCGGCGAACACCGTGGCGGCCGCCGCGGACGTCGTGCTGGCGGTGGGTACCCGATTGCAGGACTTCACCACGGCGTCGTGGACGGTGTTCGCACCGGACGTGAGAATCGTCGCCATCAACACGGCCCGCTTCGACGCCGTCAAACACGGCTCACATGCGGTCGTGGGCGACGCGGCCGAGAGCATCGCGGAACTGCCCATGGGCGACTGGAAAGCCGACCCGACCTGGACCTCCCGCGCAACCGCCGAACGAACCCGCTGGGACAGCCACATCGACACCCTCCGCGCCGCCAACTCGGGAACGCTGACCTACGCCCAGGTAGTAGGCGTGGTGAACAACGAATCCGGACCGGCGGACTACGTCCTGACCGCATCCGGCGGCCTACCGGGCGAACTCATCGGCGGCTGGCGGGCCACCGGCGGCCTGCCCACGATGGACGTCGAATACGGCTTCTCCTGCATGGGCTACGAACTGGCGGGCGCATGGGGCGCGGCGATGGCCCGACGAGACGGCGTCGTCACGACGTTGTTGGGCGACGGCTCGTACCTGATGGCCAACTCAGAACTGTTCTCCGCCGCGTTCGCGGGCCACGGCTTTGTCGCGGTGGTCTGCGACAACGACGGCTACGCCGTGATCGCGCGACTACAGGAAGGCCAGGGCGGCACACCGTTCAACAACCAGTACGCCGACTGCCGAACCGAACGCGCCGACCCACCCCGCGCCGATTTCGCCGCGCACGCCGCCGCACTGGGCTGCGCGGTGTTCACAGTGAACGGCGGCATCGACGAACTGGCTGCCGCATACCGAAAAGCCAGAGCGGCAGCCACCAACCGGCCCTCCGTGGTCGTCGTCCGCACCGATCCCAAGGCCTGGACCGATTCCGGCGCCTGGTGGGAGGTCGGCGTACCAGACACGCCAGCACACCACGAGGCGAAAGCCCGGCAGATCCGTTACCTGAACGGCTGATCCACGGCCAACTCCTGTATGTGAAAAGTTCGCCTACCCAGTCATTGCACGTAACGCCGTCGTGCAACCACGATGAGTCACGGACCGTAGTTCCCCACCACGTGATCCGTGAGGAGACTCCCGTGCTCGCAGGCAGCGTTGCTCGTCGTGTCGGCACACTCGTTGGTGCCGTCGCGCTGGGCCTCGGCGTTCTCGCGTCCGCCGGTTCCGCGGCGACCACCCCGCCGAAGTTCGACCACATCGTCATCGTCATGGAGGAGAACCACTCCTTCAACGAGATCATCGGCAGTTCGTCCGCGCCCTACATCAATTCGCTGGCACCGTCCCAGGGCGCCCTGTTCACCCAGTCGTTCGCGGTGGCCCATCCGAGCCAGCCCAACTACCTGGCCATCTTCTCCGGCTCGACGCAGGGCACCACCAGCGACAGTTGCCCGCACACGTTCTCCGCCAACAACCTCGGCAACGAACTGCGCACCGCGGGCCTGAGCTACACGAGCTTCTCGGAGAGCATGCCGGCGGACGGCTCGACCGTGTGCACGTCGGGCACCTATGCCCGCAAGCACAACCCGTCGGTGAACTTCAGCGACCTGCCGGCCACCACCAACCTCCGCTTCACCCACTTCCCGACCACGGCAGCGGGTTTCGCCGCCCTGCCGACCGTGTCGCTCGTCGACCCGAACCTCCAGGACGACATGCACGACGGCACCATCCAGCAGGGCGACACCTGGCTGAAGAACAACATGAACGCCTACCTCCAGTGGGCGAAGGCGAACAACAGCCTGCTCGTCGTCACGTGGGACGAGGACGACAGCAGCCAGTCCAACCAGGTCCCGACGCTGTTCGCCGGCGCCCAAATCGCGGCGGGCAGCTACAGCGAGAAGATCACCCACTACACCGTGCTGCGCACCATCGAGGACGCCTACGGTCTGGGCCACCTCGGCAACAGCGCGTCGGTCAACCCGATCACCGACGTCTTCAACTGACACAGACCACCTCCAGGGCTGGCCGGCGCGTCGTCGACGCGCCGGCCAGCTTCGCGGACAAACAGCTAGTCGCGCATTCCGGACACAGGTGAGGAGAACCCCCGTGCCCACAGTCAGTTCCCGTATCGGCGGGCTCGTCGGCGCCATCGCGTTAGGCCTCGGTATCACAACAGGGTTGATCGCCCCGACAGCGAACGCGGCGACCACCCCGCCGAAGTTCGACCACGTGGTGCTCGTGATGGAGGAGAACCACTCCTTCAGCAGCATAATCGGCAGTTCGCAGGCCCCATACATCAATTCACTCGCGCCGGCCCAGGGCGCCCTCTTCACCAACTCGTTCGCCATCGAACACCCGAGCCAGCCCAACTACCTGGACATCTTCTCCGGCACCAACCAGGGCATCACGAGCGACAGCTGCCCACACACGTTCGCCACCAACAACTTGGGCAACGAGCTGCGCACCGCGGGCCTGAGCTACACCAGCTTCTCGGAAAACCTGCCATCGGCTGGTTCCACGGTCTGCACGTCGGGAACCTACGCCCGCAAGCACAACCCGTCGGTCAACTTCAGCGACCTGCCGACCACCACGAACCTCCCGTTCACCAGCTTCCCCACCACGACAGCCGGCTTCGCCGGCCTCCCAACGGTCTCCCTGGTGGACCCGAACCTCCAGGACGACATGCACGATGGCACCATCCAACAAGGTGACACCTGGCTGAAGTCCAATATGGACGCCTACGCCCAGTGGGCCAAGACGCACAACAGCCTGCTCATCGTCACCTGGGACGAAGACGACAGCAGCGGCAGCAACCAGATCCCCACGCTGTTCGTCGGCGCGAACGTCACCCCCGGCTCGTTCAGCGAGCAGATCAACCACTTCAGCGTCCTGCGCACCATCGAGGACGCCTACGGCCTCGGCCACCTGGGCAGCAGCGCATCGGCCACCCCGATCACCGACGCCTTCTCCACAACCACCGCGAACACGGTCACGGTCACCAACCCCGGCAACCAAACCAGCACCGTAGGCACAGCCGCGAGCCTCCAGATCAACGCATCTGATTCGGCCAGCGGCCAAACCCTGACCTACTCAGCCACCGGTTTGCCGGCCGGCCTGACCATCAGCAACACCGGCCTGATCAGCGGTACCCCAACCACAGCCGCCACCAGTACGGTCAACGTCACCGCAACCGACACCACGAACGCCAGCGGCTCAACCAGCTTCACGTGGACCGTGAACCCCAGTGGCGGCGCCTGCCCCGCACCGGGCCAGAAGCTGGCGAACCCGGGCTTCGAGTCCGGCAGCACCGGGTGGACGGCCACATCGGGCGTGATCGGCCAGAACGGCAGCAACGAGCCGGCGCACGCCGGCACCTGGGACGCGTGGCTGGACGGCTACGGCACCACCCACACCGACACGCTCTCCCAGTCGGTGACCATCCCGGCGGCGTGCCACGCCAGCCTGTCGTTCTTCCTGCACATCGACACCGCCGAGACGAGCACGACCACCCAGTTCGACAAGTTCACGGTCAAGCTGGGCACCACAACGCTGGCGACGTTCTCCAACCTCAACGCCGCCACCGGTTACACCGTCCACACCTTCGACGTGTCCAGCTTCGCGGGCCAGACGGTAACCCTGCTGTTCACCGGAGCCGAGGACTCCCAACTACAGACGTCCTTCGTGGTGGACGACACGTCCCTGACCGCCAGCTAGTAACGGCGCACCAACCGGCGCAACAAGAACCCGGTGATCGAGAGGAGCAGAATGCCCCCGAGCACCCGATAGATATCGCCGGAATCGCCGGACCGTCCGGTGTAGGCAGCCATCCCGTAGAAGTTGTAACAGACGTCGACGACGATGGCGACCAGCAGCGCGACGGCCCGGCCCCAGCGGTTCACCGTCGGTTTGATGTTGGTGTTGTGGTAGATGTTCTGGTTGCCGCCCTGCGAGGCGTAAACCTTGCCGCCCTTGGCCGGCGCGTTTTGCTGGTTGAACTGGTTATGGGGCGCGCTCATCGCCGACCCTCGTTCACGATGTGCTGCGTGCCGCCCTGCGATGCGTAGACGACGCCGTTGCCGCTGGCGTTGTTGACCTGCGTCCAACCGGTCGGTTGCGTACCAGCGCCGAGTTGAGCGGCCAACGCGTCGACATCGGCCTCGAAGCTCGTCCCCCGCACGTGCCAGAACTGCGACAACGCCAGCCCGCGAATGTCATCCGGCAGGTCATGAACGCCCGGCAGCACTGCTCCGTCGAGCAACGTCGGCACCACCGGAATCCCACGCTCGAAGGCCGTACGCAACTCGATCCGCACCCAATCAGCCGGATCATCGATCCGCCGCCCAGACCCGTTCGCGAGCCCGAGCCAAGCAGGCCCGATCACCGCCACGAGCACATCACAACGACCCAACGCCTTACGGATGGCCTTCGGATAGACGGTTCCGGCCACCATCGACCGAGTGTCCATAAAGACCCCGTCCGCACCGAACCGCGCCACCAGCCCGGCCGCGATCCCAGCGGCCGCGTAGGCGTCGTCGTGACGCCGATAACTGACAAAGATCTGCGACACACCCGAATCCTGCGGCGCGCCACCACCCGGTGTCCACAGACGCCGCCGAACTGACCAAGAACTGTCCGCCCGGACTCCTCGTCAGGTGGTGAGCCTGCCGGTGCGTTCGGCCTTCCTGCGGATCGAGTTGAACGCGCTGGTCAGGCCCATTGCCTTGCGGGTCGCGAACACCGTGTCCTGGACCTCCTTGCGGGTCCGGGCGGTGCCTTCCACGATCAACTGGTCGACGAGGCCGTTCTGCTGCTCGTACTTCAGCCTGCGCTCGTGCATCGGCGCCAGGAAGCGGTTGATCGCGGCCGTGAGCTTCTCCTTGACCTCGACGTCGCCGACCTTGCCGGCGCGGTAACGCTCCTTCAGGTCCTCGACCTCGGCCTTGTTGTCGTTGAACGTGTCGTGGTAGATGAAGACCGGGTTGCCCTCGACGGTGCCCGGAATGTCGGCCCTGATCCGGTTGGGGTCGGTGTACATCCCCATGACCTTCTTGCGGACCTCGGCCGGGGAGTCGGACAGGTAGATCACGTTGCCGATGCTCTTGCTCATCTTCGCCTGGCCGTCCGTGCCAACGAGTGTCGGCACGTCCGACTCGATCATCTCCGTGACGGGGAACACGTCGCCGTACAGGTAGTTGAAGCGGCGCGCGATCTCCCTGGTGATCTCCACGTGCGGCGCGTTGTCCTTGCCGACCGGGCAGACGTGGGCCCGCACGCACAGGATGTCGGCGGCCTGGAGCACGGGGTAGCCGAGCAGGCCGTAGGGCATCTCCTCCTTGCCCGCATCCCGTGCCATGTCCTTCAGGCTGGGAATCCGCTCAAGGCGGGGCACCGTGACCAGGTTCTGGAACAGCGTGTTGAGCTCACAGACCTCGGGCACGGCCGACTGGAGGTACCAGGTGGCGCGCTCCGGGTCGATGCCGGCGGCCAGCGAGTCCAGCACGAGATATCGGGCGTTCTCGGCGATCATGTCGATGTCCGCGCGGGTGTTCTTCGTGGTCAGCATGTGCAGGTCGGCGATGATGAAGAAACTCTCGTACTCCTGCTGGAGCCGAATGCGGTTGGCGATGCTGCCCACGTAGTGACCGAGATGGAGCTTGCCGGTCGGGCGATCCCCGGTCAGCATGCGACGCGTCGTCATCGAGAACCAGCCCTCCGTACCCAACCACACCGTTGTCCACAGTTAAGCAGACCAGCAGGTCGGGCATTTCTCAGCATTCGATGACGTTCACCGCGAGTCCGCCGCGCGCGGTCTCCTTGTACTTGATCTTCATGTCGGCGCCGGTCTCCCGCATGGTCTTGATGACCTTGTCCAGCGAGACGAAGTGCGTGCCGTCACCGCGCAACGCGATCCGGGCCGCGCTGATCGCCTTCACCGAGGCCAGGGCGTTGCGCTCGATGCACGGGATCTGCACCAGCCCGCCGACCGGGTCGCAGGTCAGGCCCAGGTTGTGCTCCATCGCGATCTCGGCCGCGTTCTCCACCTGTTCCGGTGTGCCGCCCATCACCTCACACAGTCCGGCGGCGGCCATGGAACACGCGGAGCCCACCTCGCCCTGGCAGCCGACCTCGGCGCCGGAGATGGACGCGTTCTCCTTGAACAGCACCCCGATCGCGCCCGCGGTGAGCAGGAACCGGACCACGCCGTCGTCGGTGGCGCCGGGCACGAACCGGGTGTAGTAGTGCAGCACCGCCGGCACGATCCCGGCCGCGCCGTTCGTCGGCGCGGTGACCACCCGGCCGCCGTGGGCGTTCTCCTCGTTCACGGCCAGCGCGAAAAGGCTCACCCAGTCCAGCACCCGCAGCGGATCGGTGGCGTAGTGCTCTGCGGAGAGCTTCTGGTGCAGCTCAGCGGCCCGCCGTCGCACCTTCAGGCCGCCGGGCAGCACGCCGCCGTGCTCGCAGCCCCGGCTGACGCAGTCCTGCATGGCCTGCCAGATCTCGGCCAGGTCGGCACGGACCTGGTCGTCGGCGCGCCAGGACAGTTCGTTGGCCAGCATGACGCCGCTGATCAGCAGTCCGGTCTCGCGGCAGCGGGCGAGCAACTCCGCGCCGGTGCTGAACGGGTGCTCAACCGGCGTGTCGTCCGCCTTGATCCGGTCGACCCCGGTCGCGGACTCGTCCACCACGAACCCGCCGCCCACGGAGTAGTAGGTGCTGGCCCTTATCTCGCCGTCTTCGCCGCACGCCGTGAAGATCATCCCGTTCGGATGGGTCGGCAGCGAACGGCGCCGGTGCAGAACCAGGTCGTGGTCGGGGTCGAACCCGATCCGCTGCTCCCCCAGCAGCACGATGGCCCGCTCCTGGCGGATCGCCGCAACCCGATCGGCCACGGTGTCGGTGTCAACCGTCCGCGGATGCTCGCCGGACAGGCCCAACAGCACGGCCCGGTCACTGCCATGGCCGTGCCCGGTGGCCCCGAGCGAGCCGAACAACTCAGCCTTCAGCGACCTGACACGATCCAGCAGCCCGTCAGCCCGTAAGTCGGCAACGAACATGCGGGCAGCCGTCATCGGACCGACAGTGTGCGAACTGGACGGTCCGATACCGATCTTGAACAGATCGAACACGCTGATGGTCATCGCAGCCCTCCGCCAATCCACGTTACATCCAGACACCGCCGGTGAGCTCCGGTACCGTCTGGGTGACAACGTTTGCCCAGGCGGTAGCAAGGGAGACCGGCCATGCCCGTCCCGGAACCCGACGGCCAGTCGGTGCAGTCAGCGCAGATCCAGCAACGCACCGCCGAGATCAGCCAACAGGCCGCCGCCATGCAGGCCAGCGCCCAAAACCTGAAGGCCGCCGCCGGCACCGGCTTCCACCTCGAACCCGAAGCAGCAGCAACCCTGATCAAGTCCTGCCAGGACTCGACTGCGTGAACTGGAAGTGCTCCAAGATCGAGCTCGAATCGATTGCCCTGGCACCGAAACTTGGCCAGACGCCCGGCGCGAAGGTGATCGCGCCCTTCACGCAGGATGTGGCCACGGATCCGCAGGGAATGATTCCAGCCATCAACAACCTGCAACAGACGTGGAGGCGATGGAGCAAGCGTATCGGCAGGCCAGCACGAACTACCAGGAGACCGAGGCGATCATCGCCGCGTCGCTGAAGCACTAGTCGGCCGCGCTACCGTCGACACCGTCACCCAGGCCGCAGGGCCACAACCGCGCGTTCTGAGGGGCGGACTCTCGTGCTGAGGAGTCTTGTGAACCGTCGAACGCCGTGCTACCTTTCGTCGTGGCCGCCCTGCTCGGCGTGGCCGCCTGCACAACTCCAACGACGGGCAGCGGCACCCCGGTGCCCCCAGCCAACACCACCCAGCCTGGCGGCGGTCCCACCTCTGGAAGCCCTGGCTTGGCGTCGATCCAGCCGTGCGACCTGCTCAGCTCAAGCGACGCCAGCCAAAATCAACTCGGCACCCCCGCTCCTGTCAATGAGGGCGGCGCGCGCGCTTGCACCTGGCAAAACACGACAGCGAACAATGGCAACGGATACGGTGTCGAAGTTGGCGTTAGGGACAGTCAGGGATTGAACGACGTCAACACCGCTGGCGACACGGAAACCACGGACAATATCGGCAGCCATCCGGGCCGTCAACTGCAATCCACACAATCCGGCACATGCACTGTCGCGATCGGAGTCACCAACTCGTCGCGGGTCGATGTGGTGGTCGATGCGGGTACCGATCCCGTCCGGGGATGCCAGTTGGCGAATCAGTTCGCGAAGTTGGTTGAGCCGCATCTGCCGGCCGCGACCGGTTAGGTCA
Source organism: Candidatus Melainabacteria bacterium (assembly GCA_963702275.1). GTDB lineage: Bacteria > Actinomycetota > Actinomycetes > Mycobacteriales > Pseudonocardiaceae > DATEPR01. The sequence continues at coordinate 53,798 of CAVPCF010000096.1, forward strand.
CGGTGATCGTTGTGGTTGCTGTGGTGCCGCCGCTTGTTACCGAGATCACTGTGTTGCCCGGGTGATGTGCGGTGAGCACGCCTGTTCTGGCGTCTACCGTGGCCACTCTTGGGTTGCTCGATGTCCATACGTGGGATGCCGGGTCGGCGATCGGGACCAGGAGGGTTGGCTGGTTGTCGCCACCTACGGCGGTGCCGGTGGCGGAGAGTTGGGTGTGTGTGTCGGTCGGGAGGTCTGGTTGCGTCGAGATCGTGATCGAGGACAGGACCGGTTCTACGCTGAATTGAATGTCGCCGAATGGTGTCACGTGTAGCAGGGCGAAATTGTAGAAGCCGCCCTGGTTCGGTGGGGCGTAGGCGGGCATGCCGAGGTCGGCGACGGTTAGTTGGGGAATTCCGCCGTGGGCTGTGTCGGTTGGTTGGCCGGTTGGGTTGAGGATTTGTTCTGCGAAGCCGCGGGCGTGGCCGTTCAGCATGATCACGTGCCGGTTGGGGTGTGTTTGCTGGTAGCGCTGTATGAGCCGGACGTACATCTGGGCTTCCCACCGGTCGCTGAACTGGCTGTCGGCTACCGGGTGTGGGTCGTAGGGGGGCATGTGCGTTACCACGATGACGGCCGGGGCGGTCGCGCTGGTCAGTTGCGCCACCAGCCAGGGGTACTGTGCTTCGGCCGGCACGCCGAATGGGTCCGAGGACAGGATGCCGCCGTGGGCACTGTCGGTGACGATCCACTGGGCGCTGCCGAGTTGGTAGGCGTAGTGCGTGGGGCCGAAGTCGGCGGTGAAGTTTCCGTTCTCCGGCAACGCTCCCTGGCTGATCTCGTGGTTGCCGACCGCGTCCCGGTACGGTACGCCGAGTGATGCCATGGTTGACCTGGCGTAGTCGAGATCCGCTGGTTGGCCGTCGTCGGACATGTCGCCCAGGAACTGGGCGGCGGTTGGCTTTACCGTGCTGATCGCTTTGAAGACGTTGCTGCTGGCCGAACCTGGGTCGTTGGCCAGCAGGTGGGCGTCGCCGCCAACGAGCACGGTCCCGTTTGGACTTATGTTGTTCTCCTTGTACTGCAACCAGTCCGGGTTGTTGGGGATGGCCACGTATGGTGGCGTGACGATCGGTCGCGGTGAGTACAGGGCTTGTAGACCGCCTACGTCGAGGGTGCCGCTGACCGTGGTGCTCGGGCTGATGGCCAGGAAGTCCAGGAAGTTCATCGTGATCGGGAACTGGGTGCCGGGCGGCACCTGCGCGGTGTAGAACCGCCAGCCCTGCCAGGTGATCCGGGTTTCGGCCAGCGGCGCTGGCTGTCCGTTGATCTGCATGTACTGCTCGTGCAGGGTGAGGCCGTTGCGGTCGCCGTTGACCCACAGGCCGATCGCCGTCGGGTCGGCGCCTGCCGCGTTCTGGCCGATGGTGATGTCGTTGGTGTCCCAGAAGACCAGCTGTTTCACGCCGGCGCCCGCTGGCATCGTGTACGTGAGTTGCAGCGAGCCGGGGCCGGTGCTGCCGGGTGGGAGCACACCGGCGGCCAGCGCCAGGGTGGCCGGGGCGCCGGTGGTGTTGCGCAGCCGCCAGTTGGCCACGTCGGTCAGGTTGGACACGAGTTGGCTGGTCGAGCCGACGGCCACGCTGGCCGTCGTGGTGCGGCCGCCGATGGTGGCGGTGACCATGGCCAGTCCGGCGCCCTGTGCCGCCGCTGTGAACACCCCGTTGCCGTCGACGGTGCCGAGGTCCGGTGGGATGACGCTCCACTGCGCCGCCGCGGCCGGCACGGTGACCTGGGCCTGTCCGGTGGCTGTGGTGCCGGAGAGTGCGAGGGCCTGGGTCGCGCCGTTGGTCAGGTCGGGCTGGTTCGGTGACACGGCAAGGGAAGCGAGCCGGTCGACGACCCGCAGCGGCTGGCTGGTGACCACCCCGCCCGCCGTGGCGACGATCTCGCCGCGACCGGCCCGGTGCACCGCGAGCCTGCCGTCGGACCAGTCGGCGAGTCCCTTCGGCAGCACCGTGACGGCGGGCGTCGCGGCGGCCGGATTGCCGTCGCGGTCGGTGGCGTACACCGGCACCGGGATGGTCGCGCCGGGCACGGTGGTCACCGGGGTGCCGCCGTCGACCACGACCTTGCTGGCGGCGGCGGGGGTGGATTCGTTGGTGTAGATGAAAAGTCCGTTGGCCACCGGGCGTTCGACGCCGTCCGACGGCGTGTTCACGACGGACACGGCGCTGTCGCCGGGCGCGCGGGCGACCAGTTCGGTCGAGCCGCCGCCGTCGAGCAGTAACGCGCTGTATGCGCCATGCTGTATCAAATAGCCCGCGACCTGGGCTGGGCTGACGCCGACGGCGGTGGCCTCACCGAAGCGGCCGTCCAGCGTGACGATGATCGCGTGCCGGCCGTCCCTGGTCAGGCCGACGGCGGTTTCCGGGTTCACGCCGGACGGTGGCGTGCCGGTCGGGTCGGCGTAGACCGCGCCGTCGCGTACCAGCATCGTCGCGCCGGACAGCAGTTGGCGCGGCTGGTCGTCCGGGCTGATCCGTTCGCTGATCGTGACGGTGTCGCCGACGTGCACGGTGTTCGCCAGCCACTGGCCGCCGGCGCCGCCGCCGAGCAGGCCGGTCGTGCCGGCGGGCAGTTCGGTTGTGTTCGGCCGCACGGCGTCCACCACGAGGTTGGCGCCGTCGCGGTGGCCGGTGACCAGGAACGCCGGTGCGGCGAGCTGGCCGGCGCCCAGGGCAGGGGTGATACGGGTGATGCCGCCCGCTGTCGCGTCGTTGAGGACGTTCACCGAAGTCAACGGGGTGCTGATCGGGCCGTCGGCAATTGTGCCGGTGTAGGTTTCCGGGCCGATCGTCATGCTGCCGTCGGCGCGGACGGCGAGTTGGGCGTTGTAGTCGGGCCGTGGGCTCTTGAGCAGTTCGCCGTTGGTGATCACGCCGCCGAGCGGGCGGCCGCTGGCGTGGATCTCGAAGTAGTCGCCGTTGATGCCGGCGACCGCGTGGGTCCTGGCGGCCATCGAGCTGACGGTCTCGTCGGCCGGGTCGGTGAGCGTGTCGCCCGCCTCGACCACGCCGAGCCGGACGTTCGGGTCGGTCAGGTCGACGTCGAGCACCTGCGTGTGCTGCCGGCCGGCGACGGTGTCCAGGGTCTCGCCGCGTTCGGTCACGCCTCGCGTGACGGTGGTCGCCGGGGTGCTGGCGCGGTCCACGACCAGGTTCCACCCGGCGGGAGTGGCTGGCAGCCAGGAGGCGGCGGCCGGGTCGGCGTGCGCGGTCGTGACCAGCACGCCGCCGGCAATCGCGACCGCTGTAAGCAGCTTGCCAGTTATTTTCCAACGACGCGGGACGCGGATCATCTGACCTCCTGACGCACTGAGCCGATGGCTAGCAGCTCAACACGCCAAGGTGACGGCCGGATAGCGGCCAGGAGGCTGGTGCCCATGCGGCAAGCAAACCGTCCGGACCGGTGGTCAGCAAAACAGGAAGCACGGCGGCCTCGTCGGCGGCCGCCTCGTCCTCGTTGGCCTGCTCGTCGTGGTCGGCGGCGGCGTGGTGGTCGTCGGAGAGGTGGTGACCGTCGGCACGCTCGTCGGACCGGGCACGCCGGTCGTCGTCCTCGGGGTGGCCGACGTGGTGGTCGTGGCGGCGATGGTGGCCGACAGGACGGCGGTCACCGAGCTGCCGCCGGGTGGCGCGGCCGGGCCGCTGGTGCCCGGGACGTCGGTCATGGCCAGCGGCAGCTCGGCACGTCCGACGGTTACTTCGGGTCCGGTGGTGATTCCGACCAGGAACAGGGCGGCCGTTGCCGCACCGAGGATCGCCCCGACAGCCAACCGTCCCTGCCCGCTGAGTTGCGCGAGCACCGTGTGTATCTATCGGGTCGGCGACCGCGGGTCAAGCCGGACGACAGGAAAGCGTCAATTGGCGACGAGTGCCTGCAGCTCGCGTATCTTCTGCCAGGTTTCCTCGTCGGCGGGCGTGTAGGTGGTGAGTTTGATCTCGGAGCGCCTGCCGAACCACAGGTGCGTGTAGTCGAGGCGCAGCATGCCGACTTCCGGTTGCAGGTAACGTTTCGTCAGGTTCTCCGGTGGCCTCACCTCGTGTTCGTTCCACATTCTGGCGAACTCGGGGGATTCTTGGCGCAACCGTTTGACGAGACATTTCCAGCTCGGTTCCGCGACGTGTTCCGCCATCGCGGCGCGGAACTGCGCGACGAGGCGCGGCGCGTTCTCCGCCCAGTCCACCATGGCCGATCGCCATGCCGGTGAGGTGAATGCCAACACCATGGAGTTGCGGTTCTCGAACGGCACGTCGTCGAGGCCGCCGATCATCCGGTCGTAGGTCCGGTTGTGGGCGAGGATGTCGCAGCGGGTGTTGGTGACCACGGCCGGCACGGGTTCCAGTTGCCGGAGCATGACGCGCATCGGTTCGGTGATGGCGCGGCAGTCCTGGGTCAGCGGCGGCTCCGGCTGCCCGGCGAGGGTGTAGAGGTGGGCGCGCTCGTACGGGTCGAGCAGCAGCGTTGCGGCGATCGCGGCGAGCACCTGGTCGGACGCGTGGATGTCGCGGCCCTGCTCCAGCCACGTGTACCAGGTCACACCGACCCTGGCGAGCTGCGCGACCTCCTCGCGGCGGAGCCCCGGCGTGCGGCGCCTGCCGCCCGGCGGCAGGCCGACCTGCTCCGGCGTGATGCGTTCCCGCCTGCTGCGCAGGAACGCGGCCAGCTCGTTCCGCCGTATCTCCGCGGTGGCCCGGGGAGCGCTGTCGAGATATGTAGTCACCGGACTCACCATCCCATGAGGTTCAACCTGTTACCAGGTAGTGGTAGTACCAGGATAACCAGGCACTGGCACCAGTGTAGAAACAGACGCATCGTGGTGTCATGAGTTCGGAGCTAGACACAAGCACGACCCGGCCCCCGATCGCAACCGACCTGTCCACAGCATCGCCAGTTATCCACAGGCCAGCCGACGCCAGCCCCACCGGTTTGGCAAACGGACTAGGCTCGAAAAGGGCCGAAGCCCCCGGTGAGGGCGGGGGCTGTCCTACGGGCGGCGGCGAAGTAGCAGAGCCTATCAGCCGGGCGCAGGGTGCCACGTTGTCCGGGGCCGGGCTGGCCACGGTGTTGCTGGGTACGGCTTTGCCGATGATCGACTTCTTCATCGTCAACGTGGCCCTGCCGACCATCGACGTCAATCTGCACGCGTCGACCGCGACGCTGGAGCTGGTCGTTGCCGGGTACGGCATCGGGTACGCGTTGCTGCTCGTGCTCGGCGGCCGGCTCGGCGACACGTTCGGGCGGCGCAGGCTGTTCCTGGCCGGCATGACCGCGTTCACACTCACCTCGCTCCTCTGCGGGCTGGCGCCGAACGCGGGCCTGCTGGTGGTCGCGCGTGCCCTGCAGGGCGCTTCCGCGGCGATGATGCTGCCGCAGGTCCTGTCCACCATTCAGGCCACCACCACCGGGCAGCGTCGGTCTCGGGCGCTCGGGTTCTACGGTGCGGTGGGCGGGCTGTCCACTGTGGTCGGTCAGCTGCTCGGCGGTGCGCTCGTCGCGGCCGATATCGCCGGTGCGAGTTGGCGGCCGATCTTTCTGGTCAACGTGCCGGTCGGTGTCGTCGGGCTGATGTTGGCGCGGCGGACGGTGCCGGAGACGCGGTCGGCCAACCCGGTCGGTGTCGATCGCCTCGGGACGCTGCTGCTCGGCGTCACCCTGCTGTCGCTGCTGGTTCCGCTGATGGAGGGTGGGGCGCTCGGGTGGCCGGTGTGGCTGTGGGCGCTGCTGGGTGTCGCTCCGGTGGCCGCGGCCGCGTTCGTGCTGGTCGAGCGGCGGGCGGAGGCTGCCGGTCGGGTGCCGCTGCTGCCGCCGTCGATCATGCGGATGCCCAGTATGCGTCGGGGGCTCGGGCTCGGTGTGCCGTTCTTCGCCAGTTTCGGCGGGTTCATGTTCGTCTACGCCGTGACACTGCAGCAGGACCTGCGGATGGGGCCGTTCCAGGCCGGGCTCGCGCTGATGCCGACGGCGGTGGGTTTCTTCGTGGTATCCCTGCTGAGCAGCAGGCTGGTCACCCGGTTCGGCTCGCGTGTCGTCAGCTACGGCGCTGTCGTGCAGGGGATCGGCATCGCCGTGTTGATCGTGACGACGCTGCTGGCGTGGCCGCACCTGACCACGCCGGACCTGACTCCCGGCCTCGCCCTTGTCGGCATCGGCAACGGGATGACCATGACGACCCTGTTCCGCGTCGTGCTGTCCGGCGTGCCGGCCGAACGCGCGGGCGTGGGCAGCGGTGCGCTGGCGACCACCCAGCAGACCGCGCTGGCGCTGGGCGTCGCCGTACTGGGCACCGCGTTCGCGAGCCTCAGCCCGGTTGCCGAACTGGGTGCCCGCAACGCATTCGTACTGGTCCTGGCCGTGATGCTGGTCATCGCAGGCGCGATCGCCACGTTCGGCCGGTCGCTGCCGTCGTGACCTACCGCAGGCGACGTGCCGCCAGTTCGGCCAGCAGCGCGGCACCGTCCGGCACCACCGAGTCGTCGAAGGTGGCCCGTGGCGAGTGGTTGCCCGGCGCGGTTTCCAGGTCGGGGAACGCGGTCGCGCCGAGGAACACGTACGCGCCGGGCACCTCGTTGAGCACCCTGGAGAAGTCCTCCGCGCCGGTGAGCGGGTTCTCCAGCGGCTGGAAACCCGCGTCGCCGAACAGGTCCTGCACGGTGTCCGCGACGAACTGGTGCTCGGTGGCGTTGTTCACGGTGACCGGGTACTCCGTCTCGAACCGCACGTCGGCCTCGAGGCCGTGGGCCGCGGCGATGTCCTCGCACAGCTTGACGGCGGCCGTCCGGATCCGGTCGCGGGCCGCAACGGAGAACGACCGCACGGTGGCGTCGAACGTGGCGTCGTCCGGGATGATGTTGCGCTTGGTGCCCGCGTGGAACACGCCGACGGTGATCACCACCGGGTCGAACACGTCGAACCGGCGGGTCACCATGGTCTGCAGCGACGTCACCATCTCGCACGCCACCGGTATCGGGTCGAGGCCGCTGTGCGGGCGGGAACCGTGCGCGCCTGCACCGAGCACCCGCACGAACAGCCCGTCCGACGCGGCCATCAGCGGTCCAGGCCGGCCGGTGAACACGTGCGACGCCACGGTCGAGGACATCACGTGCAGGCCGTAGGCGACGTCCGCCTTCCGCCCGGCGGCGGTCAGCACGCCCTCGCGGATCATGTGCGCGGCGCCGTCGAAGCCCTCCTCGCCGGGCTGGAACATGAACACCACGTCACCGGCCAGCTCCGCGCGATGCGCGGACAGGAGCTGCGCCGCGCCGACCAGGCCGGCCGTGTGCAGGTCGTGGCCGCAGGCGTGCATCACGCCCTCGTGGTTGCTGGTGAAGTCCACGCCGGTGCGCTCGGTGACCGGCAGCGCGTCCATGTCGCCACGCAACAGCACCACGGGGCCCGGCTTGCCGCCGCGCAGCACGGCGGTGATCGACGACAGGTCCTTGCCGAGGCTGACCTCGAGCGGCAGGCCGTCCAGGGCCGCGAGCACGCGGTCCTGGGTGCGCGGCAGGTGCAGGCCGATCTCCGGGATCTGGTGCAGTTCGCGACGCAGCGCGACCAGGTCGGGTCCCAGTTGCACGGCGTCCGCTCGGATGTTCATCCTGTCCCCGTCCAGGTCGTATGGCTGGCTAACGACATCATCCGAGCAGCGGCGTGCGGTCCACGTCAAGCTACGAAGGACAGGTATTCATGACAGACAACGGAGGTTCCGCCATGACCGACACCATCGACATCGGCTCGTACACCGTCAACCGGCTCGGCTACGGCGCCATGCGGATCACCGGACCGGGCGTCTGGGGCGACCCGCCGGACCGGGACGAGGCGCTGCGCGTGCTGCGGCGCGCGGTGGAGCTGGGCGTCAACTTCATCGATACCGCCGACTCCTACGGGCCCTACGTGAGCGAGGAGCTCATCAGGGAAGCCCTGCATCCCTACCCCGACGGCCTGCTGATCGGCACCAAGGCCGGCCTCGTGCGCACCGGGCCGGGCGCGTGGCACGTGCTCGGCGACCCGAACTACCTGCGCCAGGAGGTCGAGATGAGCCTGCGCAGGCTCGGCCTCGACCGGATCGGCCTGTTCCAGCTGCACCGCGTCGACCCGAGGGTGCCGCTGGCCGACCAGCTCGGCGAGCTGCGAGACCTGCAGCGGGAAGGCAAGATCAATCACATCGGACTGTCCGAAGTGGATGCCGACACGATCGAGAAGGCCCGTCGAACCGCCGAGATCGTGAGCGTGCAGAACCTCTACAACCTGACCAACCGCCGGCACGAGAAGGTCCTCGACCACTGCGAGCGCGAGGGCATCGCGTTCATCCCGTGGAACCCGGTGGCCGTCGGCCAACTGGCCGGGCCACGCAGCATCCTGGCCGACGCGGCCAAGGAGTACGGCGCGACACCCGGCCAGGTCGCCGTGGCCTGGCTGCTGCGCCGCTCCCCCGTGATGGTGCCGATCCCGGGCACGAGCTCCGTGGCACACCTGGAGGAGAACCTGGCGGCCGGCGACATCAAGCTGTCCGACGAGGCGTATAAGGCACTGTCCGAACTGGCCTGACTACAGCCGCCCCGCGGCGATGACACGGCGGAGGAACTGGCGGGTCCGGTCCTCGACAGGGTCCGCGAGGACCTGGTCCGGCGGGCCGGACTCGACCAGCACTCCCCCGTCCAGGAAGCAGACCCGGTCGGCCACCTGGCGGGCGAAGCCCATCTCGTGCGTGGCCATCAGGATCGTGGCGCCCTGCTCGGCGAGCGAGCGCACGAGGGTGAGCACCTCGCCGACCAACTCCGGGTCCAGTGCGCTGGTGATCTCGTCCAGCAGCAGGAGCCGTGGCTCGTAGGCCAGCGCCCGCACGATGGCCACGCGCTGTTGCTCGCCGCCGGACAGCCGGTCGGGATACGCGGACGCCTTGTCCCGCAGGCCGACCCTGGCCAGCAGGGCAAGCGCCCGCTCGCGCGTGGCCGAGGAGTCCATGCCGTGCACCACTCGCGGCGCCAGCGTCACGTTGTCCACAACGGACAGATGCGGGAACAGGTTGAACGCCTGGAACACCACGCCCATCTTGCGCCGCGCCACGTCCGCGTTCACCCGGGGATCGGAGATGTCCGTGCCGTCCAGGATGATCTGGCCGTCGTCCAGGTCCTCCTGGAGGTTCACGCAGCGCAGCAGGGTCGACTTGCCGGAACCGGACGCGCCGATCAGCACGACGACCTCGTGCTCGGCGACGTCGATGTCCACGCCGTCCAGCACGGTCTGCTCGCCGTAACGCTTGACCAGGTTCCGCACCCGCAACACGGCCGTCATGCGGCGCCCTCCCGGCGGGCAAGGCGCCGTGCCGCGGCATCGGCAAGGCGGGCGCACGGCACGGCAAGCACCACGAACAGGAGGCCGGCCACCACGTACGGGGTGAAGTTGAAGTCCTTCGCGGTGGCGATCTGCGCGGCCCGCACCGCGTCCACCGCGCCGAGTACCGAGATCAGCCCGCAGTCCTTCTGCAGCGCCACGAAGTCGTTCAACAACGGCGGCAACACCCGGCGGACGGCCTGCGGCAGCACCACGATCCGCATGGTCTGCGCGTGCGTCAGCCCGATGGAGCGGGCCGCCGCCCGCTGCGACGGGTGCACCGACTCGATGCCGGCCCGGAACACCTCGGCCACGTACGCCGCGTACACCAGCACCAGCGCGATCCCGCCCAGCACCACCGGATCGTTCGGCATGCCGGTCAACCGCAGGCCGGGCAGGCCGAAACCGACCAGGTACAGGCAGATGATCAGCGGCAGGCCGCGGAACAGGTCGACGTAGCCGGTGGCCAGCGCGCGCAGCGGGAACCAGACCGGGCCACGCAGCGTGCGCAGCGCCGCGATGCCGAGCCCGAGCACGAGGATCAGCACCTCGCGCGACCAGCAGCACCCTGATGTTGAGCCACAGCCCGGCCAGGATCGCCGGGAACGACTCCGCCACCGTCGGCAGGTCGAAGAAGGACGACCGCACGCGCGGCCACCCCGGCGAAGACGCGATCGCCCACCCGGCGGCGACGGCGAACACCAAGGTGGACAGGATGGCCACCCCGGTGGACCGACGAGCGCGGGATCGCTTGTAGGCCAAGCGATCCCGCTGTAGTTGGGACGTCAATGCAGCATCGGCGCGTTGGCCGTGGTGTCGAGCCACTGGAGGGCCAACTTGGCCAGCGTGCCATCCGAGCGGAGCACGTCCACGGCGGCCGACACGCACGCGGTGAGCGGGCTGTTCTTGTCCAGGACCGCGCCGAACTGCTCCGGCTGGCCGCTGGTCTGCTGCAACTGGCCGACGATCACCGAGTTGGGCACCTCGCTCGCGCCGGTGATCTCGAACGCGGTCGGCAGGTCCACCACCAGCGCCTGGATCTGGCCGTTGGCCAGCGCCTGCTTGGCGTCGTCGTTGTTGTTGTACGACGGCGACCTGCTGGCTCGGCTTGAGCACCTTCTCGCCGCGTCGTAGCTGGTCGCTGCCGACCTGGGCGCCGAACTTGAACGGGCTCAGCGTCGCGATCGACTTCGCGGATGCCGCCGGGCGAGGACGCACGGTGATCACGGCCTGGGTGACGTCGTAGTACGGGCTGGAGAAGTCGACCGCCTTGCGCCGGTCCGCGGTGATCGAGAACTCGTCCAGGTCGGCGTCGTAGGTCTTCGGGCCGGGCTGGATGGCCGCGTTGAACGGTGACCCTGCGACCAGGCGACCTGGCCGTGCCGGTAGCCGAGTTTGGTCGCCGATCGCATAGGCGACCGCGGACTCGTAGCCGTTGCCGTTGGCCGGGTCGTCGTTGACGAACCACGGCTCGTAGACCGGCTCGTCGGTGCCGAACGTGAAGGTGTTCGCCTTGAGGGTGTGCAGCTTGACCCGGGTGCAGTTGCCCTGGCCCGGCGTGGGCGAACCGGCCGGCAGCGGCGGCTCGAGGTTGTTCTGGGCGGCGGGGGCACAGGCGGCCGCGAGCAGGCAGCCGAGTAGGGCGACGGCCGTTACCGTCAGTCTGGTCCGTGCGGGCATGTGCGCATAATGCCCGGTCGCGGGCACGGTTGGTAGTCGAATATCCCGGTGACCGGAACGCGGTGCGCATCACACCTGGTCGGCGTACCGCCGGCCACCTGCCGAGTGGCCATCCGATTCGCGGCACTGGCCAGTTCATTGACTGAAAGTGGACACGGACCTTATCGAAACGTTGTTCGGAAATGAACGGCTGGTCCCCACCACCCCGACTCGGGGGGACCAGCCGACCCCTCGGATTGTCATCGAGTGTGTTCAGAATAATCGCACCGAGGCGGCCGGCGAACTCCCCGAGCCGGGTGAATCAGTAGATCGGCCCTGATACCGCGACAGTAGTCGCCCGAAGCACAACTGAGCGTTATTTTCGCAGCTCAGGATCTGTTTCGCGATCAAGACCTGACGAGTCGCGCGATGGCCTCGTTGGCCTCGCGGAGCCTGGTTTCCGCGATCTCGCCACCCTCGGTGATCGCCTCACTGACGCAATGGCCGAGATGCTGCTCGATCAGACCAAGCGAAACAGCCTGCAGCGCCTTGGTGGCGGCGGCGATCTGGGTGAGGATGTCGATGCAGTACTCGTCGCTCTCGATCATCCGCTGCAACCCGCGCACCTGGCCCTCGATGCGGCGCAGGCGGCGCAGGTAGCCGGCCTTGTCCTCGCTGTAACCCGGCATGACGCCCCTCCACCATCGGAATCCACCGCCGATAATACCCCAGGGGGGTGTTATCGACCCGTCCACCGGCTGTTTCGCCGGCGGGTCAGGCCGGTTTGACCAGGCGTAGCGCGAGGGTCGGGCAAGCGGCGACCGCCGCCTTCGCCTGAGCCACCAACGCCGACGGCACGGCCCCACCGTCGGCCAGGATCGGATAGCCCCACTCGTCCAGGTCGACCAGTTCGGGCAGCAGTTCCGCGCACAGGCCATGGGCACGGCAGGCGATCGGGTTGAGCCGCAGCGTCATCGTCATCGCCAACCGAGTCCGATCCCGCCGACCGGCACCCGGATGCCGGACGCCACCCGGACGCCTGCGCACGGCCTGCCCATGGCATGCGCATGGACATCGTGCGCGAACACGGTCAACGCGCTGGCCGCGAGCCGGACCGCGCCGTCGGGATGAGCGCAGGCGCCCCGGCCGGTGACGACACCCAGCCGGTGCCGCAGCCGGTCGAGCACCTCGGGCCGCGCGCCGAACGTCAACATCTCCAGATCCCGCGCGATCGACGACAGGCCGAACATGCACGGCCCGCACTGCATGGCCGACTCCCCCGCCAGGTAGCGCACGATCCTGGTCGTCTCGGCAACGCCGCACACCCGTGCCGGCAACGCCAGCAGCATCCCGACCCCGAGCGAGCCACCGACCGCGGCCAGGTCCTCCGGCGTGAGCGGGAGTTCGGCCGCGTCGGACATGGCCAGCCAGTTGCCGCCGAAGCCGCCGACCAGGACCGCGCCGACCGGTTCTGACACGCCGCCCGACGCACCCAGCGCCACGGAAACGGTGGTGCCCAACGGAAGCTCGCGAACCCCGGGCATGGCAACCGCGCCACCGACGGTCGCGAGCATCGTGCCCGGCGCCGCCACCGTGCCGGCCGCGCGGAACCAGTCAGGGCCGTAGCGGGCGATCAACGCGATGTTGGCCAGCGTCTCCACGTTGTCCACCAGCGTCGGCCTGCCGCGCACGCCACGCTCGAACGGGCGGGGTGGCGTGTCCGTCGGCCGGGCCTCGCCGGTGTTCAGGAAGTTCACCAGCGCGGACTCCTCGCTGGCCACGTATCGGGCCGGCAGTTCGACCAGCCGGACCGCCACCGGATCGCCGGTCCGCTGCCGCAGCGCCGCATGCACGGTCGGTACCAGCGGATCACCGCGGTGCACGCACAGGATCGCGTCGGTGGCGCCCAGCGCGGTCGCGGCAAGGACCATGCCGTCCAGCACCAAATGCGGTGCCACGGTGAGCAGCGCGTGGTCCTTGTCGCTGGCAGGTTCGCCGTCCGCGCCGTTGGCCACCACGATCGGCCGTCGCCGGCCCTCGGCAACGGCGGCCAGCTTGCGACCGGTGGGAAACCACGCGCCACCCCGGCCGCGCAGGCCTGCCGCGTCGACCATGCCGATCAGCGCACGGTCGACCCTCGGCATCGGGCCGTAGCGGTCGACGTGCGCCGCCAGGTCCGCCACCCGCGCGGTGTCCGCCCAGCCGGCCAACAGCCGTGGGCCGCGCGGCGGCGCGTAGCTGGGCACCATGGTCACATCCCGGTCAGGTGCCGGCCTGCCCGCGCGTCGGTGTCCGGATGGCTGACGCCGACCCGCCAGCCGATCGCGACGATCACCACGACCACGCAGGCGATGTTGAGCGCGAACACCCAGCCGAGCCGGAAATCGGCCGGATAGATCCCGATACCGTGCACGACGGCCAACGGCCAGCAGGCATAACTCGTCCAGTGCACCCACTGCCACAGGCGCAGATTCACCCTGGGGCGCAACAGACTCGTGATCACGACGGCCACCAGCAGGTCCGATGCGACCGCGCCGAGGCCGAGCCACAACGGGTGGTACACCGAACCGAACGGCACGATCGCGTCCAGCCAGCCGATCCCGGCGAACGGGTCGATGATCGCCGTGCCGACGTGCACCACGAGGAACACCATCGCCAGCAGCGACACGTTGCGATGCACGGCGGCCACGGCGAACCGCGGCCAGCGCGTGCCGGCGAGCCGGCCGCCGGACAGCACGCCGATCACCAGTGACGCGGTGAACAGCAGCAACGCCACCAGACCGGTGGCCCGGCTGGCGTACCACATGATCGGCTGGTTCACCCCAGGTCGCCGTCCACGGGCCAGCCGGCCAGGGTCAGCAGTTCGCCTCGCGGTCCGACAAGGCGCGCGGGTAACCCGGCCGCGGTCAGCCAGCGCGGCGCCGCCCAGCCGAGCACGATGGCGGCGGTGCTCGCGGTGTTGGCGTCGACACAGGACGCGGCGGCCACGGTCGCGGTGCGCCATGCCGGTTCCGGCAGGTCACCGGTGCGCGGGTCGACGATGTGGTGCACCGCCCGGCCGGCCCGCCGCCAGTGCCGGCACGTGGTGCTCGACGTGGCCAGCCCGCCGGACCGGATGCTCACCGTGGTCTCCGGTTCGTCGACGGCCAGCCGGTGGTCGTCGCCGACGCCGATCCGCCAGCCCTCGTCCGGCGCGGGGCCCGCGGTGCTCACGTCACCGCCGAGGCTGACCAGCACGCCACCGCCGATGGCGGCCGCGATGCATCGCGCGGCCCGGTCCGCGGCCAGGGCCTTCGCGGTGGCGCCCAGGTCCAGCCGCACGGTCCTGGGCAGCAGTACCCGCCGCTCGGCCTCGTCCAGCGACACCCGCCACCAGCCGGGCGCCGGGAAGGGCGAGTCGACCGGCAGCGGGTTGTCCCGGTCCAGCCGGTCGTAGTCCCGGTCGTAGCCGAGATCGGCAACGGCGGCGCCGACGGTCGGGTCGACGATGCCGCCGGTGAGCCGGCCGGCCCGCAGCGCCACGGCGAGCGCCTCGGCCAGCAGTGGGCTCACCACGACCTCGGTGCCGGCCTGTTCGTGCAGCCTGCTGATCTCCGAGTCCGGCCGGAACCGGCTGCACGCCTTGTCGATCGCGGCCAGTTCGGCCCGCAGCACCTGCTCGGCATCGCCGAGGCTGCCGTGTTCGGTCACCACGAGGACGGCCGTGGTGCCCAGCGCCGGAAACGTGACGCTGGCGGTCGTGTCGACGCTGGTCATGACCCTCCTGTCGAGGCGTGCCGACCCCCTCCGCCGGAGCTTCCTGGTAGGAAGTCCGGTGCCTGCAGCTGACCGCCCCCGGTCTGATCCGTGCCTGTGCCGACCTGGTTGTTGGTGTTGTTCGTCTGGACGTTGGTCGACGTGGTCGCCGCCGACACCGTGCCGTGTGCCAGCAGCGCGCTGAGCACCGCCGCGCCGACAACGGCGCCCGCGGTCGTCCACGTCGTCACGGTCTGTACTCGACGCTCACCCACGGCTCGGGTGGCGCGTCGGTCTGTTGGAGGTTCCGGCACTGTGCAGTCGTCCTTCCGCACGTCGAACAGACGCCTTACCCACGTGTATACGTAACAGTGTCCGCGAAGAGCCTTTGCGCTACCTGAGAGTTTTGTGGGCGGCCGCTCTCCTGAGCCGGGCGGCAGGGTCGGTAGGCGCCGCCGGTCGACTTCGCCGACCGGGCCGATCCCGTGATTCGGTCCAAACAGGACCTTACGGTCCCGATGGCGTATCGCGCACCTACACCCGTCGGTCGTGGTCCGGGGCGGGCCAGCGCTGCGGCGTCGGCGCAGGCTGGGGTACGCAGCGACAGTCGGCGCCACCGCGGCACTGCCCACACAGCCACAGCACGCACCGTGCCCGCGCCTTCGCCGCACTGTTCGGTTCGCCCATGACCCACCATCCGGGTTTGCTGGTCGGCCGGTGTGACCGGGGGTATCCGCGCCCGGTCACGCCGCCCGCGGTTAGATCGTGAGCCGGCTGGCGACCGGATGACAGCGCGTAACGACAGGGTTTCCCGCGGTGCGCCGGGGGCAACCCTGCCGCATTGGCAGGGCAACCGGCCGAAACCGACATTCGCCGAACGGAACCGTCCCGCAATACTGAAACCATTTCCCAACCACGTCCGATGAGTACCCTGGAGTGGTATTTCCGGGCGCGCGAACGACGGATTGGGGGCCGACATGCCGGTGGCATGGGGGCTCGGCGAGAACGTCGGGCGAATCCGCAAGGCCCGCAACCTGTCCCAGGAGGAACTGGCCGCGTCGGCCGGCGTCGCCGTGGACACGGTGGCCCGGATCGAACGCGGCGAACGGCAGACCACGCGCACATCGACGTTGCACAAACTGGCGCGGGCACTCGGTGTCGAGCCGTCCACGCTGCTGGGCATCCTGCCGCCGCCGCACGAACCGGCCGGCCGCGACGTGGCCGACCTGCGGCAGGCGCTGACCGCGTCCACCGACATCCCCGGTCTCACCGATTTCACCGATTTGCGGGAAACCACGCCACTTGCCGAACTGCGCGCCTCGCTGAACAACGCGTGGCAGTCCTACATCGCGGGCC
Organism: Candidatus Melainabacteria bacterium; assembly: GCA_963702275.1. Classification (GTDB taxonomy): domain Bacteria; phylum Actinomycetota; class Actinomycetes; order Mycobacteriales; family Pseudonocardiaceae; genus DATEPR01. The sequence goes on from CAVPCF010000096.1 coordinate 69,923, forward strand.
GGCACTCGGAACTGCTGCGCACCCTGCCGGTGCTCGTCGCCGACGCCCGACGGCTGGTGCACGAGGCCAAAGGCGCCCGGCTGAACTCCGCGTACGCGGTCCTCTCCGGCGCGTACCGCATGGGCGCCGGCACCGCGGGCCGCTTCGGCCTCGACGACCTCGCGTTCATCGCGGCCGACCGCGCGATCCAGGCGGCCCGGCTGTCCGACGATCCGGACATCGGTGTCGCCGTGTCCACCCGGTACCTGGCGTGGGTGCTGGTCCGCCAGGGCCGAACGAGCGAGGCGGAACAGGTCGCGGTCCGGATGGCGGAACGGGTCGAGCCGCGGATGTCGGACCGGAACACGTCCGACCGGAACACCAGGGCGCTCGGCGTGTTCGGCAACCTGCTGTTCAACGCGGCATCTGCGGCGCTGCGCGCCGACCGCGGCGCAAGAGCGGGCGAGTTGCTGCGCGTGGCCCAGGCGGCCGCCGTCCGGTCCGGCCGCGACGAGGTCACCGAAGCCGGCATCTTCGGCCCGCACATCGCCGCCATCCAGCTCGTCGACCAGGCGGTTCGGCTGGGTGACCACGAAGAAGCCCTGCGCATGGCCGAAACCGTGCCGCCGGCCAACGGCCCGATGCCGGCGTTCTGGGAGGCGGGCCACCGGATCCACCTGGCGTCCGCGGCCGCCGAACTGCGCCAGGAACGCCGCGCGCTGACCCTGCTGGCCCAGGCACGCGACCTGGCACCGGACTGGGTCCGCTACCAGCCACTCGGCGTCGCCGTCATGCGCGAGATGGTCGACCGGGCCACCCGCAGGCGCAACGAGGAGTTCGCCGAACTGGCCGAGCACTACGGCGTCGTCGCCTAAGAACGTGCCGGTGGCAGTGGCCGGGCACTGGACAGCAACAGCAGGCTGCCTCGGGTGGCGCGGACTGCGGCCTCGGTCCGGCTGGCCGCGCCCATCTTGGCCAGCGTGTGTTCCACGTGCTTGGCCACGGTCTTCGGCGAGATGGACATGCGTCGGCCGATCTGGGCGTTGGTGTGGCCGTAGACCAGCAGGGTCAGCACTTCCAGCTCGCGCACGCTCAGGCCGTACGGCAGGTCGGTGGTGGTCCGGCCGACGGTGATCTCGTCGCCGATGCGCTCCGTGGTGACCAGGTGGACCTCGCCCGTCGGGCACTGCCACCAGAACCACGGCGGCAGGGTGTCGGCCGCGGCCAGCATCCGGACCTGCCGGACGAGTTCGTCGGACACCGGACAGGCCGCGCCGCTGTGCCAGCTGCCGGTGGCCGTGATGGTGATCTTGTCCGCCGCCGAGACCACCTGGGGCGGCGGCGAGCCGAGGTCGGTCAGTTCGCCGAGCATCACCTGGAGGTGGGAGAGGAACCGCACCGCCTCATCGGTCGGGTGACGTCGGTCGTCCACGCTCAGGTGCAGGCTGCCGGTGTAGCGGCCGCGGCGGTTGCGCATGCAGACGGTGATGCCCTCGTCGAACCCGGCCGGCAGGAACACCTCCTGCACGGAGTACGTGTCCCGGTAGTGGCCGGGGCTGTCGCGCCACCGCATCGGCGGCCCGGACGAGCGGCGCATCATCAGGTAGCCGGGATCGTGGTGCACCAACCACTTGTTCAGGTGCTGTTCCACCCTGGGCGGGTAGCCGTCGTTGGCGAGGCTGACGTGCTCCACCGTGCCCGGCCGCGCTGCCGCCACGGACGCCGCAGCGTAGGGCACGACGTGCCGCAGCTGGCGGAGGATCTCGGCGGAACGGGACCTGCGGGAGTCCGAGCTGCCCAGTACCGCGCCCAGTTCGGCGAAAAGGGACAGAAAGCGCGGTTCCACGGGTCACCCCGATCCACGACGGCGGGCAGCTGGCGCAAGTCAGGTAACCCGTTCGGGGCAACCGTAGCCGCGAGTGTACACCTCGCTGCTGTTGGCTACTGAATCAATTCAGCAGAACGCGGGCCCGGCCGTCGACGCACGGCGCGCCACCGGGATCACGACCTCGACCTGGGGCGGGGCCAGCAGGCCGAGCCGGAAGCCCACCGCGACCGCGTGCGCCCTGTCCCGGGCGGACAGCTTGCGCAGCAGGCTCTTGATGTGCGTCCGCACGGTCTCCACCGACACCACGAGCGCGTCCGCGATGCCCTGGTTGGACAGCCCGTCCGCGATCAGCCTGAGCACCTCCTCCTCACGGCGGGACAACGGCCGACCGGCCGACGTGCCTGGCCCGCCGGACGCGAGGCCGGTCAGCGACGGGTCGACGTAGCGGCCCTCCGCCCTGCTGCGCCGGATCGCGTCCATGATCCGGTCCGGCGGCGACGAGTGTTCGACCAGCCCGTGCACCCCGGCCGCCCGCATCGCGGCCAGGAACTGCGTGGTCCGGTACGGCTCACGGACCAGCACGACGACGGTCAGGTCGGCGTTGGCCGCGATGACCCGCCGGGCAAGGTGCCCACCCGGGTCGAGCACGGCGTCGAGCACCAGCACGTCGACGGCGAGCCGGTCACGCAGCAGCACGCCCGCGTCCGGCCGGCCGGTCACCCCGACCAGCCGCATCCCGGGATCGCGCAACACCCGGACCGACAGTCCCTCGCGGAACAGCGGCATCTCGTCCACCACCGCGACACCCAGCGGCGTGCCGGTCCCTGTCGCGGGCGCGGCCCTCGGGTTGGCTCTGAGCGTCATCCGGTCCACCTACCAGCCGATTCGGTCACTTCGGTCGGTTTCGACGCTAACCAGCAAAACGCACCGATCCCAGCGCAATACGTCGAAGTGCGTATCGGATGACCTGCGACGACGTCGCTGCACCCGCCCGGTCGGGCGTTAATGAATCGTAAAGATCGGACTGTCGCCGCGCGGCGGACTGAACACTGGGCACCGACACTACGAGTGGGCGGCGCCGCGTGGCGCAACCCGACGGCGGAGGGCGGGTTGGTGGGCACGTGGTAGTCGGGAACTCGGCCGGACTGCAGGAGTCGGTCGGCTACGTGCTCAAACGGGTGCTGCTGGGCCGCCCGCTGATCAACGACCAGCTCAAGCACGAACGCCTCACCAACCCGATCGCGCTGGGCGTCCTCTCGTCGGACGCCATGTCCTCAGCGGCGTACGGCACCGAGGAGATCCTGATCGAGCTCCTGCCGTGGGCCGGGCTCGCGGCGTTCGCGCTGCTGCTGCCGATGACCGCGGTGATCCTGCTGATCCTGGCGCTGGTCGCGGCGTCCTACCGGCAGGTCGTCATGGTCTACACGAAGGCAGGCGGCTCGTACGTGGTGGCGCGGGACAACCTGGGTCCCCGGGTGGCGCAGATCGCCGCGGCCGCGCTGATGATCGACTACGTCGTGACGGTCGCCGTGCAGTGCGCGGCCGGCACGGTCGCCGTGGTGTCCGCGGTGCCGAAACTCGGGCCGTACAGCCTGGAGATCACCATCGGCGTCGTCCTGCTGATGTGCTACGTCAACCTGCGCGGCCTGCGTGAGGCCGGCAGGCCGTTCGCCGTGCCGGCGTACCTGTTCGTCGGGCTCGTGGTGCTGATGGTGATCGTCGGGGTGGCCAAGTTCGTCGCCGTCGGCCTGCCGCAGTACGACCCGAGCCACCTGGTCGGCACCTATCCGGTCGTGCGGCGCAACGGGTTCGTCGAGGGCGCCACGCTGTTCGTGCTGCTGCGCGCGTTCGCCAACGGCGGCTCGTCGCTGACCGGTGTCGAGGCAATCTCCAACACGGTCGGCGCGTTCCGCAAGCCGGAGGGCCGCAACGCGCGCAAGGTGCTCACGATCATGGCCTGCCTGCTGGGTTTCATGGTCGGCGGCGTCTCGTTCCTGGCGTACGCCACGCATTCGACGCCCTACGTGGTCGGCTACCCGTCGGTCCTCTCGCAGGAGGCGAAGGCCGTGTTCGGGCAGGGCGCGTTCGGCACCGGGATGTTCGTGCTCGTCCAGTTCGCGACCGCGCTGATCCTCTACACCGGCGGCAACACCAGCTTCAACGGCTTCCCGTTCCTTGCCAGTTTCGTCGCGGAGGACCGGTTCCTGCCCCGCCAGCTCACCAAGCGCGGTCACCGGCTGGTGTTCTCCAACGGGATCATCGTGTTGACCGTGCTGTCGGTGGTCCTGTTGCTGGTGGCCGGCAGCAACGTCAACAACCTCGTGCCGTTCTACGCCATCGGCGTGTTCACCGGGTTCGCCATGGCCGGCTACGGCATGACGAAGCACTGGCTGCGCCACCGGGACCGCGGCTGGCGGCGGAAGATGGCGATCAACCTGTCGGCCGGCATCGTGTCGACCGTCATCGTGGGCATCTTCGCGGTCACCAAGTTCACCGAGGGCGCCTGGCTGGTGGTGGTGGTGTTCCCGATCCTGGTGTTCACCCTGATCCGGCTCAACCGCGAGTACCGCGTCGAGTCGGCCATCCTGGACCGGGTCCGCGAGGCACAGGTCCGCGGCGCCACGAACTTCGCCCGGCACAAGGTGTTCGTCTTCGTCAGCTCGCTGGATCTCGCGGTGCTCGAGGCGTTGCGCTACGGCCGCAGCCTGCGCCCGTTCGAGCTGAAGGCCGTGCACTTCATGGTGGACGAGGCACACGCGAACCGCCTGCGCCGCCGCTGGGAGAGCCTTGGCATGGACACCACACTCAAGGTGATCGACTGCCCCGACCGGCGGATCACCAGGGCGGCACAGGAGTTGGTGATCGAGGCGAGCAGCGAGGCCGGCACCGGCGTGACGGTGCTGCTGCCACGCCGGACGTACGCGCCGCTGCTGGGCCGTCTGCTGCACGACCGCACCGCGGACCGGATCGCGAGCGTGATCAGCAGGCTGCCGCAGGCCGCGGCCACGATCGTGCCCTACGACGTGCAGTCCCGGATCAGGGCGGCATTCCCGGACATGCCGGAGGAACGCATCACCGAGACGTTCGAACGACTGCTCAGCCGCCTTGCCGGCGACGAGGTCGCCGAACTGACGGCACACGCCCAGCCGACCCCGAAACCGAGCGCCGTGCCGATCGGCGCCCTGCTGCCCGGCCAGACCGCGACGGTGGAGGGCCGCCTGCGCGAGATCTCGGTACGCACCCACCGCGGCAAGGAGGTCGTGTCCGGCGAGGTCGAGGACGACACCGGCACCGTCGTGGTCGAGTTCCACGGCCCGCACGACGACATCGAACCCGGCCGGCAGGTGCGCCTGCACGGCCGGATCAGGCTGGACCCGGAAACCTACGCCCTGCTGATGCTCGACCCGGACTACCAGGTTCTCCAGCAGGCGACCGACGAGCCCGACTGACCGGATCAGGTCAACGGCTGGGTGGCGGCAGACCGTGCAACGCAAGTTACGGCGACTTGTCCGGTGTTCGGCGGTAGTACCGTCTTTCGTTGCTGTCGACACTGATCGTCGCTCTGCTAGCGTCCCTTGGTTCCGTGCCACCCAGCGGCCCACCCGGCCGCCGACTCGGAGGGCCCCATGCGGCGAAGCAGGAAACTCGCGTTAGCCGTCGCGGCTACCGCGACCGCGACACTAGCCATCACCCAGGCGTCGGCAGCCGTCGCCGAACCGGTCAACGCCCTTGCCCAAGCAGGTGTCGCCGCCCAACAGCCGTTGACCGCGCAGGAAGCAGCGGCCCTGTCCCAGGACGCGAACACGCCGGTCATCGTGCTCATGCGCGACCAGCCGGCCGCCGCCGCCAAGAACACCCCGGCGGCGACCACCCGCGCGCACAACATCACCAGCGCACAGACACCGCTGGTGTCCGAACTGTCCCAGGTCCGCGCCCAACACGTGAAGACCTACACCCTCGCCAACGCGGTCGCGGCCACCGTGTCCAAGGGCGAGGCGGCCCGGCTGGCCGCCAATCCGAACGTCGCCGCGGTGCTGCCGGACACCCTGATCAAAGGCGCCCCGCCGGCCGCGAGCCAGTTGCCGGCCACGCAGTCCGCCGCGAGCCCGTCGAACGTGCCGGGTGCCTGCCCGGCGCCGGGCGCCAAGCCGATGCTGGAGCCGGAGGCGCTGCCGGTCACGCACACCGCGTCCGACGATCCGACCGCGAAGACCGCGCGCAGCCTCGGCTACACCGGTGCCGGCGTGAAGGTCGCCTACATCGCCGAGGGCATCGACACCAACAACCCGGACTTCATCAGGGCCGACGGCAGCCACGTCTTCGCCGACTCCCAGGACTTCACCGGTGACGGCCCCGACGCGCCCACCAGCGCGGGCGAGGCGTTCCTGGACGCCAGCGCCATCGCGGCGCAGGGCCGGCAGGTCTACGACGTCTCCCACTTCGGCGCCCACCCCACGTCCGGCCCGTGCGACATACGGATCGAGGGCGTGGCACCGGGTGCCTCGCTGTACGGCTTCAAGGTCTTCGGCAACACCAACTTCTCCACCACGTCGGCGATCCTGCAGTCGATCCAGTGGGCGGTGAACGTCGACCACGTCGACGTGATCAACGAGTCGTTCGGCTTCGACCCGTTCCCGGACAGCCCGACGCAGGACGCGGTGCGGCTGTTCGACGACATGGCCGTCGCCGCAGGCGTGACGGTGACGGTGTCCAGCGGCGACGCTGGCCCGACCAGCACGCAGGGTTCGCCCTCCAGCGACCCGAACGTGATCGCCACCGGCGCGTCGACGACGTTCCGCTGGCTCGCGCAGACCGACTACGCGGCAGCGCAGACGTTCGCGCCGAACGGGTGGCTCAACGACAACATCAGCACCCTGTCCTCCAGCGGCGTCAACGAGGCGGGCCGCACCATCGACCTGCTGGCGCCCGGTGACAGCAGTTTCGCGCTGTGCACCGCGAATCCCGCCCTCTTCCAGGGCTGCGCCGACTTCAACGGCAATCCGTCCAATGTGGAACGCAGTGGTGGCACCAGCGAGTCCGCGCCGCTCACCGCGGGTGCCGCGGCGCTGGTGATCCAGTCCTACCGGCAGTCACACCACGCCGCGAGCCCGAGCCCGGCGCTGGTCAAGCAGATCCTGGTCAGCACGGCGGACGACCTGTCCGTACCCGGCGCGGAACAGGGCGCTGGCCGACTGGACACGTACAAGGCGGTCCAGGCGGCGGCATCCGTACACGACGGCAACGGTTCGCCGTCGGCCACCGGCTCGACCCTGCTGGTCAACCAGACCCAACTCGACGCGTCCGGCGCGCCGGGCAGCCAGCAGCACTGGCAGCTCAAGGTCACCAACACCGGCGCCACCGCACAGGACGTGCGCCTGTCCGGTCGCGGCTTCGGTACCCCGCGGCACACCGTCAACGGCAGCGTGACGCTGTCGGACACGGCAAGCCCGCACTTCGCGGACTGGTCCGGCGTTGCCAACAACTTCGGGCAGCTCACCTTCGACGTGGCGCCCAACACGCCGCGGCTACAGGCGTCGATCGCCTACCCCGCCGACCCGAACGGCACGCTGAACGCGCGTGTCCGGCTGATCCTCATCGACCCGCTGGGCCGGATGGCGGCGCACTCGCTGCCACAGGGCGTCGGCAACGCCGGTTTCGTGGACGTCCGGTTCCCGACCGCCGGTCACTGGACGGCGGTGATCTTCAGCCGTAGCAGCACGGTCGGCGGCACGGTCGGCAACGTGAAGTTCAGTGAGAGCACCGAGAACACCACCGGCTTCGGTTCGGTCAGCCCGTCCGTCCTGCACCTGGCCCCCGGCCAGACCGGCACGGCGACGGTGACCGCGGCCACCCCGGCGCAGCCCGGCGACACCAGCGGCTCCGTGGTGCTCAACGCCGGCAACGGCAACCAGACGTCCGTGCCGGTCGTGGTACGTGCCCTCATCGGCGCCGGTTCCTTCGCCGGCACCCTGACCGGCGGCAACGGCCGGCAGCCCAACATCGGCCAGGAGCAGTTCTACCAGTTCGACGTGCCGGCCGGGCAGCGGGACATCGCGGCCAGCATCGACCTGACCAACAACGCGGGCGACAACGTGTCCGCGTTCCTGATCAGCCCGCAACACCAGGGCGCCGCGTCCGGCATCAACCGGCTGAACACCGCCTACGATCTGTCCACACGGGACGGTACCCAGCAGTCGGTGACCCAGACCGACCTGTACGTGCGCAACCCGCAGGCCGGCCGGTGGACCCTCGTGGTCAACTTCGCCGACCCGGTCGTCGGGGACGAAATCTCCCAGGCGTTCACCGGCAGGGTCGCGTTCAACACCGTCAACGCGCACGCGGCCGGCCTGCCGAACAACGCGGGCACGACGCTGCCGGCCGGCAAGGCGGTGACCGTCCCGGTCACCGTGCACAACACCGGCACCGCCGCGGCGAACTTCTTCGTCGACGCCCGGTTGAACACGGTGACCGGGATGCGGCTGGCCGCGGCCGAACCGGCCACGCTGCCGTTGCCGATGCCAGGTAGCGCCACGTCACCGGCCTGGCTGGTGCCGTCGGAGACCAGCGCCGTCGCGTTGATCGCGAAGGCGACCCAGCCGATGATGTTCGACTACGGACCGGAGGCTGGCGACCCCGACCTGCCCTCCATCATCAACGGCACCACCGCGATCGGCGCGGTGCACGGAAACCCGCTGGCATCCGGCCTGTGGGCGACGGCGCCGTCGGAGCTCGGCCCGACCCCCGTCGGCGGCGGCGCGCCCGGTACGGCCACGTTCGACATGGTGGCGCTGACCAAGGGCTTCGACCCGGCCGTCAGCTCGCCGGCGACCGACCTGTGGCAGGGCGCGGTGTCCGCGGTTGGCGCGTTCACCCTGATCACGGTGCAGCCCGGCCAGACGGCCACCATCCCGGTGACCATCACGCCGAGCGGCCCCAAGGGCAGCGTCGTGCGGGGCACGCTGTACGTCGACCAGCTCGTGGTCGGCAGCACAGCCGTGGTGAACGACATCAACTTCAACGACCCGGCGCCGACCGAGCCCAACGCCAACGAGCTCGTCGGCATCCCCTACCAGTACAAGATCGGCTGAGTCCGTCACTCCCTGATCGGCCCGCCGGGTACGCCCGGCGGGCCGATCACATTTGACGCAGGTTCGAAACTAAGAGATCCTTAGTTGACTCACAGGGATCTTTCAGCCTGTTTGGTACCTTTCGTCCGTGTCCTGCCCAGCTCGCCACCACGACCGCCGCACGTTCATCGGCCTGCTCGGCGTCGGCTTAGCCGCCACGATCGCGGGTTGCTCGACGTCAGCCCCCTCGATCCCACCGCAGAACGTCTCCGCCGCGCCGGTGCCCACCCCCGCCAACGGCCCCACTCCCCTGCCGGCCGAGCCGCTGCCGCCGATCCCGCCGCCACACCCCGGCACGTCCACCACGATCAGCCACGGCATCGCCGCGTCGCGAAAGATCTGCCTCACGATCGACGACGGCTACTGCGTGGACTGCGTGACCGGCTACGTGAACTTCGTGCAACGCAGCGGAATCCACCTGACGTTCAGCCCCAACGGCACGTACTCCCACAGCTGGGCACCACATGCCGACGTGATCAGGCCACTACTGGAACGCCGCCAGCTCCAGATCATCAACCACACCTACAGCCACAACGACCTGCGAAGAATGACGGACAAACAGGTCAACACGGAACTGGAACGCAACGACGAATGGGTGAAAACCACATTCGGCATCACCACAAGACCCTATTACCGCCCGCCATACGGCTACCACAACAAACACGTGGACGGCCTGGCCGCGAACCTCGGCTACACCAAGGCAGTCATGTGGGACGGCTCATACAGCGACTCAGAGGTGATCACACCCGCGTTCCTGATGAGCCAGGCGGAAAAATACCTGAAGCCGGGCGTGATCATGCTCGGCCACGCCAACCACCCGACCGTGCTCGGCCTGCTCGACCAGATCATGACCCTGATCAACCAACGAAACCTGGCCCCGGTCACCCTGGACGAGATGTTCGGCACCAGCCGCGCCACCGGCTGAGGCCCGATACTCGCGGCACATCACGCCAGGTCGTGTACTGCTGTTTCGATCGCGCGGTGGAACGTCGGGAAGGCATAGATCATCTGCGCCAACCGTTCCGTCGGCACCTCGGCGTGGACCGCGACCACCAGCGCGGACAGGACCTCGCCGCCGGTAGGCCCCGCCGATGTCGCGCCGACGAGGACGCCCCGGTCGGCGTCCTCGACCAGTTTGATCAGGCCGGTGTTGCCGACCTTGTGGATGAAACCCCTTGACGAGTCGGCGATGTCGGCCGTGCCCACGCGAACGTTCATGCCGCGATCGCGGGCCTGTGCCTCGGTGATGCCGACCGAGCCCACCTCCGGATCGGTGAACGTCACCCTGGGCACGGCGTGGTACTCGGCACCGTGGCCGGGCTCGCCGAGAATGTCGCGCAGCGCGATCGCCGCCTGGTACATGGACATGTGGGTGAACGCGCCCTTGCCGGTGATGTCGCCCAGCGCCCACACGCCGTCGGCCACCCGGAGGTGCTCGTCCGGATCGAGGTTGCGCGCCGTCGGGTCGAGGCCGATCGTGTCGAGGCCGAGTTGGTCCAGGGTGCTGCGCCTGCCCGCGGCCACCAGCAGGTGCTGGGCCTCGACCTCGCCGCCGTCGAACGCCACCGTGAAGCCGTCGCCGTAGCGAACCTCGGTCACCTTGGCGCCGTTGCGCACCTCGATGCCGTCCTCGGCGAAGGCCGCCTCGATCAGGGCGCTGGACTCCGGTTCCTCGTAGTGCAACAGCCGCGGCGCGCTGCCCACCACGCTCACCCTGGTACCGAAGCGGGCGAACGCCTGCGCCAGTTCGCAGCCGATCGCGCCGCCGCCGAGCACGATCAGCGACTCTGGCGCCTTCTCCACCGTGAGTATGTCCCGGTTGGTCCAATAAGGACTGTCTGCGAGACCGGGAATCGCCGGCACAGCGGGATCCGTGCCGGTATTGAGCACGATCGCCCGACGCACGTTCAGCTCGATCCGCGCGTCGGACGTGGTCACGGTGACCGAACGCGGCCCGGTGAGCCTGCCGTGGCCACGGATGAACCGGCCGCCCCTGCCCTCGAACCGGTCGACGGCGACCTTGTCGTCCCAGTTGTCGGTGGCCTCCTGGCGGATCCGCTTGGCCACCGGTCCGAAGTCCGGCTGGACGGCGGCGTGCCCGGCCAGGATCGACACCCGGCGCGCCTCGGCCAGGGCGTTGCTGCCCCGGATGATCATCTTGCTCGGGATGCAGCCGTAGTACGGGCACTCGCCGCCCAGCAGCCGCCGGTCCACGCCCACGACGGCCAGCCCGGCCTCGGCCAACCGGTTCGCGATCTCATCGCCGCCGGGGCCCATTCCGATCACCACGACGTCAACCGTCTCCGCCACGCGCCCACCTCATCGTTTCCAGCTGCTATTCAGCGACGTTAGCCCGTGCGGCCGATGATCGCAGGAAGTCCGCGGCGCTCGGCCGGCGGGTACGGTCCCGGTACCGCAACACGCGCCGCGGCCAGTTGTTCGTGACCCGACCGGATTCCGTCTTGTACCAGCTCGTGCAGCCGGCCTCCCAGACCGTGCCGCGCAGTGCGGCGGCCAGTTCGACCTGGTACCGGGCGAACACGGCCGGGTCGACCTCCAGCGTGCCACCGCGTCGGACGCAGTCCAGCACGTAACGGACCTGGGCCTCGATCATCACGACCACCGAGTTGTTGCCCAGGTTGGTGTTCGGCCCGTAAAGAAGGAACAGATTCGGAAACTCCGGCACGGTCATGCCGAGATAGGCCGACGCGCCGTCGGCCCAGGCATCCGCACGCAGCCGGCGGCCGGTCCGCCCGACGATCTCCATCGGCGCCAGGAACTCCGTCGCGGTGAAGCCCGTGCCGTACACGATGGTGTCAACCGCGAACCGCCGGCCGTCACCGGTAGTCAGCCCGTCCGGCGTGACGGCCGCGATCGGCGCCGTGACCACCTCGACGTTGTCCCTGGCCAGCGCCGGGAGGTAGTCGTCGGAGATGAGGATTCGCTTGCAGCCGGCCGGGAAGTCCGGGGTCAGCGTGGCCCGCAGGGCCGGATCGGCGACCTGCGTGCGCAGTTGGCGCCGGCAGAGCCAGTCGACCACGCGGCCCAGCGGCGCGCCGCGCACCGCCGCGTAGAGCACGAAGTCCCCGAAGCAGAACCACAGCCCACGCAACGCCAACCGGCCGACCACGCTGCGGAACAACAGCCGGTGGCCGCGCCCGAACCGATAGTCCCACTTCGGCAACACCCAGTTGGCGGACCGCTGAAAGACGTACAGCTTGTGAGCGTCGGCCGCCAGCCGCGGAATGAACTGGGCGGCGCTGGGCCCGGTACCGATCACCGCGATGGTCCGACCGGCGGGATCGTGGTCATGGCGCCATTGCGCCGAGTGGAACGCGGTGCCGCCGAACGTGTCCATACCGGGCAGCTCCGGCCACTTCGGCCGATTCAACTGACCGACGGCCGGCACCAGCACCCGAGCGGTGAACTCGGTGCCGTCAGCCGAGGAGAGACGCCACACGCCGTCGTCGTAGCGGGCGCCGGTGATCTCGGTGCCCAGCCGGATGTGGGCGCGCAAGCCGTAGCGGTCGGCGCAGCCGCGCAGGTAGCCAAGTATCTCGTCCTGCAGCGGAAACGCCCTGCTCCACCGCGAATTGGCGGCGAAGGAGTAGGAGTAGAGCGCGGAGGGCACGTCGCAGCCGGCACCCGGATAGGTGTTGTCCCGCCAGACGCCCCCGATCTCGTCAGCCTTCTCGTAGACGGTGAACGGGATACCGGCCTCGGTGAGCCGGATCGCCATACACAGCCCGGCGAACCCGGCGCCGATGATCGCGACCTGATCGGGCATCGGTCAACACTAGTTATTACCGACTGGTAATGTCCGACCATGGCACGCGGACAATCGGTACGGCAGGTGGACAAGCCGGCAAACACGGTGTGGCAGGTGCTCGCGGACCACCGAGGCATGGCCACCTGGGGCCCCGGCCTGTCAGTAGAGATGGAACGAGACGGCACCCCCATCGCGGCAGGCGTCGGCGCGATCCGGGTGTTCAGCGGGCCTGCCGTACGGATCAGGGAGGAGATCACCACCTTCGAACCGGGCCGGCGGCTGGCCTACCGGGCGTTGTCCGGCATACCGATACCGGGTTGGGCGGGCGAGGTCGCGCTGGCCGAACGGTCCGGCAGGACCACGATCCGCTGGACCCTGACCGCCAGAACGGCGCTGCCCGGCACCACCCCGATCCTGAACCTGGCCGCCCGATTCCTGCTGTCCGCCCTGGTCAAAGCAGTCAACAGGGCCCAGTAACCCCGCCTCGCCGATGCGCCGGCAAACCACACATCAGCGAGGCAACGCCCAGTTCGACAGCACTCGCCGGCCCGAGCTGGCAGCTCCTGTCAAGCCGCCAGCCATTCGGGTACAAACTGCCCGAGTTATCCACAGATTGCCGATAAGCCACCCATTAGGGGCTTGACAAGCATAGGGTGGAAAAGGGCCGTAGCCCCAGGGTTGGGCGGGGGTCTGTGTCTAGGGGACTGTGAGCTGCGGAAATGCGGTCGGCAGGAGCCTGGGCTGCTCTCTCATGCCACGAGTCCGTCCCTCTTCGGGAGATTGTGGGGCAGGTCAGCCATACCTGTCGTCGCCCACAGGATGGTCGTCTGGTTGGCATTCCTGGAGGTCACGGGCTGTCCCCGAATTCGCTGGGGTCTGTCCGTGGGGTGGTCGGCGTCTTGCTGTCCGCTGTGTGGCTTTTTCCGCACGTTGTGGCTTCTGCATCACCCCGATACTCGATTGTCGTGACGGTTGGTGGGGTTTGTCAAGGCGGGAAAGAGTACCTTGACAAACCCCACCAACCGCTTTCAAAGAGGGCCCGTATCGGGGTGATGCAGAAGGACTGGATAACGGAAGGAATGCCGCGTGATTGGGGTCAGTCCTGGGAAGGCGAAAGAGCCGCCCCGGTTGGGGGCCTGCTCGTGTTCGTCCGGCGGGTCCCGGTCTGTGGGTGGTCGCTGGCGCCCCGGTGGGGGCCTGGTCCTGTTCGTCCGGCGGGTCGCGTTCGCTCGGTGAGTCGTGGCTGGTCTGGCCCTGGGACCAGCACCCGAGACCACCACTGAAACGGAACCCGCCGGATGAACAGGAGTGGCCCCCCACCGAGGCGCCAGCGACCACTCTCAAACGGGACTCGCCGGACGAACAAGAGCAGGCTCCCCACCGAGGCGCCTCGTTCCATTTCCGGGACCTCGCCTAACAACGCGGCATTCCTTCCGTTACCCAGTCCTTCTGCATCACCCCGATACGGGCCCTCTTTGAAAGCGGTTGGTGGGGTTTGTCAAGGTACTCTTTCCCGCCTTGACAAACCCCACCAACCGTCACGACAATCGAGTATCGGGGTGATGCAGAAGCCACAACGTGAGGACCAAGCCCCATAGCGGACAGCAAGACGCCGACCACCCTAACGGACGCGAAATCGCGGTCAGCTCAGGTTCTCCAATTCTCGTTCCACCGCTGCCAACTCCTCCTCGGTGCCCTGTACCCGCGGGCCGGTGAACCACTTGCGCGCCGAAACCGCCCACCACACGCCGGCACCGCCCAGCACGACCAGGAACGCGACCGGCGTGTAGTTGAAGTTCGTGAAGCTGACCGGGTACGCCGTCGGCAGGATGAACAGCACGAAGATGAACACGACCCACGCCGTGGCGACGGTGCCGATCAGCCGTCCCCACCGGCCAAGGTGCCACGGGCCGCGCTGGAACCGATCGCCCTGGCGGACCCGCAGGAACACCGGGATCACGTACGCCACGTACAGCCCGATGACCGCGATCGACGTGACAGCGGCATAGGCCGTCGTGTTCCACAGCGCGGGCAACATCAGCACGAACGCGCCGACGACCGCTAGCCACACCGAGTTCGTGGGTGTCCTGGTGCGCTTGTTGATGCGGTGCCAGAAGTTCGAGCCGGGCACCGCGCCGTCCCGGGCGAACGCGTAGATCATCCTCGAGTTCGCCGTCACCGACGACATGCCGCAGAACAACTGGGCGCCGATCGCGATCAGCAGCAGGAACTCACCGGTCTTCTGGCCTGCCGCGTCGATGAAGATCTGTGCCGGCGGCACACCGGTCGAAGTGTTCAGCGTGCCCTGGTAGTTCTGGATGGCGAACGTGAGTCCGATCAGCAGCACCCAACCGGCGGCCAGCGACACCAGGATCGAGTTGAGGATGCCCTTCGGGCCGGAGCGCGCCGCGTTCTTGGTCTCCTCAGTCATGTGCGCGGACGCGTCGAAGCCCGTCAGCGTGTACTGGGCGTTGAGCAGGCCGAGCAGGAACACGTACGGCGCGAAGCCCCACCCGGTGTTGTTCACGAAGTGGCCGAACACGAACGACGCGGGCTGGTGGTGCGCCGGCACGATGATCAGCACGCCGACGATGATCAGCACCCCGAACAGGTGCCACCACACGCTGATGTTGTTCAGGAGTGCAACCAAACGGACACCGAAGGTGTTCAACAGACCATGAACAACAAGGATGATCGCGGCCAGCATGATGGTGTGCGCCGGAACCGCGGTGAAGCCGGTCGTCAGCTCGAGGAACGCGTTGAGGAAGATCGCGGCTCCGTAGTCGATGCCGGCCGTCACCGCTACCTGGCCGACGAGGTTGAACCAGCCCGTGAACCAGGACCACGCCGCGCCGTTGCGTGGCGCCAGTTTGGCCGCCCAGTAGTACAGCCCGCCCGCGGTCGGGTAGCTGGAGCAGACCTCGGCCATCCCGAGCCCGACCAGCACCACGAACGCACCGACCAGCGGCCACCCCCAGATCAGCGCGACCGGTCCCCCGGTGTTCAGCCCGACGCCGTACAGGGTCAGGCAACCGGACAGGATCGAGATGATGGTGAAGGACACCGCGAAGTTGGAGAAGCCGGACATCGAGCGCCGCAGTTCCTGCGCATAGCCCATCTGACGGAGTCGTGCGTCGTCGTCGAGGTCGGCCGGTGCGGCGGACACTCCGAGTTGGTCGGTCAAGGCGGCTCCCTACAACAGGCGTCCCTACGGGATTCAATGGACCAACAACGGCCCTTTGATGAAGTCTTGAGAGTGACCCCGGTCACCGCGCACTGTCAAGACCATCCGGGTAGCACTCTGGTTACTCTGGTATGTACCGCGCTTGACACCAACCCGGCCACGGCGGTACGAATCAAAGGATCAGGCTCGGCCCATTGCGGTCAGCCCGGTACTTCCACCGGCCGGAAGGACCCCATGCCACACGCTGACGCACTGAGTCTCGAACGGCTCAAGACCATGGTGGACGAAGGCACCGTGGACACCGTGCTGGTCGCCATCACCGACATGCAGGGCCGCCTGCAGGGCAAGCGCTGTGCCGCCCGCTACTTCCTCAACGAGGTGGTGCCGCACGCCACCGAGGCCTGCAACTACCTGCTCGCGGTGGACGTCGAGATGAACACCGTCGGCGGCTACGAGATGTCGTCATGGGACCGCGGCTACGGCGACTTCGTGCTGCGCCCCGACCTGAGCACGCTGCGGCTGCTGCCATGGCAGGAAGCCACCGCGCTGGTCATCGCCGACATCGAATGGGTGAGCGGCGGCGACGTGCCCGCGTCGCCACGGCAGGTGCTGCGCCGCCAACTGGCCCGGCTGGCCGAGCGGGGCCTCGCCGCGTTCGTCGGCACCGAACTGGAGTTCATCGTCTTCAACGACACCTACGAGCAGGCATGGCGGTCCGGCTACCGGGAGCTCACGCCGTCCAACCAGTACAATGTGGACTATTCCCTGCTCGGCACTGCCCGGATCGAACCGCTGCTGCGCCGGATTCGCAACGGCATGACCGGCGCCGGGCTGTACGTGGAGTCGGCCAAGGGCGAGTGCAATCCCGGCCAGCACGAGATCGCCTTCCGCTACACCGACGCGCTGGCCACCTGTGACAACCACAGCATCTACAAGACCGGCGCCAAGGAGATCGCCGCGCAGGAGGGCAAGAGCCTGACGTTCATGGCGAAGTACAACGAACGCGAGGGCAACTCCTGCCACATCCACATCAGCCTCCGCTCGACCGATGGCACCGCCGTCCTGGCCGGCGACGGCGAATACGGCTTCTCCCCGTTGATGCGGCACTTCCTGGCCGGACAACTGGCCTGCCTGCGCGAGTTCACCTACTTCTTCGCGCCGAACATCAACTCCTACAAGCGGTTCGCGCCCGGCAGCTTCGCGCCCACCGCGATCGCGTGGGGTCAGGACAACCGGACGTGCGCGCTGCGCGTGGTGGGGCACGGCGAGTCGCTGCGCGTGGAGAACCGGGTGCCCGGTGGCGACGTGAACCCGTACCTCGCGGTCGCGGCACTGGTCGCGGCCGGGCTGTACGGCATCGAGCACGAACTGGAGCCGGAGCAGGAGTTCGTCGGCAACGCCTACGCGTCCGACCGGCCGACCGTGCCCGGCACGCTGGCCCAGGCCGCCGCACTGCTTGGCGCGAGCGACATCGCACGGGCCGCCTTCGGTGAGGACGTGATCGACCACTACCTCAACGCAGCCAGGGTCGAGACAGCGGCCTACGACGCGGCGGTCACCGACTGGGAGCGGATCCGTGGCTTCGAACGACTCTGAGCGCCGTCCCGTCATCGGGATCACCACCTACGTCGAACGCGCCAGGTTCGGCTGGTGGGACCTTGACGCGGCCCTGCTGCCCAGGACGTACCCGGACGCGGTGGTGCGTGCCGGCGGCGTGCCGGTGCTGCTGCCACCGGTCGGCACCGGCTTCGCCGAGCTGGTCGGCCGGCTGGACGGCCTGCTGCTGGCCGGCGGGGCCGACGTCGATCCGGCCCGCTACGACCAGCGGGCGCACCCGGAAACCGACAGCCCGCGACCGGATCGGGACGACTTCGAGTTCGGTCTGCTGGCTGAGGCGCTGGCCGCGGACCTGCCGATCCTGGCCGTGTGCCGAGGCATGCAGGTCCTGAACAGCGCGTTGGGCGGCACGCTGCGCCAGCACCTGCCGGACGTGGTCGGCCACCAGGGCCACCGCCCGGAGCCGGGCGTCTTCGGCGAGTGCCGGGTGCGGCTGCGGACCGGCAGCCGTGCCGAGGAAATCCTTGGCACCGAGGCGAAGGTGTACTGCCATCACCACCAGGCCGTTGACGCGCCTGCCGACGGCCTGACGGTGGTCGGCACCACGGACGACGGCACGATCGAGGCGGTCGAACTGGCCGGCCAGGCCTTCGTACTCGGCGTGCAGTGGCACCCGGAGGAAGACAACGGCGACGACCGCCTTGTCGCGGCCTTGATCACCGCCGCACGCCGGAGGGCGGCCGGATGACCGCGACTTTCGACGTGATCAACCCGGCCACCGAACAACTCGTGGCCACCGTGCCGCTCACCTCGCTGGCCGAGACCGACGCGGCCATCGCGCGGGCGCATGCCGCCACCGAAGGCTGGCGTGCGGTCGCGCCTGCCGATCGGGCGCTGCTGCTGCGCCGGTTCGCCGACGCCGTCACGGCCGACCGTGAGCAGCTGGCCGAACTCGAAGTGCGCAACTCCGGCCACACCATCGGCAGTGCGCGCTGGGAGGCCGACAACGTCGCCAACGTGTTGACCTACTACTCGGCCGCGCCGGAACGCCTGTTCGGCCGGCAGATCCCGGTGCCGGGCGGTGTCAACATCACGTTCGCCGAGCCGCTCGGGGTGGTCGGCGTGATCGTGCCGTGGAACTTCCCGATGCCGATCGCCGCGTGGGGCCTGGCGCCGGCATTGGCGGCCGGCAACACCGTCGTGCTCAAGCCGGCCGAACTGACGCCGTTGACCGCGCTTCGGCTGGCCGAACTGGCGCATCAGGCGGGCATCCCGCCGGATGTGTTCCAGGTGTTGCCGGGCAAGGGATCGGTGGTGGGCAACCGGTTCGTCACGCACCCCGCGGTGCGCAAGGTGGTGTTCACCGGGTCGACCGAAGTCGGGCGCGGCATCGCGGCCGGCTGCGCGGCCCAGGTGAAGCGGTACACCCTGGAGATGGGCGGCAAGAACGCGAACATCGTGTTCGCCGACGCCGACCTGGCCAAAGCCGCCGCCACCGCACCGGGCGGCGCGTTCGACAACGCGGGCCAGGACTGCTGCGCCCGGTCCCGCATCCTGGTGCAGCGCAGCGCTTTCGACGAGTTCATGGCGCTACTCGAACCAGCCGTCAAGAAGATCCGAGTGACCGACCCGACGGATCCGGCCAGCGAAATGGGTCCGCTGATCTCCAAGGCACAACGGGATCGCGTTTCGTCCTATGTGGACGACAGTGTGCCGGTGGCGTTCCGCGGGAGCGTGCCGGACGGGCCGGGCTTCTGGTTCCCGCCAACGGTGTTGGCGCCGGTGCCGGCCGGGCATCGCGTGGTCACCGAGGAGATCTTCGGGCCCGTGGTCACCGTCCAGCCGTTCGACGACGAAGCCGACGCGGTCGCCATGGCCAACGACACCGAATACGGGCTGTCCGGGTCGATCTGGACAAGGGACGTCGGCCGGGCGCTGCGGGTGGCACGGGGAGTGCAGGCCGGGAACCTGTCGGTCAACTCACACTCGTCGGTGCGGTACTGGACGCCGTTCGGCGGTTTCAAGCAGTCCGGCTTCGGCCGGGAACTGGGACCGGACGCGCTGGCCGCGTTCACCGAGACCAAGAACGTGTTCATCGACACGGTGGACTAGAAGGACTAGAAGGGGACGCCATGGGACGGCTGGACGGACGGGTCGCGGTGGTCACCGGGGGTGGCAGCGGCATCGGTCTCGCCTCGGTGCGCCGGATGGCCGACGAGGGGGCCCGGATCGTCGTCGCCGACATCGACCCGACCGGCGGCGCGGCGGCCGCCAAGGAGGTCGACGGACTGTACATGCGTACCGACGTGACGAGCGAAGACGATGTCCGCGCCCTGTTCGACACCGCGCGCGACACCTACGGATCGGTGGACATCGCGTTCAACAACGCCGGCATCTCGCCGCCGGACGACGACTCCATCCTGACCACCGGCCTCGACGCCTGGCACCGCGTGCAACAGGTCAACCTGACGTCGGTGTTCCTGTGCAGCAAGTACGCCATCGAGCACATGCGGGTAGGCGGCCGTGGCTCGGTGATCAACACGGCGTCGTTCGTCGCGGTCATGGGCGCGGCGACCTCGCAGATCTCCTACACCGCGTCCAAGGGCGGGGTGCTCGCGCTGAGCCGGGAACTGGGCGTGCAGTTCGCGCGGGAGAACATCCGGGTGAACGCGCTGTGCCCCGGCCCGGTGAACACGCCCCTGCTGGCCGACCTGTTCGCGAAGGACCCGGAACGCGCCGCGCGCCGCCTCGTGCACGTGCCCATCGGCCGGTTCGCCGAGCCGGCCGAGATCGCCGCGGCCGTGGCGTTCCTGGCCAGCGACGACGCGTCGTTCATCACCGCGTCCACGTTCCTGGTGGATGGCGGCATCTCCGGTGCCTACGTGACCCCACTCTGATGTCGGCCGATCCCGATCTCGGCGCCGGACATCAGGGCAGCGTCGACGACGCGTTGTTCCGGCCGGTCCGGGCCGGCAACGCGTTCGAGGAGACCGTGGAACGGCTGCTGCGGGCGATCAAGCTTGGTGTCGTGTCGGTCGGCGAGCGACTGCCGGCCGAACGCGAACTGGCCGCCCGGCTCGGCGTGGCGCGGGTGACGCTCCGGGAAGCCATCCACGCGCTCGCCGACGCGGGCTACGTGGCCTCCCGGCGCGGCCGCTACGGCGGCACGTTCGTCATCGAACCGCGACCGCGTCGGTCCGCAGGCCGGCCCGCGGACGTGGCCCGGCGTCTCGGCGAGAGCCTTGACGACACGCTGACCGTGCGCTACGTGGTGGAGACTGGCGCCGCAGAAGTGGCCGCGCGACGGACGCTGACCCCAGGGCAGCGCAGGCACCTGGCCGAGATGCTGGTCGAGACGTCAGCCGCCGACCTGGTCGAGTACCGGCGCAAGGACTCCCGGCTGCACCTGGCCATCGCCGAGGTGACCGGCTCGGCGTCGCTGACCACGGCCCTCGCCGACGTGCGCATGCGAATCAACGAGTTGCTGGACGAGATCCCGCTGCTCCCACCGAACCTTGGCCACTCGAACGCACAGCACGAGATGATCATCACGGCGATCCTGGGCGGCGACCCGGACGCGGCCCGACAGGCCATGGCCGAACACCTGGAGGGCACGTCAGCGCTGCTGCGCGCCTTCCTCGGCCCATGACTCAACCTCGGACGACACAGCGTCAGCGCCCCCGTTGACCGCGGGCGTGGCCGGCACGGTCACCGACGCCGTCGACACCGCCGAGAGGGTCACCGGGAACGCCTGCTTGGACCGCAGGCCGAGCGGGTCCTCCCTGACCATGGACACCCCGGCCAGGATGGCGGCCAGGATCACCCAGATCATGTGCCAGAGGTTGCCCATCGCGCCTTCGCCGGTGGGGAAGTAGACGAGCAGGATCAGCACCGCGAGGCCCGCCGAGAAGGCCATCCAGGACCGCTTCCACGGTGTCGCGCCGAAGATCACCAGGCCCCAGGTGAGGTACCAGGGCAACGTCGGCGGCGCCAGGACCGCCACCGCGAGCAACGTCATACCAGCCCGCCGGGCCGCGTCCGCGCCGCCGCCGCGGGCCCGCCACCACTGCACCCCGATGATGACCAGCAGCGATGCCACCGCGACGAACCGGAACATGTTGTCAAAAGGCTGTTCCGGCACGTCACCGAACCAGCTCACGATGCTGTGCGTCAGCTCACCGAGACCGGTCGGCAGGTTGACCCAGTTCACGATCAGCGTCGGCGCGTTCAGCGCGCCGATCCAGCCGAAGTTCACCCGTGCCAGCGCCATGCACGCGCCGAAGGTCACCGCGGTCACGCCGATCCCGGCCGCCGCCGCGCGGACGAACCGGCGCGCCAGGGTGCCCTCCAGCCGGCCGGCCCAGATCCACACCAGGAACGGCAGCGCGATACCGGCCGTGGCTTTGACCGCCATGCCGAGCGTGACCATGGCGATCCCGGAGGCGTGGTGGCGGTTGAGCATCTGTCCCAGAGTGGAAACATTTTTTTATTTTTCTTCTCCGAAAAAGAAATAACATTGTGGATGCGAAAGATAGATAATTTAATTGAGTGAGCTCAGCCACGCAAGATGTATATTGTTAATTGATTTTGTTTCTTTTGTAGATATCTCTAGATGGATTAGAAAGAGATGCGATATTTTTTCTTAGAAACGATGGAATCGGTTCAACCTTCAGTGGATGAAAAACAAAAAATTCTTGAAGAGTATCAACCTGGAGTGCGTGGAAAAGGCTTCAAATCATTAGCGAAGAGTTATCGGATCAAGGGTGGACATCAGGCTATTCAAAAGTGGTATAAGAAATGGGATGGATCTCGTGACTCTTTGAAGAAAGAAAGTGGTGGAATGAAGCATTCTGACAAAAGCAGAGAAAAAAGTTTTGGGTTATATTGCAAAGAGAGCGAAAAGACAAAGTGCCAATTATCAAGAAGTCAAGGAGAATGTCGAATCAAAGACCAAGAAAAAGATCTCGCTTAGAACTGTCCAAAGAATTGGAAAAAAGGGAAATGTAACGGTAAAGAAAACGAAGCGAAAAACCCCTAGTGAAGGTATTTTTTTTCTCATTTATTCCATACCAAGATTGTTTATATTTTGTAGTTTCACCGGATTATCGAGAGTCTTGGCCACATTTAGACGGAAGTGCTCAAAAAGAGCGCACTTATTTTTATTGATGGAAGGTCTGAACCTCGTAGACTTACGGGATTAGCTCCAAAAGGCAAACCGGCACTGTCAATAACATCAAAGCCAGAAAAATATCAACCGCGGGTTGACATGTATGGTGCTGTATCTTATTCAGGCCCACTAACATGCGAAACTGTAACATCATCTCAAAGAAAAACAATTGTCAATACAAGAACTGGGAAAAAAGGAGTTCGTGGATACACCAAATCGATGGCTAAGAAATTTCTTCAAGAAAAATTGGCACCAAAAATAAAAAAGATGAAAGAAAAAAGGTTATCTTGGGATTAGATAAAGGTCTAGCAATGAGACCAGAAGAAGTTAAAGAAACGATTAAAGCAGGTGGAGCCAAAAATATCCACGATGTTTGGACATTTCCAACTTCAACAGCGAAACATGTAAATCCACTAGACAACAACTTATGGCATTCTCTCTCTATATATATAATCTAACGTGTATAGTATTAAATCATGTAGTAAATAGTTTATCATTTATATGTTTCTATGATTAACCCCAATTATTAGTTGAACAATACTTGAGTGGATAAAATGATTATTTTATTAACATTTTAAGCTATGAAATCTCTCTTATGAATGCCTTTGATGTTTGTTATGTACGATTGGTTAGTCACCCTATTTCCATGGTGATAAAGTTCCTTCCTGTTATCCATTATAGGCGGTTTCCTCTAATACTGATAGCAGTTTTGTGGTTCTCGTTTTTTTTTTATTTATTTTACTAAAGCATGGACGTAGTAGTCGTAATGGATTTGGAGACCAACCTTTCAATTTTACCTTTCATTTTTACTATTGTTTATTTTAATTTATTTGGATATTTCCATCAAATAGAAATAATGTTTAGTAATGATCTATGTTACTTTTTGTGGTTATATTTTTTATTGGTGACCAATTAGACAGTATTTTATTCCATTCAAGCTACAATTGAAGTGTACATTGCCCATGAAAATTAGGTTTTCATATCAATAATACATGACCATTCATTTAACACAAAATCTTGTTCCATTAGCTTGTTATGGAATTAATCATCTTTATTAAATATTATCGTAAATTGTTGTACCTGGATATTGTTATTTTTAGGTGACGGGAATATAAATTTAACAAAAGATGGGATTTTAAGAAGCTCTGATACTGAATCATTCAACAACAAACTGCAACAAACTTCAGCACCGAATCCCAGTTAGTAAGTGTGCAGACACACCCCGAAGCCATCGACCTGGTCTTCAAACGTTCTCTTATGGCCTAGGGTGGGAGAACGTCGCACAAGTAGCAAACAAGCGACAACGAATAAGAACAAACAACAACAACAACAACAACATTCTCTTACTTCTTTGATTTATCAGACAAAATAGCTCGATGTTTATATTTTATAGTTCCTATCAACCTGGTTATTGTTTCATAATTAATATTGGTGGGAAATATTAGAAACATTGAAATATGATTACTTGCTACTCCTATATATCCTCCTTAAATATATATATATATATATATATATATATATATATATATATATATATATATATATATATATATATATACTATTAAAATATATATATATATATATATATATATATATATATATATATATATATATATATATATATATCTGTATGGCTGCCGTTGCTAGAAGTGCTCAATATGGGTTGACATATATTTGCTAATTACTATCTATATCTCTATATATCTTGTACATGAATGTGTTTACTGTTTATTCTGTAAAAATAATAAATAATAAATTATAAACTTATCAAAATGAGGATGTTAAAATCATGCAGTGTCAGCGTTTCGTTTCCATTTCATTAAGTTGCTCTTTGCCATACTATTGAAAATATATAGCT
Source organism: Candidatus Melainabacteria bacterium (assembly GCA_963702275.1). Taxonomy (GTDB): domain Bacteria; phylum Actinomycetota; class Actinomycetes; order Mycobacteriales; family Pseudonocardiaceae; genus DATEPR01. Next base: position 94,392 of record CAVPCF010000096.1, read on the forward strand.
TCAGTATGGGTCGAATGGTCGGTGCAATCGCTC
>CAVPCF010000097.1:0-8353 GCA_963702275.1 Candidatus Melainabacteria bacterium
GGTCTGCTGCCAGACCGACGCGCCGGGCAGCACGACGTAGGCGTAGCTCGCGCCGGTGGGGTTCGCGCCGTGACCGAACAGGATCTTCTGGAACCGGCGGGTGTAGGGCGTGAGCGTGCCGTGCGTGTTGGCGCCGGTGTCGACGCTGAACCAGCTGGCCGTGCGGTCCTCCCGCAACACCGTGACCGGGCCCTGGTCGATCAGCAGGTAGCCGGCGACGCCGTCGAGGTGCAGCCAGCGCGGGTGCGCCAGGATCGACATCTGGCCGAGGGCGGTCGGCATCGCGCGGTCGTCGGCGATCAGGCTCGGGGTGCCGTTGGTGCCGATGTTGCGGTTCTCGATCACCGTGCGGACCGCGGCTCCCGAGGCGTCGGTGATGCCGGCGCCGAGGCAGAACACGCCGGTCGGCGTGAAGAACCAGGACTTCCTGGCCGACAGCGTGCCGTCCTGGGAGACGAAGTCGAGGCCCTGCGCGCCGTGACCGGCGTCCAGCCGCGCGCCGCCCACCCACGACGTGGTGGCCAGCGGGGTCAGCTGCAGGGCGGGCGGTGCGGCGTCCTTCTCGGTGGTGCCGGGCAGCGCCGTCGCGTCCACGGTCGGCCAGTAGGCGTCGCTGTAGTGGCCCTGGTCGCCGGGCAGGAACGTGTAGAGCACGCCGTCGCCGACGTACCAGCCGTGCAGGTTCTGGCCGTTGATCGACTCGTAGCGGCAGATCCGGGTCGAGCCGACACCGAGCGACGCCGACCAGCGGTCCGTGACGTGCACCATCCGGTCGGACTGCGGGAACGTGCGGTGCACCGCGACCTTGGGCGTGGCCTTGGGCCGGGTCGCCAGCAGGGCCTTGGCGAACTCGATCTCGGGCACGCCGACTGGTTGCAGGCCACCGGAGAACCGGGCCAGGTCGGACACGTTGAGGTAGGGCGCGAAGCTGTTGTCGCTGATGAACCGGGCCGCCAGTCCGGCAAGCGTGCTGCGGCTGGGTTCCGGTGCGTTGCGGGCCAACAGAACCACCGCCGCGGTGAGCTGGTGGCCCGCGTCGTGGGCGGTCTCGCCCTGGCGGGACAGCATCCGGCCGCGCACCGGCTCCATCATGGCGCCCGCGAACACGAACGGCGCGTAGACGTCGGCGATGGCGTCGTAGAACTTCTGCTCGACGGCGGGATCGAGTTGCATGGCCGTGCCGTTGGTGACCTCGATCAGGCCGGCGGCCGCGGACAGCAGGACAAGGCCGTAGTGGCCCGGGTAGGGCACCACGCCGTGCTGGATGAACGAGCCGTCGGTGTGGTAGCCGTCGCTGGTGGTCACCCGCGCGACCAGGCTCGCGGCACCGCCGCCGACCACGTCGGTCACGGCAGCCAGGCCGGCCGCGATCCGGTTCGCGTCACCCGCCAGTGCGCCGGACACGACGGTGATCAGCGCCTTGTCGGCCCGGTTCGCGCCGGTCTCGACCAGGCTCAGGTTGTTGGTACGCAGGTTCGGGTCGGGCACGAAGGCCAGTACCGGCTTGAGGTAGGTGGCCAACTGGTCCGGGGTGAGCGCGTCGCCCATGGAGACCAGGATCTGCAGCATCCAGTACGCGACACCGATCTCGTAGGAGTACCAGTTGCCGATCTCGCTGGTCTTCTCGTTGTATTCGGTGCGGTACAGCGTGTCCAGCGCGGTCACGATCCGCTGCCCCTGGCCGGGTTTCGCCGACAGCGCTGAGCCGGGTGTCGCCCAGTCGACCGCGATGGTGCGCAGCCGGTAGAACATGGTCGGGAAGAAGTTGCTGCCCGGCCCGCTCGGCAGGTCCGGCCAGAGCTGGGTGCCGGTCACGTCCATGGTCGAGTCGTAGCCCTCGGCCACCTGGTCGAGGGCCGCGATGGCCTGGGTGCGTTCGGTGGACGGCTGGTTCGTACCGATCTGCAGTGCCCGGTACGCGGCGACGATCTCGGCGAAGTCTGTCACGGTGTCGGTCGCGGTTGGTGTCGTGGTGGCATGGGCGGCGGTGGTCGGCAGGGTTGCGGCGGCCACTGTGGACAGTGTCGTCACGGTTCCGTAGCGGATCAGTTCCCGTCTACTGAGCGACATTGCTCCTCCTTGCACGAGGGTCGGATCAGACGTGCTACGGCTCCCCGTGTGCCGCGGCGACCGCGGTCCGCAGGTCGGCCCTTCTGGCCGGGCCTGCGAGACCGAGGTGGTAGAGGTGCAATTCGTTGGCGCCGGCGGTCGCCAGTTCGTGGACGTAGTCGGTGACGTCGGGTATCGGCGTCGCGGCGACGGCCGTGACGTAGGCGCCGACGTCCACGTCCGACGGCAGGTCGGCGCGGGCGGCGCGGACCAGTTCGCCTGCGACGCCGGACTGCCAGCAGGGCACGACGACGCCGTGCACGTCCTTGCCGGCGCTCGGCGTCAGGCCCGGCAGCGCGCCGGTGGTCCACGGGTCCGGGCTGCCGTGCAGCACGACCCGGTCCGGCGCGCCGATCGCGGCCAGCACCTGGCCGCGCAACAGGTCCGTGGCGTGCTGGCGACCGGCCAGCAGGACGTCCCGTAGCTCGGCGGGCAGGCCGTCGTCGGTGATCGTGAGGTCGCCTGCCGCGATGATCGCCAGTACCCGGTCGCGCAGCACGGCGGTGACCCGGTGCGGGTCGAGACCCGCGTCGCGCCAGTACCGCGTGCACGCCGAGCAGCAGCAGACCGACAGCAGCCGCGCCACCGCGGGCGCCCACACGGCGTCGGTCTTCTCGTGCGTGTGCTGGTGCACCGCGCCCATCTGGCCGCAGGACTCCAGGATCACCGTGTCGTGGGGGAGGTCCCGGACGCACTCCTGCGCCAGGGTGGCCGCGTAGTCACGCACCTGGGCCCGCGCCGGGCACAGCGCCCACGGATACGGCTGGGCGAAGCAGTCCCGCACCGAAAGGCCGGGAAACCTGCCGCCCAGCAACGAGTTGTGCGTCAGCACCAGCCACAGCGCGGTGCTGATCCCGGCCGCCGCCAGTGCCCGGACCGCGCTGCCCGCGCTGTCGGTCTGGTGTCCATCGCGCGCATCCAGCCGGCCGGCTCGGGTCGCAGCGCCCTGGCCCGCCAGACGTCCTCGCGGACCGGCCGGTACAGCGCGGAGTGGCCGGCCAGCACGGCGGTCCTGTTGTCCTGCCACGGTGTCGCCGCGCGGGTGGCGTGGTAGGCGGTGGCCACGGCCACCTGGTCGACGCCGAGGTCGACCACCCGGTCGACGAAGCCGGGATCGCCGAGGACGTCCCAGGGATAGGCGTATCCGGTCACCCGCATCGCGTGCTCCTCACCATCGCGCGATGTTCGGCTGGAAGTCCGGCTCGTAGCCGCGCATGTAGCCGGCGTCGTTGCGCGCGGTCAGGCCGCAGCGCAGGTAGTTCTCGTGCGCGCGGGCCAGCGCGTCGGTGTCCAGTTCGATGCCGAGCCCTGGGCCGGTCGGCACGGCGATCGCGCCGTCGTGGAACTCCAGCACGCCGGGCACGATCACGTCCTCGACCTTCCAGGGCCAGTGCGTGTCGCAGGCGTAGCTGAGGTGCGGGGTCGCGGCGGCCACGTGCACCATCGCGGCAAGGCTGATGCCGAGGTGGCTGTTGGAGTGCATGGACAGGCCCATGCCGAACGTCTGGCACAGCACCGAGAGCGACTGGGTCAGCCGCAGGCCGCCCCAGTAGTGGTGGTCGGACAGCACGATGCCCACCGCGTTCGCGGCCACGGCCGGCGGCAGGTCGTCCCACCTGACCACGCACATGTTGGTGGCCAACGGCATGCTCGCCGCGGCGGCGACCTGTGCCATGCCGGGGATGCCGGGGGTCGGGTCCTCCAGGTACTCCAGCACCCCGTCGAGTTCGCGGGCGACTTCGATGCCGGTTTCCGGTGTCCAGGCACCGTTGGGGTCGATGCGCAGCGGGGTGTCCGGGAAGGCGTCGGCCAGGGCATGCACCGCGGCGATCTCGTCGGCGGGCGGGAACACGCCGCCCTTGAGCTTGATGGAACCGAAGCCGTAGCGGTCCACCATGGTACGTGCTTCGTCCACAATGGAATCTGGCGTGCCGACCTCGCCCCAGTCGTCGGTGCGGCCGTCGACGTGGGCGCCGAACTTGTAGAACAGGTAGGCCGAGAAGTCGACCCGGTCGCGGGCCGCGCCGCCGAGCAGGTCCACCACCGGCCGGTCCAGCGTGTGGCCCTGGGCGTCCAGGCAGGCCACCTCGAACAGCGAGTAGGCCTGCGCCTGGGTCTTGTCGCCGGAGAACGCGCCGGTCAGGCCGTGCTGGTCGGCGTAGACCCGGCCGCCGGTCGAGTGGGCCACCACGGCACGCAGGCCGGGCAGGTCGAACACGTCGTGCCCGACCAGGTGCTCGGCCACCCGCCGCGCCACGTCCTGGAAGCCGCTGTCCCCGTAGGACTCGCCGAGGCCGACCACGCCGTCCTCGCAGACCAGCCGCAGGATCGTGCGCAGCGCCCACGGCTCGTGCACGCCCATCACGTTGCGCAGCGGCGGATCGGCGAACGCGACCGGCGTCAGCTCGACGCGCTGGATCTTCATCAGGACACCGCCGATCCGGCCACCCGGGTCTCGGTCATCGTCGCCACCAGGTCGAGGCCGGCGGTCAGGATGCGCTCCAGCCGGTCGACCTGGTCGGGGCTCGGATCGCGCAGCGGCGGCCGGACGCCGCCGACCTTCGCGCCGCGCAGCCGGGCGCCCGCCTTCACCAGGGACACCGCGAAACCGGGCGTCTCGTCGCGCAGGGCCACCAGTGGCAGGTAGAAGACCCGCAGCAGCTCGTCCACTGTTGTGTCGTCGCCGGTGCCCAGGGCACGGTGGAAGGCATGCGCGATGTTCGGTGCGAAGCAGTGCACCGCGGAGGAGTAGATCCGCACGCCGATCGCGCGGTAGGCGCGGGCGGAGACCTCCGCGGTGGGCAGGCCGTTGAGGAACAGGAACTCGTCCGCCCTCGGGTGGCCGCTGCCCCGGACGCTCGTCACGATCCGGGTCATCAGATCGACATCGCCGATGCCGTCCTTGAGGCCGACCACGTTCGGCACGTCCAGCAACGCCCTTGCCGTGTCCGGAGTGAACACTCCGGGCGACCGGTGATACACGATCACCGGGACGTCCCTGTCCCGCACGACGTACCGAACGTGGTCAACCAACCCGGCCGGCGGACCAGACACCAGGTACGGGGGCAGCAGCAGTACCGCGTCCGCCCCCTCGCCCTCGGCCATGGTCACGCCGGCCCTGGCCAGCTCCGGCCCGCCACCGGCGCCAACCAAGACAGGAACCCGCCCCGACACGACGTCCCGGGTTCGGCGCAGCACGGCCCGTACCTCGTGCGGCGCCAGCGCGCTGAACTCGCCGGTCCCGCACGCGACGAACACCGCACCGGCCCCCGCGTCGAGGTGGCCCTCGACCTGTTCGGCCAGTACGTCCAGGTCCAGCTCGAGCGTCTCGGTGAACGGAGTCAGCGGGAAGGCAAGCAGGCCGGAGAGTTCGGTCGGGTACCGGGTCATGTCACGCTCTCTCATCGTGTCGAAGTGGCGGTCTCGAGAAACCGTGTTCACATACAGGAACGATGACATGTAGCTGAACAAACTTCAAGTAGAGGAATCTTGTCCCAGAAGTTAGTGTGGTGTCTCACAGGTGTCAACGCCCGCGCGGGGGACGAGGATTCGCTGGGACACCCGAGGGAGGAAGTCGTTATGGCACGACGGGCCGCGGTGCAGGCGATCCACGACGAAACGACCCAGGAGGTCGTGCCCACCGAGGCGGGTGAGGAAGCCGGCACCGGCGTGAAATCTGCACGCCGGACGATCGACCTGCTGGAGACGTTCGCCGAGAACCCGGCCTGGACGTCGCTGGCCGACCTGCACGTGCGCACCGGGTTTCCCCGGTCCAGCCTGCACGGCCTGCTGCGTACGCTGCGCGACGCGGGCTGGATCGAGACCGACACCGGCGGCACCCGGTTCCGGCTCGGCGTCCGCGCGCTGATCTGCGGCACCGCGTACCTCGACCGCGACCCGGCCATGCCGCACGCCACGGAGGCGCTGGAACGGGTGCGGGAGCAGACCGGTTTCACCGCGCACTACGCCCGGCTGTCCGGCGGGCAGGTGGTGTACCTGGAGACCAGGGAGTCCCGGCACTCGATGCACCTCGTGTCCCGCGTCGGCCGCACACTGCCCGCCTACGCCACGTCGTTGGGCAAGGCGCTGCTGGCCGAGCTGACCGAGAGCGAGCTGACCGGGCTGCTGCCCAAGTCGCTGGCGCCGCTCACCGAGAACACGATCACGTCCCGCGACAAGCTGCGCGACGAGCTCCATGTCGTGCGCGAGCGCGGCTACGCCTTCGAGCACGAGGAGGGCACCGCGGGCGTCGCGTGCGTCGCCGCGGTCGTCCCGTACCGCATTCCGGCGACGGACGCGCTGAGCTGCTCGATGCCGGCCGCCCAGGCGACCGATTCGGAAACCCGGCGGATCGGCGAACTGCTGGCCGAGGTCACCGACGACCTGAGCCAGCGGCTGCGCCGCGCCGGCATCCGCTGACCCACACGCCACTTCAGAAGGGAACGGTCCCGTTGACCGAGGAACGGGTTCTCATCACCGGCGCGTCCGGTGGGGTCGGGAAGTTCATGCGGACCCGGTTGCGCAGGCCGGACCGGTGGCTGCGGCTGATGGACATCGTGCCGCCCGCGCCCGCCGAGGACGGCGAGGCGGTGGAGATCGTCACCGGCTCGATCAACGATCCGGACACCCTGACCGCGGCGTTCGACGGCGTGACCGCGCTCATCCACCTTGGCGGGCAGAGCCGTGAGGACACCTGGGCCAACATCCTGTCCACCAACATCGACGGCACGCGCAACGTGTTGGAGGCCGCCAGGGTGGCCGGCGTGACGCGGGTGATCCTGGCGTCCAGCAACCATTCCGTCGGGTTCCGGGTGGTCGGCGAGGACGGCCCCGACGGACTCCGCGCGGACTCCTCACCCAGGCCGGACACCTACTACGGGGTCAGCAAGGCGGCCATCGAGGCACTCGGCGCGCTGTACCACCACCGGTTCGGCATGGACGTCATCTGCGTGCGGATCGGGACGTGTTTCGTGGCGCCGTGGGACATCCGGGGCCTGTCGACGTGGCTGTCACCGGACGACGCGGGCCGCCTGTTCGAGGCGTGCCTTACCGCGCCCAGTCCCGGTTACCGGCTCATCTGGGGGGTTTCGGACAACACGCGGCGGGTGTCGTCGCTGCGGGAGGCCGAGGAGTTGGGCTACAAGTCGGCGGACAACGCGGAGAAGTTCGCCGCCGAGATCATCGACAAGGTCGGGGCGCCGGACGGGCCCATCTCCGGGTTCATCGGCGGCAAGTTCACCACCATCCCGCTCGGCGTCCACGACCCCCTGTAGTCCGTCACCAGGTGACCGGCAGTTCGGCGAGGCCACCGGTCAGCAGGTTCGACCGCCAGCGCAGGTCCTCGAACGGCACCGCGAGCCGCAGGTTCGGGAAGCGGACGGGGAGACGCTCGAACACGGCGGTCAGCTCGGCCCGCGCCAGTGCGGCGCCGATGCAGTAGCGGGCGCCGTGGCCGAAGCTGAGGTGCGGGTTGGCCTGCTGCTGGTCGATGTCCATCCGGTCCGGGTCGACGAAGGCGTGCTGGTCCTGGTTGGCCACGCCGATCGAGAGCAGCACCGCGTCGCCCGCCGCGATCCGCGTCCCGCCGATCTCCACGTCGGTCTTGGCCGGCGAGGCCACCGGTCCTGCGGCGGAGTACTGGGTTACAGGCAATAGGGAGGGCGGCGAGAGCTGTTTTCACACTCTCAGACAAGCTTTCGAAGGGTAAGGAGACTTGGAAGAGGCGGAGGGGGCGGGGGAGTAGCAGGAACAATAGCAGAAGCGGGTTGATTCGAGCCTACTTGCTATTAAAAAGCTGTTTTATCAACTTAGGCAGAAACCGGCAATCGGGATTTTGTTTGGGAACGGATTCAGGTTGACGCCTCCGGCAGAGCGAAAAGAACAATTTACGCAGAAGTGTCTGGCTAGCGCGAAGCGAGGTACCGTCCTTGTGCGAACCATGGACCTCTACCCGGTTGCGCGGTATGTCTTGGAAACCAAGGACCAAAGCTTTATGAAACTGTGCCGCGATGCGATGCTGGCCGGCATTGGAAGTATTGTCGAATTCCCGAACCCACCAACTACGAAATAGCGAAAAAGCTATGCTAGCCATCGGCCACGCTCGATTCCGGGTTTGGCAACGATGTTGAGGCTGGCATCGAAAACCGTCGCGAGTGACGGCACTCGATAGAGGTCAGCGGCTAAAGCCGTTCGGATTCGGGCAACTGGATGTCGCGGCTGAGGCCACAACCCACAAGGAAACGGC
>CAVPCF010000098.1:0-15921 GCA_963702275.1 Candidatus Melainabacteria bacterium
CCGGCAGGCCGCGGACGGGGCGGCCGCGCGGGTCCAGCAGGCCCGTCTGGCGGGCCAGGCCCTCGCCGTCCTTCACCACGCGCACCACGTACCGGGTGCCCTTGCGCAGGCCGCCGGACGTGATCACGTGCACGTCCGCGAGATGACCGAACAGTTCGTGGATCTCCCTGCGCAGCAACCGCGCCACCGAACCGGTGTCGACCTCGGCCTCGACCACGACCCGGCCGGCCACGATGTGCAGGCCGCCCGCGAACCGCAGCAGTGACGCGATCTCCGCGCGACGGCAGCACGTCTTGCTCACCGCAAGCCGGCTCAGCTCGTCCTTGACCTCAGCGGTCATGGCCACCGGTGTCTCCTCCCCGATCCCGATCAAGATCCACACCCCGAACTCGCCCTCGAGTCCGGCCCACCCCGCGGTCCCCGCCGTCGTCCCGGTCGGCGGGTGGCCCGATCGCCTGGCGGAGCGCGTCCGCCAGGGCCGCCGGATCGTGTCGTTCCGGCGCGCCGGGCACGGCTACCCGCGACAGGTAGGCGCGTGCCCCGACCGCACCCGCCGACCGGATCAACCGGTCCGGCGTCGGCACGGAATCGATGTCGGCGATCACCGCGTCCACCCGCAGCCGTGGTGCGTGTTGGCAGAGTACGTCCAGATGCTGCTCGGTGGAGAATCCGGCCGTCTCCCCCGGCTGGGGCACCAGATTGAGCACGACCACCTTCCGCGCGGTCGTCGTGACCAGCGCCTCGTGCAGTTCGGGCACCAGCAGATGCGGCAGCACGCTGGTGAACCATGATCCCGGGCCCAACAGCACGACGTCCGCGCCGAGCACCGCGGCCACCGCGTCGGGGCACGCCTTGGGTGTTTCGTCCGGGTGTCCGGCCGGGTGCAGCCGGATGCGTTGTACCCGACCGGGTGTCGTGGCGACCGCCACCTGACCGCGAATCCGTCGCACAGCAGTGGGCTCGTGGTCCAGACCGATCACGTCCGCCTCGATGTCCAGCGGCTGGTTGCTCATCGGCAGGATGCGACCCGAGGTGCCCAGCAGCCGCGCGGCGAAGTCCAACGCCACCACCGGATCGCCCAGCACCTCGAGCAGACCGGCCAGCACGAGGTTGCCCACGGCGTGCCCGGCCAGGGCGCCGTCGCCGCCGAAGCGGTGGGCGAAGACCTCCGCCCACGGGCCGTCGGTGGCCAGCGCCAGCATCGCCTTGCGCAGGTCGCCGGGCGGCAGGCCACCGAGTTCCCGGCGCAGCCTGCCGGACGACCCGCCGTCGTCGGCGACGGTCACGATCGCGGTGATGTCCGAGGTGATCGTGCGCAGCGCGCTCAGCGTGGCGTGCAGGCCGTGACCACCACCCAACGCGACGATCCGAAGTGTCACTCGCGCCCCAGGTCCCGGTGCACCACCTTGACCGTCATCCGGTCCTCGGTGGCCAACCGGGCGGCCAGTTCCTCCGAGATGGCGACGCTGCGGTGCTTGCCGCCGGTGCAGCCGATGGCCAGCGTCAGGTAGCGCTTGCCCTCGCGCAGGTAGCCCGCGCCGATCAGCCTGAGCAGTTCGTGGTAGCGGTCCAGGAAGTCCTCGGCGCCCTCCTGGGACAGCACGTAGTTGCGCACGTCCGTGTCGAGGCCGGTCTGTTCGCGCAGTTCCGGGATCCAGAACGGGTTGGGCAGGAACCGGACGTCGATCACCAGGTCGGCGTCCATCGGCAGGCCGTACTTGTAGCCGAAGGACAGCACGGTGACCCGGGTGCGGGTGCTGGCCTCGCTGCCGAACGCGTCCTCGATCTTGGCGCGCAGCTGGTGCACGGACAGTGCCGTGGTGTCCAGCACCAGGTCGGCCTGTTCGCGCAGCGGGGTCAACAGGTGGCGTTCGGCCTCGATGCCGTCCGCGAGGCGGCCGTCGCCCTGCATCGGGTGGGTGCGGCGGACCTGCTCGAACCGGCGGATCAGCGCGGCGTCGGTGGCCTCGAGGAACAGCACCCTCGGCTTGTAGCCGCGCGCGTCCAGGTCCTTGATCACGGCCGCGAGGTCGTCGGTGAACGCGCGGCTGCGCACGTCCATCACCACGGCCACCCTGGTGATCGCGCCACGGGCCTGCGCGCCGAGCTCGACCATGGTGGCGACCAGTTCCGGTGGCAGGTTGTCCACCACGAACCAGCCGAGATCCTCAAGACACTTGGCCGCCGTGCTGCGACCCGCGCCGGATAGTCCGGTGACCACGGCCACCTCGACCCCGGACGCGCGGCCCCCCAGCCGCCTGGCCGGCCTCGTCAGTCACTGCCGCCTCCTACGTGTTCCCTGTTGTCTTGCGCGGTGTCTTTCCCCGTCGACAGCACCGAATGCACCACGGTCGCGGTGTGCCGGCCGACGCCCGGCACCTCGCTGATCTCGTCCACAGTGGCGGATGCCAGCCGTTTCAGCGACCCGAAGTGCTTCAGCAGCGCGGTACGTGCGGGCCGCACCGAGGCCGGGCACCTCGTCCAGCGCGGACAGCGTCATCCGCTTGGAGCGCCGCTGCCGGTGGTAAGTGATCGCGAACCGGTGTGCCTCGTCGCGGACGCGTTGCAGCAGGTAGAGCGCTTCGCTGGTGCGGGGCAGGATAGCGGGGTCCGGGTCACCGGGCAGCCACACCTCCTCCAACCGCTTGGCGAGACCGATCACGGCGACGTCGGTGATGCCCAGTTCGGCCAGCACGTCCGAGGCCGCCTCGACCTGGGGCGCGCCGCCGTCCACCACGTACAGGTTGGGCGGGTAGGCGAACTTGCGCGGCCTGCCGGTGGTGGGATCGATGCCACCGCGTACTTCCGGTGTGTCGTGCGCGGTCTCCTGCTGGTAGCGGGTGAACCGGCGACGGGTCACCTCGGCGATCGAGCCGACGTCGCCGCCGTCGGCACCCTCGCGGATGGCGAACCGGCGGTACTCGGACTTGCGGGCCAACCCGTCCTCGAACACCACCAGCGACGCCACGACGTCGCTGCCCTGCACGTGGCTGACGTCGACGCACTCGATGCGCAGCGGCGCGGTGTCCAGGCCAAGCGCGTCCTGGAGTTCCTGCAGCGCGGCCGAGCGGGCGGTCAGGTCACCCGCCCGGCGCAGCTTGTGCTGGGCGAACGCCTCGGCCGCGTTGCGGGCCACGGTTTCCATCAGCGCCCGCTTGTCGCCGCGCTGCGGCACGCGCAGGTCCACCCGCGAGCCGCGCAGCGTGCACAGCCATTCGGTCGAACGTGTCGGCGTCCGCGGCAGTTCCGGCACCAGCACCTCGCGCGGCACCGGGCTGCCGTGCCACCGTTGTCGGCCTGTTCGGCGAGGGCGGCCTGTTCGCCGTAGAACTGGCTGAGGAACTGGGCGACCAGGCTGCCCGGCATGCTGTCGATCTCGGCTCGCGACCTTGTCGATCACCCAGCCGCGCTGGCCGCGCACCCGGCCGCCGCGCACGTGGAAGACCTGCACGGCGGCTTCGAGTTCGTCGTCGGCGAACGCGACCACGTCGGCGTCGGTGCCGTCGCCCAGCACGACCGCCTGCTTCTCCATGGCCCTGCGCAGCGCGCAGATGTCGTCGCGCAGCCGGGCCGCCCGCTCGAACTCCAGTTCGTCGGACGCGGCGCTGCATCTGGCGTTCCAGCCGGCGCACCATGGCGTCGGTCCGGCCGGCGAGGAAGTCGCAGAAGTCCAGCACGATCTCCCGGTGCTCGTCCTCGGTCACCCGGCCGACGCACGGCGCGGAGCACTTGTCGATGTAGCCCAGTAGGCAGGGTCGGCCGATCTGGCCGTGCCGCTTGAACACGCCTGCCGAGCAGGTGCGGGCCGGGAAGACGCGCAGCAGCAGGTCGAGGGTTTCCCGGATGGCCCATGCGTGCGCGTAGGGGCCGAAGTAGCGCACGCCCTTGCGGCGCGGCCCCCGGTAGACGTGCAGCCTCGGGTAGGACTCGTGCAGCGTGACGGCGAGTACCGGGTAGGACTTGTCGTCCCGGTAGCGGACGTTGAACCGCGGGTCGAACTCCTTGATCCAGTTGTACTCCAGCTGGAGCGCCTCGACCTCGGTGGACACCACGGTCCACTCGACGCTGAACCGGCGGTGGTGACCATCTGGCGGGTGCGCGGGTGCAGGCCGGAGAGGTCGGCGAAGTAGGAGTTCAGCCGGCTGCGCAGGCTCTTGGCCTTGCCGACGTAGATCACCCGGCGGGTCGGGTCGCGGAACCGGTACACCCCGGGCGCGTCGGGAATGGTGCCTGGTGCGGGTCGATAGGTCGACGGGTCGGCCACCCGTCAAGCCTACGTCCCTGGTGTGACAGTCCGGCGCGGGATGGCAGGCTGACCAGATGGACGTATCGGCACTGATCACCGCACCTGGGCGGGATGGTTGGGTGGAAGCACTGCATGATCAGGGGCTGCTGCTCGGCGACGCGGCCGACCGGGCCGGGCTCGCGGCCACGGTGCCGACGTGCCCCGGTTGGACCGTGCGCGACCTGTTACTGCACGTCGGCGGCGTGCATCGCTGGGCGGCGCTGGTGGTCAGGGAAGGGCGGGACGCGCCGCCGGACGTCGATCAGCCCTACGACATCGTGGCCCAACTGCCGGCCGACGACGTCCTGCTGGACTGGTACCGCGACGGGCACGCCGAACTGGAGCACACGCTGCGGGCGGCACCGCCCGACCTGGTGTGCTGGGCGTTCCTGCCGGCGCCGTCGCCGCTGGCGTTCTGGGCACGGCGGCAGGCGCACGAGACCACCGTGCACCGGGTGGACGCGGACCGGGCGACCGGGCCGGGGGTGTCCGCGCCGGTGCCGCCGGACCTGGCCGACGACGGCGTGGACGAGTTGCTGACGGGCTTCCTGTCCGGTCGCGGCAGGCGGTTACGGGCGAAGACGGATCGCACGCTGCACGTGCACGCGACGGACACGAACTCGCACTGGCAGGTGTGGATCGGGCCGTCCGCGCCCAAGGCGTCCCGGGTGGTGGGCGACGAGGCCGCCGACAGCACCGTTCGCGGGCCTGCTGAGCAGTTGTACCTGGCGTTGTGGAACCGGCTGCCGTGGGACGGCTTGGCGGTGACCGGTGACTCGACCGCGGCTGGACTGGCCGAGTTGTGGTCGTCCGGGGTGCACATCCGCTGGTCCTAGGCCAGCACGACGTCGGCGCCCCTGATGGCGACCGGCACCGTGGTGAGGCCGCGAGGCGCGGGGCCGCGTTCCAGTGCGCCGGTGGTCGCGTCGAACTGGCTGCCGTGGGCGGGGCAGGTGATCACGTTGCCCTGGGGCGGGCTGACCTTGGCGCCGGCGTGTGGGCAGGTCGGGTCGAACGCCTTGATCTCGCCCGCCGAGGGCTGGGTCAGCAGGATCAAGCCGTTGGTGCCGGCGTCGGCGAGCAGGCCGCCGCCCACCGGGACGTCGCCCACCTTGGCCAGGACCGTGCCCGGCTTGGCGGAGCCCGCGCCGCCGACCCGGCTCGGGGTGCAGGCGGCCAGTGCGCCGCCGACCGCGCCGAGTGCCAGGCCGCAGAGCACCTGTCGCCGATTCAGAGCAGTGCTCACTATTCAGATCACCTGTTGCGCTTTCGGATCAGTGCTCACAATTGAGATCACCTGTCAGAGCAGTGCTCTCGATTCGGATCACCTGTTCTGCTTTCAGAGCAGTGCTCTCGATTCGGGTCATCCGTTCTGCTTTCGGAGCAGTGCTCTCAGTTCACGGATGGCGACCACGGCCCGGTCGCCGTCGGCGGCCTGGATCGCGACCACCGGCACGTACTCGTCGTGCGGCAGTTCCAGTCGTGCCCATGGCGCGCCGTCCGGGAAGCTGACCGCCTGGATCATGGGCCACGGGACCCTCTGGCCGAACAGGACGTTGCGCACCTCGACGCCGTCCGCGTCGGCGACCAGCCGGGGCCGGACGAGCAGCAGCACCGCGCACCCGAGCACGACGCCGATGCCGGCGATCGACACCTGGTCGGACAGGCCGAACCGGACACCGGTCGAACCGCTCTTGAGCAGCACCGCGACCACCGCGAAGATCACAACTAGCGCGACCGCCACCGGGATGGCGATGCGGCGCACCTTGTGCGGGCGGACCACCAGGGTGTCACCGGTCACGATCATTCAAAGCCTCGTTCCGTCCACGGCTGCCGCAGCCCGCGCAGCACCAGCGCCGCCTCCAACGCGGCGACGCAGGCCTCGAAACCCTTGTCCTCGATGGAATCCGGGGCGCCGCACCGGTCGAGGGCCTGCTGCTCGGTGTCGCACGTGAGCACGCCGTTGCCGACCGGTGTCGACTCGTCCAGCGCCACCCTGGCCAGTCCCGAGGTCAGCGCGTCGCAGACGTACTCGAAGTGCGGCGTGCCACCGCGGATCACCGCGCCGAGCGCGACCACGGCGTCGTGGTGCTTGGCCAGCGCCTGCGCGACCACCGGCAGTTCCACCGAGCCGGCCACCCGGACCACGGTGGGTTCCTCGATACCGGCCTGCTCCGCCGCGACCAGCGCCCTGCTGAGCAGGGAATCGGTGATCTTGGCGTGCCAGCGCGTCGCCACGATGCCCAGCCGCAAACCGACGCAGTCCGAAGGGACTTCGGCGTCGGGTCGCCCCTCACCGCTCACGCTGTCTCCTCACTAGCGCCCGACAGCGCGTTCGCGAACCGCGCAGCGCCCATGGTTCGCCCGCAGGCTCGCTCACGCTTACTCCTCTTGACTGCTACTGGTTTTGGAACGGGTCCAGTTCCAGCTCGTGTCCCATCCGGTCCCGCTTGGTCCGCAGGTAGTGCAGGTTCTCCGGGTTCGGCGAGATGGGCAGCGGCACGCGGTCCACCACGCGCAGGCCATAGCCTTCCAGACCGACCCGCTTGGCCGGGTTGTTGGTCAGCAGGCGCATGGACCGGACGCCGAGATCGCTCAGGATCTGCGCGCCGGTGCCGTAGTCGCGGGCGTCCGCCGGCACGCCGAGCGCCAGGTTCGCGTCCACCGTGTCGTGGCCGTCGTCCTGGAGTTGGTAGGCCTGGAGCTTGTGCAGCAGGCCGATGCCGCGGCCCTCGTGCCCGCGGACGTACAGCACGACGCCCCTGCCCTCCGCGGCCACCATGGCCATCGCGGCGTCGAGCTGCGGGCCGCAGTCGCAGCGCAGGGAGCCGAACACATCGCCGGTCAGGCACTCCGAGTGCACGCGCACCAGGATGTCCTCGCCGTTGCCGATCTCGCCGTAGACCAGCGCGATGTGCTCGATGCCGTCGAGCAGGCTGTCGTAGCCGACCGCGCGGAACGTGCCGTGCGCGGTCGGGATGCGGGCGTCGGCGACCCGTGCCACCTGCATCTCGGTGCGCCGCCGGTAGGCGATCAGGTCGGCGATGGTGATCATTTCGAGGTCGTGGTCGGCGGCGAAGACCTGGAGCTCGTCGCGGCGCGCCATGTCGCCCTCGTCCTTCTGGCTGACCAGTTCGCACAGCACACCGGCCGGCCGCAGGCCCGCCAGCCGCGCCAGGTCGACGGCTGCCTCGGTGTGGCCCGGCCTGCGCAGCACGCCGCCCTCCTTGGCGCGCAACGGAACCACGTGCCCCGGCCGGTTGAAGTCGGCGGGCTTCGATGTCGGGTCGGCCAGCAGTCGGATGGTGTGCGCGCGGTCGGTCGCGGAGATGCCGGTGCTCACGCCGGCCGCCGCGTCGACGGTCACGGTGTAGGCGGTGCCGCGCCGATCCTGGTTGGTGTGGTACATCGGCGGCAGATCGAGTCGGTCGCAGATGGACTCGGGCAGCGGCACGCAGACGTAGCCGGACGTGTAGCGGACCATGAACGCGAGCAGTTCCGGCGTGGCCTTCTCCGCCGCGAAGATCAGATCGCCCTCGTTCTCCCGGTCCTCGTCGTCGACGACCACCACGGCCTTGCCGGCCGCGATGTCCGCGACGGCCCGCTCGATACCCGCAAAGTCAGTCACCGGTGTCCTCGCCTCCCCCGCCATTGTCCTCCCGCACCCGTGCCAGGTGTGGGCCGGCCAGCCGCTCGACGTACTTCGCCAAGACATCAACTTCGAGGTTGACCAGGTCTCCAGTCTCCCGGTCGCCGAGGGTTGTGAGGGAGAGTGTGGTCGGAATCAGAGCAACGCTGAAGTGGTCGGCGCCGACCTCGACCACCGTCAGGGACACGCCGTCCACCGCGATGGAACCCTTCTCCACCACGTACCTTGCCAGCCGTTCCGGCAGCGCGAACCTGGTCAGCCCTGCCTCGTCGCGGGACAGGAACACGCCGGTGCCGTCCACGTGACCCTGCATGATGTGCCCGCCGAGGCGCTCCCCGACGGCCGTCGCGCGTTCCAGGTTGACCCGGTCGCCGGCATGCGCCTTGGCCATGCTCGAGCGTTGCAGTGTCTCGTGCACCACATCGACGGTGAACCGCCCGCCCGCGACGTCGACCACGGTCAGGCAGACCCCGCTGACCGCGATCGAGTCACCGTGTTTCGCGTCGGCCGTCACCACCGGGCCGGCCACGGTCAGCCGGGCGGCGTTGGGCAACTGCTCGACGGCCACGATCTCGCCGCGCTCCTCCACGATCCCCGTGAACACCCCGACCCCTCCTGTCGTTCGTCTGTCAGCCCCGCATCGGCACGGCGGAGATTCGCACGTCCGACCCCACCATCGTGGCCTCTTCGACGGTGAATTGGTGTGCCGCGGTGACGGTCGACACGCCCGCGTCGGCCAACGCGAGCGGTCCGGCGCCGAGCAGCTTCGGCGCCACGTAGGCCAGCACGCGGTCGATCATGCCGGCCGCCAGGAACGCGCCTGCCAACCGGGGGCCGCCTTCCAGCAGGACGTCGACCACACCGCGGCCGGCGAGCTCGGCCAGGACAGCGGCCGGGTCGCGGCTGCGCAGGTGCAGGGTCGGCGCGGTGTCGTCCAGGACGTGGGCGCCTGGCGGGAGGTCGCCGGTGCCGACCACGACGCGCAGCGGCTGGCGTGGCGCGTCGGTGCCGTCGTCGGCTCGCGCGGTGAGCCGTGGGTCGTCGGCGAGCACGGTGCCGCGGCCGACCATGATCGCGTCGACTTTGCGCCGGAACTCGTGCACCTCGGCCCGGGACGACTCGCCGCTGATCCACCGACTGGTGCCATCCGCGGCGGCGACCCGGCCGTCGAGCGTGGCGGCGTACTTCCAGGTCACGTGCGGCCGGCCGGTGCGCGCGTAGTGCAGCCAGGCGCGCAGCGGTCCGCCTGCGACCCGCTCGGCCAGCAGGCCGACACGCACCCGGACCCCGGCGGCGTCGAGCTTGGCCACCCCGCCCGCCGCGACCGGGTTCGGGTCGGTGACCGCGATGTGGACCTCGGCGACACCGGCGGCCAGCAGCGCGTCAACGCACGGCGGGGTGCGGCCGTGGTGCGCGCACGGCTCCAGCGTGACAACGGCCGTGCCGCCCCGTGCCCGCTCCCCCGCCTCCGCCAACGCACCGACCTCCGCGTGCGGGCCGCCCGGCGGGCTGGTCGCGCCCACCCCGACGACCAGCCCGTCCCGATCCAGCACGACGGCGCCGACCGGCGGGTTCGGACTCGTGGTGCCGCGCACGCGTTCGCTGGCCGCGATCGCCAGCTCCATCGCTGCCTCGCGCACTCCGATCAGCCCTTGCGGTGGGCGGCGGCACGGGCCCGCAGGTCGGCAACGGCTTTGGCCGGATCGTCCGCGGAGTACACGGCGGAACCCGCGACGAAGCAGTCCACACCCGCCTCGGCGGCCTCGACGATGGTGTCCTCGTTGATGCCGCCGTCGATCTCGATCAACACGGTGAGATGGCCGGTGTCGACCAGCCGGCGGGCGGTGCGGACCTTGTTCAGTACGTCCGGCATGAACTTCTGGCCGCCGAACCCGGGTTCGACCGACATCACCAGCAGCGTGTCGTAGTGCCGCAACACGTCGACCCACGGCGCCAGCGGGGTCTTCGGCTTGACCGACAGCCCGGCCTTCGCGCCGGCCGCACGCAGGTCGTTGGCCAGCTTGCGCGGGTCGGCCGCGGCTTCGGCGTGCACGGTGACGTTGTACGCGCCGGCCTCGGCATAGCCGATCGCCCAGCGGTCCGGGTCGTCGATCATGAGGTGGCAGTCGATCGGGAGGTCGGTGGCCCGCAGCAGCGACTTGACCACCGGCAGGCCGATGGTCAGGTTCGGCACGAAGTGCCCGTCCATCACGTCCACGTGCAGCCAGTCCGCTCCCCGCACCGCGTCGGCCTCGTCCGCGAGGCGCGCGAAGTCCGCGGACAGGAGGCTGGGCGCGATCATCGGCTGCGGCGGCACGGGTACGAGTCTAGGAGGAGCTGTTACCGCCCACTCGGTTCGCCGCTCGCGGCGGACTCGTCGAGCAATGCCAGCCGTCGCCCGTCGGTACGAGCCGCTTCGATGAGCCTGGCGAGCCGGGCAAGGCCCGAGTCGGTCACGAGGAGGTTGAATCCCCCGTCACCACCGATCATGATCTCGACCGCGCCGCCGGCGCACGGCGTGTAGCCGATCTTGGTATCACCGTCGAAGGATCCCCACGCACCCAGTGTCATCGGTTGGTCCACGACCCTGCCCCTTCGCCCCGTTGCACCCTTAGAATCGAACAGCTGGCCTGTTGTGCTAGGTTCCGTGTGCTAAAAATAACGCACATATGTGCGCTCGATATTGCCCCGAACGGGTGAATCAGGAAGGGGGACGACATGCCCGAGGCCGTGCCGACCTTCCCACGCCTGTTCCTGGGCGAGGTGCTCAAGCGCCTCCGTGCCGAGTCCGGCAAGAAAACCGAGGATCTGGCGGTGGCGATCGGCAAGGACCGCGGCCAGATGAGCCGCGTCCTCGACGGCAAGGGCACGCTGTCCGTGGATGAGCTCGCACAGCTACTCGACGTCCTTGGCGCGACACCCGACCAGAAACGCGAGCTGCTGGCGCTCGGCGCCGAGGCGCGGAAACGGCCGACCCGCAGGCCGTACACGGATCTGCTGCCGCGCTCCTACGAACGGCTGGCCGATCTCGAGTCGATGGCCACCGAGATCTGGAGCTACGATCCGGGGATCATCCCTGGTCCGCTTCAGATCCCCGAGTACATCGAGGCGCTGATGACCGACGGCGACGGGATCTGGTGGGAGTCGTCATGGGAGGAACGCCGTAATCGGATCAGCTTCCGGCTGGAACGGCAGAAGCTGATGATGGTGGCGGACCCACCGAAATCCCTGCGCTTCATCCTCACCGACACCGCGCTCCGCACCGAGGTCGGCGGGCCTGATGTCATGCGCCGGCAACTGGAACATCTGCTGCGGATGATCGACGAACGCCCCGACACCGCCATCCAGATCCTGTCCGCCACGGCCGCCCACAATCCGGCCCAAGGCGGGGGGGGCCTGGCACTACTGCACTTTGGACAGACACTGCGTCCGGTTGGCTTCCTGCACGGCTTCTACGGCCCGTCGACCTACTTCGACGAACCCATCGACACCGGGCGGCTGTTCCGAGCGTTCGGCAGGCTGGAAGCGCTCGCGGCCAGCGCGGACGAGTCGCGTAGGGTGATCGCGGATCTTGTGACAAGGAGCTAGTGGATGACCCGCGACACCGGTTGGTTCAAGAGCAGCTACAGCAGCTCGGGCAGCGGCGCATGCGTCGAGGTCCGGATCATCGGGTCGGTCGCTGTTCGCGACTCGAAGAACCGCGAGGGCGGCGCACTCTGTGTCCCCACCGACGCCTGGATGGCCTTCATAGCAGGTCGAGCAACGGCTCCCACGGAGCTTCCGGTGGGGCGTCCGCGATGAGGACGCCGGCCGAGCGGAGCACGTCGAGGTGGCCGGGGAACGCGGGATGGCCGCGTTGGGCGGTGCCGGCCTGTGGTCGCAGCACCACCGGCACGTCGGGTGCGCCGACCGCCTCGCACAGTTGGGTGAGGGCCTGGTTGTCGCCGATGCCCAGCGCCAGCTTGGCGATCGACGTGGCGCTGGCCGGGGCGAACAGGTAGCGGTCGGCCAGGCCGTACGGCGAGGGCTCGCCGGGCATTCTGGCCACCGACCGGACCGGCAGGTCGGCAAGGGCACGCAGGCGGTCCAGCTCGCCTGCCGCGTCCAGCCACAGTGCCGCGGTCGGGGTCAGCGTGATCGCGAGGCGCCAGCCACGACGAACCGCCGGTTCGGCCAGTTCCGCGCGCAACCGTCGCTCCACGCCGTGACAACCCGATGCCACGAGACACAGGATCATGGCCTGCGCAGCAGGGCGCAGAACATCGCGTCGGTGCCGTGCCGGTGCGGCCACAGCTGTACGTACGGGCCTGCGCCGAGTTTCGGTACGCCGGGGAAGAACTCGCGTGCGTCCACCACTTCGGCGTCGGTGCGGCGCAGGACGTCGGCGACCAGGCCGGTGGTCTCGGACAGGTGCGGTGAGCAGACCACGTAGGCCACCAGGCCGCCCGGCCGGACCAGCGCCAGCGCGGACAGCGTCAGCTCACGCTGCAACCGGGCCAGATCCGCCACATCGCTCGGCTCCCGGCGCCAACGGGCCTCCGGCCTGCGACGCAGCGCGCCGAGGCCGGTGCACGGGGCGTCCACCAGGACGCGGTCGTAGCCGGCGGGCAGGCCGGGGTCGCGGCCGTCGGCCACGTGCACGGTGACCGGCAGGCCGTCGGTCGCGGTGTGTACCAGTTTCGCGCGGTGCGGTGCCTTCTCGACGGCGTCCACCGTGGCGCCCCTGGCACGGGCGAGCGCGCCGAGCAGCACGGCCTTGCCGCCGGGGCCTGCGCACAGGTCAAGCCAGCGGGTGTCCTGGCCGGTCAGCGGTGCCTCGGTCAGCGCGACCGCGCACAGTTGGCTGCCCTCATCCTGTACCGCCGCGAGCCGCTGCCGGACCGGGTCTAGGTCGCCGGGATCGCCCGCGCCGGGCTCAAGGTGCACGCCGTACGGGGAGTATGGCGCGACCCGGCCGCCGGTCATCGCGGCCAGTTCCGTCGCGGTCACGTCGCCGGGGCGCGCCGCCAGGTGCACGGCGGGGCGCTGGTCGTCGGCGGCCAGGGCGGCGGCCAGTTCGTCGCCGGTGTCGCCGAGCGCGACGGCGAACGCCCGCGCGATCCACTGCGGGATGCGCGGTGACGAACGCGAGGTGGCTGATCGGGTCGGTGGCCCGGTCCGGGGCCAGCCGGTCGGACCAGGCCTGCTCGTCGCAGGTCGGAGACGCGGCGCAGCACGGCGTTGACGAAGCCGGCGATCGGCGAGCCCGCCTCGCCGCGCACCAGGTCGACGGTGGCGCCGACCGCGGCGTGCGCCGGAATCCTGGTGCGCAGCAACTGGTACGCGCCAAGGCGCAGCGCGTCGAGCACCGGTCCATCCACAGTGGACAAAGGGCGTTCCGTGCACGCGGCGAGGACCTCGTCCAGCAGGCCCTGGGCGCGGGACGTGCCGTAGGCAAGTTCGGTGGCCAGGGCGGCGTCGCGACCGGTGATCCGGCGGGCGCGCAGCAGGCCGGGCAACACCAGGTTGGCGTAGGCGTCGCGCTCACGCACCGCGCGCAGCGTGTCCAGCGCGGCCTGCCGCGCCGGGTCCTCCACCGGCGGTCGCGCCGGACCGGGTCGTCGTCTTGGCGGATGTGGGCTGCGGGGCCGAGAGGGTCGGCGCCCCGGCGCGGTCATGCGCTGCTCCTCGCTCTGGTTTTCGTCAGTGTGCGGGGTGTCACGTCCAGCGTTCCCCCACCTCGATGCGGCTGCCGCGTGCCCAGTCGGCCGCGGCCATCCGCTTCTTGCCCGGCGCCTGCACCTCGCCGAGTTGGACCGGACCGGTCGCGGTGCCCACCAACACCCGCTTACGATCCACCCTCAGCTCGCCGGGCGCCAATGTCTCCGCATGCTCGACCGGCAGCACCGGACCGAGTTTGATCCGGTCGCCGCGGAACTCGGCCCACGCGCCCGGTTCCGGCGTGACGGCACGCACCAGCCGGTCCACGGCGACGGCGGGCGCCGTGAAGTCGACGCGGGCGTCGTCCACGGTGACCTTCGGCGCGTAGCTCACACCGTCGGCAGGCTGGTCCTCGGCACGCAGCGCCCCCGCCTCGATGCCGTCCACAGTGGACACCAGCAGGTCCGCGCCGGCCACCGCGAGCCGGTCCAGCAGTTCGCCCGCGGTGTCGCGGTCCCGGACCTTCTCGGTGACCACGCCGAACACCGGGCCCGCGTCCAACTCCTTGACGATACGGAACGTGGTCGCGCCGGTGATCTCGTCGCCGTGCCGCACCGCGGCCTGCACCGGCGCCGCACCACGCCACGCGGGCAGCAGCGAGAAGTGCAGATTCACCCAGCCGTGCACCGGGATCGCCAGCGCCTTGGTGGGGAGCAACGCGCCGTAGGCCACGACCGGACAGCAGTCCGGGGCCAGTTCGGTCAGCCGGGCCAGGAAGTCCGGATCGCCCGCCTTCTGCGGCGAGAGCACCTCGATGCCGTTGTCGTCGGCCAGCGCCGCAACCGGCGAGCGGACCACGTGCCGGCCACGACCGGCGGGCGCGTCCGGCCGGGTCACCACGGCGACCACGTCGTGGCGTCCGGTCGCGATCAGCGCGCGCAGGGCCGGCAGCGCGACCTCTGGCGTACCCGCGAAGACCAGCCGCATCTCAGCGCGCGCCGCCGAACAGCGGATGCGGGTCCTGTTTGAGCACCGGCATCCCGCCGTCGAACCACTCGGCCTGGCGGATCTCCTTCATCGCCTGCTTGCGGGTCTCGGGGTGAGCCGGTCCAGGAACAGCACGCCGTCCAGGTGGTCGGTCTCGTGCTGGATGCAGCGGGCCATCGTCCTGGTGCCTTCGACGGTGACCGGTTCGCCGTGTTGGTTCCAGCCGGTGGCCACGACGTGCTCGTGCCGCCGGCAGTCCCAGGAAAGGCCGGGGATGGAGAGGCAGCCCTCCGGTCCTTCCTGGTAGCCGTCGCCCAGGACGGTCCAGGTCGGGTTGACCAGGTGGCCCTCGACGCCGTCGCAGTGGTAGGCGAACACGCGCAGGCCGACGCCGATCTGCGGGGCGGCCAGGCCGGCGCCGCCCTGGTCGGTCAGGCTGTCGGTGAGGTCCCTGACCAGGACGCGCAACTCCTTGTCGAAGTCGGTCACCGGCGTGGCGCAGGTGCGCAGCACCGGGTCGCCGAACAGGCGGATGGGCTGGACGGTCCAGGCCCGGGGCTGGTCATCGACCCCGCACAGGACCAGCGTCGAGACCGCCACGTCGAAGGAGTGATCCTCGAACGGGAGGTCCTCGGCCGGGGCGCGCAGCACCGTCGCGGACGGGCGCTGCTCATGGACCCGCCGCTCCAGGGGGCGCAGCATCGGCGGCTCGGGCTCGGTGACCGTCAGGGATCGGACCTCGGCGCCGTAGCAGGGCAGGGCCTGGCCCGCCGCCTGCGGCAAACCTATGTCGACGTCACGATCATCTCGCCGGTCGACTACATGCTCTACACGCCGCTGTTGCCGGACGTTGCCGGGGAGTGGTCGACCCCGCGATTCGTGACGATCCCGCTCGCCGGGACTCTTAATGGCGTACGCAAGATTCGCGGGCGGGTCGACAGTGTCGATTTAGCGCAGCACCGGCTGGAGTTCACCGACCTCGAGCAGCGTTCCCGTTCGTTGTCGTGGGACCGGCTGGTGTTGACGCCGGGATCGGTCCACCCGCTTGTTCGACATCCCCGGATTAGCCCAGTACGCAAGGGGTTTGAAGTCGACGGCGGAGGCGCTCTACCTGCGCGACCACGTGGTCTGGAGCAACTGGAGTTGTCCTGCGTGGATGACGACGCCGAACTCGTGCGAGCGCGGCGCACCATCGTCGTGGTGGGGGCATCGTATTCCGGGAACGGAACTCATCCTGCAACTGCGCGCACTGGCCAACGCCGCGGCCAAGCAAATGAACTTCGACCCGGCCGAGGTGAAGTTCCTGCTGCTGGACCTAGCCAGGCGGGTGATGCCTGAAGTCGGCGAAAAGCTGGGGGCC